>JBEEHV010000017.1:0-438282 GCA_041167585.1 Verrucomicrobiota bacterium
GAGTCCCGAAAGGGACAACTTGCACAGGTGCTGCATGGCTGTCGTCAGCTCGTGTCGTGAGATGTTGGGTTAAGTCCCGCAACGAGCGCAACCCCTGTGAACTGTTGCCACCGGCGCAAGCCGAGCACTCTGTTCAGACTGCCCTGTGAAACGGGGAGGAAGGTGGGGACGACGTCAAGTCAGTATGGCCCTTACGGCCTGGGCTGCACACGTACTACAATGCCCAGTACAGAACGATCCGAGACCGCGAGGTGGAGGAAATCACTAAAACTGGGCCCAGTTCGGATTGGAGTCTGCAACTCGACTCCATGAAGCCGGAATCGCTAGTAATGCCGTATCAGCTACGACGGCGTGAATACGTTCCCGGGCCTTGTACACACCGCCCGTCACATCATGGAAGTCACTTGTAGCCGAAGCCGGCGCGCCAACCTAGCAATAGGAAGCAGCCGTCTACGCTATGAGCGGTAACTGGGATGAAGTCGTAACAAGGTAGCCGTAGGGGAACCTGCGGCTGGATCACCTCCTTTCTAAGGAGAATTCGCCCCGAATTCGTTCGGGGTTGAATAGGTCGACGGCTAAGTTCGAAGTTCTCCGGAATTTCGGAGATGCCGTTTAAGCCCTTGGTTTCGAAAGAAATCGAGGCTTGAAGAACTCTGAAACGGTAACGCACAATTCAGGAGTCGCTGACTCACATTTTGGAAAAGCCGGACGGCTGATGTTGTCCGGCTTTTTCTTTGCAAATCGCCGGCTCGCAGAGACGGGCTACAGTTGTAGGGCGTTCGCCCCCGCGCACGCCAGGAAGAGCAGCTAACGCCGCGGCGTTCTTCCTTCGTCCACGTCGTGATAATCCACGAATGTCTGGATATCATCCCGGTCCCCCAGCCCTTGGCGTTTCTTCGTCTCGGCCAGTTCTTCGCTGCCACTATCGCGCCAGCCGCGTTTTAGAATGAATCCGTTCCAGACTTCGATCTCTTCCTCGTTAGGGCGACGCCCATTCTGAAAGCACCATTCCAGGATTTCTTCGTCGGTCCCGCCTTCCAAGGTCCGCTTCTTCAGCTTTTCATAATCGATTCCCAGAAACCGGACACAGCGCGCGTCGAAAACAGTCGAGTCAGGTTCCAGGCCGGTAAAATATCCGTCAGGGAGTTTCCCAGCGGCCTTCAACCGGATCTTGTCCAGCATCCGCGCGAAATAAACCAGACCCTGTGTTTCTTTGTAATCGGTAACCGGGGTTTGCATGCCGGAATTCTTTCGCTCGGACATCGTTCGGTCAATGTTTTGTAGTCGGCCCGATGTGTCGGGCCGTTTCCATCTATCCAGAAGTGCGGCCCGCCGCTGTAGATTTTTGCCTCACGCCCAAAGGGCTTTGGAGGCAAGGGGATTCGAACCCCTGACATCCAGCTTGCAAAGCTGGCGCTCTACCAACTGAGCTATGCCCCCGGAAGAATTTCGAATGTCGAATGTCGGGTTCCGAATGCAAGCGGCAAAAAGACCTCCGGCGTCAAAACAACGGCTTTATAAACCGCCGCTCCTGGATTAGGCGGCGCCATTCATCGAGCGACGGAGCGCTCGATCCACCTACTTCACTTTCGTCAGGTCAGCGCGGTTGAGGTCCAGCTCGAGAGAGGGAATCACCTTAATGTCCTGGAACTCTTTCTTCAACGCTTCGAGAAATACTGGCGCTTTGCCGACGATGATCAGACTCGGCGGCGTTTCGAAATATTTCGTCGCGAACGCGCTGACGTCATTGGCTGTGATCGCATTGATCGCCGGGATATACTGGTTGATCGCGTCGAGCGGGCGGTCATATATGACGAGCGAGGCGAGCTGCCCCACGAATCCCCTGTTCGTTTCCAAACTCCGGGCATAACCGCCGGTCAATACCGCCTGGCGGGATTTGAGCTCTTTGCCCTGGACCGGATCGGTGCCCAAGCGCTTCAACTCCGCTTGCAGCAGACCGGCCACTTCAGCAGCCGATTCGTTCTTGGTCTGGGCCGACGCGAAAAACGAGCCGCCGCTGCGGCGAGAATCGATCGCGCTCCGCGCGCCGTAGCTGAGTCCGCGCTTGATTCGGATTTCGCGGTTCAGACGCGAAACGAACCCCTGCCCCAGCGCGGCATTCGTGACCAGCCCGGCATAGTAATCGGGCGAATTACGCTTGATCGCCGGCTTGGCCACGGTGACTGACGCCTGACCCGCCATCGGCAAATCGACCACAACGCGCTCCGGTTTCCACTCAGTGGCCGGCACGACCGGCGTTTCCTTCGCGGTGGAAAGGTCCCCTTTCCAGTCGCCAAAAAATTTCTGCGCGAGTCGCTTCCCCTCTTCGAGGGTGAGATTGCCGGAAAGGATGAGGGTCGCGTTCCCCGGAACGTAATAGGTTTTGTAGAGCTTGACGATGTCGTCACGCGTGATCGCCTGGACGGTTTCCACGGTGCCGCCGGCAGCGTGCCCGTATTCTCCCTCGCCGAAAACCACTCGCTCGGTCACGAAACGCGCCAGGGCCCCGGGCTGCTGCAAGACTACGCGCAATCCATCGAGGGTCTGGTTCTTCAGCCGGTCGATTTCCTCCTGCTTGAAAGCAGGATGCAGGATGACGTCGGAAAGAATGGCGAGAGCGGCATCCGCCTTATCGGACATCACGACAATGTTGGCGCTGGACGCATCCCAGCGCGCGCCGGAATCGATCGCGCCCCCGAGAGATTCCATGGCGCTGGCGATTTGCGGCGCGGACATTTTGTCGGTACCCTTGGTGAGAAGAGAGCCGGTCATGCTGGCGCAGCCAGCCCGGTCTTTGGGATCCACCTCGGCGCCGTTGCGCACCACGATTTCTGCCGCCAGCAAGGGCAAGGTAGGACGCTCCACCACGATGACCCGCAAGCCGTTTTCGAGCTTCGTTTCTTTCGGCTGTGAAAAGGTGACCGGATGCGGATCTGATGCCGCCGGTGCGGTGTCCACTCCGCCCGTGGCAAAGGCGGCGCTGGCCGCGAGAGAAAAAATTCCAAGGGTGGAAATGATACGTGCTTTCATCAGGATTTTTTCTCGCTCGTGTCGGCTGGTGGCGGCGGTGGCTTCGGAGGATTAGGCGGGGTCCTCATCGATTCCGGGAGGTACTCGATCACGACCTTCTTTTTCCCGGTGATGTACTTGGCCAGGGCGGCTTTGACTTGCGCCGCGGTGACGGCCTGGATTTGCGCCAGCCCGGTGTTCACGCGGGAGGCGTCGCCGTAAACGACCGCGGCTTCCCCGAGCGCGCTCGCCTTCCCGTTGGTGGTTTCAAGTTCCAGAAGTTTCCCGGTGAGGAATCGGCTTTTGGCTTTGTCGAGCTCGGCTTCCGTCACCCCGTCCTTGAGCACGCTTTCGATTTGCTCAGTGAGCATTTTCTCGGCTTCCGCGATCGGCTTTCCGCTGGCCAGAATCGCGCGAAAAACGAGGAGCCCCAGATCCTCCCGCATGTCGGCATTGCAGGAGACGGTCTGCGCCAGCTGCTTCTCATAAACCATCGAGCGGTAAAGCCGGGATGATTCGCCGCCGGCCAGAATTTCCTCCGCGATTTCTAACGCAGGCGCGTCGCTGCTGCGGATCGAAGGTGCGAGGTAGGTGAACGCAATCGCGGGCAGAGGCGCTTTCTGATTATAGCTGGTCTCGAGGCGATCCTTCGTCCGCGACGGTTCCTTGACCGAGACTCGCGGGATTTTCTCGGACGGTTTCACGATGGGTCCGAAATATTTTTTCACCCAGCCGTCCAATTCATCCTGCTTGAAATCGCCGACGACGATGAGCGTCGCGTTATCCGGCCGGTAGAAGGTGGCGTGAAAGGCTTTGACCTCCGGAAGTTTCGACGCGTCGAGTTCCGCAATATTCCCAATGCCAGGCCGCTTGTAGGGATGGGCCACGAAAGATTTCCGGTCCGCATCGAGATAAAAGTCTCCATAGGGATTCGCCAGAATGCGCTGGCGATATTCCTCTTTCACCACGTCGCGCTCCGAGGCGAAGTTGGGATCGGTCAAGGCCAGGGCCGACATGCGTTCGGCCTCCGCCCACAAAATTGGGTGGAGATAATTCGACGGGACGGTTTCATGGTAAACGGTCACGTCCTCGGCGGTGTAAGCGTTATTCTCGCCGCCGATGTTCTCCGTGATTTCATCAAACGCGTCCGGCGTCAGATGATCGTTCCCCTTAAACATCATGTGCTCGAAGAGATGGGCGAAGCCACTGCGACCGTTTGGATCGTCCTTCGAGCCGACGTGATACCAGACCTGGACCGCAACGGTCGGGCTGGAATGATCTTCGACCGTGTAAACCTGGAGCCCGTTCGGCAGCGTCGTGTGCTTGAACGGAAGTGGTGGAACGGTGACGCCCGGAGGCTTCGCTGGAGTTTCCGCGCGAGCAGCGGCGGAAGAAAAAACAAGGCAGACGAAAGCGACGGCGAAGGAAAGTTTCACGAAGTCCGATACCGTAGCGAACTTCTGCCGCAGCGCGAATGAAATGCGCCGTCGCCTGACGACGGAACGATTCCAATTCCGTCACTCGTCCTTGCGAACGCCGGCGAATAAACGCTGCACTTTTTGGGAAGTGAACTTCGCCGCGGGGATATCCCAGATTGCATCGAGCTTGCCCTCCCACGCCTTTTCACCGGGAATATGTTTGGGATCGGTGGTCGCTTTGGCGTGGACCTCGATCGTGGAGCCCTTGAATTCAACCATGGGGCTGTCTTCACTTTCGAAAAGAAAATCAACCTCCTCCTTGGAGCGGACATTCATCGCCTTGCGATAATCCGGTGCGAGGAGGTCGTGAATTTTCCCCAGCAGGTTGGTCGCACGTGTCAGCTGTCCGCCTTTGAATTCGACCAGGAAAATGTCGCCCGGTCCCCACTTGCTCTCGAGCGTTATGAGCGCGGCAGCTCCATCTTTGGACCATTCCCCGCTAATGGCCCCGTGGTTCCTGTTTCGGAAATACGGGGACTTCGTTACAAGCGTCCCCAGGATCTTGAACGGTTTGACCTGCACCACGAAATCTTTGCAGCTCTTGTTGGACTCGTCCTCGCAAACGTTCGCCTTGGGATAAATGACACCGATGGTCTTGTCCGGCGACAGCGTGTTCGTCGCGAGAATGTACTTGCCGGCGTAATTCTTCGGCAGCACAGCAGATGAGTCGTTCTCCGCATCGTCCTCCGCCGCGACCAACGACAATGGGCAAATCACGCAAAACGCCGCTGCGATAAGAATGGATTTCGACATGGAGGGATCCTAGGGACCCGCGCGATTTGGACAAGGAGTAACGTCGCGTCCGAAAATAAATTGGTGGGCCTGGCTGGGCTCGAACCAGCGACCCTGCGCTTATCAAGCGCATGCTCTAACCAACTGAGCTACAGGCCCGGGTGCGGCGGATGCCGCGGAGGTCAATAGTTATCGGTGATCGGTGATTGGTCAAGGGAGAGGGCTGAGAACGGGCGGATGAACGCTTTCGTAGATGCGACGATCCAGCTCGATCGCCTTCGAGAGTTGGGAAAAATTATTGGTGCCGGCGATGAAGACCAGACAGGTCGCGAGCGCGAGGACGACTGGCCGGAGCCGCGTGTGAATTCCCATCGCTGCCACTGCGAGAAGAAGAGGCGCGAAGTGGAGAGAATACAGGAATGTTTCCTCTCCATAAATTGAGTGAAGCGCCATCTGACCGAGAAGTGTTCCTCCGATGACAATGCGCAATTTCACGTGGCCCGAAGCGGTCGCGAATCCCCACAGCCCAAGAGCCAGCAACAGAGCCCACAAGGCGGCGGCGGCAGTGGCCAGACTGGAGCCAGCGCCCGGACGATCGTTTTGAATCGTGATGTACCCGCACCAACGCCACTTCGACTTCATGTCTTCGAAGGGCCGAATACGCGGCATTACCATCGTGTGAAATACGAGTGCTTTGATGGAAGTGACCGGCCCGCCCGAAAGAGGATTGTTGATGTAGGCTTTCTCTTCACTCTGGCTCAAAAAGAAGGGGCACTGCGGGTAGAAAAACTTTTGCACGCCCCACAGAATTGTGACCAAGCAAAACGCGGTGGCGACGAGCACGCAGGCGCGCTTCCAGGAAAACGAAACAGCCGTCGCGAGCAATCCGGCCATCCAATTTGTGATTGTGACGCTGAGGGAAAACGCGCTCGCGAGCGTGATCCAAAAACTCTTTCGACTGGAGGGGAGCTGCACCGCGAGAAGCGCGAGGAGAATGCTGATGGAACCGAGCAGATAGGTTTCAGTCAGCCCGGTCCAAAAGAGCGCCGCGGCGCTCACCGCACCAAGCGCTGCGAAGATCGTGGCATCGATCTGGCGACATCCCAGCAGGCGGAGCAACGAGAAAACCAGAACGACCCATACCCCGGCGAAGAATGCGGTCACGAGCCTGGCCGCGGTTAGTGCGGAAGCACCGGTCAGCGTCCGAAGTAGCGTGACGAGCGGATGAGTGAGCAGGACAAAAAGCGGATGGACTTTGATCCGGTAGTGGTTGCCGAAGCGATCGGTCATATCGCCCAGCACCCGGACCGGATCCGCCTGGAACCAGATTCCATCCCGCACGGCCGGCGAGCTCAGGCCCGAGACGCGGTAGGAGACGCTCGCGACAATTGCGGCCAGTAATCCGCAAATGATTATCTCCGGCCAGAACCGCCGGATCGTTTCACTCGCGGAGCTTTTCCATCCAGGCCACATGCGTTCACACTGCGAGCACAGCGATGACTAAAATCGCCACGCCGGTCAAGTAACTGATCGGATCAGACAGGGCGAAGACCACGGGGTCGTCGTGCAATTTCCCGCGTTGCGCCAGGAACCAGATGCGGCCCAGCCAAAGAATCACGGCCGGACAGGTGAGCCAAAGGAAGGCGGGATGGCGGTAAAGCGTCTGGACTTTGTCGCTGCCAAGATAGAACGCGATCACGAGGAGCGCGCCCAAGGCACTCCCCCAGCCCAGCGTCCGGACGAAGCGAAGATGTGCGGAATAATATCCGCGTCCCGGCAGTTGCGCCGCCGACTCGCTCGAATGCGTCTGGATTTCAGCGAAACGTTTCGCGAAGGCGAGAGAGAGAAAGAAGAGGAAGCTGAAGCCGAGCAACCATTTCGAAACGTCGATCCCGGGAAGCACGTGAGCCCCCGCGATGATGCGCAGAGTGTGGAGCGCGGCCAGCGTGACGACATCGATAACCGGCACGCGTTTGAGGTAGAGAGAGTACGCCATGGTGGCGCAGCCGTAGAGCGCGAGGATCGCGCTAAACGTCAGAGGCAGCACCGCCAAGGCGAGGGCGAGTCCCAACGCCGACAGAATTAAGACAAGAGTCACGCCTGTCCGGCGGCTCAAGGCGCCGGCGGCGAAAGGACGCATCCTTTTGCGCGGATGCAGGAGATCGGCCTCGCGATCCAGGAGATCGTTGAGGACATACGCTCCTGAGGCAAACAAACTGAAGGCGACGATCGCGGCCGCGAGTTTTGCCACGCCGGCCGCGGTGGGAATTTCGTGAGCCAGCAGGAGCGGCAAGAGCAGTAGTGCGTTTTTCGTCCACTGCAACGGACGCATGGCCCGCGCAATCTGGCGTAAAGTTCCGCCGCCGGAAACAGACGTTGGAGAAGAGCGAAAGCCCAGCCAAAAAAAGTGGCAAAGCATTAGCCCGAGAATCGCGCCTGCGCAGTCAATCGCCACATCTTGAAGGGCACCGGTTCGAGAGGGAATGAAGGATTGATGAAACTCATCGAAGCAGGCGTAAACCGCCGCGCTGATAAAGGCGATGGCCCTGGCGAACCGCCCCAATCCACCGCTCTGCCGGAACGCGCGGTAAAGCAGTGCAGCGAGGATCGCATACTCCGTGACGTGCGCGCATTTGCGCACCACGAACTGAACCGAAGCAATGGTCGCGGGGGACACATCCGGGTTGAGCCAGCGCAGGAATGGACCGATAAAGCGCGACGTGTGCTCCGCCGACATCAGGTCGCCGGAAGCCAGGAAAATCAGGCCCATCCAGACCGCGACCGGGATCCAATATTTGATGAGCGGTCGGACGGGCATGGCGTTCCCATAGTAGTGAGAGCGCCCAGCGTGACAACCGCGGGCTGACCCGGCCTCGCAGGCGGCGATGGTTGCAAATCAGATTCGCGCACGAATGGTAGGGCGCCTGATGTCCCAACTGCATCTCACCCAGCCCCTGGTCTTCGAGCCGATTTTCATGGAAAGGGTCTGGGGCGGGCGACGCCTGGAATCGCTCTACCGAAAACCTTTGCCTCAAGGTGTTCGAATTGGCGAATCGTGGGAAATCGTGGATCGAGCGGAAGCGCAGAGCGTCGTGCACCTCGGTCCGCTCCGCGGGCGGACGCTTCACGAATTGTGGACGGAACATCGCCGGGAAGTTTTCGGGAACGCGCCCGACTCGCCCCGCTTTCCCATCCTGGCCAAGTTGCTCGACGCGCAGGAGAATCTCTCACTGCAAGTGCACCCTCCAGCGCAGATTGCGGCGCAGCTAAATGGAGAACCGAAATCGGAAACGTGGTACGTCGCGGACGCCGCCCCGGGGGCGCAAGTGTTTGCCGGCTTAAGAAAAGGGTCGTCCCGCGCGGCCTTTGAGAAGGCGAGTCAAAGCGAGGAAGTGGAGCAACATCTTCACGCGATCGCGGTGTCGGCCGGGGATGCGATTTTTCTCCCGAGCGGCCGGCTCCATGCGCTCGGCGCGGGGAACGTCATCGTGGAGATCCAGCAGAACAGCGACACGACCTATCGCGTCTATGATTGGGATCGGGTCAAGAAAGGCGAGGCGGCCCGGACGATGCATCTCGAGGAGGCGTTGCAGTGCATCGACTTTGCGGATGTGGAACCAACGTTGCTGAAGCAAGATGGAGAGACACTCGTTAGGCAGGAATTTTTCGACGTGGAGAAATGGTCGCTCGACGGGGCGCGAGAGATCGCACCGCCAGGAAGGTTCGCGATCGTGGTCTGCCTGACGGGCGCGCTGGAATGTGCAGGGATGGAATTAAAGCCCGGCGATTTCTTTCTTCTTCCGGCGGAACTGCCCGAACGCGCGGTGAAGCCGATGGGATCGGATGTTTCGCTTCTGCGGGTGACGTTGCCGCGCTGAAGTTGCAGACGGAACCTGGACGGCCTGTCCGGCCGTTGAGACCAGGCGCGGCCAACATCGCCCGCACGAGGGCGTGTCGGCGCCAGGGCAGAATCAAATATTCAGGCCGGCCGGGCGGGAATGACTTTCGGTTGGCCGCACGTCGTTGATTTTCCACGAATCGCCTTCCGCGATCAGGCTGTAGAGAAAGGAGCGCGTGAAACCGTTGGGCTCGAGAAAGAAAACCTGCACCACTGCGGCCGAGCCATTGACCTTGACCAGGCCGAACTCGATTCGGCGCGCATTTGTCATCGCGCCATAATCGCGGCGGATCATCGCTTCGAATTGCGGCACGGTAAACTTTTGCTGGACCTCGCTCGCGGCCTGAAGATAGGCGCCGGAATAATCGTCCACGCGGAAGGCGGCCAATTGTTTTTCGACCACGGCGAAAAGCTCATGGGGCGCCGGCGGCGGGACTTGGAGGCGAACGTGCTGAGTCACCAGAATCGCGGACGCGCACAGAGATAAGAAGAAGAACAAGAGCGATGCTTTGATCGTTCGCGTCATGGGAAATCGAAGCCTATCAGACACGTCAAGGCCTCTGCCGCTTACTCCTGCTCGTGCTCGTGCTCGTGATCGTGCTCGATCCCCTCCGATCACGAGCAGGAGCACGAGCACGATTACGAAACTGGGGGAGCTGTTAGCCGGCGAAGATACTGGAACGAATACAAACCGGTACTATGACCGTCGCCCCAGCGCGGCTGCAAGGCATAGCCGCCAACCATTTGCCAACCGACGAGTTCGAAACTCTGCGCGGTATAACTCACATCCGGTCGCGAAATATTTCCCAGGACGTCCGGCTCACCGCCGCAAGTGGCGCAAGGACAGGCGCGGCGCAAACGTTCCAGCGGCAGAAAAGATTCCGCTTCATCGCTCCAGATCAACGCCAACTCCGCGCCAATGAGTTGCACGTTTTTGAGCTCCAGTCGCATGGTCAGGTATCGCTGCTTTCGTGGCGCAGCCGCGCCGGCGTTCGCTTGCCGAAGATCGCGGTGCCGACACGAACCAGCGTGGCACCTTCCTCGATCGCAACGGCGAAGTCGCCGCTCATTCCGATGGAGAGTTGCGGCAGCCCGATCTGAAATTCGGCCGCGAAGCGATCTCGCAGCTCGCGTAACTCGACAAAGTAGCGACGCGACGCTTCCGCCTCGGCCGCGAAAGGGGGAATAGTCATGAGGCCTTCGATGGTCAGGCGCGGCAACTCGAGCAGCGCCTCCATCTGTGCGCGAAGAGTGTCCGGCGCGAATCCGATCTTGCTCCCCTCGCCTGCCACGTTGACCTCGAGAAGGACGCGCGGACGCATTCCTTCTTCCTCCGCGATCCGGTTCATATCGCGCGCCAGCTCGATCGAATCGACGCTATGAAACAATTCGAAGAGCGGCAGCGCGTGGCGGATTTTGTTTTTCTGAAGGCGCCCCACAAAATGCCAGCGCGCCGCTGAAGGGAGCAGCGGTATTTTGGCGCGCGCTTCCTGGACCCGGCTCTCGCCAAAAATTTCCTGGCCGGCATCGAACGCGGCCCGAACTTTTTCGGCTTCATGCGTTTTCGATATCGCGACGAGCACGATGTCGGAGACGGGCCGTCCGCTTTTCTCGGCCGCGGCCGCGATCTGCGCTCGGATCTGCTCCAGGTTCTCCGCGATCTCCGGCATCAGCAATTGTAGGGCAGGCGCTCCGCCTGCCAAACTGAGAATTCGGCAAGGTCGCCGCGGCGACCGCTTTGCCCTGTCACTCAATCCTAATGATTTGGCTGGCAAAACGGGCGACCCTTGGGCACAAACGAGCATCATGAAAAAGCTCTCACTTATTGTTGCGGTCGGCTTCGCTCTCGTCTGCTCCGATTTGTTCGCCCAAGGCAAAATCGATTTGCAGGCTGGCGACACGATCGTGGGCATCCTCCAGAAGAACATGGGGCAGACCGTGGAATTGCGGCTGACCTCCGGGGAAAAAATCGGGGGCAAGGTCGAGAAAGTCGGAGATAAGCTCGTTCACATTTCCCAGCTGACCGGCGCGGAGTTCTACGATGCGGCCGTGGATGTGGCGCAGGTGGCCGCAGTCGTCGTTCGGACCAAAGCCAAGTAGCGTATCGGCATAAGGTGGATCGCTGAGAAGTGACCATGCGAACGACTCGTGTCGCCTCCGTCCTCGCGGTGGCCCTGGCTCTTCTCGCGACCGCGCCCGTTCACGCCGGCGCCGAAGCAGCGGAGCTGGCGAAGGCCAAGCGCCGGTTTGCTACCGCGGATGCCGAGTTGAACAAGACGTTCGCGACGCTGCGGAAAACACTTCCGGCCGACGAGTTCAAAGACCTGCGCGACGGCCAGCGCAAATGGCTGGAACACCGCGATTACATTTCCGCGGATCAACCGCGCCAGAATGGATTCCACGGCGACGACCCGAAGAAGAGCGCCGACTACTGGACCTCGATGGCCGAGCTCACGGAGTCGCGCACAGAATTTTTGCGCGCGGCCTACGACCGGTCGCTGCCCAGCGGGATCACCGGTTCTTATGGAGATTCGTTCGGTGGCTCGCTGGACCTGGAAGAAAGGAAGGAGGGCGTCGCGTTTCAGATTAATGTGGTCCGCGGTCCCACCTCGCACACCGGCGGCTTGTCGGGTGTAGCAACACTTAAGGGCGACACAGCGGCGTACAAGGAAGTGGTGGAGCCCGGCGAAGATCGAGCACCGTGCGAGTTGACCTTTACCTTCTCAAAAGGCCACGTGGTGAAGCTGGATGGCAAAAACACGGACTACTACCACGGCATGCGTGCCTACTTCGTCGGCACCTATTTCAAGGTCGGGAAACTGGAGAAGCCGATCGATCTGAATGCGAAGCCGGACGAATAGCCCATCAGCGAAATGAAGCGCGTCCTATTTTTGTTCCTCTGCCTTAGTCTCGTTTTGCTGCAGGGCTGCGCTTCGCATCGGCGGACCGCGAAGTCGCCATCCGAGAAACGCGTCCGTGAAAAGGAGGCCCGCGCCGCTGCTCAGCACTGGCTGCAATTGGTGGACGCCGGCGACTACGCGCAAGCCTATGCTGAGGAACCCGCGCGGCTCCGGGCTGCGGGCACCGAGCCGGCGTTCATTCGCTCAATGGAAAGCCGGCGCGTTCCTTTCGGGCGGGTCCTTTCGCGTTCATTCATTGGTGCGGCGTTCACGCACAAACTGACGGGCTCGCCCGATGGGCGCTACGAAAGCATACTTTATCGGACCACTTTCGAGCATAAAGCGCTCGCCGCCGAACGCGTGATCCTGACCAACGAATCGGACCAATGGCGCGTGGTGGACTACCGGGTTTATTGATAGCCGAGTCCGGCCATTGCAAGTCGGGTTTCCCGCCTTGAGTTTCGAATTGCGATCAGCTTTGCGAGGACTAAGCTCGGCGGCGTAGACCAACACAAATCGAAACAAAATCAGTATCATGAAACTTCAAAACCGCTTCACCAAAGCCATTGTGCTCGCCAGCGCTTTTCTCGTCCTGGCCTTCTTCTCGCCCGCGGTCCGGGCAGAGGATTATTCGTTCAAAGTCCATAACAACACCAAGGAGATGATCACCAAAATCCTGGTTTCGGAAGATGGTGAGACCTACGGATATTTCGACATCGGCGATGGGATCAAGGCCGGCGATACCGAGACCCTGATCTGGCATAAGTCGACCAACAGCCAGGCCTGCAAGCAATGGTTCAAAGCCGTCTGGGCCAGTGGTGAAGAAGGAAAACCAGTTCAGTTCAATTTCTGCGAGAAGGACCTGATTCTCGAATTTTAAACACTGATTCGCGGCCGGACTGAGCGGCGGAAACGCGTGAATGAAAACGCCGCCGCGGTTAATCCGCGGGGCGGTGAATGCGGCAGAGGGCTAACCCCTTTGCCGCATTTTTTCTAGTGCGGCGCAGCCTGGTTGTATTCTTCCAGCGCCTTGGGCATCCACGCTTCGAGTTGCTGGACGCGCGTGCCGTGCGAAGGATGAGTGGAGAGAAATTCCGGAGGCTGGTTCCCGCCGGCTCCTTCCATTCGCTTCCAAAACCGGACGCTCTCGCGCGGGTCGTAACCGGCGCGAGCCATGTAAGTAAGACCGATGTGGTCCGCCTCTGATTCATGCTCGCGGCTGAAAGGCATAAGAATTCCGAACTTGGCCCCGGCCCCAAGCGCACCCATGACGACGCGCTGTTTGTCGTAATCCATATCGGACATGGAGAGCGCAATTCCCGTCATCGCGGTCTGGGCGAGGTTCTGCTGGAGCACACGTTGCGCGCCGTGACGCGAGGTGGCATGCGCCATCTCGTGGCCCATCACCGTGGCGAGCGCGGCTTCGTTTTGCGCCACCGGGAGGATGCCCGTGTAGACCACGATCTTGCCGCCCGGCAGACAAAACGCATTCACTTTCGAATCGCGGATCAGTGACACCTGCCAATCGAGCCCCTGCCCGCTCTTACCTGTGGCCGTGGCTAGCCGCCCCGCGACGCGCTTGACCATTTCCAGCTCCGGCCCGGAATCGATGGACTGCGATTGCGACAAGACCTGCTGGTACGTTTGCAGCCCGAGCGCGCTTTCCTGCTGCATGGACATCGCGACGTGGCTCTTGCGGCCCGTTTCCGGGTTCACGAATTTCTCGGAGGTAAAATACTGAAATGCGAAGTACAAACCCGCCGCCAGAATGGGGAGCCATTTGATGTGAGTTCGATTCATCGCGTTTGGTTCAGTCCCCTTTTATTCGGACGCGAAGGCTCCGATGGACTGGCGCGGATTTCTGAACTCAGGGACCGCCGCTCTTTGGCGTTTGCAAAGTGCCGCCCCCGAACGGAACCGTGCCTATGCGATTCGTCATCAATCTCCTCCCCCGAATCCTCACTTCCATCGTCCTCATTTCGATCCCGTCCGCGGGGCGCGCGGGCGAATCCGAATCGCCCGATCTCCGCTATTTCCGCGAGCTGGTCGAGACGCGCAATTACTCGTTAGGCCAGCCCGTCTCGCCCGTCATCGCCCCGGATGGCAAAGCAGTCATTTTCCTTCGGGGCGGCGCACGCGATCCGGTTCTGCGGCTTTATGAATTCACCATCGCCGATGCGAAGCTCCGCGAAATCCTGACGCCGGCGAAATTGCTTCAGGGCGCCGAGGAAAAACTCACGGCGGAGGAGCGGAGCCGACGCGAGCGCGAACGGCAAAGTCTGCGCGGCTTCACCAGCTTTCAGTTATCGAAGGATGGGAGCAAATTGCTGGTGGCGCTTTCGAGCAAGTTATACGTCATCACCCGCGCTGACTCACAGGTGACCGAGCTGCCGGGCCGGAGCTGGATCGACCCGCATTTTTCCCCCGATGGACGCGCGGTCGCCGCGGTAAGTGACGGCGAACTCCATGTCATCGACCTCGAAACGAAAGCGGACGTCGCGCTCACCTCCGGCGCGAGTGAGACGATCCAACACGGCCTCGCGGAGTTTGTCGCGCAGGAGGAAATGAACCGGCACGAAGGTTTCTGGTGGTCGCCCGACTCGCAATGGATCGCCTATCAGGAAACCGACAACACCGGAGTGGAACGACGGTTCATTGCCGATCCTCTGCATCCTGAAACGCCGCCGGCGAAAAATTTCTATCCGCGCGCCGGCACGAACAACGCGAAGGTCCGCCTTGGCCTCGTGGCCCGAACCGGCGGCGCGACCCATTGGGTAGAATGGGACCGCGAGAAGTATCCTTATCTCACTCGCGTGATCTGGAAAGAAGCGGCAGAGCCACTCTGTCTTCTGGTCCAGAATCGCGCGCAGCAGGAGGAGATTTTGCTCGCCGTCGATCCGGCCACGGGCACGACTCGCGAGCTGCTCCGCGAAACCGACGCCGCCTGGCTCAATCTCAATTCCAAGCCGATGCCGGTCTGGCTGAAAAACGGGAAGGAATTTCTTTGGACGACGGAGCGCAACGGCACGTGGCAAGTCGAGCTGCATTCGGCGGATGGCGCTCTCGTGCGGGCGATCACACCCACGGATTTCAACCTCGATGGATTCATCGATCTCAACGAGGGAGACCGTTCCATCGTCGTCGCCGGCGGGCCGGCTTCACGCGAACGCCATCTCTTTCGGTTTAGCCTTGAGGGCAAAGTCGAACCGCGACAGTTAACCCACGAGAGTGGAAACCACGACGCCGTCTTTGGCGAAATGAAGGAGCAATTTCTGCATCGCTTCGATCTTCTCGACGGGCGCGCGGGATGGGAACTCGTCCGCAGTTTGGATGGGAACAAGGTGAGCGAGCTCCCGTCGGTGGCGGAGCATCCTTCCGTTTTACCGAAGGTTGAATTGCTGCGCACCGATGGGGCGCGCATCATGGACGCGGCGATCGTTAGGCCGCGCGATTTCACAAAAGGAAAGACGTATCCGGTGATTCTGGATGTTTACGCCGGGCCGCACCACAAACAGGTGCTCGCTCGCCTGGACCGCTACATGATCGACCAGTGGATGGCGGATCGTGGTTATATCGTCGTCGCACTGGACGGGCGCGGGACGCCAGGCCGCGGTCGCGAATGGGAACGGGCGATTCGCGGGAACCTAATTGATGCGGCGCTGGCGGATCAGATCGCGGGTTTGCAGGCACTCGCGAAACATGAGCCCGCCATGGATCTCAAACGCGTTGGCGTAGTCGGTTGGTCGTTCGGCGGATATTTTTCCGCCATGGCGGTAATGCAGCGGCCGGAAATTTTCCGCTGCGCCGTGGCCGGAGCGCCGGTGGTGACCTGGGAGAATTACGATACGTTTTATACGGAGCGTTACCTCGGGTTACCATCGGAGAATGCGGAAGGGTATCGGGCCAGCAGCGTGCTCACCCACGCGAAAGATTTGCGACAGCCGCTTCTACTCATTCACGGGCTGACGGACGACAACGTTTACGCCCAACACTCGATGCAGCTGGCGGACGCTCTCTTCAACGCGGGGAAGACGTTCGAGTTTCTGCCGCTCCTCGGAACACATATGGTGAGCGAGCCGATTTTGCGGCTACGCCGGCAAACGCGGATCGTAGAATTTTTCGACGGGGTTCTGAAAAGGTAGGGACGCCGCGCTGCGGCGTCCGGGGCGCGGCGCGTCGGATACTCGGAGAAGCGCCGCGAAAACGCAAAATACAGTTTGTATTACGCTGGTGCGTTTCGGACGGCGCAGCGCCGTCCCTACCGCATCACCAGTGAAGGCAGTTGGCTCTCAATCGCTGCCCGATCGGATTCAAGCCAGGGCGGCAGGACGAGTGTTTCGCCGAGATGCGCGCGATCTTCATCGACCGCGAAGCCCGGTCCGTCCGTGGCAAGTTCGAAAAGCACACCGCCCGGTTCCTTGAAGTAAACCGACTTAAACCAAAAGCGATCGATCAGCGGCGTAGGTCGCGCGCCCTGTGCGCTCACGCTCGCGCGCACTTCGAGTTGATGCCCTTCGTCGTCCACGCGCCAGGCGATGTGGTGAATACTTCCCGTCCCCCACGCGCCCCTTCGAGCCATCGGCTCTTCCCGAATATCTACATAAGAGCCCCAGCTAGCTCGTTTCCGGCCTGAGGGCAGGCCGGCTCCATCTCCTTCGCCGAGCCCGTAACGATGCCAGCCGTTCTCCGTGCCCAGATGAGTGAACCCCATCGCGGTCGTAAGAAAGGTCGTGGTCACGACCAGGTCGCGCTCCACCATGCGCGCGCTTTCGAGCCCGCGAATTTGATGCTCGACCGGGATTGGGCTGCCTTCCCAGGGAGTAAAAGCGCGGCCTAACAAATCCTCGCTTTCCACCAGGGCAATACGCAAACCGTGGGGATCAGTGACCGGCAGAACGTTTTGATTGAAACGCAGTTCTGCCGCGCCCGTCCTCGCGCCGTAGCGCATCAGCCGCTCGCTCCAGAAGCTGAGACTGCCCGGCGGCACCGCGAGCGAGACTTCCCTGCTCAGTCCATGACCCTCGCGGCTCGGTGCCATCTGGGCCCAGGGGAAAAAAGTCAGGTCCGTTCCGGGATGACCTTCCGCGTCAGCGTAGAACAAATGATAGGTACCGGGGTCGTCCTGGTTGACCGATTTCTTGACCAACCGCATCCCAAGCACGCCCGCGTAGAAATCGAGATTCTCCTGCGCGGGTCCGGCGATCGCCGTGACGTGATGAAGTCCCTTGATCTCTTTCATCCGCTGCAAGTTCCCCTACAGCCAGCGCCGCTTCTTGAAGATGTAAATTTGGAAAACTGCGATGGCCAGCATGAAGAGCATGACCACGACATATCCGTAAGGATGGAAAAGCTCCGGCATGTTCCACGGCATTTTTTGCCCGTCTTTCTCGTGCTGGAAATTCATCCCGTAAACGCCGGCGATAAACGTGAGCGGAATGAAGATGGAGGAAATGACGGTCAGGACGCGCATGATTTCATTCGTCCGGATGCCCACATTGGACAGATACAATTCCATCAGGCCGGAGAGAACGTCCCGATAACTCTCGACCAGGTCCATAAGCTGGACGGTGTGATCGTAGCAGTCGCGCAGATAAACTTTCGTGCTTTTGCTCACGAGACCGGTCTCCTCGTGCATCATCGCGTTGAGCAGATCCCGCACGGGCCAGATGAAACGCCGGATCTGCGTCAACGTCCGCTTGTGCTGGTGAAGATCATGGACCGGGCTGTTGATGGGAATTTCGACGATGGCATCCTCGATCAGATCGATCGACGCGCCCACGCTCTCGAGCACCGGATAGTAATGATCGACGATGGAATCGAGGAGCGCGTAGGCGAGATAGTCCGCGCCTTGTTTTCGAATGGACCCGTTGGCTGCGCGAATCCGAGCACGCACTGGCTCAAAGACGTCGAAATCGGCTTCCTCCTGCAGCGTGATAAGGAAATTTTTCCCGAGAAACATGCTGACCTGTTCGCCGCACATTTGTTTTTGGTCATTCAGGTAAAGCATCTGCGCGATGATGAAGAGGTAACCGTCATACTGCTCGAGCTTGGGACGTTGTCCGGTCGCAAGCACATCTTCGAGCGCGAGAGGATGGAGGTTAAAACGCGAGCCAAGCGTGCTGAGGACATCGATATCCCCCAGCCCGTCGATGTTGATCCAGGTGATGCGCTTGTTATCCAGGTGCGGCAGGAGCTCATCTTTGTTGGTGATCGTGCGCTCCTCCAGGCGGGTGGGATCGTATTCGATCAGCGTGATGTCAGGCCCGGCGCCATCCGGCTGCCTTTCCCGCGCGCGCAGTGTTCCCGGCGATTCGCCCGGAATGGGATACCGTGTTTTGAACATGGCCTATTGTGCGACAGGCGAGCGCGAGCCGCGAGTCGAAATCGCCGCCTGTCTGATGCTACGCCGCGGGGGACGGCAACGCGTCGGCGTTTTTCCGGCGGCGCAATTCCATCGCCCAAAGTCCGAGGACGGTGAGTAGATCGCTAACCAGATGCGTTCTCATGACCGCGCCTTCCGCTGCGGGAGTCAACGTCGGTTCCAGGAGTTCGCGCACCGATTTGGTCTCGGTCGACGCAGCTTCAGTTTTGATCGCTGCGAGCGTAGCGTGCCGTTGCCGGGTCACCGTCAGAATCGCGTCCAGATTTTCGTAGGCGAACAAGCAGAAGAGCAACGTGACGATCAGGGTAGTGACGGCGGCCGGTAATTTCCGCAGCGAGGAAAAGGCCAGCAGGCCGCCGACGATGACAACGTAAAGCGTCCAGTAAGCTTGCAGTGCGTTCGAGCGCTCAAAGTAGAGCTGAATCAGTTCGTCGTATTTCATAGGGCTGGGCGATTATGGAGGAGCAGGTGTTCGAGGCGAGAGAAAAGCGGCAAATTCCGACAGAGCCGATAACACTTCGGGTCGTATGACGATGGCCGGACGGATTCGACGCAGAAGGGATATGGCTTCCGGAACGCTCCCCGCCTTTCCGGTCTGCAACAGGTAAGCCGCCGCCGCCGCCGCAGTCCGCGAGTAACCGATCTTGCAATGGATGTAAACGACACCTTTCTGGGATTCGCCGTCGATAAACGTCGCCATCTCTCGCAATTGCCCGGTGGATGGCGCGGTCAGATCCAGGATGGGAATGTTGCGGTACTTGAGGGAGCGAAATGGTTTGGTCTCGGAAAACTCCGCGGTGAGGTCGAGGACGGCAGTGACTCCGAGCTGCGCGGCTGCCGCAGCCTCGCGGTGATTGAGTCGCCGGCCGATCCAGACCTGGTCCGTGACTTCGTCCCAGGGCCGGCACTGGCGTTGATAGTAGAGCAACGACAAACGCTGGCCTAACAAACAGGGAGCAAGAACCCGCAAAGCGCTCCAGTGCAAACGGCCCTCGGATTTCCGATAGATCACCGGGCCCAATCCAAAGTAGGCGGCAGCGACCAGGCCTAACGACGTTGCGGGCCAAAGCAATAAAGCGCCCCATGGCCAAAGCCAGATGATGAGCAAAGCGCCGATCAGGGCGGCCAGTCCGTAATAGAGTCCGACGCGACGATTCTCGATAACCGGAAAACGCCCGGTGGATTCGCGAAAGAAATAGATGCAGTACAGGCCGAGCGCGAAACCGCCGACGACGTCCATGAAATGATGCTGATAGGTGAGCAGCGTGGAGAGGCCGACGAGGAAAAACCAGATGTTGGAGCCGGTCCGCCAGAGGCCGCGAGTGTGACGCGCGTAAAGTTGAGCCAGGATCGTCCGAAACGCGATGTGGAGTGAAGGCAACAAGTTATAGGGCTGGTCCATCCCGCGGAACCAATCGAAAACCGCGCCGAGCGAGCCGTCCGCGTGGGGGCGCTCAAAGGCAAATCGCAGCGGGAAGAGGAGGAAGCAGATCCCGGCGACCACGATCGCGGCGATGATGCGTTTGGAGAATGTCGCCAGCTCGCGGTCGCTCCGGCAGAGAAAAGGCGCCGCGACGAAGAAGAGATCGATCGACAAATAGGGAACGATCATCATCGGGACGAACGGGATGAAGCGTTCCCACGCGAAGTAGAGCGTCCCGACGTCGTGGCGCTGCGAGCTGATCCAATTGCACCAGCCGTAAACGATGAGGAAGAGGACTGAGAGACTCGCTGATACGCCCAACGCGCGCCAGGTGGATCGAGCGCGATCCACCCTACTCATCGACGCGCCGCGCTACGGAGACGGTGAAAATTCCCCACTCGTCCACTTCCATGGCGACTTTTTCGAATCCCGCGGTGCGCACCAACTCGTCCATCTCCGCGGTTGTCCTGCGCCGCATGATCCATGGTTTGCCTTCGCGATTGCGAAGCACGCGCGCGATGAATTCAACCTGCGGGTGCCAGGGCTGGTTCGTATAAACGAGATAACCGCCTGGTTCGATCGCGTCGGCCAATCCGCGCAGCGAAGTGAGCACCGGTTCATTCGCCGGAAACAATTCGAACAAACCCGATACAATGCCAAGGGTCGGGCGCGGCCGGAGCGAAGCGAGGGAGGAACGATCGAAAGCGTCACCCGAAGCGGCGGTCACATTCGTCAGCCCGAACCCTCGAGCGAGACGAGTGGCTGCTTCAACGTTCTCCGGTTTGTAATCGCGCAACAGCGCCGTCATCGGAATTTCCGGCAGGGCTCGCATGGTCTCGAGGAGGTAGCGTCCCCCACCCGCCGCGATATCGACGATGTGCACCGGCCGGCCTTCCGCGTGCGTTTTTTGAATGACGCTCCGCAGCAATGTCTCGAGATTTTTTTTCCGCTGGCGGATGCCGCGCCAGCCGATGCTGTTCAGGTAGCCGTGGTCGATGAAACGGCCGAGTCGCGTCTTACCTTGCGGCTTGTTTTCGTAGACGTAGTCGAGCGTCAGCCCGGAATCGAAACCGCTGCGCCAGCCGAGATCGATGCCCTTGCTCAGACGTCCGCCCGTTTTCATCCCGGCCCGAACGGCGGCGAACTGCGGACCGCCGCGGAGCTTGAGCCGTTCATATTCCTCCCAAGTGTAGCCATATTTGTCGGCATTGAGCAGGGACGGCGCGGGCCGTTTGTCGGCGAACTGTTCCAGCATAAAATCACGCGCAAGCTCCACGACCTGGGCTCGTTGAGTCTCGTGGAAGATTGCGTGAAAGGCGGAAGGGAAGACGTGCATCCGTTTTACGGAGGACGAAAGGCCGTTATAGAATTCCCGTTGCGCTTCGAGGCTGACCACCCAGTCGCGACCAGCGCTGAGCATGAGTGTGGGCACATTGATCGCGCCGGCGTCCGCAAGCAAACGTGTGCCGGCGTCGTGCAGCGCGATCAAAACATTGACCGCAATCTGGCGGAAGATCAGAGGGTCCGCCTTGTAGGCGGCGGCCTGCACCGAATCGTGCGTGAGCATTTTGGCTTTCACGTAACTCTTCACGAAACCGGGCCCGAGAAATTTTTGTTTAAGCCGGAGCGATGGAATGGCGAGAGGGACATAGAGCCGGACGCGGAACGCCGGAGTGGCCAGAATCATGGCGCGAATCGGCGGGGCGTAATCATGCACCCAGGCGGCGACGGAGACGGCGCCGACGCTGTGCGCGAGCACGATGATGTTCTCGAGGGCAAAGCCGTGCTGCTGCACGATGTGGCGCGCGAAGGCGTCGACATCTTTCACCATTGCGCCGAAGTTTTCCGCGGACCCGCGTTCTCCGGGGGAGCGACCGTGGCTTCGCGCGTCCCATGCGAAAATCGCCACGTCCGGGAGATCCAGCATCTCGACCACCTCCGACCACCGGCCGGAATGTTCGTGACCCCGATGAAAAAGCAGCAACGCTTTCTCCCTGGCTTCAGGCGGGATCCAGGCGCGATAGAAGAGCTCCGCGCCGTCCCAGCTCGCGAAGGTTGCTTCAGCGGCCTGCATGTTGTCGCGCCAACTGCTTTACTGCATCGTGTAGTTCCGCGGCGATGGCGGCGCTCGCACTTTTTTCAGGCATCACCGCGGCATAATTGCGCGGCGCACCGATGATCAGCCGCACCTTGCGCGGCCTGGGCAGGCGGCTGCCCTTGGGCCAGGCGCGAAAAGCGCCATCCAAATAACAGGGCAGGACAGGGACGTCCCGCCCGGCCACGAGCGCGCCAATGCCGCCCTTGAATTCCTGAAGCTCGCCGGTGGTGGACCGAGTCCCTTCCGGAAAGATGATCAGGACGTTGCCCGCATTCGCCAGCAGCTCACCGCAAATCGCCAGACTGTGGCGCACGTGAGTTTGCCGTGCGAAGGGCAACGCGTTTACCACCACGGTGGCGATCCAGGTGCGCGGCACGCTCCGGAAAAAATAATCCGCCGCCGCCGCTGGGAACGCGCGATGCAATCGGCGCAGCGGTAATCCCGCGAGCAGACAGACGGTATCGAGATGACTGGAATGATTCGCGACGAGCACGAAGGAACGATTGCTCCGCAAATGCTCCTCTCCCACAATTTCGAACCGGCAATAGGTACGCAAAAGTCCGCGGATGATCAGCGCCACGAGTGAGCGCAATCCGTAGACAAACATGTCCGGCTCCCGCGGAAAATTCCGCAGCCGTTCGATCAGCGATCGATCGAGATCGGCCGCGGGTTCGTATTGCCATTTCTTCATCGGAGCTCGTGATAGAAGCCGGCCATATGCATAAAAAGCGGCGCGACGTAAATCAGACTATCGATCCGATCGAGGATGCCACCGTGTCCCGGAATCAAACCTCCCATATCCTTCGTCCCGATGTCACGCTTGATCACGCTGACGGAGAGATCGCCGAGTTGCCCACCGATGCCGACGATCAAGCCGGTCAGGATTAGCTGCCACGGCCCAAATTCCGGAAACGAAAAGCGCAAGAGCCACGGGAGTACCATGGAAACGGCGAGAGCGCCCAGGGCGCCTTCCCAGGTTTTCTTCGGGCTGATTTCGCTGCGCAAAGGATGACGGCCGAAGAGCCGGCCGAACGTGAAAGCGGCGATATCGTTCACCTCGGTCGCGAAGATAACATAAAGGAGATAGCCGTAGGCGTTCACCGCGTTCGCGAGAAAGCCGAGGTGTCCAAACATCCAGCCGATGTAGACAAATCCGACAATGCCTAACGACATCCGTTGCAACTCGCCCCGCGCGCGGTTGCGCAGGATCGGAACGATCAGAATAAGCGCGATAGCAAAGACCGGCACCGCCACAAAGAATCCGTACCAGCCGGGGCCGGGTTCCAAGCCGCGCGGATGCCACATGAGCGACGCCGCTCCCACAGTGACGATGCCGAGATAAGCGGCGCCGGTCATCCACCAATCCCGATACAAGCCCGACGCGCGCGCGAATTCCTTGAATCCAAAAACTCCGAGCAGCGTGATGCCGATGATGGTGGGAACGCGTCCGGCGAAAAGAGCGGCCAGCCCAACGGGCGCGAGCACAAGCCATGAACGATAGGTGCTCCAGATCGAGCCAAGGGGTTTCTTGAATCCCAAATGCAGAAGGCCGAGCACAATCCCGCCCCCTGCCAAAGAGCCGACGATGATGCGCAGGTAGGCGGCAAAGATCGGATCGTGCAGCGCGTGTTGTGGCGACATCAATGAGTGGCCGACTTGGCGCGCAAAGCGGCCATGATTTTTTGCAAACGGACGGTCATCGTTTGCACACAGCCAGCGACGATAAGAAGCGAAGTCCAGTCGAGAACGGTTAAGCTCGTGCATCGAATCGAGCCAGCGTTCCACCAAAGACAAGCGAGCGTGATCCACGCGCCAAGGTGTAACGCCACCATGCGCCACGGTTTCGACATGAGCCCACTGAATTCCCGGTGAACACCGACGGCTTGTCCGAACATGCCGACATACGCCGTCAAAAGCGCGAAGATGGCGGCCCAATAGCCCAAGAGCGGATTCATCCAGCCGCTGTGCGCGACGCCGACGAAAATGAGAACGTCCGAAACGCGGTCGGGGAGGTCGTTGAGAATTTCACCGCGCCAGCTCGCCTTGCCGGACGCGAGCGCAACCATGCCGTCGAGCATGTTGAACCAAAGCCGCAGGTAGCAAAAGCCAGGCGCGAATAAGAGGAGAAGCGGGTGCGCGCCTGATTTCCAAAAGCAAACCGCGGCCAATCCGGCCGCGACGATCGAAAGGTAGGAAATCGTGTCGGGATGAACTCCGAGCCCGACGCACCAGCGGGTCACGCCTTGCGCCGTCCGGCGAAAACCGTCAGCGATCGGACGCCGCGACGTCGGTTCATAGCCAAGCATTGTCATGAACGCTTCCACACGCGCGCCTCTGCGCTCACGGATTTCCGAGCGGGCGTATTTCTCCGGTTACTTCGCAAACGACAGGATGACCTTCCAGCGTTTTGGGGATGGCGCGTTCGGTCTCCGTTGTTTTTCGCACGAGCATGACTTTGAGGCACGGGGTTTTCCCGTCCTCAAGCAGGGCGACATAAACTCCGACTACACCGGGCATGGCGAGCAGTTCCTTATCGTGATCCCGCAAGACGGTGTTGATGTCCCGTTTCTCGCCGGGTGAATTATTTTGCGCCATATTTTTTTCGCAACTGGTCAGGACGGACAACGCCAGGCAAACCACAAAGTTCGTCCACCGGAACTGATATTCCCGCATCACGCAGCTTCGCCATTAACGGCTGAAAACGAAAGCACCCGTTCGCATAGACGAACGGGTGCTTCGAGGTTTCTAAATTTATCGGGGTTAGTTTCCGACCATGGTCGCGCCGAGAAAACTCAACACGTCGCCGATCGGATTCGCGATTGCGGTCGAGCTGCTGCCAGCGAAGAGCAGGCCCACGGCACGCGGCCGGGTGGCCACGTCTTCCACCATGAGCGAACCGGAATCGCCGCTGTTCAGGAACCGGCTTCCCTTGTTCGCGATCACAATCTGGCCGGTGAAGGTTTTGGTGAAAGCAGTGCCGCCGGCGCACTCGTTTTCATAGGTAATACTAACGGTCGCATTGAGACCCGAAATCGAACTGCGCGTTAACCCGGTGGTGCGGCCACTTTTTTTCACGGCCTGGTTGATCGCAGCCGCCACAGGCTGCGACGAGAGCGGTCCGATCTCAAGGATCGAACCATCTGCCGCAACCATTCCCGGGACTACTTTCGCGATGGAACAATCGACGTTGCTGCCGGGCAGGGAGCTCCTCTTCACCAGAGTTGCCACCGTCTGTGCGTTGGCCAGGGTGCAGTTCACGTCGATGAGTCCAGGTTGAATGATGTTATCGCCGGTGGTCGCCACGGTCCCGTTTCCGCCGGACACGGTATCCGCCTCAAACACGTGATAGTTACTAAGAATGTGCTGCACGCCGCCGATCGAAACCAGAGAGCCGAGCGTGCCGCCGCAGCAATAACCATTCGCCAAATCCTTGCCCCAGCCGCCTGAAGTGCCGAGTTGGATGGGAGGCGTTTGTTTCGCCGTGTGACTGGTGCCGCCACCGCCGCCCGGTCTGGCCATGGAGCGGAATTTGTCCGTGAGTTCGACGTTCACAGCCACACCGCGAAGATTACTGGGCAGGTTTCGAATGGCCTGTCCCGCATTCTTCGCGTCCTGGTCGACATAGACGAGAAGCGAAGTGTTGCCGGAGCCATCGACACCAACAGCGGTGCCGAGGATTTCCGGCTGACGCATCCAATCGGCGGTGACTTCCTGCTGCACGGCCATAACGGCACGAACGTTTGCATTGGTATTATCAAGCACGCCCGCAGGAGGACCTGCGAAAGCGCTGAGCGAAACAAATCCGGAGAGGACTCCGGCCGAAAGTGCTGCAAGAGCACGCATGAACTGGCGAGGGTTTAGCATTGCTTCGTTTAGTAAACCAGCGGGTCGGAGGCAAGCTTTAAACGCGCGCTGCGCAATATCTCTAGCCACGTCGCCAAGAAAACAGAAGGCTGCATCTCGCGATCAGCCTTCTAGAAAAAGAAAGCGCAGGATGTAAAAATCCTGCGCTCCCTGTGAACTGTCGGACAGCTTACATGTAGTTCAACGCGCCGCACTTCCAGCACGTGAACCAGGTCCAGTTGCTCGAGACGTAGTTGCCCACGCCATCTGCGAAGCACGTGTAGAGAAGCTGCCGGGAACGGCCGCCAGCTTCGCTGGAGTCGCCTCCCTTTTCTCCGCCTGCTCCACCCTCGTTCTCTGGTTTCTTGCCTGATTTTTCGTCAGCCATAATAGTGTCCTTTCGTGTTGTTCGTTGTTGTATCACCGCCAGATCACTCAATCAGGCAGTAAATTTTTATCGATCGGCGTCCAGCTTTCGCCTGCGCGCCGTTGTTCATTGTTCCTTGTTAGACTGATTAGGTGCCGAATTTTGCGAGTTATCTTCGGCGCGCCGAAAGCGGGACATTCAAATTCAAGCGTGGGCCGCAGCGGCAGTAGCTGCGGCGCGCGAATGGGCCGGTGCGGCCCCGGTATCGGAGGCGTAGTAGAGGTCATGGAATAAACCTTTCTTCGCCAGGAGTTCCTCCCCTGTCCCTTGTTCCGCGATTTTTCCTTCGCTCAGGACAATGAAGTTATCGCAAAACGGCAGTAACCAATGAAGGTCGTGGTCGACCACCATCACGGTGTGATCCTTCGCGGCCTGCCGAATCATTCCCAGGATGGCAAACTTCTCCTGGTTATCCATGCCCACGGTGGGCTCGTCCAGGAAGAGGACGGCGGGATTGCGCAACAGACAACGGGTCAGCGCCAGAAGCTTGCGTTGACCGCCCGAGAGACGCCGGCCCGCGGCAAACTCAGCGTCCAGCGGATTGCCTTTCGAGCCCGCTTCCAGGATCTTCCAAATCCCTGTCTCCTCGCAAATGTTCCGGATTTCCTCGTCGGTCGCATCCGGCTTGGCCATCGTCATGTTCACCCGGAGCGTATCGTAGAAGAAGGCCGGGAATTGAGACATCATCGCGATGTGGTCGTACAAATTGTCGGCCGCGTAATCTTCCACCGGCCTGCCACCAAGCAGGACCTGGCCTTTTTGCGGATCGTAAAAGCGCAACGCCAGCTTGAAGAAGGTGGTCTTGCCCTGCCCGGTCTTCGCGACGAAGCCGGTGATTTTTCCCTGAGGTAACTCAAAGGAGACGTCGTCGTAAATCAGACGCGACCCCGGTTTGTAGGAGAAGGTGAGGTTCTTCGCCTCCAGCGTGGGGGGGATCGAAGTGACCCGGACGTCGCCCGAACGTTCTTCCCGGCTGGCCCGCGACTCGAGCATCTTGGTTACCGTTTCGATGCGTGGCCAGGCACCACCCGCCATCACGATATAAGCCGAGAGCGCTCCGATCGGCGCCATCAACTGCGGAGTCAGAAGAATAATGGCCACCACGTGGCCCGCCGCGCCGGGATCAGAGGAACGGGAGGCGAGGAAGACACCGAACCCTACCATCACCACTTGGATGAACCAGCTCGGCAACCCATTCACGAGATTGAGCGATTCCATCGTCAGCGTCGTTTTCAAGCGCGCGCGGAGCAATGCATTAAGCTGTGACTCGTGCTTCTTGGCGAAAATCGGCTCCGCTTCCATCGTCTGAATTTCTTCCGGCGATTGCATGGCGCCGGTCACGAGACTGTTGAGCGCGAGCATCTTCTCCTGCATGTCGCTGGAGACGTCACGCACGCGGTGCGAAAGCTTTCCGGTGATGTAAGGCGAAATGAAAGCGAACAGGACGATGGCGATCGGGATCAAGGCAGGCGGGATGGTGACACCCATGATCACCGGCTTGTAGCCGTCCATGTCGAAATTGTAGATGAGCAACGCGACCGTGCCGCCGAGCACGAGCATCTGAATCAACATGTCGACTGCGATCTGCCGCATCGTCATCGCTGCTTCGATCGTAAACTGATTCGCAACAGCGTTGAGCTCTCCGGGATCGTGCGTGTGGTAGAACTCGGGCGACTGTCGCAATAGCCGTTCAAAGAGCCGGGCGCGAAGGTTATTAGAAAGCGTCAGGTCGAGCTTGGTCGAGATGGTACGGGAAGGAATGCCAAGTCCCAGCACACCGAGCGCGCAAACAGCCCAGAGCACGCTGAACAAAACTAACCGCTTCTTGCTGAGCGGTTCCCGCGGAGCAGGAGGCGTCTTGCTCTTAACGTCCGAGTTATTGGCCGGCGTTTCTGTTTGCGTGGGTGCTTCCGTTTGCTGAGGCGCATCCGTCCGTTTGGCTGATTTCGCCGAACGGCTGCCGCCAGTGAGTTCCTGCGTAATCGTTCCGAGCAGCTGCGAGGTAGCCAGGTTCATCCCGCTTTGCACAAACGACATCACGCAATACAGGATCACGAGAGATTTCGCGACCGACGCCAGCTTCCAGCCCATGCCAAAGATCGCGCCCCAACGCACATCGCCTAGTTTTGTATCCTGAGCGTTGGCTCCTGGCGGCATCCCGCCGCCCGAAGGTGGCTTGCCCGCGCCAGAGGGAGGAGGTTTGCCTGCACCGGAAGGAGGCGGCGCTCCCTGTGCGCTTTGGGGTCCTTGACCCGCGGGCATCGATTGAGCTGGCTTGGGGGACTGCTCCGGCGGTGGATTTCCGTTCATAGTCGCGGCGAGCTTCGAAGATTTGCTGCCGCGACTGCAAGACATAAATTTTCCCTCGCGCCGCGGAGGTCTTCAGCGGTCGCATTTGGGCGCGACCCACTAATTCCAATTCGTTGAGTTAGTTTGACATAAGGCGGCCCTTGTGAATAAGATCGCCTACTATGCGTGCGATCTGGAAAGGTAGTATCAGCTTCGGTCTGGTTTACATCCCCATTGCCGTTTACCCGGCTACCCGCGAAGAGAAGCTTAGCTTCCGGCAGCTTCGGGCTACCGACCTTAGCCCGATCAAATACAAGAAGGTAGCCGAAGCCGACTCGAAAGAAGTATCCGCCGACCAAATCGTGAAAGGCTTCGAGTACGAGCGCGGTCAGTACGTCGTGCTGAAGGAAGAAGACTTCGCGAAAGTAAAGATCGAGTCCACCCATTCCATCGATATCACCGACTTCGTTGACCTGGGTCAGGTCGATCCGAAGTTCTTCTACAAGCCCTATTTCCTGGAGCCGCAAAAAGGTGGCGAGAAGGCTTACTCACTCCTGCACAAGGCGCTGGCCGGCACGGGCAAGATCGGAATCGCAAAGGTAGTGATCAGCAACCGCGAGCACCTCGCTTCCGTGAAACCCGATGGATTGTTTCTCATTCTCGAGCTGATGCATTTCGCGTCCGAAATCCTGAGTCCGGAGGAGTTAAAGACCGGGCCGACCAGCGCGATCACCGAGAAGGAACTGAAGATGGCGCAGTCTCTCATTGAGAGCATGTCCGTGGCGTGGGAGCCGGAAAAATACCGGGACGAATACCGAACCGCGGTTATGGAAATGATCGAGCAGAAGGCGCAACACAAAGAGGTCGCGGGCAAACCCGCACCAGTCGTTCGCGCTACGAACGTGGTCGACCTGGTGAAGGTGCTTCAGGAGAGCTTGAATCGAAACCAATCCCTCAAGCCGCCGAAACGAAACGGCAGCCGGCCCGCCAGCCGTTCCACTTCCACGCTGGTCAAACAAAAGCGGCAGCGCGCGGCTTAGGAGACTGACTCTCCCAGGATCCGTAGAAGTTGGGTCGCGAGCTTCGGGCCCATGCCGCTTTCCTCATGCTTGAAGTAGATGAAGGCATCCGCCCATTGGTTTTTCTGGGCCTTGATCGTGTCCGCCCATCGAGTGATATCCGCGGCCTGGTAATCTTCCCGTCTTAACCGCAGGTAACCGTAATCGGCGGTAACCACGAGCGGTGTGGTTAGCTTTTCACTGTCGGCCAGACAGAGCGCGACGTTTTTGTTTTTGAGCAGCGCGTAAACTTCGTCGTCGAACCAGGAGTCGTGGCGGAATTCAAAGGCTGCCCTCATCCCCGGCGGAAAATCTTCGAGAAAGGCCCCCAGGATTGCGGCGTCTTTCTTGAACGCAGGCGGCAACTGGAATAACACGACGCCGAGCTTCTTCTCCAGGTCCGAGATGACCTGATAAAAGTAACGCAGGGTATCGCCGCAATTCTGGAGCTTCGCGAAATGCGTCACGCGTTGCGGTGCTTTCAGGCTGAACTTGAAACGTGGCGGCGTGAGATCCCACCAGCCTTGAATGGTTTTGGCGCTTGGGATCCTCCGAAAAGTGTAGTTGACTTCGGTCGTGGAGAGTCGCTCCGCATAGTAGGGCAACATCTTCGCGGTCGATAAGTCTTCCGGGTAGAAGGTTCCTTTCCATTCCGCGTACTGAAAGCCCGAGGTGCCGATCCAGATGTTCATGATCTGATTATCCTTTCTTCCGCCCGGCGCACAATGTCGCGAACATCTTTGCGCGTGACAAAAAACACGATCAGTTCAGGATCGCGCCATGGTTACAAAAAACATGGGCATGCTTGTCCTCGCGATTTATCTCATCCTCGTCGGCATCATGGGCATCTTCACCATCAGCCTTGGCGCCGCCTCCATCCTGCTGCCGATCCTGGCGGTCATCGCAGGCGTTCTGATTCTACTGGGGAAATAGCGGGCGCGGTCCCGCGGTTCCGCCAGACGACGACCGCCGCAATCGTCACCGTAATTACCAGGCCGATGCCGAACTCATCGATGATGTAGTTGGTCCGGCCCGTATCTTTCGTCAGCGGCGTCAGGATCGATTGGATAAAGAGATTGTGGCTGCCGTGGAGAATGGCCGCGGGCCACAGGCTCCCCGAACGCAACGTCAGCCACGCGAGAAGGAAACTGTCTGCCACCACCATCAGGGTGAAACAGGTCAGGCCGAACCAGGCCGGCGTCCCGGCGTTGTAGTCCGCAAAGAGTAGCACCGGGAAATGGTAGGCGGCCCACATCAGGCCACTGATCAGGCCGACGGCCGGAAAGCTTACTACCTTCGCCAATTCGGGCACCAGAAAACCGCGCCAGCCTATCTCCTCACCTAACGCGCGCGAGGTCTTGCCCACGAGACCGAGCGTGCCCGTGAACAAAACGAAAAGAGTAAGCGTCAGTCCCGGCGGGAAGTTCGACCAGCCAAATTGGCCGGCGATCTGTTGGAAGAAAGCGGCATCGGCGAACCCTCCGAGCCCGCTGCACCAGACCACCAGATAAACCGGCAATGAGTAAGCGATCGGAATGAGGTATCCGAGCCAGGCATATTTTGCGGCACCCCACTTCCACGGCAGCTCGCGATGCTTTCCCGAAAAATCGCCTTGGTCAGGAAGGCCGCCAGCGCCGGACTCCACATCGATCCCGTGACATAGAGCAGATTGCCCGCGTCCATTTTTCCGGCGTGCAGCACGAACGCATCGAACACTCCGCTGAACAGCATCGTGAGTCCGTAGAACAGGGCGACCTTCTTCCACACTCGCGCCTTCGACTTCTCCATGCGCGGGAGATTAGAGCGTGTCAGGCACTTTGGCTATTTCGCGCGAAAACGCGGTAGGGACAGCGCGCTGGGCTGTCCGAGAATCGTGGCTGAGTGCGTAGGAGCCGAAGGTCCAAGGCCACTCCCACGCATCGGACACCGCAGCGCGGCGTCCCTACCATCGCCGCTCGCAACTGAAACGCGCCAAAGTGCATGACACGCTTTAGAGAAATGGCGGCGAAGAGCGAGCCCCTATCGTGCGGCTATTGAAGATGGAACGCTTCGATCAACGCCACGCCGGTCCCGCCCGCAACGCCGCTCACTACGGCGGTGTAGTTGCCGGGGTTCAGATCGATGAGAATGGCTGACTCAGCGTCACTGCCGGGAGCGGCGCCGGTGTCCTGGATTACCGTCGACTGCGATTCCTTCCAGTTGTTATTCGACGCGATCTTCATTCCCTGTGCATCGAACAGTTCCATCTGCGGATCGGCGAGAGGTTGCTGAATTCCTACGTTAGTCAGCGAAGGTCCTATCGCGCGAAAAAGAATTCGAGCGGGATCGGGCCCCAGGAGAATCAAACCGCCAATCATCGCCTCGTCGCCAGTCCCCACCCATCCACGTGTGCTGATGTTTGCCAGCTTCGAAACTGGCCCGCGCTGCAAGTCGTAGACTTCGACCAGACCGATGCCGCTCCCATTATTCGCGCCGCTCACGACTGCGGTGTAGGCCCCGGGTGGCAGGGAGGTGACAAGGGCAGATTCCGAGTCGTTAGGCGGTGGGACGGTAGTATCACGAATGGCTTGCTCCTGCGTCTCCTTCCAATTGTCGTTGGCTTGAAGAAGTGTTCCGCTGGAATCGCGCAGCTCGAGTTTCGGATCGGGCAGCCAACCCTGAATGCCCGCGCCCGCCAGCGATGGTCCCAACGCGCGGACGATCACCTGCTTGCTCGCGCTGCCGGCGATAATGAAGCCGCCGATGGAAACGCCTTCCCCGTTCCTCACATCGACTCGGGTCGAAATATTTCCCATGCTCGCGCGGCCCGTGACGCGCACAACGACCGCGTCGTAGGCGATGGCATGCACGCCATCATCTGCACTGAGCATCAGGGTGTAGGTGCCCGGCGCGCCAAAGCTGGCCGTGGTGCTGGCCTGATTCGCGTTGGCAAAGGTAACCGCGGCCGGTCCCGCATAAAGCCGCCACTGAATCGTGACGTTTCCGAGCGGCGCAGTCACCGCTCCATTCAGGGCGGCGTTCATCGGCACCTCGATGAGTTGATCCGGCCCCGCATCCACTGTCGGAGCGCCCGGAGAGCGCGGCCCCTCGTTCGGCCCGGTCGTTTCGATCACCTCGAAGTTATCCAGCGTGATGGTCGAGAGATGATCGAACGCGTTCGCTTTGAAGCGATCGTCCGGACAAACCGAGATCGAGAAAAAACCGCCGTTGTCGGCGACGATGGCGCCATATTTCTTAAACGCGAGCAGCACCGCTTTTTCTTCGATCGTCCAGCTCGAGGGAATGACGAAGCTCGCCTTGAGCCGCATGCGCTGACCCATCGCGGGATAGTTCACCGAAGTCGCGGCGATCGACGATGCGTAATGCCGCGCCGGATAAATGTATTCGCGCCGGGTTTTCGCCACGACGAGCCGCAACGCGTGCTCCACCATTCCGCGTTCGCACTCGTCATAACGCACCAGCGCCGGAAACATTGGCAGGCCGGCCGCGTCGCCGGAGGTCCAGCCCGCGGGGCGCAGCGCGTTCGTCTTGAGATCGAACTTCGCGCCATTGGAAGCCTGCCAGCCACTTTGCACCAACCGGGTCAGCCACGTTTCCCAAATGACGCCTGCGCCTGGCGCGACCATGATGGCGTGACGATCGCCACCGGTATTGTTCACATCCTGCTGCCATTGCTGGAGCGTGAGATTCCCTGTGCCCCGCGGCCAGGTCTCGATCGGCAAGTTCGGCGGGATGGGATAGCTGCCGTTCGGGAAGGTGCCGCCATCCAGATCCGATTCGTCGGGGTAATTGAAAAACGGGATCGTGACCCGCGGCTGATTGTCCGGCACGAGCACGTAATTCATCTCGTAGAACGGACGCAGCGTCCGCCGGTTTGATGCGAGATCGCTTGTGACCTGCGCCATCATCGCGCTCGAATTCGCGAGCAGCGGACGCCGTGAGATGTCCTCGTTCCACGCGCTATCGCGCGGCATGATCTGCATCGCCGAAACGATTCCGTCCGCCGCCGGCGTGTTGAACAATGTCGGCGTGGTCACGACCGGCGCTGAGCCGAGGATCCGCCCTTCCTGGTTTATCCGCTCGGCCCGCGTGGCAGGCCCAGCGAAGAGGCAGAGCGCGAAGACAAAGGCAACGCGCCAGAGCGGACCGATACATAGCGTGGTTTTCTCCATGATGATTTCGCAGAAGCGCTCGGAGAAGCGGCTTCCTACGGGAGCAATAATTGCGCCGACGCCTCCCCGCTTTCTCGCCGGTAATCTAAGCGATCAGCCGCGGAGCGCTTGCCCGAAACGAATCAGTTCAGCCGCGAGCTCATCGATCCGCTGCGCCATTTTTTCGTCCCTCAACTTGTCGTCATCGAAGTCCCGGCCCGTGGCGTAAACGAAACGCGGAATGATCACGCATCGAAAATCGAGCATCAGGCTGTTCGCAAAGGCCATGACCGACATGTAGCTGCTCATGCCTCCAGCCGCGCAGAGAAATCCGACGATCTTATTTTCCCAAGAGCTGCCCGTCAGCTCGACCATGTTCTTCGCCGTCGCGCTCACGTCATAGTTATAAACCGGTGTCGCCACCAGAATCGCGTCGGCCGCGGCGATGGCGGCGTTGAGCTTTCCTGTGCCGGGCAACGCATAGCACTTATCCGCATCGCAGAGCGGAAGATCGAAATCGCGCAGATCAATCCAGGTGCAATCTACCTTAGCCTTTTCCAGACTCGCGAAGGCGGCACGCGCCATCGTCCGACTGTTGCTCTCGGGATTACCGCTGGTGCTGACGACAAGATATTTCGGCATAGGAAGTCCGCACTCTAGCAATAGAATCAAGCTGGTGCTCGCCTAATGCGAGTTTCGCCGTCTTTCCTACCTAGGGCGGCAAAGGGCTGCGGGTTCTTTCTCGCGCGATGATCGTAAACAACTCGTCGAAAGAGTTAGGCGCCGCTATAGCGAAAAAACGGCCGGGTAATTCTCCTGTCCAGTCGCGCGGGACGATGGCGGGAATACGAAAGGAGGCCGCCGCTGAAAAGAAGCGGATAACGTTTTGCGCCCACTCCAATTCTCCAGGAGTGACGAAGGGCAGGGTGTCAATGCGCGGACTAGAATTCGATATTACCTCAGGCCACGAAGACCAGTCGAACACTACCCACTCCAGTCGCATCAAGTGAAAGAGGCGGTCTCGATATTCCCACGTCGTGAGCGGGTCAAGCTCCGGCCTCTGCAAAACAAGCACTGCACGCTCGTTTGGCCGCTTCCATTTTTCTAATTCGCTTCCTTCCTTAGTGATGATAACGGCGTTGGGCTGCTGTTCGCTTCTCATTGCTGAAGCTTCGAACCCTTCAGCCGACGAGACCATGGCCTCTGTAGCATTGAGCAGCCGCATCGCGAACAACGCATGAGGATCTACGACGAATCCAAGCTGCCTCAAAGCAGCGACCGTGAGCCATCCAGCACGAGACTCCCCCACTGGACCGGACGAAGCCAGAGGCCTTGTAGTCCGAAAGCCAACTTCATAAAAAGCATTGCTCCAAGCCCTCGCTGACATTTCCTCGGGAGGGAAATGCAAAACCTGAGAAGGGCCCACTCCTGTGGCCGCGCATATTACTGCCTCAAAATTGGCGGGCAGATCAGGCTGTTGGATCCGGGCACGCCAAAATTCCCACGCCTTTGCCGTTGTGCTCGAAGAGACTTGGAGCGCCTCCTTCAGAAAGGGCTTAGCCCGCCGTTTGAGTACTGCCAGATAATCCTTCCAACGTTCGATTCCCGAAACACTATTTACATTTGGTTCTTCCGGCTTCTTGCTGATCCGCAATCGCTTGAAGAGGCCATCGGCAAATTCCTGAACCTGCCTTTTAACTTTTTCTTCACCCACTTTCTTCCAGCCAAGCGCGAGGGAGAGAGTTTGAAGGCCGGCAACCTCCCGTCCTTTCGTTTCCTCGTCCGTCCCGGCCGAACCCACGACCCACCCACAGAAAAACGCGAGGGCGATGGTGCTCGCGCTACTCTTCAGGAGCTCGGCAAATTGATCGACATTGGAAACGTCCTCGTCCTTTTCCGAATAATCTTTGGAGGGTCCTTCGAGTCGGGCAAGCGCTGCTTCGACCGACGGCCACGCAGGACTTGTCCGTATCACACCAAAGCTTGCCCCCAGCGTTCCAAAATTAATCGAATTCTCGGTTGTCTCTCCTAGCACCGAATTGAACTTCTTGATCAAGCCTATTTTGCGTCTGAGCGGCGCTTCATCAGACTTCGGCTTAAGACTTGAGCGCGAGTCGGTGAATGGCACTCGCCCTTCCGCCGTTGTTCGATCCTCCCTTAACTCAGGGACACGGCCGGCGCGAGAATAACGGAAATGGAAAACTTCGGCTTCGCCTGCGCGCACCAAAAGACACGCCGGCATGCTAATAATGGCGTCGAGAACTGGACTGGGGAAACGCCCACTGGGCCAGCGATCGCTTCGCGCGTTCCTTGCCACCGCTTCGTTGTGAATTTCCAGCGGCGGCTGCGCGAGTAGATTGGCCAACTCTCGGACTTTCTTCCAGAGAAAATCCGCTTCATCCTCTGTGAATAGGGATTTAACCTCCCTCTCTTGCTGCCGCTTCGCGCGATCATTCGTGCCGGAGTGCATGGGAACTGGTTCGGTTCCCAAAGCTGCCCCAGCTTGTTCCGTCATCATTCGCTTACCCAAATAATCTTCAAACTTTTTCCGTCCCTCGTCATCTAGACGCAATTCCCCCGCCCCCTGTTGCCATTCACGTGAAATGAAATAGAGCGCGTCGTGGGCCAGACGCCGGAAGGTAGGGTCGCGTTCAAGCTCGAGTTCCATTTCGGTCGATTCGAGTAGGCACTCGATGGCGACCTGCACCATGACTCGCAACCGGTTGAGATTGCTGCGCAGCTGGCCGGGAGTTAACGAAACCGTTTTGTTCTCTCCTCGATAACTCGAAACGACCCTTCGCAAATCGATTGGATGCATCTGCGCGACGTGGAGCACGATAAAAGGCAAGAGCGCGTGATCGACCATTTCCTCGTCCAATCCGACGCTGGGTGACGCACCCGCTGGTGAGGGCCGCGGCGGGGAACTAGGTTCGGATATTTGTTTCAACAACTCGCCGAGGAACCAATGGAAATCGGTGTGCCGGAAAGTAATGAAAGCCTGATTGGAGAAATAGGTCGATTCCACCGAATGCGGCTTCTCGGCATTGCGCGAAGACATTTCTTCGAAATAGCGCCGGTCGGTCAGGAAACAGAAAAAAGCCTTTTCGGCAACGAGCTTCTTCAGACGTTTTACCATCTTCGGAATTCGTTCGGAAAGGTCTTCCACCTTATCGAGCTCATCGATGATGAAGATCGGCGCGAGGCCAGCATCACGAACCCGATCCAATAAAACCGGCAGGACGCGATCAAGAGTAGCAACGGAAAGATTGGGCAGAAACAATTCCTCGCGCGACGATGAGCGCTCCTGCGAGCGAGTGATCGAATATTTGGCGACGACGGCGGAGGAAAGAACCGTCAAAAGACCAGCGATCGCAGCCAGGGCCCATCGCCCGGGACTGATCGCCGCCACACCACTCGCTACGATACCGCCGGTCAGCAATGTGATGACGGGCCCGAAAAGCTCTTTCCCTTTCAGTTCCGTTTCTCTGGTTCTGGCGGATGCATCTTTCGCGGCCGCTTCATCCTTATTGCTCGCCTGAATGGTCCCCGAAATGCGGCGATAAGCTTCGCTCACCGAGCAAAGTGCCACCAGCTCGTTGATACCCTGATTGCTTACTTCCGGCTTTTCACTGGGGCGAGGTGGAAGCCGCAGCAAACCTTGCGGCAAAGCCCGCGCGCGCTGCCAAAATTCTCGCAGGCGCGCCTTACCGGGATACTCGTCAAGCTCGAGGGCTAGTTGGCCCGGTGCCTCCAGAAATGCATTCGTTTGTTCAACCGCGAAGCGACCACCCCTCTTAGCCTCCCCCGCCAAATCCTTCATTCTCTCGCCGTACGCCTCTGAGAGTTCGTTCACGACCGCCCGGTGCAAAGCGAGCGTGAATTGCACGAGGACATTTTCGAATTCGGTCAAGGTTTTCTGCGCGTCGGCGGCGCCTCTTGTCGGTTCGGCCACATCCCTTTCATCGAATTCGGGCAGGAGCGACGGCCCGAGCAACTGCACCAGAAGCGGTCGCATCCTCAATCTGCCCTCTTTGGCCTGACGCCAGACTTTCTCAAAAGCGCTCAAGGTGAGTGTGGTTTTTCCTGAGCCTCGGTGCCCCGCAATCAAGAATGAGCGTCCCGAAATCTCGGCGTTGCAATAACTCCTAAGCTCGTGAACCAGCTGACGATACTCAACCGACTCGATGAGCACCCGCTCCGCGGAAGATTCCTTTGCGGCGGGGGTGAGCGGATCTGGGAAATCCGAAATCTGGATGGGCATTGTAGTCCGTTACATTCTGGCGCCGACATCAGGCGCGCCACCGGTCGCTATTGTCTGCCCTTCCGGGGCACCATTCTTGCGCGCACCGTCGCTGCGATATCGCGGCACTCGCGGATTTCGGGACCGGGCTTGGAGTGGGAGTTGGCGTCGGGGTTGGAGCCGGTATTTGCGTTGGAATTAAACTGGCGTTTTCCGTCTCCCGCGCAAACGCCGCCCATTGCAGAAAGAGAATGCCGCATAAGATCGCGAGCAGAATCGATACGAGCAGATAACCGAGCGATCGTGACATTCGCCAGCCGCCCAACGCCCCGCCGATCCCGCCCCAGTGGGTTTCGATTTGTGGCGCGCCTCCTTCTTCCAGACTGCGCACAAACAACCGCAGGAAATAGACGGTGCCGAATGCTAAGCCTAGGAGGGCCGCGATCCACCATACCGAGACCAAAAGGAACGTGGAATTATCTCTCGCGGGCGCTCCGGAGACATGCGCAGTGCGACCAAGCCAAAGCGTACCCGACCGGAATGAAAGACCTAGCATCATTGCCGAAATCACCGTTCCGATTCCAGCCGCCCAACGTGGACGGTAATTATGCGGTGGCGGGGATGCCGGGGGGGGCGCCTCATTTCCCCCGGGACCGCCTGACACAGCAGGGGTCTTCGACTCGCTGCCCGTTCCGATAAAAAAGCGCAACGAGATCCTCGACCCTATGACGACACACATAAGCGCCGTCAACCGCCACCCGTATGACGCCAAAAGAGGCCAGTCGGCTACCGCAAAGGCCAGGGTGATCAAGCCGCTGCCTCCGAGGCCCAAACTCATAATCAAGGCAACCAGCCGCTCGTCGAGGTCCGTGGCGGGTTTGTTAAAAGCGAGGAAAGCCGCGCGAGCGACTCCCGCCACGCCGATAATGACCCACACCAAAAGGGCGATCTGGACGGTGCTTGGTAGATCCATTAGGGGAAACCCGTGCCGAAGACTTCCCAGTTCAACGCAAGATTGATCGAGCTGGCAAGCATATTTGAGGGCGATTGATACCGCGCCTGAAGATTCCCGTAGCTACCTGCGCGGCCTAAGCCGTGATCTTCTTGCAGGAGCGATCGCAATCGGCCAACTCAATGGGCTTCTCGCTGAGGGTTGGGAATTAGCGGTTCCCGCCAGGCGAGCTCCGCCCTACCAAATCCTGATCCGCGCCGCGTCGTCGCGGTACATCTTGTCGCCGGGCTTGACGCCAAACGCTTCGTAGAACGGCACCATGTTCGTGACCGGCCCGGTGACGCGGAGGAAGCTCGGCGCGTGAACGTCGGTCTTCACGCGGACCGCGAGATTCTCCGGCCGAATCTGGTTCATCCAACCGAGAGCCCAGCCGATGAAGTAACGTTGCGCGGGAGTGAAACCGCCGATCGTTTTGCCGCTCTTGTATTGCTCGGTCTTCTTGAACGCGTCCCAGGCGATGGTGATGCCGCCCAGGTCCGCAATGTTTTCACCCTGCGTGGCGCTCCCGTTCACGTGCGTCGTGCCGACGGCGACGTAGTCGTTGAACTGCTTCACGATGCCCTGGGCGCGCTTCATGAATTCCGCGGCATCTTCCTTGGTCCACCAATCCTGGAGATTGCCGCGCTCGTCGAACTGGCGGCCCTGGTCGTCGAAGCCGTGGGTCAGCTCGTGGCCGATGGTGGTGCCGGCGGCATAACCGTAGATGATGGCGTCGTCGATCTCGGAATCGTCGATGCCGGGCAAAATGAAGATGGCCGCAGGAAGGACGATCTCGTTGTTGGATGGGTTATAGTAGGCGTTATAGGTCTGCGGAGTTATTTCCCACTCGGTGCGATCGACCCGCTTGTGGAGCTTGGCGATGGCGTACTCGGTCTGCCAGATGATGCCCCGGACGCAATTCATCAAATAGGAAGTGCGATCGATCGAATAGGTCGAGTAGTCGCGCCAATGATCGGCGTAGCCCACCTTCTTCACGACCGCGCCCAGCTTGCGCGCCGCTCTCTCTTTCGTCGCTTCGCTCATCCAATCGAGCGCGTGGATGTGCTCGCCCATGGTGGCGAAGACCTCGTCGGTGAGCTTGGCATAACGCTCCTTTGTCGCCGGCGTGAAGTACTGTTGAACGTAAAGTTGCCCCAGCGCGTCACCCAGGCATTCTTCCTCGGCATCGAGCACGCGCTTGAAACGCTCGCGCTGCTTCGGCGTTCCGTTGAGGATGGTGCCGAAGAACCTGAAGTCCTCGGCGTCAAGACGGCCGCCCGCCTTGTCGGCGAAAGTATGAGCGACCATCCAGCGCAAGTAAGTCTTCCAGGCTTCGAGCGGCTGGCTGTGTAGCGACGCTTCCACCTGGCGGAAAAATTCCGGCTGGCCCACGATGACGCCATCGATGCCGGTGATGTGGCCGACTTCAAGAAATTCGCGCCAATGAATGGAGGGCGTGACCGCGGTCACTTCATCGAGCGACATCGCGTTGTAATTCTTCTGCGGATCGCGCAGGTCTTCGAGCTTGCGGGAAGCGCCGGCCAGCTCCGTTTCCAGGCGCATAACGGTGGCCGCATTCGCTGCCGCATGCGCGGCATCATCGCCCAGGAGGCCGAACATGCGCTCGACGTGTTTCACATACTCCTTGCGAAGCATGGTCGCCCGGCTGTCCGCATCGAAATAATAATCGCGATCCGGCAACCCGAGCCCGCCCTGGTAAAGATGGAGCGCGTACCTGTCGCTATTCTTTTCGTCCTGCCCGTAGTGGGGCGAGAACATCGCGTAGACCCCGATGTACTGGAGGTGCGCGATTGTCTCGAGCAGGCCGCGCTGGTCTTTGATCGCCGCGATCCGTTCGAACTCCTTCGCGAGCGGAGCGAATCCCTGCCGCGCGTTCCCCGCCTCGTCCATCCCAGCCGACCAAAAATCGCCGATCTTCTGCTGGTTCGAACCGGCCGGCGCCGCCGTGTCGGCCGCCGCCGTTTTATTCAAGGTGACCAGGCGATTGTAAGTCTCCTCCTGGACAACGTGGGAAACTCCCCACGATTTTTCCGACGGAGGAATCGGATGCGCCTTGAGCCATTTGCCGACGGCGAAATGGAAGAAGTCCTCGCGCGGCGAGACCGAGCGGTCGACAAATTGGTCGAGGTAGTTCTCCGCCGTGACCGGCTTCGCCGCGGCCTTCTGCTCGCGAGCGGGCGCCGGCGGTTTGCCGTTACAAGGAATTGAAGTGAGCGCGATCGCCGTGACGGCCAAAAAAATATTTCTCATAAATCGGTTCCCTATTTGCGGCCGGAACAGCCGAGACGGTGCCCGCACCGTATCTGCCCGCGCAACCTTCGACGCGAACGCTAAGGGTGGGTTTCCATGACCCATTGGAGGGTGGCCATATCGTCTTCAAAATCAATTCCACTCTTTCTGGCTTCCCTTAGAAACGTAAGCCAGCCTTTCTGAGGAACAACGTCCATGTAGTGGAAAGGATGTTCGTAGCCGTCTCGCACAAGATTATCGCAAACCCACAGTAGCTCATCATTTTGCTCAAGAGTATCCGCACGAGCATCCTGTAGACACTTCAGACCAGCGAATTGAACCGCTGGAGTGTTTGCTAGTTTCGCAGCGACGGTTTCATATATCGATTGACGCTTTCTGATAGCGAAATCCGCAATGTTCTGGAGTTTAATAACGGTCAATACGGGGTCCTTTAGCTCTGCCGAAAAACCGAGGTGAAAATGAGCCTCCTGTTTTTTTACCCCGCTTGCGGTCACCTCTACGGTTAGCAGATGTTGAGCTTCTGGAGTAAACTCCGTCTTGAGGCCTTCGGGCCATTTGCCATAGAATTTTACACCCACTGCCGTTTTGCTTTCGGAAAACAGAATCCGGCGCGCGGCCCCGAAGATGCGAACGTGCCCGGTCTGGTCTCCTAAAAGGGGCTTTCCAAGAGGGATGTCGGTAAAAGAGAAATGCACTCTTCGTAATGTTGTATCTTGCGTCCTCGCCTCATGCGAAGGTAATGCCATCATCGAAGGTGAGACGCTGAGAACCCTGAGGGTCACATCACTAATGCCTTGTATGGGATGAAGGTTGCGAATGCTGACTTCACAATCGAGGGACCACGCAGGCTTGCCCTCTTTGTCGAATCCGCGCTCAGTCCGATTTTGCAGGTCGGAGACTACTAGTGCTTCGATTGCGAACGCATTGTTCAGGTCAAACGGCGGCTCCTTGGAGGGCACAACTTGGACGACCCGATTCCGCTTGGAAAATGCAAACACTAGGCAGCCAAGTGAGCCGATGAAAATGAGTCCTTGTATCCAGTACTCTCGCGGCCAACCGGCGACCTTAGCAACTAGCCAATATGCAAAAGCGATGACGCCCGCGGTCCCAATCTTAATGGCGTCCCAAACGGCGTTTCCTCTCGCTTCTTTGGCGAGTTGAAGAACTAATGAGCGGAACCTCCCCATATCAACGGCGAAGGTCCACACTACAGGCCGCCATTCCACATGAAAAATGGATTCCAAGTTCCGTCCTTCCTTTTGGCGCACCACTCTGCCTCCGAGCGAGGAAGGCAGAAGGAGTCAGTCTGTGAATCTCGGCATTACTGTTCCAGTCATCGCGAGGATCGAGGAGCGCGGGCGGCAGATTGCGCAGGCGGAGCTAGGCATTCAATTTCCCGCCGTAGAAACTGCGCACTATCTCTTCGTGGACACGGGACGCTTCAGTCGAATCTGAAGCGTTCACAAAACGCTCCGCTAAAACTGAAAGCTCCCGCCTTCGCATGGCTTCGGCGTGGCAGGCAGATACGCGGCAGACAGAAGCGGACCTGAAGACTCCGCGATCGCAGGGCGCATCGCACGATTGGCGCCGCGGCAGCTTAAGATTAAAACCGGAACCGGTTGTACTGTTCGTGTGTGCCGATCCAAAACCACGCGATTACGTCACCGTCGCGCACACCTACGGCGGTAGTGGTCTCCAATCCGCACGACACAGATCCTGTTACGCCGCTCCTCGAATCGCAGCGAAGGATGATGAGGGTCTCGCTTCCAGAGCGCGTATTTCTCTCGCGCTAGCTTCTGGATCGCAATCGGAAGCGCATCAAAATATTTCCAGAACCGCGAATGCGTCTTGCCGATCACGGCAGATCCTGAAGGCGGCCGGCGCGAATATCCGCGCGAACGTCTTCGGCGACGCTGTGCAGGCGTCCACCTTCCGCAAAGTCGGCGTCGATCTGGCGATCCCACGCGGCTTGATCCCGCTCGCGAATGAAGGCAGCGAGCTCGGCGAGCTCTTCAGGGGAAAGGGCATCCACAGCCATTTTTATTTCCGCAAGACTCACGCTTAGATCCTAGCGAGGAAGAGTCTGCCCGACAATGTTGGATTGTGGCAAATGTCCCGGCCGTGCGGCTGGAGACAGCCGCCGCTACACCTTCACTCGTCGGGGCTGGGCGGCCGAGCAGCGTGGGCTAGGCCGTGATTTTTTGCAGGAGCGAGCGCAGATCGGCGAACTCAACGGGTTTGGTCAGGTGATAATCGAAGCCGGCCTCGAGACTGCGCCGGATGTCTTCTTCCATTCCAAAACCGCTGAGCGCAATCCCCTTCAGGGGCTGGCGCCCTTTGGCTTCGCGCACGAGCTCGTAACCGCTGCTGTCGGGAAGCCCGATATCGCTGATGAGCGCATCGAAGCGGTCGCGACCCAGGAGCTGCAAGGCGCTTTGCGCGCAGTCGGCCGTGGAAACTTCGTGGCCGCATTTTCCGAGCAGGCGGGAAAGGATGCGGCGCGTATCGGCGTGATCGTCGACCAGAAGAAGACGCAGGCTGCGCGCGGGCGCCGCTTCGCCGTTGGTAGCCGGCGCCGTCACCATGGCCGGATCGGCAATGACATCGAGCGTGACCCGAAAGGAAGCGCCGCGACCTTTTCCTTCGCTGTGAACGTTGATGGTGCCGCCGTGCAACCTCAGCAGGGTGTCCGAAATCGTAAGGCCGAGGCCGAGCCCGCCGAACTGTCGGGTGATCGTTAGCTCGGCCTGTTCGAACGCGCTGAAAATCCGCGCTTGTTGTTCGCGATCGATCCCGATGCCGGTGTCGCTGATCTCGAATGCGAACTTTCCACCTTCGTTCGAAGATCGAAGCGTGATCCTCCCGCCCTTGGGCGTAAACTTCACGGCGTTGTTGAGCAAGTTCCAAAAGACCTGCTGAATGCGGATCGGGTCGGCCCAGAGATGGTGATGAGGGGCATCCAACTCCGTGACCACGTTCAATTCTTTCCACGCCACGTCTTCCTGCACGATGGTGAGCGCGTTGTGGAGCAAACGGTGCGCGTCCACTGCTTCCGGATGCAACTCGAGTTTGCCGCGCGTGATGCGAGTGAGGTCCAGCAAATCGTCGATCAGGCGCGCCTCGAACTGCACGTTCCGGCGGATCGCGGTGACTTCTTCGCGCAGGTCCGGTGGGAGTTGCTCGTGTTCGGCGAGATAGCTGGCCGCGGCCAGGGCCGGAGTAAGAGGTGTGCGCAGCTCATGACTTAACACGGCGAGGAAATCGTCTTTGGCCTGGTTCGCTTTTTCCGCGGCGATCTTGGCCGCGCGCAAGGTTTCCTGGGCTCGCTTGCGCTCCGTGATGTCGCGAATGAAGGCCGCAAAAAGATCGCGTTCGCCTTCCTTGAAATGGCTGAAGGAGACTTCGACCGGAAACTCATGCCCATCCTTATGCAAGCCCACCATCTCAGCGGCGCGCCAATCGAGTTTGCGCAGGCGGGTGTTGAAATAACGTTTCAGACCGTGCCGATGCGCGCTGACCCGCCTGGGAATGAGAGCAGGCAGGCCTCGTTCGATTACTTCTTCGGCGGTATATCCGAAGACACTCGTGATGGCGGGATTGACGTACTCGACCTTCATTTCTCCATCGAGGATGATGATGGCGTCGGTCGTGGTCGCCCAAAGCTGTTCCGATCTTTCGCGGCTGGCGCGCAGTTTTTCTTCGGTGCGCCGCCGTTCGCTGATATCGCGAAAACTCCAGACGCGACCCACGGCGCGATCTTCGATCCGCTGAACTTTCGAAGACCGCTCGAATACTCTCCCATCCGCGAATTCCAAAATGTCAAAGCTCTCCGGGAGAGAAGAAGTTTCGATTTCCCTGACCCGGGCGATAAACTGCTCCGGGTCGTTGAACTGCCGGCTCGCCCTTTCCCTCAACGCCTGGTCCTGCCTTGCTTCCATCACTTCACGCGGCATGCGCCACATCTCGACATACTTTTCGTTGAACCCGGTGATGGTGCCGGCGCCGTCGGTGACGAGGATTCCGTCGGTGGTGGATTCCAGCGTCGCTCGCATCATCGAGAGCGAATGCGCCAGTTCTTCGGTCTTTAGCTCGAGCGCCTGCTTGGCGTGAATGAGTTCCTGTTCCGCGCGTTGCCGGGCCAGAAGAATGCTGTTGGCAGTGCGCAGGGCGGAAGAGCGTAAAAGCTCGTCCTTGTCGTCATTGGTCTCCACTTATTGATCGGCGATGAGATCCGCCGCGAGGGCCGTGCCCAGAACGCGGGCCCGGATCTTCTCGAAGGCAGTTTCGCGGCTCGTGGAAGTGTCGTCGCTAAACGGCGAAAAGCCACAATCATCCGTCGTCCCCAACTGTTCGATCGGGATGTATTGAGCTGCTTCCAGGACGCGGTCGCGAATTTCTTCCGGCGTCTCCACTCGCCCACTGATTGGGGCGACCACGCCGACGAAGACGCGATGCTCCGGTTTGATGTAATCGCGAATGATTTTCAAGACGCGGACTCGATCCGTCTCCCCGGCCAGGGCGATGTAGAAATTTCCGACCTGCAGCTCGAACAAACTCGGGAGCAGCTCCGCGTAATCGACATCCGCGCTGTGAGTGGAATCGCGGTCGCCGCCCGGACACGTGTGGACTCCGAGCCGTTGCCGTTCTTCGGGCGAAAACCTCGCCAGCGCGAGATTGTTCAGGTCGATAAAACTGTTCAGCAGTTCCCCGGAAGGATCGAGCTTGATCGCGAGACGCCCTTCGGTGAAATCGATCTGGACGCGGTGCGCGCCCTTCTCGAGGCAACGGCGGATTTCGGTTTCATGCTCGCGCAGAAGATCCTCGATGAACTCGTCCCGGGAATAACCGGGAAGTGGCTCGGCGGGATACATCAGGCTCAGGGCCGAAGGCGAAATGACGGCCTGCTTGATCGGGACGTGCGCGTAACGCTTCGCCACATCGACGAAGCTGTCGGCCCGCATCAGGTAGCGGAATGGACCGGACGTCAGGCGCGGCCACTGTCGGGTATGTGCGATAAAAGGAATCTTGAATCCGTCAGGGGCAATGTTCGGCAGGCCATCGACACAATAGGTGCCGAAGTTATGATACTTCCGCTGTTCGCCATCGGTGATCACCGGCGAGCCCGTGGCTTCGAAGCGCTCGATGGTATCTCGGATCGCCTCTTCAAAAAGCGGATCCAGCGCCGGGTCCTGGCTGCCGCTTCGCTTGATGGCCTCGATCAAGGCGAGCGGTCGGGGGATGCTACCGATGGGTTCGGTGGGGATTATCATTTGCTTTGCAGCTAAAAAAATCGTGGAGGGACGGTGCAGGTGAGTCAAGCTTTCCCCCGTTCATGCCAGAAGAATCATCCTCGCCGCCAAAATCACACCAGCGGCGGCCGCGTTACCGAGGCAAGCATCCGCGCCGGTTCGAAGAGAAATACAAGGAGCGAGACCCGCAGCGTTACGCGGCTGACGTCCGCAAAATCATCGCTTCCGGCAAGACGCCCGCCGGCACGCACCGGCCGATCATGGTGGCTGAAATTCTCGACGTCCTTTCGCCGAAGGCGGGAGAGATCGCGGTCGATTGCACGCTTGGATTCGGGGGGCACGCCCAGGAAATTCTGCCCCGGCTTTTGCCCGGAGGAAAACTGCTTGGCCTGGATGTGGATCCGATCGAGCTGGTTAAAACCGAAGCGCGCTTGCGTTCGTTAGGTTTCGGAAAGGAGATCTTCACCGTTCATCGCAGTAACTTTGCCGGCTTGCCGCAAGTCCTCTCTTCCGAAGCGGCGGTCTCCGACCGTCGAAGCGATGCCGTTGGCGCCGACCTCATCCTCTGCGACCTCGGCGTTTCCTCCATGCAGATCGACGATCCGGCGCGCGGCTTTTCCGTGAAGCACGAAGGCCCGCTCGATATGCGAATGAATCCCCAGCGCGGGCAGCCCGCATCAAGCTTTCTCGAAAAGGTGAGCGCAGACGTGCTCGCCTCGCTCCTCGCGGAAAATGCCGACGAACCGCACGCTGGCCTCCTTGGTTCGGCGTTGGCCGGGAAAACCTTTCCGATCACAACGGCATTGGCCGCCGCCATTCGCCAAGCCTTGCCGCTACGCGACAAGGACGCGGCCGATCTTTCCGTCCGCCGCGTTTTCCAGGCCGTGCGCATAGCGGTGAATGATGAATTCTCTGCACTCGATGCTTTTCTGCGGAACCTGCCCGTCTGCCTGAATCCCGGCGGTCGCGTCGCCATCCTCACTTTCCATTCCGGCGAAGACCGGCGCGTGAAAAAATCCTTCGCTACTGGTTTGCGCGACGGATCCTATTCGGAAATCGCAACCGAAGTCATCCGGCCAACCGCGGAGGAACGAAATTCGAATCCGCGCTCCGCCTCGGCCAAGCTTCGCTGGGCGCGAAGGCCGGCGTGATCCAGTGGCGGAGTCTCGTCAGCGCGAGCGCGATCGTCCCCAGGAACGTCGGGAGGGCGAAGGCGCCGCGCCGTTCCGTGGTCCACCGTGGCGCCGCGGCGCATCGCCGCTTCCCCTGGGAGACTTGCCCGGCGAGCGCGATTCCATTCTCGGCGGGGAATTACGGCGATCGCCCCTGCCCCGCTCTTCGCGTGGTGGTGCTGCCGCTTCGTAATCAAAACCCTCCGCGCGACGGCGGACGATGCCGCGCCCGATGAACCGCTCGAGCGAGCGGAGCGCACCCTGGTCTTCGGAAGTGATGAAGCTGATGGCGTCGCCGATCGCATGCGCGCGGCCGGTCCGTCCGATGCGGTGGACGTAATCCTCCGAGTGCATGGGGAAATCGTAATTCACCACATGCGAAATCCCGTCCACGTCGATGCCGCGCGCCGCGATATCGGTCGCGACCAGCACCCGGACCACGCCGGACTTAAAATCCTTCAGCGCACGCAGCCGCTGGTTCTGCGAGCGGTTCGAATGAATGGTTCCAGTCTTGATCCCGGCACTCTCGAGCCGGCGTGCCACGCGATCGGCGCCGTGCTTCGTTCGGGTGAAAACGAGGACGGTGTCGAACTGCGGATCGGCCAGCAGGTGAAGGAGCAGGGCCGGTTTCAGATGCGCTCGCACTTCGTAAGCGAGCTGCGTCACCGTGTCCGCTGGATTGGCGCGCCGGCCGATCTCGACAATCTTCGGCGACTCTTGAAATTCGTGCGTTAGTTTCTCGATCTCGCGGGACAGGGTGGCGGAGAACATGAGCGTCTGGCGTTTGCGCGGCAACGCTCTCACGATCTGCCGAATGGCGGGAAGGAAACCCATGTCCAGCATGCGATCCGCTTCGTCGAGCACGAGAAATTCGAGCCCGGAAAAATTACCCGCGCGTTGCCCCATCAGATCGATCAACCGGCCCGGGGTTGCGACGACCAGCTCCACGCCGGAACGCAACGCTTCGATTTGCGGACGTTCGCCCACGCCGCCAAAAACCGTGGCCATGCGGAGCGGAAGATGTTTCGCATAGGCGCGCACATTCTCCTCGATCTGCACGACGAGCTCGCGCGTGGGCGCGACCACCAAAGCGCGTGTCCCGCGCTTTGGGCCTTGAGCGATGGAGGCAGCCAGCTTGGTCAGGATAGGTAGAACGAAGGCCGCCGTCTTTCCCGTGCCCGTTTGCGCGATGCCAATCAGGTCGTGGCCCGCTAGAATGTGCGGGATAGCGGCCGACTGGATGGGAGTAGGCTCAGTGTAACCGGCTTCCTGGACGGCTTGCAGAATTTGAGGCGAAAGTTGAAGAGCGCGAAATGGCATGAGCCGGGGACTATCGTCGCTAACTGGGTTAGCGCACCCCTTATCTTGGCGTGGTAGCCGGGATCGCCCATCCCGCCCGAACCGCGAGCGAGGTCACCGCCTCCGGCATTATCGGTGCCGGCTACAACCTCGCCCCTGCCCGCTCGGTTATTCCGCTTTGGCGTCCGTATGAAAAGCGATCCGCCATCCGTCGCCTTCTTTCTTCCAGACAGAGGCGACGTTGGCCTTGCCAGACATTTCGGCGCCAGCCTGCTTGCCTTCGATCGTGATTTGATAGGTCACGAGAGCAGCATCTTTATCGATGAACACGACATCCATTTCTCCCAGAGTAAATGTCTTGAGATCGAGCTTCCGCACGTCGGCCATTTCCTTTTCGACCTTGTTGATTCCGTCCCCGTAAACGCCGCGGTAATCAGTCGCGAGCATTTTCTGAAACACGTCGAATTTCTTGTCCTTGATACTTTGCCAGGCATCTTTTTCGGCGGCCATGATCGCGTCCTTATCAGACGCGGCTAGAGATAAGGCGGTCAAGGCGAAGGAGACAACCACGATGAGACTGAGTAATTTTTTCATATAATATTTCGTTAGGTTCCCGGGATTAAATCGAATTCCAAAAGCCCGGTCAAGGCCGCGCCGCACTCCTGCTTATGATCCCGATCTTGCCCATGATCCGCCAGGGAAGATCGGGATTAGGATCATGAGCAGGAGCAGGAGTTAGCGGGGTTACGCCGGTCCCTTGAACTCCTCGCATTTCGCTTCGTAGGCCTCGATCAGCGACGCGATCTTGGAATGAAACGCGTCCTGCGCCGAGTAAAGCGCCCCGACCGGCTCGGAGAATTCCTTCTGCTTCAACTCATCCTCAATAGTCAGGGTCAGCGCCGCCAGTGTCTCGATATTCCCCCGAGAGTGGAATTCCATTTCCTTAAGCTTCGAGAGAATCGCGACCGACTTCTCGTGGTCGCTCGGTCCTTGTTCCGCCTTCGGAGCTTCCGGCGCCTGAGCGCTGGCGGCCGGTTCTGCTTCCGTATCGGCCGCGGCCTTCTTCTTTGCTCGCGAAGCTCGTTTCCCAGCAGGCGCGGCTTCCGCGTTCTTGTGCTGCTTCTCCTGTGTGACCTTCTTATCGTGCGCAACGTTTCGTGGATCTGACATCCGGCACCATACTCCCCTTTGCAGCGCTCGCCTTAGCCCAATCGTTAATTTCGCGAATGCTCTAAATCACTCAATGTTTCCCGCGGGATGAACGAGACAACACAACCGAGACTGAGGATCGCCACCTACAATGTCCATGGCTGCCGCGGCATGGACCGCCAGCGCTCGGAAACCCGCATCGCGGAAGTCATCGCCCAGTTGTCGGCTGACGTGGTGGGATTGCAGGAGCTTGATCGGAGCCGCGCGCGTTCGGGCGGCGCGGACCAGGCGGGGTTGATCGCGGAACAGCTCGGCTGGTATCATTACTTTCACCCAGCCCTGCGCACGGGCGACGAGCATTTTGGCAACGCCATTCTCAGCCGCTATCCGCTCACCCTGCGCCGGACCTGCGATTTGCCGGGGAAGTCTCCGTTCTTTTGCCGCGAGAATCGCAGCGCGATCTCGATGGAAGTCGAGACACCGCTCGGACTCGTTCACCTCATAAACACCCATTTCGGCCTGGGTCGCAACGAGCGATTGCTTCAGGCGCAATGGCTCCTCAGCGCCGAATGGCTCGGACCGGCGACGCCGGAAACGCCATTCATCGTGCTGGGCGATTTCAACAGCCTCCCCGGTTCCCGGACCCACCGCGCGCTGGCTAAGGATTTGCGTGACGTCCGCAACCTGGTCGAACCGGGCGGGCCACGCGGGACCTTCCCGACATCTCTCCCGCGGTTCGCGGTCGATCACATCTTCATTAATGACGCAGTGCGACCGCTGAGTCTCACAGTTCATCGCACTCCCCTCGCCCGCATCGCGTCCGATCACTTCCCGCTCGTCTGCGACCTGGTGCGAGCGTGAGGTCCCCAGAGAGCGGCGGTTCCCACCGCCGTGTGTGTGTCACGTTTTAGCAGGCTTAGGGCTGGAACGTCTCCAGAGCTTCGTTCTCGTTGTCAAAGACGTCGAAAACTAGAAGTAGTTTGTCGATGGCAAGCTCTTCTTTAAGGGACGTCGAAAATTCGCAGAACTTCAACTGGCCCTCTTTCGCACGAACCGCCTTGTGAACGGCTATCAATTCACCAAAGGCCGCATCTCGATCAAAGTCGCCGACGTTTTTGAAATTAAGCACGATCTTCGTCTGGCCCTTACCAAGTAATCGAAGAACAGCTTGGCGAAGCGCAGTTGCTCCCTCCCCCGTTAATTTGCCCTTGAGGTCGAGGATTGTTATGCCATCCGCTTGTCGCTCGCGGATGGCAAGGTCTGCGCCCTGGCTCGGCGTCAAAGCAGTAGTTGCGATAGCTAGCGCAGCCAAGGCGGCAAGTGAGCGGCAGAACGTGTTCATCGAATTGGTGGTCGGAGTTCCCGGATCAAAAAGTCTAACGCAAACGCCGTATGGTAAGAATCCCGCCCTTCAGTTCCACGCTGTGTTCCCTCCTAGCGCGAAGGAGGCGTCTTCAGCTCCACCAGGACGAAGCGCATGGTGGTCGTGCCGATATTTTCCGCCGCGTGGGTCAACGGTTCCCGATAGAGCACGTCGCCGGTTTTCAGTTCGCTCTCGGTCGTCTTCCCGTCCGCGGTATAGTTGCGGACCTTGCCGCCGGCCATCACATAAATGACGTAGGCCGGATGCGAGTGCACCGCCTCTGTCACCCCAGGCGGCAACTCCGCTTCAAGAACGCGCACCTTCTCATTCTCGAATTTTACTTTTACCGTCTTGTTAACCGCTGCTGGATCCTGCGCCGGCACGGAAGTTGTCCCGACGATGAAGGCAAATGAGGCTATGACTGCAGAAATAATGACTCGCATGCCCACGAGAAAGGCTTTCTCAAGACACAATTGCAAGCCGTTAGTTTTGTAGGGCAAGCGCGTCGCTTGCCGGCCGGAACTACTCCGCTTGCGCCCGCCGCTTCATATCCGCGTAGGCAGTTTCGATTAACGTCGTTAGCGCCGCGGTATCCACCTCACGCTCGGGACTCAGCTTCACGTGGCGCATGAATTTGCCCGTGCCTTCGAGCAGTCCCGTCGGATCGGCCAGCTCCGCGCCACGAAAAAAGCCGACGTTCACGTGCGCTGTGAAAGCATTCACGTAGCCGAAAGCCGCGTCGCCTACGCACGCGGTCGGATGCCCATCGTGCAATAGCTCTCGCACGTCCCCGCACCGGCGCATGACCTCAAACCAGCGCCGGGCGATCGCCCCCAGTTCATTCGGACGCTCATCCATCCAGGCCTCGATAGCCGGATCTCGCTCAACCGCAGTAGGGAACCGAAAAAGCTGGCTCATGAGAACTTCATTACGGCGCCAGGCCTAACGACGCAAACTGAGCGACCGACCGCCGAGTCGCTTCGCTCCCGTGCCTGGGTCAGGCGACCAATTGGCAACGGTTCACTCGCTTTGTCTATCGTCGTAGCATCGAACCATTATGGAAGACCTAATGTTTTGCGCATTTTCACTGAGAGGTTGCTGACGACAAGGCGGTGAGAATCACCAAGCAAATCCTTCAGCATTCTCAGTGAGAGTTTATTCCGATCTGTGACGTTCACCCACGAGTGTTTAGCCATATACGGTGCTGGGACGACGCCCTTGTGGCCTATCAGGCTGGTAAAAACAGTGGGCTCGACCTTGAACCCGATAGGGTCGCCACCGGGGAATGGGAAGCCGGCGAACATCTTGCCACCAACCGAAAAGATGAGGTCCTTGCCCCACTTCACATCCTCCGTTGCACCCGGCAGAGATCGGCAGAATACGACGAGTGGATCCTCGCTAAGTTTGCGCGATTTCTTCTGCATGCGTCGACTAGCCATGATGTGTGTCAGGTGTTTCTATCGCCTAACAAGACGAAGATGAGCGACTCCGAAAGCTTTCGGAGTTCGCTGTAGCGCTTTGGTTAGTGCGCTTCAATCTCTGCCAATCTTCCACAGAGCGGCGAAAGGAACTGCCGATACTCGAATACCAACCCAAACACCACACCACGATGAAAACAGGAATCCCGATGCGTGCGACCGACTTTGCGTGCCGTAGCTGCCCGCCGAACATGAGCGCCGCTGACGAAATCCATATCGCGGGCGTAACCATGACTGTAGCTCCACTATAGAACAGGCTGAAAACCCAAACCGACTCTGAAACTGAAGTGAAGTGTCCGTGACTCTTGACGACAAAGCCGTCTCTCGACGGATAAGTGCCAAGTGCGTCGCCGTGCAAATACATGCTGATGGCAAAGAACAGAAACCAATTCAGGAACGACGCAACAAAGAGCGTCCCTAGAATCGGCCACTGCCTGACAAACTCTTGGAGCGACTTTGGTGTGGCCTGTGACATAGCGGCCTAACGAGAACAAGGCGAGCGACGGCGGACGAGTTCGCGCTTCGCTCGGACTGGAAGTGTCGAACTTATCTCAAAAATGGAACGTACAGCGGTCCGCCAGCCTGCTCGCGAACGCTTTCGGAGTTCGCTCCATCGCATGGTTAGACGCTCAGTGTAGTCGCTAGCTAATATGATAACGAGAAACACTTCTGGATCTCCTCCAGATGAGCCCTCCGCTCGTTTCCTCGAGCGGTCGCGTCCATCACCAACACGCTCTCGGCGTGCGGAGGATGCACCGTGAATGTCCTTCGGCTCCCGTCGGCAAACTGAAATTCCAATGACGCGGAGGCATCTTTTCTGACGACAACCTGCTTAATGTCGTTACGCGAAAATTGGATGTTTCCAAGATTCAATAGTTGATGCTGTTCCCCGATAAGAGACCGCTTCGTTCGAAGCAGGATGACCCGCTTGGTGGTAATTACGAGGAAGTAAACCTTCGTAAAAAGCCACGCGAGCAACGGCACAGGCGGCATTTTGTATACGCCACCAGTATATTGAATTTCCTCGCCGGCAACTAGTAGCGGCTCGACCTGCTGACGCACATACTCTTGCCAAACCATTCGCGGAACGCTTCTACTGATTCGGTACGGTCACGTCAATATTCAAAGATGTTGGCCGTCTAACGAGAACAAGATGAGCGACTCCGAAACCTTTGGGAGTTCGCTCCATCGCATGGTTTCGCCTATTTCGGATGCCGTCGAGGGAATCGTCGCGGCAAAAGGGCACATAACCTTGTTTACCGAGCTCACTGATTGGCGCCAATCCGAAATCCTGACAGTCCGGCGGCAAAACTAATGGATTTGCGTCGAGCGCGAATCTGTTAAGCTAAGCGCGTGAAAACTCCCCTCGTGGCCGCGCTGCTGCTAATCGGCGCTAGTCGCCTGGTCGCCGCCGAGTTCACGGTCACGAACACAAACAACTCCGGGCCGGGTTCGCTGTATCAGGCGATCGCGGACGCCAATGCAGATTTGGATAGGGACACGATTCGCTTCAACATTCCCGGTTCAGGTGTGCACGTGATCGATATCAGCGGGAAAGCGCTGCCTGATATAATTGGTCCGGTGGTGATCGACGGCTACACGCAACCCGGCTCGCGCCCGAATACGCTCTCTGTCGGGGACGATGCCGTGATCTTGATCCAGGTAAAAGGCAACGGAGCGCCAGGCAATCGGAATGGTTTTGCGGTCACAGGTGGCAATTCGCTGATCCGCGGATTGTCCATCACCAGCTTGTACGTGGCCGTTTGGCTGCATTCGACTCTGGGCGGGGATGCCGTGGAAGGATGCTTCGTCGGCGTGGATCCGTCTGGCCAGCTAGCCAGCGGCGCTGTGGACCAGACCGTGATCGGGGGTCCAACAGTAAAGGTTTCAAACTCTTTTGGGCTATTTGTAGAGTCGCCGCTCGCGACCATCGGTGGCAGCGGTTTGGACAAGCGAAATGTTATTAGCGGCAATCTTTACGCGGCGACGATCAGGGGCAGGTCGGCAGCTGTTGCCGGAAACTACGTCGGGACCGACGCGACGGGAACTACAGCAATCCCGAACGGTACCGCTATGCTGATTGGAGTTAACGGCACGGTCGACGCCCAAACCGTGATTGGTGGTCCCGCTCCAACCTCCGGAAATCTGATTTCAGGCAACGCCGGCACCGCTATTCAGGTCGGCGACTTCTCGCTTGGCGGCTCTAGTTTCGCCGCTGACTACGCGGTGATTTCACACAACGTAATCGGCACGACGGCAGATGGTGTGGGCCGTCTCGGCAACGCCACCGGCATTCACATTTACGACTCGAATCACACGGTGATTGGCGGGATCGACCCGGCCGCCGGCAACGTCATCGCGTTCAGCACCTTTGCCGGCGTCGCAGTAGATAATTTTGTCTCAGGCAAGCCGTGCCTGGGCAACAGCATTCTTTCGAACCGCATTTACGGCAGTGGCACGCGTCCCATCGTGCTGATGACGAACCGGAGCGACGCACCGGTGCTGAACGATCCGGGTGATCCGGATACCGGGCCCAACAACCGGCAGAACTACCCGATGCTCACCAGTTCTTCGGTGGCGAATGGCGTGGTGACGACGAAAGGGACGCTCAATTCCATCGCGAATACTTCGTTCACGATTCAGTTCTTTGCCGACTCGCGAAATCTGGCTGCGCCGAACCAGACTTATCTCGGCAGCACCACCGTCACGACCGACGGCAGTGGCAACGCAGCGTTCACGGTCAGCTTTCCTCTCGCCGACGGGAACGTGTTCATCACTGCCACCGCGACAAATGATGCGACGGGTGACACCTCGGAGCTCTATGACAGTGTGCCGCGTCTCGTAAACATCTCCACCCGCCTCGGCGTGCAGACTGGCGACAATATCCTCATCGCTGGATTTATCGTCAGGGGTGAAAGTACTGGCGTTACACTGCGCGGTCTCGGTCCTTCGTTGAATCTGAGTGGCACTCTGCAGGATCCGGTGATCGACTTGTATGACTCGACGGGAAAGCTATTGGCCGAGAACAATAATTGGCGTGACGAAACGAGTAACAGCTCTCTTGGAGTTCTAACGCCGACGAACAACTCAGAATCGGTTCTGATTAGAAGCCTGCCGGCGGGCGCGTACACTGTTACTCTCCGCGGAAACGATGGCGGAATGGGTGTCGGTCTCGTGGAGATCTATCTCACGTGGCGCAAATCTCCCTATTCAGAACTCGCCAACCTCAGTAGCCGCGGGCTGGTCGGAACTGGAGACAATGTTATGATCGGCGGTTTCATCGTCGGCGGCACGGGGCCAGCGCGATATCTTATCCGTGCGCCCGGCCCTTCGCTCGTACGTGCTGGCATCGCGAACCCACTGAGCGATCCGATGCTCGAACTGCACGGCGCAAACGGTGAGCTCATTGGGATGAACGATAACTGGAGTGACGACGATGCCGCCGCGATCCAAGAGACAGGTTTGGCACCGTCGAGCGCCGCCGAGCCAGCCATCAATGTGTTCCTCGACGCGGGAGCCTACACGGCGATTGTCAGAGGGAAGAATGACAGCACCGGTGTCGCGCTCGTGGAAGTTTACAATCTGCACTGAGGGCCGGTCGACGCCGCGCGCTATGCGGGGAGACCGGTGATCGTCGCTTCGGTCTTTCTGGAAGATCTCGTTCTTTAATCCACCGGAGAAGTGGCGGTGTTAGTGATGATGAGACGATAGCTCTCGCCTCGCAATTGCGGCTCGAGACAACCGCCGCTACAACATCAGACGATCTGCGGCTGGTGACAGCCGCCGCTACAACATCAGACATCTGCGGCTGGTGACAGCCGCCGCTACAGCAGGGCTACGGAGTCGCGGTCGGAGCTGGTGCCGGAGGCGGGCCCTTCGGGAAGGGCATTTCGGGGATGGCATTGGTGTTCTGGAAGGCGGCGATCAGCCATTTGCCAGATTGCTTTTGCAAAGTCAGGGTTTGAATCCCTTGTTGGGGTTCGGGAATGCCTTTCGGAGTTCGGGCGCCGGTCATTGTCCAGCGCACATGGGCCACAGCGAGATCGGGAGTTAGGAACTTCACCTCGACGTCTTTTATGGTGAGAACGCTTTCCTTGAAAACGAAGGCATAGGCGTCGGTGAGCTTCTTTTCGATCTCAGCGCGGCCTTTCCACCACCAGCCAACCACGTTCACGCAGTCGCCGTCCTCGGTGAACAAGGCTGCGTAGGCTTTCGCATCGTGCTTGTTCCAGGCAGCGGCTTGCTGAGTGCCGGCGAGATCGCGGACGGCGGCTTTGTCCTGTTCGGTTTCGCATCGAGTGATTGTTGGGAACAAAAAAGTGAGTGCGAGAAGTGCCGATGCTGCGAGATGAATCTTCATGGTTGGAGGGAAGTAGAGAGGAGGAAGCAGAAAGGGTAAAGTAGAATGGAGCCGCCGAGAGGCGAGCGACATGGATGGCCAAGCTGGCGAGGCCGAAACCACACACGCGGGCGCGCGCTCTCCGAGAAACGACGACACAGACGCTCTAAAATTCTGCGGCTGGTGACAGCCGCCGCTACAGCGTTCGTCTTGCGACGAACAAGCGTCTCTACATTTGGGGATTCTACGGTTACGATTCCGCCCTGGCGCTCATCGCCTCGTCATCTCATGAAACAAAAAGCCTTCTTCGTTCTGGCTGCGCTGATCTTCTTCGTGCCATCGTTTGGCGTGCGCGCTAATCCAACTCCCGCTGAACGCGTAGCCCAGATCCAGGCCGCTTTGCGCGCGGCTAAACTGGATGGCTGGCTCTTCTACGATTTCCGGGGAAGCGATCCCCTCGCCCCGCGGATTTTGATGCTGGGCGAACACGCCGCCGGGTCGCGTCGGTGGTTCTATTACATTCCCGCTTCGGGGGAGCCGGTGAAACTGGTGCACTCCATCGAACGCTACAAGCTCGATGCGCTGCCGGGAAAGCGCCTGATCTATCGCGGCTGGGAGGAGCAACATTCCCACCTCCGCGCCACGCTGGCCCCGGTAGCGCCGGCGGTGTCGCCGGCGAGTTCATCGAGGCATGCAACCGACACGGTTGCCGCTACCGGGAAGCATCCGCAGATCGCGATGCAGTATTCGCCGATGAACGACATCCCTTACATATCGCGCGTGGATGCGGGCACGATCGAACTGGTGCGCTCGTTCGGAGTCGAGCCGGTGACGAGCGCGGAGCTCGTGCAACAATTTGAAGCGGTCTGGACACCGGCGCAGAAGGAGTCGCACCTCGAGGCCTCGGACAAGACGCATCGCATCATCATGGAAGCGTTCGCGGAAATCGCGCGGCGCATTCGGGCGGAACAGCCGGTGACGGAGTACGATATCCAGCAGTTCATCGTGCACCGCTGGGAGGAGGAAGGCATGGTGCCGGAGCAGCCGATTGTGGCGGTCAACGCCAATGCGGCGAATCCGCATTACGCGCCTACGCGCGAAGTAACCCAGCCGATCAAACGCGGCGACTTCGTGTTGCTCGATGTAGCTTCCAAGCTGAAGAAGCCGGGCGCTGTCTTCACCGACCAGACCTGGACGGGTTATGTGGGTGAAACTGTGCCGGAGGAGTTTACCAGGATCTTTCTGATCGTGCGCGAAGCCCGCGACGCCGCGGTGGACTTCGTGCGGGGTAACGTGCGCGTCGGCAAATCAATTCGTGGCGCAGAGATCGACGATGTCTGCCGGGGTGTGATCCAGCGGGCCGGTTACGGCGAGCAGTTTACTCACAGGACCGGCCATTCGATCGGCGAAGAAGGGCACGGCAACGGGGTGAACATCGACAACTTCGAGACCCGGGATTCGCGGCGGCTTATTCCGGGTCTCGCCTTCTCGATCGAGCCGGGCATTTACCTTGAAGGTAAGTTCGGCGTGCGATCGGAGATCGACGTCTATGTGGGCGAGAGGGATGTCGAAGTCACCGGCCAGCCGATTCAAACCGACATCGTGCCGATACTTAAAGGAGACATCAAAGTCACCGACCGCAAATAGAGTGTCATTCCGTGCGGGAAGGGAAACAGTCAGAGATCCTTCGCCAGGCTCAGGATGACAGCGCGCCCTGCTTCTTAACTAATCTTCCACCGCAACCCACGGCCGGAGCCGGGGAAGGAAGCGCCAGACATTGCGCCGGTAAATGCGGTAAGAATCTCCGAACCGCGCCTCGAGCATCGGCTCTTCCAGCAAAGGGATGTAGATAAGGTTTATGACCAGGAAGAGGAGGGCCCAGCGGGTATGCGGCCAGGAGAGAAGCACCAGCGCTTCACCAAACAAAATAAAAATAACTCCCGAGATCATGGGGTTCCGTACGTAACGATAGGGGCCCTCGACCACGAGATTCTTCGGTGGGTCCCAGGGCGCCAACGTTCCCTTGCCTCGCGCGGCAAAGTTCCAGACCGACGCCCCAAAGAGGAGCAGGCCGATACCGAAAACCATGACGCCGGCTAGCTGGCTTGCGATCTCCAGAGCGGAGGATCCTATCCTAAACTCGACGTGGTCCCTTCTCGCAACCCAGACTGGAATTAGGACGGTCACTGTAAACGGAAGAACCGCAGTGGCGATCAAATGGCGGAGGAGCATGAGCATGGGCTCGACGAACGAATTATCTCAGCACGTAGGCGAGGCAGATCGTTAGCTCTAATTTGGCCGCGATGAATACGCTGGCGAGGTCGGCAGGAGGAATCGACTCTTCTATTACTTGAAGGCGCACGCCTGTCGCTTCCAAGTTCAGAATAGGATTATCATCGATCGCTTTTCGAGCGGCTTCCAGACGGGCGAGACCATCATGATTGTTAGCCGGTGAGGGTAGAAGCAGGAAGTGGACGTCTAAATCTGGTGCCCTTGGACCAGCTACACCGCCGGAACCGGGTTTCGGTAGGGGTAGGTTCCGACGAGACGGATTCGTCACCGCCCGCCACGGCCAGATATACAGACCGACCGCCTTATCAGGTCTCCCGAGGAAAACAGGAGAACCTAAACGGGCACGGAGCGAATCCCCGAAATCATTAAGATGAGTCAGGGAAGCCACGTGAAACGCTAACGAGCGTTCTCGCTCATACTAGGAGTAGAAGGAATAGCGGCCAACACGGGTGCGGAAGGGCTTTCTTCATGTTGGAACCAGGTGTGCCATCCTTCGGTTAGTTCCAGCACGGCCCATCCAAACAATGCCTTCACGACAAGGCTTACATCTGTTGGCTTGAGGGTGAAACCAGGAATGAGGTAGCGGCTTCCGGCATTTTTTCTCCCGAGCAGGTTCAAGCGGCGACGGCGCCGCGCGATACGGGCGAAGCGGCGATTATAGCAGCGGATCAAGTGGAAGAAAGGACGGGAGTCTCGATCGGAAAAGGGAGGCACGAAGAGCGCCTTAATTCCCATCTTGAAAGGTTGGGAGGCGATACCCAGGTAGTAGAAACCCAGGTCGAGAGTAAAGGCCAGCTTCATCAGGTCGAACTCGCCGACGTATTCGTACTTATCCTGGTAGATGGCTTCGAACCACCGCGCGTTACTCATGGTGAAGGCGCGATTGTAACGCTCTGCGCACTCGAGGCTCGGCTCTCCGCGGCGTTGCGCGGCGACTAGCTCAGCCGCACTGGCCGCGGTAAAGGAGATCCAATCCATGCCCGGGCTATAGAAGGGATCGATGAATGCGGCCGCGTCGCCTACGAGAATGAAGCCATCGCCGGCCATGGTGGTGCTGTAGTAGGGAAGGTTCCTGCGCCAATGGACATCCGTCTCGTCGAACTCGGCGTCCGCCAGCATTTCACGGGCGACCGGATGCTCCATGAGAAAAGCTTTCAAGCGATCGCCGATGCTCCGCCCGTCTTGTGGCCAATCGACCAGCCTTTGATCCAGGACCACACCGACACTGACATCGCCTCCTTTGAGTGGGATCCACCAGCTCCACCAGCCATCGCCGATGATGTGGTTAGTCGCTGTCCCGCGAATGCTGTAAACCGACTCCGCCCATTTCGGAAATTTCTCGGCCAGCTCCGGACTGTCCCAATCCTTTACCCCTTTCCAGCGCGACCAGGCAGCCGCGGTGGGATGAGCGGTATTGGAACGCCACCAGCCCTGCTTACGCGCGAGAAAGGCAGCGACCCCGGAAGCATCGATCACCCAGCGCGCGCGAATGGTCCGGGCAACTTCGCCTTCCCTGACGGTTATGACTTGCTCCTGGCCGGCGTTTAGTTGCACGTCGGCCACGCTGGCAGGGCGGAGTAGTTCGGCCCCGGCAGCACAAGCGCGGCGCAGCACTTCTTCGTCGAACGTGGCGCGATCGAGCTGGTAGGAGGGTAACCGAACCTGGTAGCGGCCTCCGAGCTCACTGGACTGTTCGAGGTTTTCGACTTCGTCGTTCGTGAAGTAGAACCGCAGCCCCTGCTTAATGAGATGGGACTCGTTCAGGTACTGGGTCATGCCCAGAATGCGTCCCATAAAATAGGCGCTTACTTCGACGGTGGCCTCGCCTACCCGCCGGGAAAAGCGCTCCGATTTCTCCACGATCAAGACGCGGATGCCGGGATTCTGCCGTACCAGCAGCGTGGCGGTGGCGGCTCCGGCCAAGGCTCCGCCGATGATCACTACGTCATAAGCGCGCTCGTCTTCCATGGTCTCGGAAGATGATTCGCTGGCCGGGCGCGAAATGCAATCGCCAAGGAGCTACCGTCGAGGCAGGGCGGGTTAATCGAGCGCTCCCCGCTCGATGAGGGACGCGCAGCGCAGGCGAAAGGGGCGGAACGGCAACCCATCGCGCGACCGAGCGCGCGAACCACCTAGCCGAGCGCGCTTTGGAGGTGCTGATTCGCCTCGCGAAGTTCGAGGCTTTTTTCGCGCAGAGCGTCCTCCAGGGCAGCGCGCTGGGTATCGAGCTGGATATGGAGTCGACGCATCTCGAGGAGATTGGCGATGCGCAGAAGAACTTCGAGTTGATCGAGCGGCTTCAGCAGAAAATCGGTCGCACCTGCGCCGAGGGCGTTACGCTTGGTCCCCTCGTTCGCATCGGCCGTCAACACGATCACGGGCAGAAAGACCTCATTCCCCGCGGCGCGCAGGGAGCGAAGAATCGCGAACCCATCGACGTGCGGCATCATGAGATCGAGCAGGATTAAGTCGGGTGCGAAAGATTCACAGGCGTCGAAAGCCAGGCGCGAATCGGTGATGGACTTGAGGTGTTTATAGCCCGCCCCACTGAGCATGTCCTCAAGGAGCGCGACGTTGAGCGGCTCGTCGTCGATGATCAGAATTTTCATCTTCGGGAAAGTCCGGACGTCCCCGGTCCAGGTATTCGGGTGGGCTATGTCGAGGGTAGTCATTTGAGTAAGGGTAGGTGTTCTAAGCTGCGCATTCTTGCGAGAGGCGGGAGATGGCGGTGTCCTCCATGACCCGGAAGAACTCCTGCATGTCGAGAGGCTTGGTCAGGTAAGCGCGCGCCCCGGCCGCCATCAGGCGCTTGATCTGGCGCGAGGTAGCATCCGCGCTGATGACCACGACCGGTATGTCGCGCGTAGCCTTATCGTGCTGCAGCCGGGAAAGGACTTCCCACCCTTGCACATCGGGCAAATGGAGATCGAGCAGAATAAGATCGGGAGAATGCTGGCGCGCCAACTCGAGACCTAGCTTGCCTTGCATCGCCGTGATGAGTTTGATTTCCGGCTGCTCGGACAGCATTTGCTCAATCAAGGTCAGGTTGGAGAGGTTATCCTCGACGTAAAGGATCGTGCGCGTGGGAGCCGGCGTGGAACGCATCAATTTGGCCCGTGGCGGTGCTTTGCGGGCGAGAGGCGATTGGGCGCAGGCTAGCTCCACCCAGAACGTGCTGCCATTGCCGACGGTAGTTTCAACTCCGATCGAACCATTCATGGCATGCATCAAACGCTGGCAAAGAGCGAGGCCAAGGCCGGTCCCTTCCACTCCACTTTGCTCGGCGCCCAGGCGATCGAAAGGAGTAAAGAGTCTCGTTAACTTTTCCTTCGGGATTCCCGCCCCAGTGTCCGTGACGACGACGCGCATCATTCCACCGGTAGCCAGGTCCGCGGCCACGCTCACTCTACCCGGCGCGGGAGTATATTTCACAGCGTTAGTGAGAAGGTTAAGCATCACTTGTTTCAAACGCTGTCGATCGGCCATTACGTGAGCGGTTTGGTCCAATGGCTCCGGCATGGAAAGGTGCACACCCCGATCCTCGGCCATGGGCCGGATCAAGCTCAACGCTTCTTCCAGGGCGTCCGCCACGCAAACCGGTTCCAACGATAATTGCAAATTGCCGGCCTCGATGCGGCTGATGTCGAGCACTTCGTTAATGAGACCGAGCAGATGGCGCCCGGCACTGAGAATGTGATGGACGCGGGTCCGTTGCGCTTCGGTGGGATCATGTTTCTCGATCAACTGGCTGAAGCCCAGGATAGCGTTGAGCGGCGTCCGCAATTCATGGCTCATCCGGGAAAGGAACTCGCTCTTGGCCTGGTTTGCGCGGTCGGCCTCCGCCTTGGCTTCGCGCAAAGCCTTCTCGATCTTCGAGCGATCCGTCACGTCGTGCGCCACGCAAAACAAGATTCGATCGCTCTTGGACCAGGAAGCCGACCAGAGCACATCTACCAGAGTGCCGTCCTTACGAGTGTAACGATTAACGAAGTCCGTAATCTTGCCGTCCAACATCACAATCTCGGCCACCTGATTGGTGAGTTCCTTGTCCTCAGGACAGACGAAGTCGATGTAAGGTCGACCGATTAATTCCTCCGGAGAGTAACCCCATAAATGCTCGCAGGCGGCGCTGATGCTGAGGAAGCGTCCCTTTTCGTCGATGGTGCAGATCACGTCCTGGGAGTTATCCATGATGAGCTGGTTTGCGTGATGCGCCGCCTCGACCTCGCGTTTACTTTCGCAGAGTTCCTTCTCCGCCCGCTTCCGCTCGGTGATGTCCTCCACCATGATGAGAAATGCTCGCGGTTCGCCGTCCACGTCTCGCATGAGACAGGCGGTCCGCGTGATCCAAAGGACCTCGCCGTTCTTGCGGACATACCGGCGTTCCACGGACGAGCGCGGACCTCCCGTCAGAAGCTCTTCCGCGTTCTGCCTGCCCTGCTGAATATCCTCCTCGTAGGTGATGTCCATCGTAGTCAGCTCCGTCAGCTCCTTTTCGGAGTAACCGACCATCTGGCAAAGGGTCGTGTTAACCTGAGTAAAGCTCTCGTCGAGACCTACCACCCCCATCCCGATAGGCGCGTCCTCGAAGATCTGGCGAAAGCCCTGCTCGCTCGCCTCGAGGGCAGCGGTTCGGTTCGCGATCGAATGCATCTCTCGAATACTTCGGAGGCACGAGAGGACGAGGAAAACATCTTCGAAGATCACCCAGCCCGCGTGTTCGAGGGATCGCAAGGGACTGGCTGAAAGCACCCCATAGACAGAGTAAGGCAGGTAGATGCCACGAAAGAAGTGGTCGAAGGCCACAATGAGCGTGGCCGGGATCAGCACCCGCCAGTCGCGGTAAAAGGAAAGGATAACCAGTGAGCCGAAGACGTGGAAATGGGTTTCGATTCGGCCGCCCGTCAGTGCAATCAGCAAAGCCGACATCAGCATCTGGGCGATGGCGATGACGTAGCGCGTGACCGCAGCGCCAGGGAAAGCGCGGGTCAGCAAAATCGGAACGAGACTTATCACGCCGCCCAGGAAGATCGCCGCCCAGACATGGAGGTGGATCGCGCTGGATTGACCTGCCCAGGTTCGCGGCGAAACGAAGAACGCGATGAGGATTCCAGCAACCCACTGGAATATCATCAGCCGGGCGAACAACCGGTCCGTCTGCCGATAGATCTGCTGCCGATGCTGCTCGAAGAGCTCATCCGCGCGCTCGACGGAATAGTTGACGCCAGTGGCGCCGATGTTCATTTCAAACATAGTGCGCCGTGCCCGGTCTCGGGGCGGTTAACCAATGAGCACCCGAAAACCAGCGTTTGAGTCCTGGCCGGTGTTTGACGGTTCACAAGTGCAACAATGGAATTCTCCCCGGCATTCTCGCCTTCGTGCCCCCGCGACGCGGTGATTCCGCCACTGAAGAGCAATCCGCCATCCGCACCAAACAAGAGCGTGTGCCCGGAGGTCTCCGCACCGAAGCGCCGCGCCTCGACTCCATCTCGATCAAAGACGACTTTCACTCCGGGAATCGCTTCCGCGCTGCGGCGCAGAGTGGTCGACTCCCAATCGGTTCCAGATTCCTTCGGTGTTATAAAAAGGACGTAGGCGGCGATCCGGCCATGAAGTTGCGCCATGATCCGGGCCAGTTCGCCGACGCTAGCCGAGGTGCAGGGACAATGCGGGTGGGCCAGCATGACCAGAGTGGGGCGATCCGTGGCCCGTTCGATTTCCGTGGCCGGCCAGGTGCGCGCAAGCATCCCTACCCGACCGGGCTCATTCTCGTAATGGAACAGGACGCGCGCCCCAAAGGCTACCGCCGCGACCCAAAGAATCGCGAACAGTGACATGGCTATGGTACGTTTAGTAGCTTGGCGCAAGGAGAACCCAATCTCCTTTTAGCAGGGCTCATTCCACCGCTTCGGGAATTACCCAGATCGAGACCGCCCCGCTACCGAGCGGAAAAACAAAAGGGCTCTCGAAACCCGCGCGAATCTATCGTAGAAGCGGTTTCCGAATATGTTGAGCCTGCCCAAAAATCGGCGCGCGTTTGCCTTCGGCCTGGCCGTCCTCGTCGCGCTCCTGGCGACCGCGGCGCCAGGATATGATGCGGTGGCGCAACGCATGGACGATGGGGCGCTCCTCCTTTACCCGGAGCTGATTCTAAAAGGCTGGCTGCCTTACCGGGACTTCGAGACTTACTACGGGCCCGCAAACGCCTACTTGCTCGCTGGCGTCTATGCGCTTTTCCATCCCGGGATCATAATCGCCCGGACGGTCGGAATACTTTATCACCTCGCGGTTCTGGCCGCTATTTTCTGCATCGTCCGCCCGCGCGGAATCGTTCTCGCGCTCGGCTCGGTCTTGATCGCGCACCTGTTTCTTTTGCCGACAGGTTTGGCGCCTTTTGGGTGGCTCGGTGGTTTGCTCTGCGCGCTTTGGTCGCTCTACCTCCTGACCGCGCCAACGTCCCGCCGCCAGGCCATCTGCGCCGGGCTCCTCGCCGCGGCCGCCTTGCTTTATCGGCCGGACCTTACTCCAGCTGTTGCTATCTCCGCTGGCCTTCTCTTCTTCTTCCAGCCAGGTCGGATGCGTTGGGCTTATCTGATCGGCTTCGGCGGAGGCTTACTTCCCATGCTCCTCCTGAGCTACGCCGCCGGTTTCCAAAACGTCTTCGACAACCTTTTCCTTTATCCGGTCGTCATCACCAATCCGGCGCGGAAGCTCCCATGGTCTGTGCTCCAGCCTTACCTCATCTACCTGCTGGTCCTGCATTTGATTGCTGCGGTCATTAACTTGTGGGCCGGCCTGCTGGCCTTGCGCCAGGACAAGGGAGAATGGTCGAATCGCCTTTTTGCCGCAGCTGCGCTTTTCGTTCTCGGCACCAGCCATCAGGTTTTCCAGCGGATGGATAGCGGGCACGTCACACTCTGCTGCTTTCTTTCCCTGTCTTTGCTTCCGGTTTCTCTCGTAATCATTTCCGATCGATGGATAGCACGGCCGGCGTCCCGCAGCCGCCATCCGCTCCTCGTGGCCGTGACTCTTCTGGCCGTCGCGGGATTGGCGCCGGAGCTGGTCCATCAGATCGGCCAAACGTTGGGAATAGGAGGCCGTTCCGCGAAAGACGATCTCGTTTTCCTCGAACATCATGGGCGCACTTTCCCCGTCGATTCACCTTCGGCCGCCCGCGAAACGAGCGCCTTGCTGGATAAGATCACCAGTCTTGCTACTCCGGGTCAGCGCCTTTTTGTCGGTCCCGCCGACCTGCGCCGGACTAATTACAACGATACCTTTCTCTACCACCTTCTTCCGCAGCTGACCCCGGCCACTTATTTTCTGGAAATGAATCCGTTATCGGCTAACCGGGCCGGCTCGCGACTTAGCACCGATCTCTTAACGGCCGACTGGCTTATTCTCGATCATCGGCTCGATCAATGGAATGAGCCTAACGAGTCCATGCGATTTGGTCCTGAAGTCCCGAATCTGGTTATCCAGTCCAACTTTGAACTTTCCGCCCGGCTCGGTTCCTACGATCTCTACCGGCGGAAATAACTGCGCGCTAGCGTTGGAGCCGGAACGAGCCGGGCAATCGATAAGTGTCACCGCGATCTGCGTCCAGGGCCCAGGCAGAAATTTCCTGCTCGCCTGCCGGCAAAACATTCCTCGGGAAAGTAAGGCTCCATCCCGTTTGCCGGTATTTTTCGCTCTTGGCTCGCGCCGCCAAATCGGGCCGCCTCTCCGTAACTTCAGACAAGGTAAAGGCCTTCCAATCTTCCGCGCTGCGATAAGCGAGGAGCACGCACGGCGGCGGCCCTGATTCCTCCGGGAGATAGGACCAACCGGATGCGACCAGAAGCTCGGCACTACCAAACTCCACCTTTTCGAATTTTCCAAACTCTTCGGTGGTCCGCTTCGGCCGGCCTTCCGCATCGGCCAGCGACGCGCTCAGCCGTCGCGGCGGGTCCAATAACTGGAGGCGATCGAGCACACCTAACGACCGCGCAAACGTTTCCGGCTCTTGCCTGATCAGAAGAAGGGCACGGCACTTCTGTTCGAGATCGAGAACGGCGGAAAACTCCAGGGCCGCTTTTCCCAGCGCGCGAAAACTGTGGTTCAACCGGAGATAGCGGAGTTCGAATGGCAAATTGATGGCGTAGAAAGCAACGAGGGCCGCGATCACTCCTGCTGGGATTATCCTGCTCTTTATTGAACTGGATGTCCTCGCTGGGACCAGCACCGAGGCCACCAGGCCGATCAAGCTTATGAGCAGTAGTGAAGAGACCGTCGTGTAGCGCGAATCCAAAGCATGGACCGGACCGGAATGTATTCTCGCTCTCGCTGCCATGATTGCGCTGGCAATAACGTAAGCACCCAGGGCCAACCAGGGAGCCGCGTTGCGTAATGCCTCGCGACGAGGGAGTAACCTTGCCCCGACCCAAAAGAATACGCCGACGAGGATGCTTCCCAGTAACACCGGAAGAAGAAGCGGATTGCTGTTTGGAATGCGAGCCAGCGGTGCGCCGAGAAATCCGCCGAAGTAAAGCAGGTAATCGAACCATCGGATTACGGCCGGCGTGGGTTCGCGCGCTGGATAACCCGGCAGGTATGCGAGGGCCACCATCACAGCGAACCCCAGCCAGATCACTAGCACGGTTACCTTTTCGCGACGGCAAAGCAGGACTAGAAACACGGCCGGCCAGATCAACAATCCATTTCCGAAGGAGAACGTGCCCGCCAGCGCGAAAGCCAGGGTGCTGAAAAAACGAACGAGGGTCCCGGACTGCCAAGAGACACAAACCAGTGCCCCGATCACGCAAAGATTCGAAAGAAAGACCTGAAGTTGAAAACCCCAGAGCCAGTTCTCCGCCTGGATTGGCGAGAAGAGGAAAAGGTTAATCAGTCCCCAAAGCGCAAGGTGCTTGGTGGTCGAGCCGGGAACGGTGCGCCGCACCAGAAGATAAAGTCCGGCGGAAGTGAGGATGCAGAAAAAAAGGGAGACGAACATCTCCACTCTCAGGTTGCCGTGAGCTAACCAGGCTATGGCAAAATAAATCAGGCGCGGGACAAGGATGCGATGGCCGTTATGTGCACTGTAGAGATCGGCCAGGCTCAGCTCGTGCGACTGCCATTTGCCCAGAAGGGTTACGACGTTCCACTCATCTCCATACGGAACGTTGACGCCGTAATGATTGATGATGGCCGCGGCCAATACCATCGGGAAAAGCGCGAGGAGAAAGAGAAGCCGGTTGAGCCGCGCGGCGCTTCCCCGTTCTGCCACTGGCGAAGCGCTCAATGAAACCGACATGCGCTCCCCATGACCTTAACGCCTCCGATTTGCAAGCCACCCTTGCGGGCAAGGCCGTGTCTCAACTCATGAACTCGCCGATCGGAGCCATGGGCTCGATGTGATCGCAAAATATTTTAAAGGTGGCCAGGATCGGCACCGCGAGAATCATCCCGGAGATCCCCCACATCCAGCCCCAGAAGGTGAGCGCGATCAGAATCACCACCGGATTGAGCGTGAGAGAACGGCCCAGCACCAGGGGCGTGATAAAATTTCCCTCCAGCGTGGCCAGGATGAGATAGCAAGCCGGAAAGACCATGGCGTAGCCGAAACTGTCGAAACTCAGGACCGCGGCGAGCGTCATGCAGATGATCCCGGTGAGTGCCCCGAGGTAAGGCACAAAGTTTAGCGTGGCGACAAGGACGCCCCACATGATCGGGTTGCGCAATCCGAATAAATGGACCGTGACTCCGACCGCGGTGCCGAGCCCAAGATTGATCAACGTGATGGTCAGGAGGTAGCGGGAGATCTGCATCTCAATTTCGCGGACGATGGAAACGGCGCGCTTTTTGTCCTTCAAACGCGGGACCGCCCTGGCGATCTTCGCGAGAAACACGCCATCATAGGCGAGAAGGAAATAGAGGAGGATCAGCATCACCACCGCGCTCGCCACAAATTCCGGCGTTTGCGTCAGGAAGGCATCGGCCACGGCGTTGCGTTTTACGACCACCGTTTGGGTCTGCGATGCTTCGGGCGAAGTCAGCTTGTCGATCTCCCCGCTCGCCTGAGCGACCTTCTCCATCGGCTTCTTCAGGGGCAGCAGCTTCAGCTTGATCTGTTGCAGGCTATAAGGGGCTTTCTCCAGCCAGCCAGCCGCGGGCTCCGCCAAACGGGACACTCCGTAAACAATTAACCCCACCAGGGACAAGAGGATGATCGCCGCGCCGAAGGCCGGAGATATACGAATGCGACCGAGCAGACGCACCAAGGGAGCCAGCAAATAACTGAGGAGCATCGCCAGCACGAGCGGCAACAGCATCGCGCGCATGAAATACATCGTGTAAAACACGGCCAGCACGAAGAGCCCCGTGAGTGCAACCGACTTGATGTCGAAAGGCCCTTGCAACAACTCTGGCAGCCGAACCTGCCGATTTGGTTTCACTGCGGGCTCGGTTTCGCCGCCCGCTGCTTCCCTGTCATCAAAGGCCATTTCCGAATGAATCGGGACTGCACCCATTTTCGCGCTGGTACTTCATAGGACGCCAAACTTTTTAGAGCGGTCCGCCCGTCCGTTTCACTAGCCGACTCCACCGCAGTTGTGATACTCTCCCGGGATGATGCGCCTTCTCGCACTCCCGCTCATCATTTTATTGGCCACCTCTTTGGCGGCCGAGGAGGAGTTGCCGCAGAATCCCAGCGAGCCCGAACCGCTGGAAATCGAACCGCCCTTGTTGATCCAGCAGGATCCAACCCACGGGGCGTTGCCGTCGACGCCGGGAGTTGCACCCGAGGTCGATCTTGAGCGGATGCAGGTCGCGCTCGAGAAGGCAAAGAAGAGCGCCGCGAGTGGGGAGCGGCTCTTCCGCGCCGGCATAATCGCGAAAATCGAAGCGGAGAATCGCGCGTTTAAAGTGGTGCGGCTGACGGCGGATCTCGCGAACGCGCGACTCGAAGTGGCGAAAAAGAATCTCGCCGCACTCCAGAGCCGCGACGCGGCCGAAATTTCCCAGGCGGAACTCGAGCAGGCGACGAACGCGCTGGCCGCAGCCGACAGGGATGCCGCCGAGGCGACCGCCCAGCGACAAAAAGCGGAGCTGGATGCAGCGTTTGTAAATCTGCAGCGGCAAAAGAAACTTCTGGCCCTGGGCAGCGGACGAAAATCCGAGGTGAGCCGAGCCGAGGAAAAAATTGCGACGCTTCAGCAGCAAAAGAATTAAGCGAGGGACTGCTTGCCCCTTGGATCGCGTATAAAAGAACGTCCTAGTGCGTTCGGCTTCAATGCATTGCCGAGAATTTGTGCTATACGTTTCATCCCTTTTTTGAGAAACCGCTTTTCTCAGAACCAACTTTATCGCGAAGCCTCTTGAAACTTTCTCTTTTGCCCGTTGTCCTTGCCGCCGGATTTCTTGCTGGCGCCGCGTGGGCTGCAGCCCCTGCCCCCTCGTTTCCCACCACCGGACCGACCACTCCCGGCAACGAGGCTCGGCTTCGCGGCACGGTGGCGCTGGCTCCCGCCAATGCACCGCTGGCGGTCAAGCGCGCCATCTGGGCCGGGAACCAATTGCGCACCAAGCCGTATCGATACGGCGGCGGCCATCGTTCGTTCACCGACGTCGGTTACGATTGCTCCGCTACAGTTTCGTACGCGCTGGCCGGCGCCGGGCTCGTCAACGTTCCGTTATGTTCGAGCGAATTGCGCGCGTACGGAAGCAGCGGTCCGGGAAAATGGATCACGGTCTATGCCCGGAGCGGTCACGCCTTTGCCGTCATCGCCGGCCTTCGCCTCGACACCACTTCTCCGCATAATCCCTCCCACCGCTGGGCCCCTCGCTGGCAAGCTACCGATCGCCGCCCTTTGGGCTTCGAAGTCCGCCATCCGGCGGGCTTGTAGGGGCGGCTGTCTCAGCCGCAGATGCGCGCAGGCGCTGAGAGCGGCGAGAGAAGAAAAAACCACCTTGGTACGTGCGATCCTTCACCGTAGTCTCCGAGCCATTATGCGTAACCGCTGCCTGCTCTTTCTCGTCTTCACTGCCGTAGCTCTCGTTTCCGCGCACGCCGATGAAGGGATGTGGCTCTTCAACAGCCCGCCGCTCAAGCAATTCAAAGAGAAATATCAGTTCGAACCGACCCCGCAGTGGCTCGAACATCTGCAAAAATCGAGCGTCCGTTTCAATTCCGGCGGGAGCGGCTCGTTCATTTCCTCCAACGGCCTCGCCATTACGAACCACCACGTCGGCCTCGACACGCTGCAGAAGATCAGCACCGAGAAGAACAATTACGTGCGCGATGGATTTTACGCCAAGACCCAGGCGGACGAACCGCGCGCGACCGATCTCGAGCTCAACGTGTTGATTTCGATCGAAGACGTCACCGCGCGTGTGAACGCGGGCCTGAAACCTGGCTCGACCGCGGAGCAGTCCGCCGCTGCTCGCCAAAAAGTCATTTCGGAAATCGAAAAGGAGAGCAAAGAAAAAACCGGCCTGCGCTCGGATGTCGTCACCCTGTACCAGGGCGGCGCCTATCATCTATACCGCTTCAAGCGCTACGACGACGTGCGCCTCGTCTTCGCGCCGGAAGAACAGATCGCCTTCTACGGAGGCGATCCCGATAACTTTGAGTACCCGCGTTACGATCTCGATGTCTGCATCTTCCGCGCCTACGAAAATGGCCAGCCGGCGAAGATCGAGCATTTCCTGAAATGGAATGCGGAAGGTCCCAAAGACGGCGAGCTCACCTTCGTTAGCGGCCATCCCGGTCGCACCGATCGCCAGCTCTCCGTCGCGGAAGCGGCCGAGCTGCGCGACCAGGAAGTTCCTTACCTGCTGAACCTGTATTACCGGCGCGAAGCTTTTCTGCACGCCTGGGCCGCACGCGGGTTCGAAAACCAAAGACGCGCGCAACAGCTGATCCGCGGCGTCGAAAATAACCGGAAGCGCTACGATGGTTATTTCGCGGCGCTGCTCGATCCGGAGATCGACCGTGCCCTCCAGGCGCGCGAACAAAAGTTGCGCGACGCGATGACGAAGGACCCGAAGTGGGCCGGCACGGTGGCCGCCTACGATCGAATCAAAAAAGCGCTGGAAGAGACCGCCAAAATCATGCCGGTCTACAATTACTATGAAACTTTCCGCGGCAAACAAGGCTCGACCTACCGCGCGCCCCGCGGTTTTTACAGCAGCCTCTTCAAGTATTCTCGCCAGCTTCTGCGCGCGGGCGACGAACGGCCGAAGCCGAACGGCGAGCGCTTCCCCGAGTTCCGCGACAGCAACCGCGAATCTTTCGAGCTCGATCTGTTTTCGACCGAACCCATTTATGACGACCTCGAGCAGGTCATGTTGACTGATTCACTGACCGACCTTGCCGCGCGTTTCGGATCGAACGATCCGCTCGTGCAGAAAGTCCTCGCCGGAAAATCTCCCACGGCCCGCGCCGCCGAGCTGATCAAAGGCACGAAGGTGAAAGATCCTGCCGTCCGGAAGAAATTATATGAGGGCGGAGCTACCGCGGTGAAAGCGGCGAACGATCCCATGATCGAGCTGGCCCGTCTGATCGATGCGCCCGCGCGTGCCGCCCGCAAAGTTTACGAAACGCAGGATGAAACGAAGCAGCAGGCTTACGGCGATATCGCCAAGGCGCGCTTCGCGATCGAGGGCACGAGCAATTATCCGGATGCGACCTTCACTCTGCGTCTTTCCTACGGCCCGATCCGCGGCTATGACGAGAACGGAAAAACGATCGCGCCCTTTACCGATTTCGCCGGCCTTTACACGCGTGCCACCGAGCACAACAACCAGACCCCCTTCGATCTGCCCAAGCGCTGGACCGAGAAGAAGTCGGCGCTCAATCCGAGCACGAAATTCAACTTCGTCTCCGACGCCGATATCATCGGCGGCAACAGCGGGAGCCCGGTCGTGAACAAGGCGAACGAATTCGTCGGCATCATTTTCGACGGCAACATTCAATCGCTGGTGCTCGATTGCATTTACGCGGACAAAGAGGCCCGCGCCGTGAGCGTCGATTCAGCCGCGATCACTGAGGCCTTGCGGAAGGTGTACGACGCCGGCGCGCTCGCAGACGAGCTCGGGAAATAGCGACGCTGTCGCTGGGATACCACGATCAACGCGTGTCATCCCGAGCCGCGCAGACGGCGAGGGATCCCACAGTCGCAGGGATAAATCACGCTAATAAGGCTTTCGCGATCCACGCGGCGCAAGCCCCCGATCATGCGAAGCGTGGCTAGCGTGAATGATGACCGACTGTGAGATCCCTCGCCGTCTGCGCGGCTCGGGATGACACCTTGGGCGCGCGCTCCTTACAACTGCTTCAGCAGCGTGGTCCAGCGCGTCCAGGCATCTTCGCGCGCTTTCTTGTTCGCTTCGTTTGCGGTGGGCATTTCGCCTTCGCGCATGAAGCCGTGGCCGGCGCCTTTGTAGATCACCGGCTCATACTTTTTCCCGGCGGCTTTCATCAGCTCTTCCCCCTTCGGGATAGTCGCATCCACGCGGGCGTCGTTCTCACCGTAGAAACCGTAAACCGGGCACGCGATCTTCGCGGCATCCGCGGCGTTATCCACCGCCACCCCGTAAAACGAATACGCGGCTTTCAACTTCGGATTCATGCTCGCGTAGGTGAAGGTCCATCCCCCGCCCCAGCAAAAGCCGCACACGGCTAGCGTGCCGTTTGCCGCCGGGATTTTCGTCAGCGCAAAATCCGCGGTGGCGTTGAGATCTGCCGCCACCTGCTCCTTGGGCAAAGTCGAGATCGCTTTGCGCGCGCCGTCGATGTCGGCGTAAGTCTGGCCGCTCAATAAATCCGGCGCGATAGCGATGACGCCATTCTCCGCCAGTTGATCGCAGACGCCGCGCACCCAATCAGTCAGCCCGAAAATTTCGTGAATGACGATGACGACGGGCGCTTTCTCTTTCCGCTCGGGATAAACGACGAAGGCCTTGAGTGTTCGCTCGCCCGATTTGTATTCGACCCACTCCCCGTGGCGCGAAGATTTTTCCAGCCGCGCCTTCGCCCAATCCTGGGCGGACAACCGACCGGATAGACAGATGAGGGCTGCTGCAATGACTAGTAATTTCAGGTGTTTCATGGTGTTCGCCTTCCTTGACTAAAGAATCATGCAGCAACAGCCGCCTCCGGTTTCCGCCAGATCAGCGCATCGAGACTCCAGCGGCCAGGGCCGTAAAAGATCATGAACAACAAAAGAAAGCAGTAAACCACCGCCGGTTCTCCCTTGTTCAAAATGGGGAAAAACGCCTCCGCTGTGCTGGGCGGCATATGCTTGATGGCCTGTCCGCTCGCGTGGGCGGTAAAATAAGCTACCGCCATCACGCCGCTTCCCAGAAATGCAACGAGGCGTGTGAGCAAGCCGACCGCGAGCAGCAAACCGCCAAGCTCGATAATTCCCGCGACCATCATTTTGCCTTGCGCGACGCCTTCGCCGCCAAACATCCCGAGCATTTTTTGCGCGCCATGACAGGCAAACAACAGGCCGACAATGAAGCGCATGAGGCAGTAGACCGGATCGGTAAATCGGTTCAGCGAGTTCATGAGCGAAGGCTGCGGCGCGGCGACTGTCGGTGTCAAGATTCTCCTGTGCGAGCGTGGCTGTTTCAATCTGGAGCGGCGGCTGTCACCAGCCGCAAAGCTGTAGTGGCGGCTGTCACAGCCGCAGACACGAATTTAGGCTAAGGTTTGCGCGTGAGGACACGCGCCGCTACACCAATGCAAATCCACATCGGATGCTCGGGCTGGTTTTACTGGCATTGGCGCGGGATTTTTTATCCCGATACCCAGGGCACCGACACTTGGTTCAAGCATTACACCTCGATCTTCCAGACGGTCGAATTAAACGCGCCGTTCTATAAATGGCCGAAGCTTGCCACGGTGAAAAGCTGGGTCCGCAATGCGCCGGAGGATTTTCGCTATTCGGTGAAAGTGAACCGCATCATTACCCACGACATGCGTCTGGTCCGGACCCGCATGCTGGTCGAAGAGTTCTGCGCCATCGAGAAAATCCTGGGATCGAAGATGGGCTGTTTCCTATTTCAATTCCCGCCCAGCTATCGCTACACACCGTCGCGCTTGAAAAGCATCGTCGGACAACTCGATCCGGCGTATCGGAACGCGATCGAGTTCCGGCACAAGAGCTGGTGGCGCGATTCCGTCTATCGCCACCTTTCGGACGCCGGCCTGATTTTTTGCTCGGTCAGCGCGCCGCGCCTGCCGGATGACCTCGTGAAAACGAGCGATGTCTTGTATGCGCGGCTGCATGGACGGAGCCGCTGGTATCGGCATGATTACACAGGGGACGAGTTAAACGAGTGGGCGCTCAAGATCGCCGGAAGCGGGGCGCGGGAAGCCTGGATTTATTTCGACAATGACCGCGAAGGTTTCGCGATCAAAAACGCGCAGGAACTCAGCGCGCGGTGCCGGGAGCTGGGATTGGAAGTCCGTTAAGCGTGGCCGAACAAATCGCGATCATCGGCGGCGGCGCGGCGGGATTTTTCGCCGCGATTGCGTGCGCGCGGGCGAACCCGGAAAACGAGATCTCGATCTTCGAACGGGGCTCGGAGTTCCTGAGCAAGGTCCGCATCTCCGGCGGCGGACGCTGTAACGTCACGCATGCCTGCTTCGATCCGCGCGCGATGAGCGAACATTATCCGCGCGGCGAACGCGCGCTCATCTCTCCGCTCCATCGCTTTTCACCGACCGACACGGTGGAGTGGTTCGAAGCGCATGGCGTCCGGCTCAAGACGGAACCCGATGGACGCATGTTTCCGGTGACGGACTCTTCGACGACCATCATCGATTGCCTGATCGATGAAGCACAGGCCGCCGGCGTGCGGATGTCTGCACGCACCGGGATCGATCACGTCCGATCAGACGGATCCGGCGGATTCGAGCTCCAACTCAACCACTCCGACGTGATCAGATGCGATCGCCTGCTCCTGGCTACCGGAGGTGCGCGTTCGGCGACCGGCGCGCTCATGGCGCGAGATCTCGGGCATACCATCGTTCCACCCGTGCCTTCTCTTTTCTCGCTGCACGTTTCCGCGCCGTGGCTTCTCTCCCTTCCCGGCGTGTCGATCGCAGACGTTGAGGTATCAGTCCCCGGCACCAGGCTGCGCGAGCGCGGGCCGATGTTGATTACGCACAATGGCGTGAGCGGTCCGGCCATCCTGCGGCTTTCCGCGTGGGGTGCGCGCGAGTTGCACGGCCTCGACTACAATTTCATCCTGCGCGTCAATTGGCTGCCGGATTTCACGGGCGAAGCGATCCGCGCGCAACTGCAAGCGTTGAGGCAATCGAACCCGAACCGTCTTGTCATCAATTCGCCGCTCGCTCCCCTGCCCGCGCGTTTGTGGGAACAGCTTGCGCTCAACGCAGGAATCGATCGCGAGGTGCGCTGGACAACCCTACCCCGCGCAAAAGCACAGGCCCTGACCGACGCGCTTATCCGCAGCGAACTCGCGGTAAACGGGAAGTCGCTGAACAAAGACGAGTTTGTCACTTGCGGCGGCGTCAGCCTGCGCGAGATCAATTTCAAAACGATGGAAAGCCGCATTACTCCCGAACTTTATTTTGCCGGAGAACTGCTCGACCTGGACGGCATAACGGGCGGCTTCAATTTCCAGGCGGCCTGGACCACCGGCTGGATCGCCGGCCACGCGATGGCTGGCCGCGAGCTTGCGTAACTGCGATGAAGCGTTCCAGCATCTCCGACGAAAATCTTCGCTTCGCGCTGAACGAAGTGCGCGCGGTCTATGCCGAACTGGCGAACCGGCCGGTCGAACGAAATTGCACGCGCTTGAAAGAATGTTGCCACTTCAAGCTGACGGGCCGCACGCCCTACCTGACCAAAGGCGAAGCGCTTCTGGCCGCAAAAGCATTGCGCGCAACAGGGCGAAAGGAATTGCCCGTGAACTCGAATGGCGCCTGCCCACTTCTCGACTCCACGACGGGTAATTGTCTCATCTACGATTCCCGTCCGTTTGGTTGCCGCACCCATTTTTGTGCCGCCGCTGGCGGGCCGTATGCCCGTCGAGAAGTGATAGATCTCATTCGCCGGCTGGAAGCAGTCGATGTGCAGGTCGGCGGGTCAGGGCCGCGGCTTTTGCAGAATGCCGTCGCCGACGCGCTTGAAATCTTAGACGCCTGACAATACGACAAGCGTTGTCATCCCGAGCCGCGCAGACGGCGAGGGACCCCACAGTCGCCGGGAAACTCACGCTACCAAGGCTGTCGCAATGCGCGAAGCGTTAACTTTCGCCCATGCGAAGCCTGGCCAGTGTGAATCACGACCGACTGTGGGGTCCCTCGCCGTCTGCGCGGCTCGGGATGACACGCAAGTATCGTCGCGGCGCTCTGAATCGTCGTCAGGCCGCTTTCTTCGCGTGATGCTTTGCGGCTTTCTTCGGCGCAGTCTTTTTCTTCTTTCCACTTTGCGATTTCGCCAGGCTTTCCTGAAGCACAGCGACCAGGTCGATTACCTTCGTGGATTCGCGTTTCGCCTTTGGCTTTTCTTCGATCTCCTTGCCGCCCGACTCCACCTTTTCCTCAATCACTTCCATGAGCGCCTCACGATAATCATCGTGATATTTCTCGGGATCCCACTTGGAGGTCATGCTCTTAACCAGCGCCTCCGCCATGTCCTTCTCTCGTTTTCCGAGCTCCAGTTTTTTTGGAACATTCAGCTTCTCCGAATCCGATAATTCCTCGGCGAAATGCATCAATTCGAGCACGAGCGCGTGCTTGAGCGCCTTCACCCCAGCGAGATATTGGCGCGTCTTGATCACCACCTTGGCGATCCCGACCTTCTTCCCATCGGCGAGCGCTTCGCGGAGGAGGACATACGCTTTGTCGCCGCCCTTCTGCGGCTCGAGAAAATACGGCTTGTAGAAATACATCGGATCGATCTCGTCCAGATCGACGAAGTCCTGGATGTCCACGGTCTGGGTCGCTTCGAGATCCACGCGCTGAAAATCTTTTTCGTTGAGCACGACGAACTTTCCTTTTTCGTACTCGTAGCCTTTTACGATCTCGTCCCAGGGAACTTCCTTGCCGTCCTTTTCCGCCACACGCTTGTAGTTGACCGGGCTGTGATCCTTCTCGCGCAGTAACCGAAATTTCAGCTCTTCCTTCCGCGTCGCGGGATAAAGAGCGATCGGAATATTGACGAGGCCGAAGCTGATACTGCCCTTCCAAATTGCGCGCATACTGAAAGGACTTCGCGTATGGGAGCCCGCTCGGTCGTAGCGGCGACGCGTGGTGCCGGAACGAAAAACCGCCGGCGCTCGCAGACTGCCGCTAAGGGGAAACTACGCCGCCGCTTCGAGCGCTTCGCGCTTTACTCCGCGCAGCTCGAAGAGCCGCACCAGCGTTTCTTCGATCAAATTATTTGGACAAGAGGCGCCGGCCGTAATGCCGACAACGATTGGTCCGGATGGCAACCAATCCTTCGCCACCACCTCTTCTTTCGCGTGGAGATCGTAGTGCAAAATCTCCTTGTCGGAGAGCAGGCGCGAGGCATTGCGCACGAAATACGTGGGCAGCTTTTCCTCGCCCATCTCGGCCAGATGCGACGTGTTCGAGCTGTTATAGCCGCCAACCACCAGCAGCAGATTCATCCGCACATCAAGCAGTTCCCGGAGCGCATCCTGTCGTTCCTGGGTCGCGCCGCAGATCGTGTCGAAGAACCGGAAGTTCGTCGCGGCCAGCTCCGGCCCATCGCGATCCACGATCGCTTGCCGGATTCGGCGCTGCACTTCCTCGGTCTCACCACGCAACATGGTGGTTTGATTCGCCACACCGATCGTCCGCAAATGCAGATCCGGATCGAACCCGGGCGAATGCGAGGTGCGGAATTTTTCGAGGAACGCCTGCTTATCGCCGCCGTGACGGATGTACTCGCAGACGTAATCGGTATCCGGGAGCGTAAGGACCACGAGGTAATGACCACGCCCATCGCCGAGCGCGCGCGAGCTGGTGGCCTTTGTCTCTTCGTGCTCCGCTTTCCCGTGGATGATCGACGTGGCGGATTCGCTCGCGTATTTACGCACCCGTTTCCACACACTCATCACGTCGCCGCATGTCGTGTCGACGATCTGGCAACCGCGCTCCTTAATCTGTTCCAGGGTCGAGAGCTCGGTCCCGAACGCGGGCACGATCACGACATCTTCCGGGCGCAGATCCGCGATGTCCGCCTGCTTGTCTTTGCCCATCAGGTTCTTGATGCCTAACGAGGAGATCTGTTCGTTGACCTCGGGGTTGTGAATGATTTCGCCGACGATGAAGAGCCGGCGGTCCTTGAAAACTTTGCGGGCGGCGTAGGCCAGATCGATCGCTCGCTCAACCCCATAGCAAAAACCGAACTGCTTCGCCAGCCGCACGGTAACGTCGCCGAAGGTCAGTATGCCGCCCGCCCGCCGCACTTTGTCGACGATGTCGCTGCGGTAATGCGATTCGACCTGCTCCTGGACGGCCGTCATCACTTCCGGCGTGCGCAAGTTCACCTTCTCGCGCGCCGTGGTGCCGCTGGAGATAAGATTCGTGCTCATGGCCGGTTACAATCCATCACAATCGTCAACGCATCCCGCGCCTGACGACCCACCAGAACTTTCGCCTGAATTCAGAATTAGTCTACGAGCAGCGGCCCCGGAGGATCCTGGAACCAGCTCGCCGACATCATCTTCTCCCGCGGAGGATCGGGGTCGCGGCTTTGATCGAGCTTGCGGACCTGGCTGCCGAACTTCGCGTCTTCAGGAAGGGAGTTTGCGATGTGCACCGGCGTACCAATGCGCGTCAACGCGAAGAGACGCGCGGCCGCTTCGCGGTGTAAGCGGACGCAACCGTGTGTGTGCGGATAGGGATGAACAAAACCCTCGTGGAATCCATAGGCGGGCTTGAACTCGCACCAGTAGGCCATCGGATAACCGCGATCCGGCTCGCTCGCGCGGCGGCGGTTTTTCTCTTTGTTGTAAATCGTGAAATTTCCGGTCGGCGTCGCTGCACCTGGCTTCCCGACGTTACCCTGGACGGCCATCAGGAGGCGGTCGCCTTCCATCACGTAAAGGTTCTGCGTGGCGAGCGAAAGTTTCACTTCCACCTTCGACGGATCGTGGGGGCGATGCGCGACCACCGAATAGTTACCGGACGAGACGCGGGACATGGTTCCGCAGCTGGTCAGGAAAAGTGCCGCTGAAGCGCACAGGCAAAACAAAATACGGGAAAGGAGTTGCATAGGTATCCACTGGAACTGCATCGCGCACCGTTTGTCAATAGGCGGGACTCTTAGGTAGTGTCTAATGCTGACCAGTCGATCGTCAGGGTGGAGGTCATCGGCTCGAGTTTCCGCGCCCGTTCGTCCAGCCTTTGTTCGAAGTAGGGCGAGAGATTGGCGTAGAAGGGATAAAGCGCTGGATTCTCGTTCAACGGGCGATAACGCCAGTGCTTGTACATCCAAAGCCAGGGCGCGGGATCCTTGCGCACATAAGGCTCAAACTGGTCCCAGCAAATCTGCGCGATTTCCTGAAAGGACGCCTCGGGTGGAAACTCTATCGGCGGATGAAACACCACCCGGTAACGGCCCTGCGGCAACGGCTCGCAGTGCACATTGATCACCGATGCGCCCGCGCGCCGATGCGCCCAGGCATGGGCGAAGGTCACGCTCGTTTTCAATCCGAAACAATCGATCACCACCGTCGGCAATTGCGCGGGAATCGTCAGGTCGGTCAGGATCGCGACACGACCTCCGCGATGGAGCGTCTTGAAAAGACGAAGCACCGCGCCCTCGCGAGGTATCACGCGTTGACCGCTGCTTTCACGCAGACCGACAAAAATCGGATTGAGCAATTCGTTCTTAAATTCCTGGGCCACCAGCGCGCTCTCGATGCCGAAAAAATTAGCGGCGATCGCGACCCATTCGAAATTGCTGTAGTGGAAACAGGCGAAGATAACAGGCTTTCCCGGCTTCGTTTGTTCTGCCCAGAGCTCCAGGTTTTCGACCTCGATGTAGCGCGAATAATTCTCCCGGGTAAGGCGCGGGCTCCAAAAAAGATCGATCATCGTGCGCGCAAAATTCTGGTAGGACTCGCGCACGATCGCAGCCCGGCGCGACGGTGAGAGTTCATCGCCGAACGCCACTTCCAGATTGCTCAGCGCCACTCGACGCCCGGCCCGGTCGACGCGCGCGGCTAACGACCCGATCACTTGGGCGACGCGATAACAGGCGTTGCGCGACAGCAGCGGGATCAATTTCGCCGCGCCCATGACCATGAGCCACTCGAAGCGATACCGAATTTTTTTCCAAGCCGCGCGCACGGCGCCAGTGTAAGCACGCTTCCGGTGCGTCGCGAGCAGGGACGCGTTGGGCGCGCGTCATCCCGAGCCGCGCAGACGGCGAGGGACCTCCCAGTCGCGGGGAAACTCACGCTAATAACGCTTTCGCAAACCACGAGGTGTCAGCTGTCGATCATGCGAAGCGTGGCCAGTGTAAATCTCGACCGACTGTGGGGTCCCTCGCCGTCTGCGCGGCTCGGGATGACCGCGTTTTCTCTGATTGATACAATCGGTTTGTCCCACTTCGTTTTCGATTAGATCATGCGAACACCATGAACCTTCTGCGCAGGACCGCGGAATTCTTCGGGCTCAAGCGCAACCTCGTCGTCCTGCTCGTCGCCACCTTCGTCATTGGCGCAGGGGAGGAACTCTGGATGCGCTTCGTGCCGAAATATCTGGAGGCGCTCGGAGCGACGGTTTTCACTATTGGCCTTTTTGACGGACTCCGAACTTTGCTGGGCGCCGTCTACGCGTATCCGGGCGGTCTCGTCGTCGATCGCTGGGGACATCGTCGCGCCTTCCTTGCCTTCAATCTCTTCTCGATCGCCGGCTACTCTCTCGTGCTGCTGATTCCGCATTGGGGCGCAGTCATTGCCGGTATGTTTCTCTTCCTGGCCTGGAGCTGCTTCTCGCTGCCGGCGACGTTTTCACTCATCGGCTCGACCCTGGGTACGAACCGCTACTCCATGGGTGTCGGCGTCCAATCTGTCATCAAACGCCTGCCGATCATGGTCGCTCCCATCGTCGGCGGAATCCTGATCGATCGGCTCGGGATCATCAGCGGCGTTCGCGTCGGCCTCGTGGTCTCCATCGTCCTTTCCGCCGGGACGCTTTTGGTTCAGCGCCAACTGCGCGAAACGCCTCTTCCCATCATTGCGCAGGCCGATCGCTGGACGTTCTGGCGGAGCCTGCGCGAGTTCAACGCGCCGCTCCGCCGCCTGCTGCTCAGCGACATCCTTATTCGTTTTTGCGAACGCATCCCCTACGCCTGGGTCGTAATCTACGCCATGGACCACGTCGGGGTGAGCGCGAAACAAGTCGGCCTCCTCACCACAGTCGAAGTGGTCGTGGCTACGATCTGCATCATCCCGGCCTCGCATTTTGCCGATAAACAGGGCCGCGAACCTTTCGTCCTGGCCACGTTCGCCTTCTTCACGCTTTTCCCGCTCGCCCTGTGGGTCTCCGGCAACTTTGTCCTGCTGCTGGTCGCCTTTGCCATCCGCGGATTGAAGGAATTCGGGGACACCTCGCGGAAAGCCATGATCATCGGTTATTGCGCCCCCGAGCGACGCGGGCAGATGATCGGCGCCTACTACCTCGTGCGCGACCTCCTGGTCAGCTTCGCGGCGATCATCGGAGCCTGGCTTTGGACGCTGGGGCCTTCCCGAAACTTCCTGGGCGCAGCCGCGTTTGGCGCATGCGGGACGGCGTATTATATCTTCGCTCTTCGCCGCGGCGCGCGCGCAAACAACGGTTGACCTTTCACGACTTTTCTCCCACACTGGGGCTTCACCCAAGTTTAGCCGTAGCGAAGGAGATTTAGCTCATGCAGATGTTTTCAGGCAGCCGAAAAATTGAACCCGTGACGCCAATGGCCCCCACGCCACCGCCTCCGGCTCCCGCCCCGGTTAAACAAGCCGAAGCAGCGCCGAACGGCATGACCGATGCCCCTCGTTCGGGCGGCACCTTATCAAGTGGTGTCTCGATCAAAGGTAACGTCAAATTTCAGAAAGAGCTGCTGATCGACTGCGAAGTAGACGGCAAAATCGATTCGAGTGGTCGCCTTACCGTAGGAAAGAATGCCCACATCAGGGGCGAGATCAGGACCAAATCCGTTATCGTGGATGGCAACGTGGAAGGCAACATCACCGCCGCCGAACGTTGCGAGCTGCGCGCCGGATGCACCGTGCATGGCGACATCGAAGCTCCCCGCCTCGTCGTCGATGAAGCTGCCAGCTTTATCGGCAGCGCCAAGATTGCCACCCCTAAGCCTGGTCCAGCGTAAGGTCCTCGCGACGTAGAGCGTCGCTACCCAATCTTGTCTCCTCACAAGGTCGCGCCTTCCTCGAAGCCCTCTCTATGTGGTGGCGATTACGAGAATGTATCCCCTAAAGTTGTCATTCTGAACGAAGTGAAGAATCTCTGAATATTTCCGGAGATTGCCCCGTGTGAAATAGTCAGAGATGTTTCGCTTCGCTCAACAGGACAGTTTCCGGAAGGCTTTTGGGACAGCTCTAAGATCTTTATTCCATCCAAAGGTCTAACCCGGTGACACCCCTTCTAAGACTTGGTTCACTGACTGGCGCGCTGCTTTGCCTTTTCGCCAGGCCAGTCCTGGCGGACCTTCAGCTAGGGGGCGCCAAAGTTCATTTTGCCTCTGCGAGCGAAGGCAGCCAGACGCTGAAAAGCAGGGATGACTTTATCCAGCGCCTGAGTCCGTTTGATCGTTCGGCGCGAATGAAGGTCGCTCGCGTAGTCACCGAAGACGAATACCTGGCTTTCGTTGAAACTAACGTGACCGACTGGTCGCCCGGGCAGATAGAAGTAGTCAGTAAGGCGATCGGGGCCCTTCGACCTCAAGTAAGCGCTTTCTCCCTTTCCTTACCGGCTACCATCCAGCTTATCCAAACTACCGGCAGCGAAGAAGGTGGCGCGGCCTACACTCGAGGCGCAGCCATTATCCTGACTAAAGACGAGCTAGCCAAGGATGAAGCAACGCTTCAGCGGCTGATAGCTCATGAGTTATTCCACGTTCTCTCCCGGCATAATCCCCAGCTCCGCGAAAAACTTTATCGCGTCATAGGCTTTGAGAAGTGCAACGAAATCGAGCTGCCTCCAGAACTGCAGCGTCGCAAGATCACAAACCCAGATGCCCCTCGCAACGACCACTTCATTCGCGTGCGGATCGACGGGAGTGAGTGTTTCGCTGTGCCGATTCTCCTCTCGAGCGCGGAGACCTACGACACCAAACGCGGCGGCGAGTTCTTTGCCTACCTTCAATTCCAATTCCTAGTCGTCGAGAAGAACGCCGGCTCTCAGATCTTTAAGCCTGCTTACGAAGGTTCCTCGGCCAAGCTGGTTGAACCTAAACGAGTCTCCGGTTTCATGGAGCAGATAGGTAGAAACACAGAATACGTTATCCACCCGGAGGAAGTTCTGGCCGATAACTTTGCGCTCCTGGTTTTGAAGAAATCCAACGTCGCCTCGCCAGAAATTCTCCAAAAGCTGAGAGAAGTTCTCGCGCAAAAGTAATGACTCCCATAAAGAGGCTTCGCTACTTTTCCAATCAGCTGCTTACCGCGGAGGATTTCAACGACGAGCAGACCTATCACCAGCACAAGCAACGGCTCCGAAACCTCCTCATTCACGGTTACGGTGTTATTTCAGGTCTTAAGGTTTCGATGGCGCCTGGTAGAGGCAGCATCCTTGTAACCCCAGGCATCGCGATTGATCCAGCAGGTAATGAAATCATCGTTCCGGACAATCAGATCCTGGCTCTGCCAGTTGGATTGCGCTGTGCGATCCTTACGGTTCGTTACACCGAAACACCCACGGACCCTGTACCTGCCTTGGGAGGTCAGGATGATAAGGTCGAGGCCAGCCGGATTGAAGAAGGGTTCAGTTTCGAATACGTGCCCGACGAGAATGCAGCAATCGATGCTGCTGTGCTCATAGCGAAGCTTCGCTTTAGATGCGGAACATGGGTGGTCCAGCGATCGTGCCCATGCCGGTGGGTGAGACTCGGAGCTGTAGTCCTATGCTTTGCTCTACTGAGTCGACTCTTCGCCAGTGGGCCTGGTGACAATGAGTAAAGATCAACGCGCCAGGTTGAAGCCTCCGGAAATCTGTCCGGTTTGCGGAGAGGATGTTCCACGAAGCGCCCTGGCCTGCCCTGAATGCGGCGCCGACCACAACTCAGGCTGGCGGGAAGACGCTGAGACTTATGAAGCCTTGGATCTGCCAGAGGAAGATTTCAATTACGATAAATTTGTCCGCGAGGAGTTTGGATCGTCCTACAAGCCGGCTGGGCTGAAAACGATCTGGTGGGTCACGGCTATTCTGATTATCGCCGCTTCCGTAGTGCTCTACCTGTTCTCGCTGCGCTGAAGATAAAGCTAGACGAAAGGAACGGACTTTCGCTACATCTAAAGCGCAGAGAATCCCTATTGGAGACCCCTATGAATAAACAACTCGTTCTCGTCCTTGCACTAGTCGCCCTCCTCCTCGGACCGACGCCTTTGTTGGCCGAACCACCTTACTATCCGCTGATCGTGAATGGCTCACCCAGTCTTGACGCGCGCTACGACAAAGGTGTCCTCACCGTCCGATTCCGCCGAACGCGCCAGGGCGCCGGTCAGCCGAGCAATTATCGTAACATCCCTCCCGGATCGGGGGCGTGGGTGGATCGCGCGGTGAACGCAAAAGAGCCGGTAGTGATCAAGCAGACCATGTCAAAGCAGAAGGCGACCGAGGTGTTCGATCGGATCAAGAGCGACGGCGGCTACTGGAGATTCTTCTGTCGCAATACCAACAAGGGCTATTTTGAAGTATCCCGCTCGGAACGGGCGAATGCTGAAGGCAAGTTCGACTAGCACCAAATTCTCCGAACGAGAGGCCGGGGACTGAGCCTTGGCGCAGTGGTTTCTCCTCGGCGATGCCGCGTCAAGCGCACGCAGCTGTGCGTCCTATCCTGCGGATGGCGTCGTGATACGTGCCAGGGTTTGTAACCTGCGTCCAGGAAAAGCTCGATCCTTGGATTGATTGCAGAAATCCTTCAACCAGCCGACGCCCGATTGAAATTCCGGGACCATGACTCAGAAAGAGGGAACGCGCATCGCCGTAAGAGCTGATCACAGGCCGAGTTTTGCGGAGGCATTTCGGTTTTGGCTCAAGCTCGGGTTCATTAGTTTCGGCGGGCCCGCGGGGCAGATCGCCATCATGCAGACAGAGCTGGTCGAGAAAAAAAAATGGATCAGCCAGGCGCGTTTTCTTCACGCCCTGAATTACTGCATGCTGCTGCCGGGACCCGAAGCGCAACAACTCGCCATCTATATCGGCTGGCTTCTGCACAAGACCTGGGGCGGCATCGTGGCGGGCGCGCTGTTCGTGATCCCATCGATGTTTGTGCTTTGGACGCTGAGTTTCATTTACGCCGCCTATGGCAACGTCCCGTGGATCGCCGCGATCTTTTACGGGCTGAAGCCGGCGGTCATGGCCATTGTCGCGATCGCGGTGATCCGGATCGGCCGCAAGGCCTTGAAGACCCCCGTTATGTGGTGCATCGCCACAGTTGCTTTCGCCGGCATTTTTTTCCTGAAAATCCCGTTTCCTGTCATCGTCCTCGGCGCCGCGCTTGTCGGATTTCTGGGGGAGAAAATTAGCCCTGCGCAATTCGCGGTCAGCGATCGCGGCGGCAGATCTGATAGCGTCCTCAGCGACGATGACGAAACTCCCGGCCACGCTCGGCCTTCGTGGGCTCGCGCCGCGCGCATCTCAATCGTTTGTCTCACCCTTTGGTGGGCGCCCCTTCTCCTGGTCGGTCTCTGGCAGGGATGGGACCATACGCTCTTCAAGGAGGGCCTTTTCTTCAGCAAAGCGGCAGTCGTCACTTTCGGCGGCGCGTACGCGGTGTTGCCGTATGTCGCCCAGCAGGCCGTGGAGCATTTTGGCTGGCTCCAAACTGGACAGATGATGGATGGCCTCGGCCTGGCGGAGACGACTCCCGGTCCTCTGATCATGGTGCTCCAGTTCGTCGGTTTCATGGGGGGCTGGAACAAGCCGGGTCTTCTCTCTCCCCTTTTTGCCGGAACCTTGGGCGCATTAGTCACGACCTGGGTAACCTTCGTCCCGTGTTTCCTCTGGATCTTTCTTGGAGCGCCGCACATCGAGCAGCTGCGCGGTAACACCAAACTAACGGCCGCGCTCTCCGCCGTCACTGCGGCTGTGGTCGGGGTCATCCTGAATCTTGCGGTCTGGTTCGGTCTGCACGCGTTGTTTCCGGCCGGGCACCGGATCGATTGGTTCGCCCTGGTTCTGAGCGTGATTGCTTTCCTGGGCATGTTGCGATGGAACTGGGGCGTAATTCCCGTCGTCCTGGGCAGCGGCCTGGCCGGATTGCTCTGTCAATTGCTCTTCTGAAATCGGCGCGCGAATTGTCCGGATTATGCCTTGGCGCGGAGCCGCGCGTTGACTTGATTCCGTTTGATTTTACTTTGCCGAGTCGGCAACGCGCCGGCGTCTGAATCGTGAAAAGCGTTCTCTTCGTCTGTACCGGAAATATTTGTCGCAGCCCGATGGCGGAAGGGCTTTTCCGCCGTCTTCTCGGCAATCGCAAGGACATCGAGGTCGCTTCCGCTGGCGTGCACGCGGTGCGCGGGCAGCCTCCGAGCATGCACGCCGTCCATGTCTGCGAGCAGGAAGGCGTCGACATCAGAGGACTGCGCAGCCAGCCGTTGACCGCGACTCTGGTCGATCGCGCCACGCACATTTTTGCGATGACCGGCGCGCATCTCGAATCCATTCACATGCTTTATCCCCACGGCGCCGATAAGACCTACCTGCTCCGTGAATTCGAGGAGCCGGGCATGACGGTCTGGCGCGATGTGCCGGACCCGATCGGTTGCAGTCGCGATGTTTACAGTGTTTGCGCGGCCACGATTAAAAACGCTTTACCGACCGTGCTCGCGTTCGTAGAACAAAGCGAACTTGCGGTGCCGGCGACGTCGCGCGGCAGCGGAACTTCATCCTACACCATGGCAGAGAAGCCTCCTGACCTTGCGGCCAGCTCCGCTCCAACCGCTCCCACTCCGGCGTCGGGTGGCGGTTTACGCAAGGTCGATCCCGAGGTTTACGAAGCGGTAGTCGCGGAGGAGAAACGGCAATTCGAAAACATCGAGTTGATTGCGTCGGAGAATTTCACCAGCCGCGCGGTCATGGAGGCGCAGGGCAGCGTGCTGACCAATAAGTACGCCGAAGGTTATCCGGGCAAACGCTGGTACGGCGGTTGCGAGAACGTGGACACGGTAGAGCGGCTTGCGATCGATCGCGCGAAGCAGCTCTTCGGCTGCGATCATGTGAACGTGCAACCGCACAGCGGCGCGCAGGCGAACATGGCCGTTTACTTTTCCATGCTAAAGCCAGGCGACAAGATCCTCGCCATGAACCTGGCCCACGGCGGTCATCTCACCCACGGCCATCCCGCGAATTTCTCGGGCAAATTCTACGAAGTCTCGCAATACGGCGTCAGCGCGGAAACCGAACAGATCGATTACGACGCGCTCGCGAAACAAGCCGAGGAAGTGCGGCCGGCGATGATCACAGCCGGAGCCTCAGCCTATCCACGCGTCATCGATTTTCCGCGGCTGCGCCAGATCGCCGATTCCGTCGGCGCTCTGTTGTTCATCGACATGGCACATATCTCTGGCCTCGTGGCCGGCGGTCAGCATCCCAGCCCGATCTCGCACGCACAGTTTGTCACCACCACCACTCACAAGAGTCTTCGTGGCCCTCGCGGCGGTATCGTGATGTGCACCGCCGAACATGCGAAGGCGATCGACTCGACGGTGTTCCCCGGCGTCCAGGGCGGCCCGCTCATGCACGTCATCGCGGCCAAAGCGGTTTGTTTTCACGAAGCCCTTCAGCCGCAGTTCCGCGATTATCAGCGGCAGGTCGTCGTGAATGCCCGGGCGCTCGCCGCGGGCTTGGCGAAACATGGTTACCGGATCGTCTCGGGCGGCACCGACAACCACCTCATGTTGGTCGATCTTCGGCCAAAAGACATTAACGGGAAGATCGCGCAGGAAGTCCTCGATCAGGCCGGCATCACCGTGAACAAAAACGGCATCCCGTTCGACACCTATCCTATTTTCAAACCGGGCGGCATTCGCATCGGCACGCCCGCTGTGACTACGCGCGGGATGAAGGAAGAAGAGATGCTCGAGATCGCCGATCTGATCAACGACGCTCTCAACCGCCGCGATGATCCCGCGGCGCTGGGACAAATTCGCGACAAGGTCCGCGAGCTGAACCGCCGCTTTCCTCTGCCGTCGTAGGAACGTCTTCCCGTCAACGAGAAACATAAATCGCGCGTCGGTCGGGCGAGCGCCCTGCTCGCGGCGTTTGCGACATTTGCTGCCGGGGGTTTGCCGCACCTCGCTCGGGCGCAGCCCATAGTCGACGCACCCAGACGTTCCATTATCGCGATCGAAAAAGTCGCGGTGGTGGATGTGGTTCGCGGCGAAATCGTGAATCCGCGGACGGTGCTGATCGTCAATGGATTCATTGCCGCAATCGGAGAGCCGGGCGCGATAGACATTCCCGCCGAAGCGGTGCGCGTGGAGGGCTCCGGCCGATATCTCATGCCGGGACTCGTGGACATGCATGTTCACCTTTTCAACAACGCTACGCATCGACCGCCTAACGAGTGGGCCTTCCCACTTTTCGTTGCCAATGGCGTCACCGGCGTTCGCGAGATGCGGACCGAGCCAGGGGCGATGCCGGTGGTGAACGGTTGGCGGACAAGCGCGGCCCGAGGCGACCTCATCGCTCCCCGTGTCGTGGCGGCAGGCGTGGCCGTCGGCGTGGGTGCAGGGTCAGTGGAGACGACGCGGCGGCAAGTGCGTGATGCCAGGGCCGCCGGCGCCGATTTTCTGAAAGTCTTTTCGGAAGTGCGGGAACCGCAGTGGCGCGCGATTCTCGACGAGGCGCGTGCTCTGAATATGCCCGTGTGTGGCCACATTCCCGCTGAGGTGAGTTTGCTCGACGCCGCGACGGCTGGACAGCGGAGCAACGAGCATCTCACCCAGGTCTACGAGGCCTGCTCCGCAAAGGAAAAGGAATGGATCGGCGCTCGAAAAGGGCTCGACGACAAAGAAATGGCAAAGCTTCGCGACAAGCAAGAGCGCGAGGTGTTTGAAAGTTTCGATCAACTCGTTTGTGATCGAAGCGCCGCCGCACTGGCCCGGACGGACCAGGTGCAAGTGCCCACACTGGTCCTTTCGTATTCCGAAGCGCGCGGATCGCCGCCAAACTTTCGCGATGACCCACGGTGGCGCTATCTGCGCGCCGATGAACAGGCGCGATGGCAACGGATTTTCAAGGATTACCCGGCCGCGGGCGACAAGTTGGCCGCGCGGCGCTGGGAGGTCACCCGCCAGATCGTCCGGACCTTGCATGCGGCCGGTGTGCGCATTCTGGCCGGGACCGATGCGCCCATGCCCCTCGTCTATCCCGGGTTCTCTCTGCACAAGGAGCTGGAGCTGCTCGTCGAATCCGGTCTGAGTCCAGCCGACGCGTTGCGTTCCGCTACCATCTGGCCGGCCGAGTTTCTCGGATTGAGCGACAAGGGCGGATCAATCGCCGTGGGTAAACGCGCTGATCTTTTGTTGCTCGACGCGAATCCGCTTTCACGCATCAGCCACACGCAGCGCATCCGCGCGGTCGTCCTGGATGGACGATTGTTGGAGCGAGCCGATCTCGATGCGCTATTGAAAGCTACCGCCGATTCCCTGGCGAAATGAATCCCTGGTCTCGAAATTTTCCTCTTACTAACCGGCGCGAATCTGCCTAATCTGCGGCGGATTCAATGACCACTCCCGCGGAAACCTCGCAAACAAACCCGCTCCGTGAAGGTCTTGGCACTCGAGCCGTGCCCCAGGCCTGCACCGTAGTAATTTTCGGCGCTACGGGCGACCTGACGATGCGGAAACTGATTCCCGCGCTTTACAACATCGCGGCCGATGGCGAGTTGCCACCCGCGTTGACCGTGGTCGGTTTCGCGCGCCGCCCCAAGACGGACGACGAATTTCGTAAGGAACAGGAGGAGTCCACCCGGAAGTTTTCTCGTCAAACTGTCCGTGACGAAATTTGGAACGGCTTTGCCCAATCTGTCTTTTATCACCAGAGCGAATTCCATGACGAAGCCGGATATAAAAGCCTGGCGGAGCGATTGGACAAAATCGATCAGGAGCGCGGCACCGGCGGCAATCGCCTTTTCTATCTTGCCGTGGCGCCGGACCAGTTCGAGCCCATCGTCAAAAACCTGAAGAATGCGGGGCTGAATAAAGCCAGCGCCGGAAGTTGGGCGCGCGTCATCGTGGAGAAACCGTTCGGCACTGATCTTCCTTCTGCGCGCAAACTGAACCAGATCGTTCATTCCGCCTTTTCCGAAAACCAGACTTACCGGATCGATCATTTCCTCGGGAAAGAGACCGCGCAAAACATTCTCGTCCTCAGGTTCGCCAACGCGATTTTCGAGCCGATCTGGAATGGCCGCTACGTCGATCACATCCAGATCACCGCCGCGGAAACGCTCGGCGTGGAGGGGCGCGCCGGCTATTACGAGGGCGCAGGCGCGCTGCGCGACATGGTCCAGAATCATTTGCTCCAGCTTCTTTGCCTGGTCGCGATGGAGCCGCCCACCGATCTCGACGCGGACAGCATCCGCGGAGAGAAAGTAAAAATCGTCAAGTCCCTTCGCCGCATGACGCAGGAGGCAATTGCCGAAAATGTGGTTCGCGGCCAATACGCCGAGGGCGCCATTAACGGAAAACCGGTGCCCGGTTATCGGGCGGAGAAAAATGTGAAGCCGGATTCGAAGACTGAGACCTTCGTCGCCTTGCGGGTGCGCGTGGATGACTGGCGCCTGGCGGACGTGCCCATTTACATTCGGGTCGGCAAACGGCTGCCGAAATCGGGCACGGAGATTTCCGTCCATTTCAAAAAAGCGCCGCCCGTTTTGTTCAACAAAGAATCCGTCTCGCTCGACCAAAACGTTCTCGTCATCCGGATCCAGCCCGATGAAGGAATCTCGCTCCGGATGCAGGCGAAGATGCCGGGCACTACGTTTCGGATCGAGCCAGTGAAGATGGATTTTCACTACGGCACCTCGTTCGGCAAAGCGAGTCCGGAAGCTTATGAGCGGCTCCTGCTCGATGCGATGAGCGGCGACGCCACGCTCTTCGCGCGCCGCGATGAAGTAGAAGAAGCCTGGGCTTTCATCGACCCGATCGAAGAAGCGTGGGTGGCCAAGGAAAACCAGCCGGAGCTGTTCGAATACCCGGCTGGTTCATGGGGACCGGAAGCCGCCGATGAACTCCTGGCCCGCGATGGACGCGCGTGGCGGAGATTATGAGCGAGCCCACGGCCGCCGCGGCTGAAACTTTTTCGTTAGGCATGCCGGTCGAGATCGGGAAGATCGATCGCGAACTGAAAAAGCTTTGGTCGGAGACAGGCGGCTCGATGACGCGCGCCTCCCTCATCAATCTCGCGATTTACAGCGAAGCGCCAGGCTCGCTGCCGATCAATACGGAAATCATTTCCAAAATCACCGAGGACCATGCCTGCCGCGCGATCGTGATCGGCGCTAATCCAGGCGCTGCAGAGAATCGGGTGGAGGCGTGGATCAGCGCGCATTGCCACGTGAGCCGCGCCGGCAGCAAACAAGTTTGCTCGGAACAGCTTTCATTTCTGCTGGAAGGACCTTGCGCGAAATTGCTGCCGAACATCGTGTTCTCCCAGCTCGATTCCGATCTGCCGCTTTACCTTTGGTGGCAGGGCGAATTCCATCATCCGATGGACGCGCAACTTTGGGCCTGGGTCGATCGCGTCATCTACGACAGCCAGCAGTGGGGCGACTTCGAGACGCAATTGGGCCGCGTCGAAGCGGCGCAGGCGGAGGCAAAACAGCGCATCGTTCTCTGCGATCTGAACTGGACGCGCCTGGTCCAGTTCCGCCTGGCGATCGCGCAATTTTTCGACCACCCCAGCTCGCACCATCGCTTCGACGAAATCCAAACCGTCGAGATAGATTTCTCGCCCGGGTTTCGGTCGACTGCAGTGCTCCTCGCGGGATGGCTGGCTTCGCAACTGCATTGGACGCTGGAGAAAGACTCGAAGGGCAATTCACTGGTTTTCCGCCGGGAAGAGGCGAGGACGGTCAACGTCACGCTGAGCGAAAAGCCGGGCGAACCGATCAGCCGCTGCGTTTTGAATTGCGGGGCGATCGAGTATCGCGTGGCGCACGCGCCGGAGGCTGATCTCCTCGATGTGGCCGTGGGTGAGCCCAGCCAGCCTGGGATGCGTCAACTCATGCCGGCTGGGAGCGATGATCCAGTGCGTCTCATGAGCGAAGAGTTGATGCGCGGTGGACCACATCGCGTTTATCTCCGCGCGATGAATCTTGTGCGGGCTGTGCTGTAACTGTAGCGGCGGTCTGCGACCGCCGAACGCATTTCCCTTCCGCGACCTGAACTCGTCGGCGGTTACAAACCGCCGCTACAGGAAGACTCAGACTTCCGGCGCTGAAACCGTTTCTTCGCGATGGAACACCTGCGGCTGCTTCAGCAGCTCAGGATCATTCAGCCGTCCATCGTAAACTTCCGACCATGTCTGCTGATTCATCGAGCACATCGGCACCGCGACCCATTCACCGTCGCGCTTCACCGCGCCCTTGAAGACGCAAGAGTCGAGCCGAGCCTTGATCACCGGATCGGTATCGGCGAGCGCCACCTGCTTGGCGTCCATGAAATTGTGCATGCCCACGCCGAGCGTGTGGACCTGCCCGCGCAGGAGCGACCGGAAGATTTCCGGCGGGGCTTTTCGCGAGGTCACGTAACGAAGGAGTTTGAAAACAAGCTTGGCCGCGAGGAGCGGGTGTTGAAACAAAAGCCCGGCGAGCCGGTAGGGCGGCGTTCCCGCATCGTCGTTCACGAGCGAGAGGCCGCCAATTTTTCGCAGAACTTCGCCGAGCAACGAATCGAATTTCTTGTCGTCCGGCAGCAGCGGAAAAATCTTACCGGACGGCCTCGCGATCAGGAGGGAAGCCCAGCTGTTGCAATCGGGATGACCGAAGATCGAAACGTCGCGGCGCAACGGAAGTCCGACGCCTTCACAGATTTTCTCCCACACATCGGCCGACGTAATGGGGCGCTGGGAAAAAATCGTACGACCGGTGTCGGCTTCCGGCTGGAAACTCAGCATGCGCCAGATGTGACTCCGCGTCGGATCGGCCAGATACCAGCGGATCACTTCCGGGACGTCGTCGATGTTGCGACGCGTGACCGTGAAGCTGAGCGCGTACTCGAGGAGCAAACCGGTTTTTTCGCGAAGGCGGAGCGCAAGGTCGGTGAAGGCCTGGCGAACGGGATGAAGATCCGCTTCGCATTTGATTCGGCCGATGGGGAAACCATGGCGACCCGCTTGCGTCATGTCGACGTGCACCGAAATCTGGCGCAATCCCCCTTCCACCACGAGCCGCTCGAGAAACTCCGGCTGTTCGATCAATGTCTGCCCGTGCGTCATCAGCATCGGAATGGAGCCGACGGAGATGGCGTAACGCACGATCTCGATCAGCTCGTCGGGGCGCCCCGACTTCCAGTACGCGTCGGCCACGTCGCCGCCGGTGATTTGCAAGCCGCCGCCCGGGCCTTGCAGCCGGCGGTTGGCGTCGATCTGCTCCCGGACTTGCGCGAGCGACGGAATCGGAATCTGGTTCGCGTTTTTCGGGAGGTAACAGTGCGTGCAATGAAATGAGCAATAACTCGCGCCGAGAGTGAAACCGCAGTGGGTCAGGTGACGGCCGGAAATCTGATTGTCCGTGCGAAGTTCGAGCGGCAACGAGTCCCAGCGCTCCTTCAGAACCCGCGCTTTCTCCTCGACGATGGGATGACGAAAAGCATTCCAGCGCGCCCGCCAGCGCGGCGGCTGGCTCACCTCCTGATCGTGCGCGAGTGAAACCACGGTTATTTCGCTTCGTTCAATCCCCAGTCGTAATCCTGGAAGCTGATCTTCGCGTCGCTCGCGATCGGGGCGGTTCGGCGTTTGTTGATGAAGGCGAGCGTGCCGCCCTCTCCTTTGAAATCGTCCTTGTACCAGTCGAAAATTTTGGAGAGCTCGGCTGTTTTGCCCGCGACGTTGTACCTTACTCCCCGGTCCGAGTTTACGTAACCCTTGGCCAGCTTCTCGAGTTGACCATCGAGCTTATCGCCGGCGAATGCTTCACGATTGAGCGGCGGACAACTGCGGCTGGCGCAGTTGAGCGCGAAGTGCACGCGCGGTTCGCCTAGTTTTCTGATCACATTGTCCTCCAACGCTTTGAAGCTGGTCTGCTGCCCCGCCACGGTGATCCGTTTGCTGGTGAAGAAAGTGAAAAGCGCGTCCTTCACACTGTTCGTGGGATATTTGCCGAGCGCTTCGTGCAGGATCCAGGCGTTGTAGGCGTTGAGGTAAAACGCAACTTGCTGCCTCTTATCCAGCCCAGATATGCTCTCTTTCGCAATTCCGTCCACGACGCCCTGGAGCGCCTGGATGTCGGCAGCGTTGCTCTTCCATTCGGCGTACTTCACTCCACCCGAGCTGACGTATTTCCCGAGGAGCCGATTGTAGGGTTCCATCCAGTTCTGCGCCTGTGCAGCGGTGGCGAATAGAACTGACACGGTGGCCAGCAACAGAACGCGCAAGGGTGTTCTCATCCCTCCATTTCGCACTCCTGGAATTGTTAGGGCAAGAGTAAAGTGAGTTTTCATCTTCCGCTTATTCGCCAGGAATCAGGAAACGGATTCACTGCTCGCTTCGAAGACCTTGATCAGCGCGCCGGCGCTCGTTTCGATCGAGAATTTTTCACATGCGATCTCCCGGCCGCGATCCCCGAATCTTCGGGCCCGTACCGGATCGGAGATGCAGCGCTCAATCGCCGCGCAAATCGCTTTGGGATCGTGTTCCGGAACCAGTTCCCCGCTGCGCTCGTGCTCCACCATCTCGGGCACGCCGGCCAGCGGAGTCGAGATTACCGGCAAACCCGCAGCCATCGCTTCGATGATGACAGTCGGCAGGTTGTCCATTCCGCCGCCTTCTTCGCGCGTGCATGGCAGAACGAAAATTGTCGCGTTCGCGAGGCGCAAGGCGATCTGCGTCTGCGTTAGCGGACCGGCCAATTTTACAACCGATTGCAAACCAGCCTCCGCGATCTGCTTTTGGAGCGCCGCTTCGAGTGGACCTTCGCCGATTATCTCGCAATGGAATTCGCGGCCCCGCGGTCGCAGCAGGCCGCAGGCGGCGATGAGATCGGCAAATCCTTTTTTCTCAATCAGCCGGCCGATGGAAACGATGGCGGGAATCCCGCTGCCGAAATCAGGCGGATGAAAGTCAGAGAGGTCCACCCCGTTGTAGACTCGCTGAATCCTGGCGGAGGCAGTTGGGTAGCGCTCTCTGAGCAGACCGGCCGCGTAATCGCTCACAGTAACGATCGTCGTTGCGCTTTCCATCAGTTTCGCGAGCGAGACAACGAAATCCCGCGGAGCAAAAATGTCGTTGGCGTGCGCGGTGAAACTGAAAGGGATTCCGAAAAACTGCCGGATCCAATACGCCGTGCGCGCGGCCATGCCGGCGAAATGGGCATGGAGGTGACGCAGTCCGCTTTCCTGCAAACGCAATCCGACGTAGACGGCCTGGTAGAGCCGGAGAAAATCTGATTGCCGCCCCCATTTCTCGATCGCCTCGCGCACCTCTGAGGGCACGTTGCCGGACCGCAAAGCCCGATCGACCTCCCGCACAAGCGCGCCCTCCTCGGGAAGGTAATGCACGCGTCGGACGAGCTGCTCGTCCCAATCCTGTTTTGGTTCGCCGGTTGGCCGCCGGATGGAGAAGAGATGGACCTTCACGCCCTGGCGTTCGAGCCCGACCACCTCACGATAACAGAAGGTCTGGCCGAACGAAGGAAATCGCTCGAAAAGATAGGCGACCTCACGCATTCCCGAAGAGTTCATGAGAGACGCGGCGGTTGCAACTCCGCTCTCTGGAGCCGGCGCGCCTTCGCGCGGGGGGAATTGCGCGCCATGGTCATCACTCCGGCCTGAGGGCAGGCCGGCTCCAATTCCCGCAGCATGCGGAGCACGAGTCCTGCTCTACAACCCGCCCATGGTCGACCGGGATTTTTTTGGCTTCTGCATCACGCTCAAGCCGCTTGAGCTGAAAGCGATAGGAGAGCTCTCCGAAACCCGGCACCTTGCGGCCGGCGAAACGATCTATGCGCCCGGCGACCCCGGCGACACTTTCTTTATTATCAATCGCGGCGTGGTGGAAGCAGTCCGCAGCAGCGACAAAAACGTGTCGGACACCTATCTGTCCCGCGGCGACATTTTCGGAGACGTCGAGGTCCTGACTGAACGCCCACGCAAATACCTCGTCCGCACGCGCGAGCCCTCCAGCATCCAATGCTTCCACCGCAAGGACTTCGCCGAGCTGACCAAGCGCGTCCCGTCCTTTTTCCAATACCTGTGCGAGCAGCTCGCCTTCCGCCTCGCTCAGGCCCGCGATTTGGCGGTATCGCAAAGCCGTTGCCTGGAACTAAGCGGCAGTCTTTCCAACTTCGATCTCGTCACCATCTACCAGACGATCGCCAACTCCGCCCAGACCGGCCAGCTCCGGATCTGCAACGAAAAATCCGACCTGATCTCCGCGTTCTTTTTCGAGAGAGGCCAGCCGCGCCGCGGTCAATTCGAGCATCTCACCGGCGAAGAAGCCTTCTGGCAATTGTTCCTGAGCCAGGAGCTGTCCGGCACGTTTTCGTTTTCGTCGGGCGAGCGGCCCGAAAACGACTGGATCCAATCGGAACCGATTACCCGAAATGCGGGCGACATGCTGATCAACGCGTTGCAAGGTCGGGACGAATTTCACGATCTCAAGCAGCGCCTGCCCGAGCCCGAGGCGAAACTGCGTCGCCGGAAATTGAACCTGGCCTGGCCGGCGGCGGCGTCGCCGGAGTTGCGACCAATTGCCGAGCAAATCTGGCCGCTCGCTTACAATGCGCCGGTCACCCTGGGCGGGCTATTTCGCAGCGGCACGGTCTGCGAGCTGAAGATTTATCAGGTCGTGGACGAGCTCTTGCGAACGGAACACTTCGAATGGGCTTCCGGCGAACTGGCCCACAAGGTCGCTTAGCGGCCTAACGACTCAAACACTCTGCCGGACCGGAATCGGTTTCCCGGCGCTGTCCACAGCGACATAGGTGAACACAGCGTGCGTGACGCGGACTTGTTCTCCCGACATGTAACGCTGAACCCAAACCTCCACTGGGATCGTCATCGAGGTGCGTCCGATTTTTTCCACCCGGGCATAGCACGCCACCGTATCGCCCACGCAGACCGGCTCGAGAAACGACATTCCTTCCATGGCCACGGTGACCACGCGCGTCTTCGCCGTTTTCGCCGCGAGGATTCCACTGCCCAGATCCATTTGCGACATAATCCAGCCGCCGAAAATGTCCCCGTTCGGGTTGGTGTCGGCCGGCATGGCGATCGTGCGGATGACCAGTTCGCCTTTGGGTTTTTCAACAGGATCCATGGGCGAACGGTAGCACACCCCCCTGGAGACGGCCTGCCCTCAGGCCGTGGGGAGAAACGTCAGCTCTGACAATCAGCTCTGACAAATGTCATGTTGGAGCGATTTCACAGAATCAACATGCAGTCGCCGTAACTGTAAAAACGGTAACGTTCCCGGATCGCCTCTGCATAAGCGGCGAGAAGAAATTCCCGGCCCGCGAATGCGCTTACCAGCATGAGCAGCGTCGAGCGCGGCAAGTGAAAATTTGTCAGCAGCATGTCCACGTGCCGAATCTTCGCGGGCGGACGGATGAAAATTTCGGTCGCACCATTCTGGGCGAAGAGTTTTCCTTCGCGCCGCACTGCTGATTCCAGCACTCGCACCGAAGTCGTTCCCACAGCCAACACTCGCGTGGCAGCATTGACCGCACTCGCGGCAGAATCGGTGATCGAAAACTCTTCGCGGTGCATCCGATGCTCCGAGATGTCCTCACTTTTGACAGGTTGAAATGTCCCGGTGCCCACATGGAGCGTGATGAACACATGCGAAAGAACCGCCAATACTTCCGGAGTGAAATGCAGTCCGGCGGTCGGGGCCGCAACCGCACCAGGCGCTTCAGCGAAAACCGTCTGGTAGCGGTCGACGTCGCTCGGATCGCTTGGTCTCCGCAGATAAGGCGGCAGTGGCACGGCGCCCCCCTCGAAAAAATTTTCATCACGATCGACCGCGATCAGTCGCTCGCCCGCCGAACAAATTTCTTCGACTCGCGCGGTCGCACCGTTGATCACGGTTACATCGCCGACCCGCATCTTCCGGCCGGGCCTGACCAGAGACTTCCAACGCAACGGACCGAGCCGCTCGAGAAAAAGAAATTCCACCTTCCCGTCATCGGAAAATCTCCGCGCGCGCATGACGCGGGTATTATTGAGAACCAGCAAGTCCCCAGCGCAAACGAACTCCGCGAGTTCGGCGAATTTACGATGCTCGATCCGCTCCGCGCCCCGATGCAGCACCATCATGCGAGAATCGTCGCGTCGCGCGAGCGGACGCAGCGCAATGAGCTCCTCCGGCAAAACGTAATCGTAATCAGAAAGCCGCGAACTCATCCGGGCATCATCAAAGGAATTGCCGCCGGACGCAAAACTTCCGATGTTCGAGCCGTGAACGATTTTCCTCCCGCGCTCGAGCTTGTTCTCACTGCCCTCGAACAAATGCGTGAGCGCGGAGAGAAACTTCCGCGGGCTTCGCGCACTTCGCTCCTGGAACTTCGGAGCAATCCGCCGGCACGATCAGACACCAGACCGACTGCGTCCGTCCCCGGGACCGGCGATAAAGCAGCGATGCTGGCGGCGATTCAAGCACGCGTTTCGGTGTGCGTTAAATGCCCCCACTTGGCTGCTACTCGCACCCAGACTGTTTTCGGAATCGGTAATCCGGATGCGGAACTGATGTTCATTGGGGAAGCACCGGGAGCAGACGAGGATCGGCGCGGCGAACCGTTCGTGGGACGTGCGGGTCAGCTGCTAACGAAGATCATCGAGACGATGGGCTTCCAGCGGAGCGACGTTTACATCGCAAACGTCCTAAAATGCCGGCCGGACATGCCACGCGGCAGCTCTGGAAATCGGCCGCCGACTCCTGAAGAAATGGAAACGTGCCTGCCCTACCTTGCGGAGCAGATCGACCTCATTCAGCCCAAGGTCTTGATCGCACTCGGTGCGACCGCGGTCGAAGGGCTGCTCGGAACGCGCGGGACTATGCGCGAGCTGCGCGGGAAGTGGCACTCGCATCACGACACGCCGCTCATGATTACTTATCACCCGTCCTATTTGCTCCGGAATCAGGCGCCGTCGGAAAAACGGAAGGTGTGGGAGGACATGCTGCAGGTGCTCGAGCGAATCGAGCGCCCGATCTCGGATAAACAGCGAAAGTACTTCCTCTAGGAGAGACGCCGAAATGTTTCCCGCAGCTTACCTGGCGAAGCCCGGGTGACGGCCGCCGAAACCATCATCTTTTTCACCTCGGCGCGCGACACTTTTACTTTCCGCTCGAAGGCCGCCGGTCCCGCCTCCCGCAGCAGCGCAAGCGTGCGCGCGCCGATTAACGCAGGCAGCGCGGTCCCAAAACGAATGCGCCGTGATTTAATCGCGCAGGCGTAATCGATCCCTGCCTTCATCCCCTCTTCCGCCTTCTCGCGCCAGCGCCGGAGTATGGGCTCTGCTCGCGCCGGATCCTCCAACATTACCTTCGGCTTCAGGCCTAACGACTGCAATTCGTCCGCCGGAAAATAACAGCGCCCATTCCGCAAATCCTCGCCCGCATCGCGCAGGATGTTGATCAGTTGCAATCCTTTCCCGTATTGCACTCCCAGCGCCAACATTTCGGCTTCCGACCGATCGCTGAAATTTGGAACGTGGGCAAAACAGATGCGCGTCCAAAATTCCCCCACACATCCAGCCACGAGATAGGTGTATTCCTCCAACTCCGCCGCCGTCTTAAGTGCCTCAATGCTCGTGCTCGTGCTCGTACTCGTGCTCGTGCTCGTGCTCGAACCAAATCTTTCGAGGTCGAAAGTCTGCCCGGCATTGATTTTCTTGAGCACACCCCTCACCTCGCCGCGGTCGCGTTCGTTCAGTCCTTCGAGCCAGGCTATCGCCGCCGGCACAGCCTCAATCAACGCCCGTTCCGCCCCATCGCTTTGCCTCGGCGCAAACGTGTCTCGCAGTTGTTCCGCGCCATCGTGCCCTGCCGTCCCTTGAATCGCCCCCGCCAAATCCCGCAATGATTCCGCGCGGAGTTCCATCGGCAGCTCGGCGGTATCCGCAATGGTATCGGTCGCGCGAGCCAGCAGGTAGGCAAGGGAGAGCGGATCCCGCAGCGGGCGCGGCAAAATCCGCAGCGAAAGATAAAACGACCGGGAGACCGATCGCAGGATCGGTCCGCGCAAACGCTCAATCTCTGACGCCGTCACCGGTCCACATTCCTGATGTCCACGTGACTTAGATCCGCATGCCCGATCCCGAGCTGGTCCGCGAATTGCACGTGGACTGAATAGGGAGCGAGGGGAGGCAGGCTTGCTTTAACCCGCCATTCCTCGATCTGCTTGAGCGCGATGGCATCGATGGCCACCGGATCTTTGCTCGCAAGAAGGGTGGCGTGATGCACGGCGTAATTCGGCTGCGACTGCGGGCCGCCAGCGTATTCGGCGATCAGGCCATCCATGATGTTGAGAACCACCTTGTTGCCGATCAGCGGATTTTTGTAAAGCTCGGCCAGGACCGCCCGACCATAGGCGTTGCCTGTGGTAAAACGCCTCCAGTTGTCGATGTTCGGAATGGTGGCGTTATACAGGCAGCCGGCTACGCCATTGGTCGAACTGTCGCTCATGACGGGGACGTTGATGATTTTCGTGACCTCGGTCGAAACGATTTTGGCCAAATGGCTTTCCTCGCTGGTGTCTTCTTTGTCGGACAAAAGCGGGACAATGCCGCGATTGGAGCGAAAATCGAGATCGCCCCAGATCAGGGTTCCCAAGACGGGCGCGGTGAAGATCGTCTTCGCGTCGTAGCCCGATGCGGGCGCAATGGACCGGAGCTGGTATCCCTCCGCGTCCGGCCGATACCCGGCGTCCCTGATTCCACCTAACGAGCGGTCCCAGACCACGATGCTGCCGCGGGGATGGCCCGCATCTACCAAACCGTCGACGATGGCGTTGACCACATCGCGATGAGTGGTGAAAAGTTCGCCGCCCGCCGCCGAAATTTTGATGCCGATCTTGTCGTTAGGCGAAACCAGCGAGCCCCAGGCCCGGGCCAAAGTCGGTTGACCGGTGACCGCCAGCACCAGCCGATTCACCATCGCACGGACCACTGCGGGATCGGTCCGAAAACCTTTGATCGCGGCCGGATCGCGCGCGGAATAAACGATCGACCGGCTGGGCGGCGGCGTCGGGCTTTGGGCCAGGCCGGATGAAGCGGCGCAGAAAAAAACGAAAGCTAAAATTCGAATCGGCAAGATATTGGGCGGTGGAAACGGAGCTTAAGAGCAGCGGGCCAATTCACAACTGCGCTCAGATCACGAGCAGCCCCGCGGCGCTCACGCATCTATACGTCCACATCCCTTTTTGCGCGCGGATTTGCCCTTACTGCGCGTTCTACAAGGAGCGCGGCGACAGCTCGCAGACCCAGCGATTTTGCGAGGCTCTCCTGCGCGAACTGGAAGACTGGCGCGGCCGGCTCCCGATCGCGCTCGAAACAATTTTCATCGGAGGCGGCACGCCCACCACCCTGACCACGCCGCAACTGGAATTTCTTCTCAGCGGATTTCGAGAACGGCTCGACCTGTCCGCTTTGCGCGAGTGGACCGTGGAAGCAAATCCGGGAAGCGTGTCGACGGGCAAAGCTATTTTGCTGCGCAGACTGGGCGTGAACCGCATCAGTCTCGGGGTCCAATCCTGGGATGACGAATTACTCAAGCTGCTTGGCCGGGAACATAACGCCACCCTGGCCGAAGCGTCGTTTCATCTCCTGCGCGACGCCGGTTTCACAAACCTGAATATCGATCTGATGTTCGGTCTGCCGGGCCAGACCCTGGCGCAATGGGAAACGACCCTCGGGAAAACCATCGCGCTCGGCCCGGAACATATCTCGACCTATTGCCTGACCTACGAAGAAGACACGGAGTTTTTCGCGCGACAGGCTCGCGGAGAGTTTCACGAGGACCCGGACTCCGATGCGCGCTTTCTGGAGAGCGCGATGCGCATGCTCGAGAGCGCGGGTTTCGAACACTACGAAATCTCAAATTACGCGCGCCCGGGATACGCCTCCGCGCATAATCGTGGGTATTGGGCGGGGGAGGATTATCTCGGGATCGGGCCGAGCGCATTCTCAACGGTCGGCTTCGAGAGGACCCAAAACGTTTCCGATTACCGCATTTATTCCGACCGCATTCTGGCCGGCGTATCCGCGATCAGTTCGACCGAGGTCCTGACGCCCGAAATGAAGCGCGGAGAAAGGATCGTCCTTTCACTCCGGACACGTCACGGCGTCCCCTGCGAGGAGCTCAGCCCGTGGCCTAACGAGAGCCGGGAATTTGTCGACCTTGGTTTGTTGCGGGAGTCCGACGGAAATTTCGTTCTCACGTCCCGCGGCAAGCTTCTCGCCGATTCCGTCGCCGAAGCGTTCGTCTAGCGGCCAAGCGCCTTAGTTCGCGAACACCTACACCGCGCCATACCGCCGGTTCCGGCGGCCGAAGTCTTCGACGGCTTCGACGAGATCTTTCTTGGTAAAGTCGGGCCAGAGCTTCGGGGTGACATACATCTCGGTGTAGGAAAGTTGCCAAAGGAGGAAATTCGAGAGGCGCATTTCGCCGGAGGTGCGGATGAGGAGATCGGGGTCGGGATAATAGCGGGTGTAGAGATGCTTGCTGAACATATCGACGTCGATCATGGCGCGATCAATGTGGCCAGACTCGATCTGGCGCAGCAGGCTCTTGATGCCGTCGATGATCTCGAGGCGGCCGCCGTAACTGAGAGCCAGGATCAGCGTCAGCCCGGTGTTCCCGGCCGTGCGTTCAATCGATTCGTGCAGCTGCTTCTGGCAACCGGCGGGCAGATCGGTCAGCCGGCCGATAGCCTGGAGCCGGACGTTCTTCTCGATCAACTCCGGAGTCCGGTCTTTCAGGAAGCGCTCGAGCAATCGCATCAGGGCGAAGACCTCGGTCTTGGGACGCTGCCAGTTCTCGGCGGAAAAGGCGTAAAGGGTCAGGAAATCGACCTTCAGCTCGCCGCATGCCTCCACACAAGCGCGGACCGCGTCCGCACCTTTTTCGTGGCCTTTGATCCGGGCCAACCCGCGGTCGCGCGCCCAGCGGCCGTTGCCATCCATAATGATCGCGATGTGCCGGGGAACTGTTCTAGCGGTCGTCGCGGCCATAAGACTGGATTAAAGAATGATGGTCTCGTTGCGCGTGGGACCGACGCTGACAATCCGCAACGGCGCCCCAGTCAGCTCCGCGATTGCCTTTACGTAACTCCTTGCTGCGGAGGGTAAGTCTGAGAGTTTTTTTGCTGATTGTGTAGACTGATTCCATCCTTGAAAATCCTGGTAAACCGGTTCGCAGTTTTCCAATTGGGCGGCGTCGGACGGAGGAACGTCGAGACGTTTCCCATTCAAACGGTAAGCCACGCAGACCCGGATGCGATCGACATCGTCGAGCCCATCCAGGTTGGTGACCGCGAGTTTGTCGATGCCATTGAGCATCGTCGCGTAGCGGGTCGCCACCGCGTCAAACCAACCACAGCGCCGAGCCCGGCCCGTGGTCGCGCCAAACTCGCGCCCCATTTCGTGGAGCAAGTTCGCCAAGCCCGAATCTTCCGTAGGCAGCGCCCCCTCACCCACCCTGGTCGTGTAAGCCTTCATTACCCCGAGCACCAAATCCATCCGGTGCGGTGGCACACCGGAGCCGGTGCAGGCGCCACCGGCCGTGGTGTTGGAGGAGGTCACGTAGGGATAGGTTCCGTGATCGATGTCCAGAAACGTGCCTTGCGCTCCTTCGAACAAGATTTCCTTCCCGTGCTGCAACGCGCGATGAAGATAGACGACGGTATTCGAAACGAACGTCCGCAACTTCTGTCCCGCCTCCAGATAGCGCTCGTTCACTTCGCGGTAATTGAGCTTCTTCGCGCCGAGCGCATGGAGGATGCTGTTGTTCTCGCGCACCTTCGCCTGGAGCTTCTTTGAGAACAAAACGGGCTGCATCAAATCGGACATGCGCAGACCGGTCCGCGCGGCTTTGTCACCGTAGGCGGGGCCGATACCGCGCTTGGTCGTTCCGATCCTGGCCTGGCCTTTTCGCAGCTCGCGCTGTTCATCGAGAGAACGGTGATAAGGCAAAACCAGGTGGGCGCAGTCGCTGATCATCAGGTTCTTCCCAATTTCCACGCCGAGCTTGCGCAAACCCTCGATTTCTTCCACGAGCGCGACCGGATCGATGACCACGCCGTTGCCGATCACGCACACCTTGCCGCGCCGAAGGATACCGGAAGGGATCAGGTGGAGAATATATTTGGTGCCGCGATGGATGACGGTGTGGCCGGCGTTGTTCCCGCCCTGGCTGCGCACAACAATGTCCGCCTTCGCGGTCAGGACATCGATGATCTTACCTTTCCCTTCGTCGCCCCATTGCGCGCCGATCAAAATTGTGTTCGCCATGAAATGAGGAAGTGACAACAAATTGTCCCGACGCATCCAGCCGGACACATTCGGGACTGCGCAAAATGATAGGATGCGCCGATGCGGCTGCAAGAGATTTCCCGAGGCGCGCGGCTCGCGTCATCCCGAGCCGCGCAGACGGCGAGGGACCTCCCAGTCGCACTTTGTATTACTCAAGAAGAGCAACGGGGGATTCGAAAGCAGCGCCTGACACTTCGCCAAAGCGCTCACCGCTTTCGCGCTACATTTGGACGAAGCTTCGCATGACGCGTGGTCTCGCTTGCGTAACGCTTTCCACGACTGGGAGGTCCCTCACCGTCTGGTGCGGCTCGGGATGACAGCTCAACGCTCATTTTTGTTCCCGCGCTGAAAGGTTAACTGCTCCACGCTGGAAAAAAGATGTTGTCAGGCATTCCGTCGCTCTCCTACTCTCGGCGCATGCGCACCATCTTGCTTATCGTTCTGATTCTTCTTCTCATCGGAAGCTTGCCGACATGGGGCTATACGCCTGCCGGCTGGGGATATTATCCAGGCGGCGGGTTGCTCCTCCTGATTATTCTCGTCGTCCTGCTGGTGAAAGCCTAGCCGGACCCGGCTGACTGTTTACCAAGCGCAGCCCGCCCGTTTCTCGACCGGGCGACTGGCGCTTTTTGGCATTTGAGCGCTTTGTCAGCGAGTCGCGCTCGAGACGGCGCGTTTGAGATTGGCGGACGACTGGGCTGTGCTCCGTCTGCGAGCGGAGAAATCTTTCTGCGTGTCGAAGTGATAGGCCGAGTCATGCGTGAAAGTGTTCATCGCCACCCGGAAATTCGCGCCGCCGCCCGAGAGATGCCGGTGTGAGGCAATGAACTGGCTCGGGTCGTGGTAATTGCTGGAATTCTTCTGGAACTTCGAGCGGCTCATTCCGATCTCGAGGTTTTTGCGGATCTCGAGGTGAAGATGCGCGTCGTATTGGCCATGCGCAGTGCCCATCGTCCCCACCTGTTGTCCGCGCGTCACTCTCTGTCCCCGGCTGACCAGGATCGAGTTCAGGTGCCCGTAGAGGGAATCGATATGTTTAATGCTTCCGTTTTCCTTATACGCATGACGGACGATAACCACGTTCCCCCAGCCCAGATGCACGTCGCGCGCAAAGACCACGATGCCATCGCCGATGCAGAAAATGGGATCCTTGAAATCCGTGTCGCCGCCGCGGATTCCATCCCAATCTTCGCCCATGTGGCCCCCGGAACGGAAGCCGCGGGCTTTGTAATATCCTTCCGCTTCAGGTTTCCCGACTGGAAAATCGAAGCCATCGGCGAGCTTGGTGAAGGCGGTTTCCATCGGGCCGCTGAGTTGAACATTTACGATTGGTTCCTGCGGAGGATCCGCCTTGGCCGGCTCGACTTTCACCGTTGGCCCCTGCGCTGGTGCTGCCGGCGCCTTGGTCGGTAACTCCGGGCTCTTCATCGGCTCGAGCTTCGCTACTTTTATTTTTTTTGCCGCGGCCTCGTTGACTGGGGGCTTCGTGGCTGGCGGTTTTGCCGGTTCGGTTTTCGCGACCTGGGTTTTGGGGAGGGCCACCGGCGCTGAGTTTTCTTTCGCTGGAGCGCTTTTAGGCGCTGGGGCTGTCGGCGTTTCTACTTTCGCCAGTTCGGCCGGCGGCTTGACGCGCTGTTCCTTTTTAGAAGGTGGACCCTTCGCCACCGGCGCCGTGACCACTTCGACGTTAGCGGCCTGGGTTTTCGCAGGCGTGCTGTCTGAATGCTCCTTCGCGGGCGGGGTCTTTACCGCTGGCGGCGTCACCGGCTCCGTTTTAGCAACCTTGGTCTTCGTTGTTTCCGCGGCTGCCGGTTCGTCCTTCGCCGGCGTCTTCTTCACAGCCGGTGGCGTGGTCGTTTCGGTTTTCGCGACCTTGGTCTTTGTCGCATCGGCAGCTGCCGGTTCGTCTTTCGCCGGCGTTTTCTTCACGGCGGGCGGCGTGGTCGTCTCTGTCTTCGCGACCTTGGTCTTTGTCGCATCGGCGGCTGCCGGTTCGTCTTTCGCCGGCGTCTTCTTCACAGCGGGTGGCGTGGTCGTTTCGGTCTTCGCGACCTTGGTCTTTGTCGCATCGGTGGGTGCCGGTTCATCCTTCGCGGGCGTTTTCTTCACCGCGGGTGGCGTCGCCGTTTCGGTTTTCGCTACCTTGGTCTTCGTCGTATCGGAGGCTGCGGGTTCGTCCTTCGCGGGCGTTTTCTTCACCGCCGGCGGCGTCGTCGTATCGGCCTTCGCTACCTTGGTCTTCGTCGTATCGGCGGCTGCGGGTTCGTCTTTCGCCGGCGTCTTCTTCACCGCGGGTGGCGTCGCCGTTTCGGTTTTCGCTACCTTGGTCTTCGTCGTATCAGAGGCTGCGGGTTCATCCTTCGCGGGCGTTTTCTTCACCACGGGCGGCGTCGTCGTTTCGGTTTTCGCTACCTTGGTCTTCGTCGTCTCGGCCGCTGCGGGTTCGTCTTTCGCCGGCGTCTTCTTCACCGCGGGTGGCGTCGCCGTTTCGGTTTTCGCTACCTTGGTCTTCGTCGTATCGGAGGCTGGCGGTGCGTCTTTCGCCGGCGTCTTTTTCACGGCGGGTGGCGTGGCCGTTTCGGTTTTCGCTACCTTTGATGCTGGCTCGGGCACCGGCTCGGCCTTCAACACCCGCGGTTCTTTGGCGGCCGAAGATTTTACCGCCACGGCCTTCAATTCCCGCGGAACGAAGACATCCTGGCCAAAAGCTGGCGCGAGAAAAGCGAGCCAGCAAAAAAGCGCAATTGGGATCCTTCGCCACATGGGAGCGCCCGTTTTAAACTTTCGCGCCCTGCGTGGCAAGCGCTCTGTTCTGAATTTTACGGGAATTTATTGCGCCTGCGCCGTGACGATCCGCACGACCGGCAAGGGAAAGCGCAAACGAAGTTCGTCCTCCAGCATTATTTCCACGTGGTGCATTCCGAATTGCTGGAACTGAACGCCCCCGAAGCAATGGACATTGGTCGCGTGCGCCTCCATCTCCTTCAATTCAAATTCCACTTCGGACTGGGCGAGAACCTGCTGATCGTCCACGCCAACAATCCGCGATTTCTGGCGGAACCGGCCCGAGCCGCTGCACCAGCGCGACCAAAGACAAAGCCGCACATAATGCACCGGGAGCGAAGGCGTGGCGACGACGTTGAGGACGCCAACCAGCGTCTGCATTCCGCTGATCTCGCAACGCACGTCCTCGCACAGCACGCATCCCTGCAAGTCGGGCAGCATGACGTTCGTCTCCATTTTGTGTGCTATTTCCAGCCGCGTGCGATGAGAAGGAGCAAACCGAGGCCGACAACAATCCGGTAAATGGCGAAAGGCACGAACCCTCGATCGCGCACCCAGCGCATAAACCAGGCGACCACGGCCAGGGCGACCAGGAAGGAAATGACGAACCCAATTCCGAGCACGATCCAGCCGTGAGCGTTCATCACGAGCGGAGCGATGGCGGCGTCGGCCGCATCATGATGACGCGGCGAGATCGTCTTGAGCAAGTCGTAGCCGGTCGCGACCACCATCGTCGGCATCGAAAGGAAAAAAGAGAATTCCAGCGCGGCCGCTCGCGACAAGCCTGCCGTTTGCCCAGCGGCGATCGTGCACATGGAGCGCGAAGTGCCCGGAAAAACGGCGGAGAGAATTTGTGCGGCGCCCACCCACATCGCCTGCGGCAAACTCATCTCTTCCATGTGGCTCGTGCGCGGCCTGGTGAACAGGGCGTCGACCACCCACATAATCACGCCCCCGAGCAGGATGGCCCAGGCCATGACGCTGAGGCTCTCGAGATTCTGGCCGATCTGCTTTTTCAGGAGATAAGATGGGATCGCGGTGATAACGAACGCGATCAGGGTCAGGCTCAAGGGATGGGTCAGCACCGTCCGGTCGCCCCGTTCGCCTCTAGGGAAGGAAAAGAGAAATCTCCCGATGCGCTCACGGAAATAAACCGGCAGGGCCATGATGGCGCCCAGCTGAATCACGATCGTATACATCTTCCAAAAGCTGTCATGGAGATCGAGCTGAAAGAGTCGCTCCACGATTCGGAGATGAGCCGTCGAGCTGACGGGCAAGAACTCGGTCAAGCCTTCTACGACGCCCAGCAGGATGGAGAGAATAAAATCATTCATAATCTACAAGCCATCTCATGATCCCAAAACGTTGTCATCCTGAGCGAACGCGAAGGTTCTCTGGTTATTTCTCTGCCATACCGCACCAAACCGGAAATGATCAGAGATTCTTCGCTTCGCTCAGAATGACAGAGCTGTATTGAGAGATTTCGATTCTAACTGTTTCCTTTTACGCCTTGCTTTTTCCCATCGGAATCAAGCGCCCTCAAGTCAGCTTCCACCATCTCGCGCACCAGGTCCTCGAAGCTGCCCGCCGGCTCCCAACCCAGCGCCGCTTTGATCCGGGCCGGTGAACCCACCAGCCTGGACGGGTCGCTCGGCCGGTCGAACGCGGGATTGTGTTTCACAAATTTTTCCATCGGGAGATTCACCACCGCGAAGGCGGCCTCGACAAAATCGCGCACGGAATGCGTTGCCCCGGACGCGACTACGTAGTCGTCCGGTTGGCCATGCTGCAACATCATCCACATCGCGACGACATAGTCCTGCGCCCGGCCCCAGTCTCTTCGGCTCTCCAAACTGCCCAGAACGAGTTCTGACTCCAGCCCGCGCGCGATCTTAGCCACCGCCTGCGTGATCTTGCGCGTGACGAAATTTTCGCCGCGCCGGGGAGATTCGTGATTATAGAGGATCCCGTTGCACACAAAGAGTCCGTAGGATTCGCGGTAGACCCTCACGAGCTGGGTGGCGAAAGCCTTGGCGCAACCGTACGGACTTGAAGGCTGGAACGGCGTCGTCTCGGTCTGCGGAGATTCCATCGCGTTCCCGAAAATCTCCGAACTCGAAGCGTGGTAAAATTTTACCGGCTCAGCCTGGTCCCGGACAATCTCGAGCAACCGCAATGTCGCCATGCCCACTTCTTCGCAGGTCGATTCCGGTATTTCGAAGCTCAACCCAACGTGGCTTTGGCCGGCGAGATGATAGACCTCGGTTGGTCGGACCTCGGCAAAAATACGTCGCAAGGTAGTCCCGTCCGAAAGATCTCCGTAATGGAGGAAAAGGCTTTTGTCGTAGATCTCCTCATCGCGCCGCAGGTGCTCGATCCGCGACCGGAGAAGATTGCTCGTGCGCCGGACGACCCCATGAACCGCGTAGCCCTTCTCGAGAAGCAGCTCCGCCAGGTAGGAACCGTCCTGTCCTGTGATTCCGGTTATGAGCGCAGTCTTAGGGTTTCGCTTCATCGCTTTGGATTCGTCCTGCCATCAATCCACGAATGCCTCGCTCCGCACAAGGACGAACCGGCCTGACCTGCCTCCCGCCCCTCGGACTGACTGGTCCTGGCGCAAGGGCGGGCTTTGTCCTCGGCGTTTTCGTCGCTACACTGCGCGGATTCCTCGATGAAACGAACGTCGCTGCCTTTAAGTTTTGCCCTTTGTTTGTGGCTCACGACAGTAGCCGCCAGGTCGAAGGCTGAGTCCGCTGCGCCCGAACCTTTTTTCAAAGGCGTGACGGTTTCCTGCCAGACGTGGGGCATCGAATGGCAGACGCCGGAGATGGAAAAAACGCTCGATGAATTGAAGTCGTTAGGCGTAAACAGCATCGCGATCCATCCCTACGCGCAAATCCGCGAGGACGGCCACGTGGCCGGCGGCCGGCGCTCTGGTCTGAGCACGACGCATATCACTACGCCGCTGCGCTGGGCCCACGAGCGGAGCATGTCGGTCATGCTCATCCCGCACATCGCCTATTGGGGGACCAAATTTTCCTGGCGCGGCGAGATCGATTTTGCCACGCCGGAGGAATGGAACATTTTCTTCAGCGAATACGAAACCTGGATCGTTCAGATGGCGACCGCGGCCGAGTCGGAACATGCCGAGCTGTTTTGTGTGGGTCTGGAATTCTCCCACGCCCAAATGTACGAGGAGCGCTGGCGCAAAATCATCGCGGCCGTGCGCGCGGTGTATCACGGCAAGGTAACCTACGGCGCAAACTGGAATGAATATGCGGAGGTAAAATTCTGGGATGCGCTCGATTACCTCGGCGTGCTCGCCTATTTCCCGCTGACGAAAACCACGGACCCGGGTGAATCCGAAATCGCCGCGGCGTGGGAAAAACGGTGTGACGAGCTGGAGAAATTCTCGAAACAAAACGGCAAGAAATTTATTTTCGTGGAGATCGGTTACAACGAAAGCGCGCGAGCGGCGGCCGAGCCGTGGGGTTTCAAGACCGGTGGCGACCACGCGGCGGAAATCCAGCAACGATGCATCGACGTCGCCCTCGGCCTTCCGGCCAAACACTCTTTCATTGCCGGCATGTTTTGGTGGAAATGGTTCCCGGAGATCGCGCATCACCACGAGGAGAATTACCGGCTGCAGACTCCGGCGATCAAAGCCTTGATCGCGAAGCATTGGAAGTAACGCGCCGCTCTTTGAAGCCGGACCGCTCTTTGGAGCCGGCCCGCCCCCGGGCCGATGTTGTCGCGCCGCTATCCCCCAACCGGCACGGGGGCGTGCCGGCTCCAATGCCGGTCAGAGAAAAACGCTGGCATTATCCCACCGGCGCGGTGGCGCGCCGGCTCCAAGGGGGTGCACGTCTCCTTAGACTTTGCGACCGAACTTCTTTTCCAGTTCGGTATGCGAAATTTGAATCATGGTCGGCCGGCCATGCGGGCAGCAATAGGGCAGATCGCACTCGAGCAGATCGCCGATCAGTTTTTCGACCTCGAGAAAACGCAACGGGTCGTTCGCCTTGACGGCATGCCGGCAGACCGTCTTCGCGATCATATCTTCGCCCAGCCGCAAAGGTGAGCTTCCGTTGCTCGCGCTCTTCAAGCCGTCGATTACCTTGCGCATGAATGCTACCGGGTCCGACACGTCCAGAAATGCCGGCAGGCTGTCGATCTTGAAAGCATTCTGGCCGAAGGCCTCGATCCCGATGCCCATCTTTTGCAGCGTCTCTGCGTTTCGTTCGACCCATTCCGCGTCGCGCGGCACGAGCTCGAAAGTTTGCGCGAGAAGCAACCGCTGCGAGGGAACGCCTTGCTCTTCCATTCGCCGGCGCAACTCTTCGAACAGGATGCGTTCGTGCGCGGCGTGCTGATCGACCAGGACCAGGCCATCCTGGTTTTCCATCAGGACGTAGAGCTTGTTCAGGACGCCGATGATGCGGAATTGATGAGATGAGCCGGCGAGGTTGATGGGCGCGTCCGCCGGCCTAACGAATGTCGCCGCGGCGCTTGTCGGCAGTGTCGCCGTTGGAGCCGGGATCGATGATCCCGGCTCATCGATCGAAAAGACGCGCTGATCAATAGGAGGCGGCGCGGGCGAAGGGATTCCGGCGGCATCACCGATCCCGGCTGCAACCGGCCGGTGAAACTGCTGCTGCCAGTCGCGCCGTCCGCTCTCCAGGGTTTTCCGGATGGTTTCCACCACCGCTTCGCGCACCGCACTCGGATCGCGAAAACGCACTTCCCGTTTCGCCGGGTGCACGTTCACATCTACCGCCGCCGGATCGAGATCGAGAAAAAGAAAGGTCACCGGGAACTGCCCTTTCATCAGCGCCGTGTGATAGCCCTCGCGCAGCGCCGCGGTGAGAACGGGGCTTTCAATCGCGCGGCCGTTCACGAAGACCAGTTGCTGCGCCCGGCTTGACCGGCTCACTCCTGCCTGACCGATCAATCCGCGGATCCGAATCGACGCGGAAACGGCCGGTTCCTCCACCGGCAAAAGGCGCTCGACTAGCTCGTTGCCATGCAAATCGCGGATGCGCTCGAGCAAGTTCGCCGCGGCCGGGAGTTGAAACACCACCCTTTCGTCGCGCACAAAAACAAAGGCGATCTCCGGATGGCCGGTCGCCTGTAAATGAAGCTGGTGCTCGATGTTCCGGCTTTCGGTATTTTCCGATCGCAAAAATTTTCGGCGCGCCGGCAAATTGTAAAAGATCGAGCGCACTTCCACTTGCGTGCCGGGCGCCTCACCACCATCGCGCACCGTTTCGATCCGGCCGCCCGCGACGATGATCTCCGTGCCGGCAATCGCGTCCGGCTCGCGCGTGGTCAGGCGGAACCGCGAGACGCTGGCGATGCTCGGCAGCGCTTCGCCCCGGAAGCCGAGCGTTGCGATCGCGGCGAGATCACCGGCCGTCCTGATTTTGCTGGTGGCGTGCCGCTCCAGCGAAAGGAGCGCGTCGTCCCGTTCCATGCCACAGCCGTCATCGACCACGCGCACCAGCGAAATTCCGCCACGCCGAACCACGACCTCGATCTTGCGCGCGCCGGCATCGATGCTGTTTTCCACGAGCTCTTTCACCACCGAAGCCGGTCGCTCGACCACCTCTCCCGCCGCTACCTGGCTCGCGAGAATTTCCGGCAACAGGCGAATGCGACTCATTTCGACCGGAATTTAAGGTTGGGATTTGCGATTGCGAAGGAAAAGCGCACTCGCCGGTCGTTGACTTGACCCTGCGACGCGATAATTTCGAGCGACCGATGATCAACGTAACCGATAACGCCGTGCGCCAACTCCGCGCCCTGCTCGCGGGCCAGACTGAAAGCGGCCATAAAGGCCTGCGCGTCGGCATCGCCAAGGGCGGCTGCTCGGGCCTTCAATACGAGATGTCGCTTGGTGCTCGCAGAGCCGGCGATTGTATCGTCGAAAAGGAGGGCGCCGAGTTCATGGTGGACCCTGAGAGCGCCGATTACCTGAGCGGCGCAACGCTCGACTATCGGGATGGACTTACCGGGGCCGGCTTTCACATCGAAAATCCGAATGCTGCCCGGACCTGCGGTTGCGGCACTTCGTTCGAAGCAGCGCGTCCTGCTTGAAAACGAACCAGCCGCGAAGCGGGCGCGCGTAGATGGATCGAGATTATTTTCGCCACGAGAATTCGTACGGACGACCGCGTCGAAAAAGCAATCTCTTCGGCTGGACCATCGTCATCCTGCTCCTGACCGGCTTCGCCTTCGCCGCGTGGCTCGGCAGTTTTTACATCTTCGGGCAACCGGAGCGCCCCGAGAGCTACAAAATTCTCAAGAAACTGCACAAGGTCGATCCGACCAAGCGCTTCGAGTTGACCGCGGCGCCGCCCGGCGAATTCCTCTCCGCCAAGCAACTTTACGATCGTTATATCTCGATGAGCCCCACCGAGCTCGCCCGCATCAACGGTGAGCTGGCCCGGAATTACATCCGGAATTTTCAAAGCATGCGCGGCCTCGTTCCTTATGTGGTGGGACGCTTCAATATCATGGAAGCGCGTGCGCTGACCGGCGACGACGTCTTCACTTCCGGGATGGTCGCGCTGACTAATGCGGTCGAGCACGGTGAGCTGCTAATGGAACATGTTTACCCTTCCGATCCGCAGGCGCTGCCGTTGATGAAGCAAACGCTCGCGACTGGTCTGGAAATCAAACTCGAGCGGACGCATGACCTCTCGGCCGTGATCCACGCAGAGCGGCTGTCGGATGGACGGGTCTTGATCACGACGATGCCGCTCCTTTACGGGAGTTACACCGTCACCCGCGGCCGCGGCACTTTTACGCTCGAGCCGCCGCTCGACATGAATTTGGTGGCGGGCTGGCCGCTCTTCAAACCGATGAGCCGCCAGGCGATTGAGGCGCGCTACCGCGACCGCGTCGCGCCGACGCAGCCGGTCAATGCCGTGGCGGGACTTGCCCCTACTCCACCGCCGCCAGCTGAGAACGCATTGATCCGCGTGGAACCTGCCCAGCAAGTGCAGCCGCCTCCGGTCGCGATCGCCACGCCGACGCCACCACCCGCGAAACCGACTCCAACCCCGAAGGGCGGGAAACTGGCGAAAAACAAAAAGCCCACTCCGACCCCGTCGCCTTCACCCACGCCGATGATTGCGAAAATAAATCCGACCGCGCCGCCGGTGGTCGCGCCACCGGTCGCTCCTGCGAAATCTCCTGCGCCATCGACTCCGGCCCCGCCGCCGGCCGCGACGGTCCCGCCCGCAGTCGCCGTCACTTCACCCGTCGTTTCCGCGCCTCCCACTTCGCCGGCGCAAACCGTGGCGCCGGATAATTCGCTCGCGTCCACCGCGGGCGGTGGAACTTGGAAAACCTATGCTCCCGGAAAAATGCCGGTCGGCCGTTTGATCACGACGGCGGACCTTCGCGACCTGGCTGACCGGGGTCTGGCGGGTGAACGCGTTTATCTTCGAGGCCAATTTGTGGTGAACTTCACCGAAGCGAACCGCGCGGTGTTACGACCGAAAACCAAAATTACCGAAACGGTAATGCAGCTCGCCGGCGGCCAAAACGTGCGCGTGGTCGTGGAATTTCCGGCCGGCTATACGCCGCCCGCCCGCGGCGCGACGGTCGAGCGCGATGCCGCGCGTCCCTACGAGATCACCGAGGTGCGCAAGCAGAGCGACGGCCAACTCAACGTTTTCGTGCGCGAGATCATGCAGTAATTTCGCAGGCTGTCCTCACTTGCCGCCGATGGAATCGATAATCGCCTTGTTGTCCTGGATCGTGAACGACGTGACGCCATACTTCTCGACAAACTCGTCCACGTAACTGAGGACCGAGTGAGTCCCCAGGAGTGCTTTGAGCACGGCTCCTGAGGCGCGTCCTCCGCTCAAGGAAACCTGGTCGACCTGAATTTTCCGGGGATCGCGGTCGGCTGATGCGCGCACGGTGAATTCGCCGTTCAGATAGCGCCCTCGGAATCCCAGCTTTTCCAGAGGAATGCTAACCTGGACTCGACCGACATTGTCTTCGATGGAAACAAACGCCTTGCCCCGAAGGTTGCGATTACTGGCGATGAACTGATTTATATCGTTGGCCGAAAGCTCGATCCGACTGCCTGAAACCGGTGTCGCGTCGGGAGCAGGCGACCGCGCAGGTTCCGAAACGACCTCCTGTCGCTTTCGACTGGCCGCTTCGAAATAATCCCAACGGGCCAGAACTGCGTTCTGTTCCCGTTCCGAGGTTTCGATGCGCGGAAGCTCCCTTGGCTTTGGAGACGTCACGATATATCGGATGCCCACGTAGCTGCCCACGAAAAATGCGCCGAGCAGCAGGATGAGCAGCGCGACGATCAGGAGACAGCCTTTGCCGAGGCATCCCCTTTTCTTTGGCGGCGGCTCAATCCAAGTGGTCATGCCTGGGCCGGCGGCGCCGCCGCGAGGCGGTCCTGCGTCGCGATCAATTTATCGTAGAGACCGCGCAACCCTTCAGAAAGCAATCTTGTCCCGGTCAACACCGGCATGAAATTCGTGTCGCCATTCCAGCGGGGCACGAGGTGGAGATGCAAATGATCGGGCACCCCCGCGCCGGCGCATGGTCCCAGGTTCAGCCCGAGGTTGAAGCCCTGCGCCTTCATCGTCTCGCGCAGAAGCGTTTGCCCGTGCATGGCCAGCGCCCAAAGCTCGAGGACTTCGTTGTCTCCCAGGGAAGATGCATCCGCGGTCTTCCGATACGGCACCACCATCAGATGGCCCACGCTATACGGATAACGATTCATCATGAGGAAGGCGTTCTTCCGGCGTGTGAGGACGAGATGCGCGGCGTCGTCATTCGTTCGGGCCGCTTCCGAAAGAAAATCCGGATTCGGTTTTTCCTGCTCGAAATATTCCACGCGCCAGGGACACCAGAGCGTTTCGATTTCGGCTTTGGGAAACTCCCTCGGGTCGTTCAAGGACGCGAGCCTACGAATAGCTGCCGCAAAGTCGAGCAGGGTTTTGGTTGCGGCGCGCGATCCAATCGATCAGGAACGCACCAGGAAAGTGTAACGCTTGCGATAGTTACCCGCGCGGCCGGAGATGCCGGTTTTCGAGGGCACAGCTCCTCGCAGGCGCGGGAGCAATGCGTTGATTTCGTCATCTGGTACGACCAGACCATTCAGCTTTCCTGCGTTCCATTCCGAGGCAGCTTGGTCAGGCTCAATGAATTCGGTCCGGCGCAGGTAAAGCGCCATCCCTTCGTCTTCCCCACCGACGATGGCGTAACGCAAATTATGCGCGGCAGCCTCCTGTCGAACGGCTTTTCCGAAGACCGCGAACGCGTCCGTGTGATTGCGATAGCTCAGAAAAATCTTCCCGCCGACATAACCCGTCGTGAGCAGGCACGCGATGACGATCGCGATCCTGCACCAGGTCCCGGTTGTGACCCGCCATGTTTCCCGTTTTTGAAACTCAGCCACAACGCCGGCAAGCAGAAGACAGAGCGGCGGCACAATCGGAAAGACACGATCGATGCGCTTCGACGGAACGAAGGACATCACCAGCAAACCGCCCAGGCTCCAGGTCAGCAGCCAAAAAGTCTCCGGCGAGATTCCCTTGAACCAATTTCGCATCTTGAGGCGTTGCTCTCGCACCCCCAACAGCGGCAACAGAATCAGCAACAAACTCCAGGGCGCGAACCGATGCAGTAAATGCGGCAGATAAAAATAGATCGGCTGCGGCTTATGCATCGCTTCGCTGAATCGCCCGGCGAATTCGCGCGCGACCACGTGTTCGTAAAATTCCGGGACGAAAAAGATTCCGCCCGTGGCCCAGACCACAAAAATCGCCAGCGACGCCAGCCAGGGCCACCAACCGCACCACGCCGTTAGCGGCTCGCCTTTGATTCGCGCTCTCCACTGGAAGGCCACGATCCCCGGCAGCAGAAACGCATAAACGATCGGACCTTTGATCAGCATCGCCGCACTAAGCAGGCCGAAGACGATTAGCCGGTCCCTTCCATTCCAGGCTTCGCGGCGTCGAACTTTTTCCCAGATCAGCCAGCCGATCACGAACAGGATCAAGGCGAGCGGCATGTCGGTACGCACGAGAGTCCCGAGGCGCGGCACGAACAAATTGAAAGCGAAGGCGCAGACCGCGACCAAAGCGGCCATGCGCCCGTAAGTCGAAGCCGCCCGGGCCAGGAGGACAAACAAAGCGCCGGCTGCGAGAAACGACGGAAGCCGCCAGGCCAATTCCCACGATCGAATCACGAAGAACAGCATCGCGGAAAACCAACCCACGAGTGGCGGCTTGGTCGCGACCCATCCATTCGGGGTGTGCTGGTAAATCCAATGTCCCTGCTGCACCATCTCGAATGAGGTGAATGCTTGTTTCGCCTGGTCGTAATCGTCGAGATGCCAGGGGATGTTTGTGATCGCGCACAGGAACGCCGCGAGTCCTGCTACCGCCCAAAAAACAGTTTTCCGCTCCAGAAAATTCGACCGCGCCGCCGAATCCATTGCAATCATGCGCTGGCCGATTTCGGCCTCGCCAGCTCGTCGGTTATCGCTTGCGCGGCCTTTGCGCTCGCGCCGCTCTCACCAAGCCGGGCGATGATCGCGTCGAACTCCGATCTCATCTGATCGCGCGCCACTTGATCATCCATCAATTGCAGGAGGGCTTTGGAAATATTGTCCGCGCGCGCTTCATGCTGGATAAACTCCGGAACGATTTCGCGACCAGCCAGGACGTTCGGCATCCCCAGATATTTGGTTTTCAGGACCAGTCGCGCCGCAAAATAAGTGGGCCACGAAACCTTGTAGACCAGCACGAAAGGCAGTTCGAAATACGCTGCCTCCAAAGTCGCTGTGCCCGACGCGACCATCCCGACGAAGGCGCGTTGCATCGTCCCGGCCGCGTCGCGGTTTGCGATCTGCACTCTTTCCCGGACCGGCGACAACGTTAACATTTCCTGAATTTCTGTAGCGAGCGGGGCGGAGGCGGCCGCAACTTCAAAACGAACCTCCGGTCGTCTGGCTGCGATTTCGCGCGCCGCTTCCAGCATGATTGGAAAAATCTTGCGCACCTCCCGCAATCGGCTGCCGGGAAAAAGCCCGATCAAATTCGGCTGAGGTTTCGCCTCCACCCGCAGCTTCGCCAGATTCTGGATCATCGGGTGGCCGACGAAAACCGTGCGCAGTCCCGATTTATTGTAGAGCTCCGCTTCGAACGGAAAGATGCAAAGCATCAGGTCCAGGTATCGCGCCATCTGGGCGATTCGTCCGCGGTTCCAAGCCCAGACCTGGGGACTGATGTAGTAGATTATCTTTAGCGCAGGCGATCTCCTCCGCAGCGCGCGCGCCAGGCGCAAATTGAAGCCCGGGTAATCGATCAAGACCACGGCATCCGGTTTGACCGCCGCGATTTCGGTCAGGGCCTTTTGGAATTGTTCTCGAAAATATCCGTAGCGCTTCACCACTTCCCAAAGCCCGACGACTGCCGCGGCATCGCTCCAGTTGATGAACGTCTCGCCGGCGACCGCCTTCATTTTTGGTCCACCGCGTCCCGAAAAATTCAGGTCGGGAACAGATTCGCGCAGGGCCTCCATCAAAGCCGCGCCGTGTTCGTCGCCGCTCGCTTCGCCCGCAACGAGGTATAAGCGTTTAGCCACTCGATGCGGAATTGATGCGCTTCGTAATCTCTACCGCGAGCTCCAGAGCAGCGGTCGCTTGGAAGCCCGACACCTTGGGAGCGCGCCCGGTCTGCGCACATTCGATGAAGGAAGCGAGCTGACGTTTCAGCGGTTCCTCACGCTCGATCTCCACTTCTTCGCGCGTGATTCCCTCCGCGGTGCGGCGGTGCATTTCGCCAGTTTGATTTTGATAATCGAGCGACAGATAGGCGTTTTCCTGGAAGACCCGAATTTTTCGCATCTGCTCCGGGCTGATCCGGCTCGACGTAATATTCGCCACGCAACCGTTTTCGAAACGCAGTCGCGCATTGGCAATATCCTCGCCGTGGCCCATGACCGGAACGCCGACCGCGTCGATCGTTTGCACGGGCGATCGAACGAGATGCAAAATGATCTCGAGATCGTGGATCATCAGATCGAGGACCACCCCGATGTCGGTGCTGCGATTCGGATAGGGCGAAAGCCGGTGCGCCTCAATAAAACGAGGATTCGTTAGGCGTTTTTCGAGGGCGCTCAGGACGGGGTTGAAACGCTCGACGTGACCAACCTGCAAAACGAGCTCTCGCGTCGCGGCCAGCTCCGCCAACTCGGTGGCGTGCGCGGTGTTCTCGGCAATCGGCTTCTCGATCAGGAGATGTTTGCCGCGCTCGAGCAATTGATGCGCGATCTCGAAATGCGTGTTGGTCGGCGTCGCAACGGAAGCGGCGTCGACCTGTTCCGCGAATTCCTCCAGCGAGCCGGTCGCCCGCACGGCAAATTCCTCGGCAAACCGGCGCGCGGTCTCGGGATTCGTGTCGTAGATCGCGGCGAACTGCGCCTCCGGCAACCCGGCGTAGAGACGCGCGTGGTTCTTGCCGATATGCCCTACCCCGACCACGCCGACGCGCAGCTTGCTCATACCAGAGCTTCCTGCGCGGCGTTCTGCAAAAACCATTCGTAGGTCCGGGCGATCCCCTCGCGCAGCCCGATGCCATGACGCCATCCGAGATCGTGGAGTTTCGAAACATCGAGGAGTTTGCGCGGCGTTCCGTCCGGTTTGCTCGTGTCCCAGCTCAGCTCACCTTCGAATCCAACCACGTCGCAGATCAGTTCCGCCAATTCGCGGATGGAAACATCTTCACCGCAACCCACATTGATAATCTCGGCGCTGTCATATTTCCTGAGCAGGAAGACGCAGGCCGATGCCAGGTCGTCGACGTGGAGAAATTCGCGCCGCGGGTTTCCCGATCCCCAGACCACCAGCTCCCGGTCGCCCCTTTTTTTGGCCTCGTGCGCTTTGCGTAATAACGCGGGCAGGACATGGGAGGAGAGCAAATCGAAATTGTCGTTCGGCCCGAAAAGATTCGTCGGCATCGCGGAGATAAAATTGTCTCCGTATTCGCGCGCATAGGCCTGGCACAATTTTATCCCGGCGATTTTCGCGACCGCGTATGCTTCGTTCGTCGGTTCGAGAGGTCCGGTCAGGAGCGCGCTTTCCGGGATCGGTTGCGGCGCGTGCTTCGGATAAATGCAGGAGCTTCCCAGGAACAGCAATTTGCGAACACCCGCTTCGTGGGCCGCCCGGATGACGTTGTTTTGGATTTGCAGGTTATCGAGCAGGAATTCCACCGGCAGATCGTTGTTCGCCTTGATTCCGCCGACCTTCGCCGCTGCGAAAACAACCAGCGCGGGTTTCTCCTCCGCGAAAAAGCTATCGACGGCCCTTTCCCTTCTCAGGTCGAGTCCTGCGCGATCGCGCGTAAGCAGGTTATCAAAGCCCTCCCGCTGGAGTTGGCGGATCAGCGCGCTGCCGACCAGGCCGCGATGACCGGCGACGAATATTTTTTCTGATTTTTCCACAACCGGTCGGATAGCTGCGGATTACCATTTTCTTTTTTGCGGCAATGCGCAATCCTCACTTCGTGGTAAAAAAAGCATCGCGGTTGGGAGTCCAGAAAACCTACAAGCTTTTTGTCGGCGGAAAGTTTGTCCGCGGAGAAAGCGGTCGGCTGCTGCCGGCGCACGGAAGCGACCGAACGCTTCTGGCGAATTACTGCCGCGCTTCCCGCAAGGATTTTCGCGATGCAGTCACGGTGGCTCGCGGCGCCTTTGCCGGCTGGTCGAAGCAAAGCGCTTATTTGCGCGGCCAGATTTTGTATCGCGCGGCGGAAATGCTGGAGATGCGCGAGGGTGAATTGCGCGCCGAACTCGCCCGCTCCGGCGGCACAGCGACGCAGGCCCAGACTGAGGTCGAGCAGACGATCGATCGTCTCGTCCATTACGCGGGGTGGACCGACAAGTTTAGCCAGATTTTCAGTGCCGTGAATCCGGTGGCCAGTTCGCATTTCAATTTCACCATGCCGGAGCCGACAGGTGTGGTCGTGATTCTCTGCCCGGATGAGCCGGCACTGCTCGCGCTCGTTTCCCTGGTGGCGCCGGTCATCCTCGCGGGAAACAGCGCGATCGTCCTGGCCTCCACGAAAAGTCCCCTCCCCGCGCTGACGTTTTCGGAGATTATCGCTACGAGTGATTTGCCGGGAGGCGTGGTCAACATTCTGGCGGGCGACCGGGCGGAGCTAGCACCCTACTTCGCCAGCCACATGGATGTGAACGCGATCGTGGATGCGTCGGGCGACGAAAAAATCGGCCAGGAACTTCAACGCGGTGGGTCGTTTAACGTAAAGCGATACGTTCCGCGCGATCTCACGCGCGCCGATTGGAGCGGACGCGAGGCGGAAAATCCGTATTGGATTCTGGACACGGTCGAGATGAAGACGGCGTGGCATCCGATCGGGCTCTGAGCGAGAGGCCGAGTGCGCGCACTGCTTCTCGTTCTCGATAGTGTCGGCATCGGCCACGCGGCGGATGCGCCGGAGTACGGAGACGCAGGCGCGAACACCTTGGGACATATCCTGGAACGTGTGCCAGACCTGAAGCTGCCGGCGCTCTATTCGTTAGGCCTGAAGGAACTGGTCGAATCTAATGCGACCAATAGGTCGAATAGGTCCTACGGCGCGAGCTTCGGAAAAATGCAGGAACGCTCGGCCGGCAAGGATACCACCACCGGGCACTGGGAAATCGCAGGGCTCATTTTGGAGGAGCCCTTCGCAGTCTACGAGCGCTTCCCCGATGACCTCGTGCATGCGATCGAGCGCGAGGCCGGCGTGCAATTCATCGGCAACTACGCCCGCAGCGGCACGACGATTTTGTCCGAACTCGGAGCGGAACACGTTCGCACCGGCCACCCGATTCTTTACACGTCGGCGGATTCTGTCCTGCAGATCGCCGGGCACGAAGAAGTGTTGCGGATCGACCGGCTCTACGAGATCTGCACGGTCGCCCGCCATCACGCGGATCGCTTTCGGATCGGCCGGGTCATCGCGCGGCCGTTCACTGGTCCGGAAGGAAGTTTCGCGCGCACGTCACGACGGCACGATTACTCCATGGAACCGCCGCGGACGGTCTTGAACGCGATTAGCGAGCAGAACATCCCGGTGATCGGCGTCGGGAAAATCAGCGACATCTTTGCCGGCCAGGGCGTGACCCAATCTTTTCCGACCAATGACAACGCCGATGGCATGAAACGCGTAGCTGATCTCTGGGAAAATCTCGAGACTGGCCTGATTTTCACCAACCTGGTCGATTTCGACATGCTCCATGGTCATCGTCGTGACGTTGCCGGGTATGCGGCCGCGCTGGAGCGATTCGATCTCTGGCTGGGCGAGTTTCTAACAAAAATTTTGCCAAGCGACCTCGTCATTATCACCGCCGATCACGGAAATGATCCCACTCATGCCGGGACGGATCACACTCGGGAGCAGGTCCCGCTTTTCGTGTTACCGCAGCGGAAAAGTGCGGACCTCGGGACACGGGAGACTTTTGCCGACGTGGCCGCGACGTTGAGCGAACACTTCCAACTGGCCGAACGATGGCCGGTCGGGACGCCCTTTTAGCGAGGCCTCTCATGAATAGCGTGTCATTCTGAGCGAAGCGAAGAATCTCTGATCATTTCCGGTTTCCTGCAGCTATTGAGGCGCAGAAATAGTCAGAGATCCTTCGCGTTCGCCTCAGGATGACAAGCTTTTTGGAGTGTGAGATGACTTGTGGTATTCGAGTCACCTTGAGCGGCATCGAAATAGCTCCGAATCGAATCGCTCTGGAAAGATCCTAGAATGCACGTCCCCACTCTCATCGAGAAAAAGCGCGAAGGTCAGGAACTGACGGACGAGGAGATCAGCTATCTCATCTCCGGGTTCACCCACGGTGAGATTGCCGATTACCAGATGAGCGCATGGGCCATGGCGGTTTTTTTCCGAGGCATGACGCCGGCCGAGACCCAGCATCTGACCCGCGCGATGATGGAAAGCGGGCGCGTGCTGGAATATCCGGAGGGCACGCCCCCGAAAGTAGACAAGCATTCCACCGGCGGCATCGGCGACAAAATCTCGCTCGTGCTCGCGCCGTTGCTGGCCTGCGATGAAGTCTGGGTGCCGATGATTTCCGGACGCGGCCTCGGCATTACCGGAGGGACGCTCGACAAACTCGAGAGCATTCCCGGTTTCAATGTCCACATCGACGAACGCCGCGCGCTCGCCCAATTGAAAAGTATCGGCGTTTTCATGGTCGGCCAAACCGCCGACATTTGTCCGGCCGACAAAAAGCTTTACGCGCTCCGCGATGTTTCGGGCACGGTCCCTTCCCAGGCTTTGATCGTCGCGAGCATCATGAGCAAAAAGCTCGCGGAAAATCTGGATCGGCTCGTGCTCGACGTGAAGTTTGGCAGCGGCGCGTTCATGAAGACGCGCAGAGAAGCTGAGGAACTTGCGGCTTCCATGACTGAAGTTGGCCGGCTGATGGGCGTGAAAGTCTCGCATCGCCTCAGCCCAATGGACGAACCACTCGGGCGCACTGTGGGCAACGCGCTCGAAGTCGCGGAATGCGTGGAAGTTCTTCAAGGCGGCGGGCCGGCTGACATCGTGGAGCTCGTCCTCGATCTGGCCGAAGAGGTCTCCACCGCGCCGCGGGCTGCGCTGGCCGGTTGGCTTGCTGACGGCACGGCCTGGCGAAAGTTTATCTCGCTGGTTTACGCCCAGGACGGCGACGCAACATCGCTGGAGAAAATCGAGGAGGTCCATCGCGCCCCGATTATCCAGCCGTTGCTCGCGCCGACTGCCGGCGTCGTGAAAAAAATGGATGCGGAAACAATCGGTCGCGCCTCACTCTTCCTGGGCGGAGGCCGGAAAACGGCCGACGACACGATCGATTTCGCGGTGGGCCTTTCGCGGATCAAGAAAATCGGCGACCGCGTGGAAGAGCGGGAGCCGCTCCTGTTCGTCCACGCGCGCAACGATCAAACGCTGGTCTCCGTCCTGCCGCTCCTCGAACGGGCCGTCGAGATAGCTCCGAATTGACAGCAGCCTCGCCTTAATCGAGCGATTGCTCGACCTGCACTTCGTGTGGGCCTTGTGCGTCAATCACGACGACTTCCTTCACCGGGTCATGCGCGCCGAAAGTAGCGGTGGCGATGAACAGCGTGATGGGCATGATGTCGATGTCCTCTGGCGGACTGAGAGTCAGAAGAAACTGCGGCGGAAAGACCTCTTCCGGACTCTGCTCCAGCGCGACGTCATATTTTGGACTCGGCTTGTTTCCTTCGGCTGTGATCGTGACCACGCCGGGGGTCTGCACGGCTTTGATGCTGCTGGCGGTCGCCAGCTCTTTTTCGGATGGGTTCATAAGTTAGTCTCCTCTTATTGGTGAGGAACCTAACAGAAGCATCATGCCTTTGTCGTGCCTTGAACGCTCGGCGCGTCTTGCGGCCAGCCCGCGCCGGGAAAACAATCCTTCGCTTTTTCCAGCCCTCCCCATTTGGCGAAGAGCGCCGGGCCATACTGATCGATCTGCGCCTGGCTGAGCGGCCAGCCTTGCTGGCTGCCAGGAAAGACGACGTAGATGATCCCGTGCCCGGTCCCGCCATTCTTAGGACTCGAAGGAATCCCGCGCTGCCGCCAGCGAATCGATCCTTCACCGATCTTGCTCGCGGGACCGACATCCGTGTAAACCGCATAATCGTAATCGTTGTTCGCAGGCCGGATGACTACTCCGAAGTCGCCGCGCTTCGCACCCAGGCCGAGTCTGCCGGGGAGGACGAAGAAGTTGGTGGACTCGGCATCCATGTCCGGCGCGGTCGTCCATATCCTTCGATGTATCCTCGAGCTACATGGTGGAAATATAAAAGCCCGGCGCAGAATCTGACTTCGATTGAATGATTGGGTTGCCCGCTCGGTCTCCCACGCGCCGCGTAGGCGGCGTTACATTTTGGATCGAATGAGCGATTGACGAGGAAGCTTTGCGTCGTGAGCAGGATGTAGAAGGAAGCTCCGAGGCCCGCCCCAAAAAAGCGCATTTAATGTCGGCGGCCAGCAGGGGACAAACTGCGGCACACCCTTCACCAATTTTTCGTGCGTAGCCGGAATCGAGGAAAGGACATAGCCGAGCGCGCAAGCAATGGCGATCCAGGCCGCCACTTGAACCAGCAACGGCATGCCTCCCAGAAACCGGTGCTTACCCGGTGGCGGCTCCGAAGCCAGGAGCGATCGCGGCGTCGCCGGAACGATGATCTGCGAGAGGGCGGTGTGAACTTTCAGAACGAGCTCGGTCGGGCTGGAGGAAGCTCCCACCAGCGTCTGGGCGGAAGAGTTCGGCGTCGACGACATGATGTCCGATGGATCAGCAATAAACATTTCCGGCAGATCTGAGATCGACGGCAGCTTCGTCTGGTAAGGATCGAGTCGAGGACGGTCCGCGCACAGCTCCGCCGGAATAATTCGCCCCGCTCTCCGCGCGAAGCGCAGCATCAAGCGACAATCCCCGAGCGGATCGAGCTTATCCAGCGATCGGGAGGATGGCTTGGTTCAACGGGCGCGGACAGCGAGTCCGCTGGGGGCGGCATGACTCAGGGGATGGGGTTAAACCGGAGCATGTTTTCGCTGCGCGGCGAAAACAAGAACGACACCGGGTTAAAACTACGTCTTTCGAAGGCCTAGGGTAGCTGGCCGACACGATCGTGGACCTGTGACCGCAGTGAAACCAAATGTTGTTCCACGAGTCCGGGACAATTGGTGTGACCCGCCAGGACATCCATGTGTCCAATGATGTCCCTCATGCTGTCGATTTTTCCCCAGAACGAGAGCCAGGCGCACAATTCCACGAGCGCGTCCCATTGTTGATCCGTGACTGCGTATTCTTTGACGTAGAATCCCTCCAGCTCGATGCCAAACCATTTGTTGTTATATCTGCTCACGCCGGAGGCATGGGCGCCTTGGACAACCTTGCCTAACTTCGCGGATGCCAGCGCTCCCGTCCTTCCCTCCAGGATCAGCCCACCACGGCTGACCGTGAAGTGTTGGCCCGTATCACTCCAACCATTACCATCCATGTGGTGGATTTGAATCGCGCGGCAAACCTTGAAGGCGATTTGCTCTTCGGCCGCTCCGGTGGCCGGCGTCCGATTTGGATTTTCGGTGTTGTGAATCACAATCCCTTGAGCGGCGCTCTTCAGGAAGTTCTTGGTGACCTTACGGGCACCCCATTCCACCGTGCTGTAGATCTTCGGCTCAGACACAGATATTTTCTGTTTTGGTTACTTGTGGGTTAGGACTGGTTCTCAATTAAGAGACACCACGAAGCTTGTTGAAGAGCGAAAAGGCCCGCTGCTTGATGAGGCCTTCCAAGGTGGCGGCGTTGAGGCCATCAAATCCGGAACCGGGAAAGACGAAGAACAGCACGTCTTCCTCAATGCTGACATTGTGAATACGCCTGCAAAAGCCACTCGCGTCGCGAATACAGGGATCAGGAGCTGGCGGATGGAGTGCTTCGTGCACACGGATGGATCCTTCGCCGATCTTCTTGGTCGGTCCCATATCGCCACAGATCGCCGCGGTAATCTTGTCTTTGAAAATGACGATAGCTACATCCCCGAGCGCCAGACCCGTGTTAGCTCGGAAGCTCCCGCCGGGAAGCACGATGTAGGGAACTGTCTCACTGGGAAAACCTCGGCCGCTCGAAAAATGCAACGAGGTATCATCCTGCCCTGAGCCGGGATCTAGCCTTGAACCCGACGGACGACCTGGTCCCGCCGCCGGCCCATCAGCATCGATAGCTAACTTAGAGGACCAGAAGATTGCCGCAGCGTCGGGAAAGGCCAGCAACGCTTTGCATTTACTTGGATCTCTTTTGCCAGCCGTGGTTTCGTCGAAAGCATGGAATAGAGCCTTGTTACCGCGGGCGGTATCGACAGCTTTCTCAAAGGGTACGCCCTTGCATTGTGCGGCTGAGGCCGCCGGAGGAGTAAATGATGCCATAGTGCTGATTTCTCGGTTATCTCTCGCAGTGGGGTTACGCAGTGATTATGGTGTGGGAGTTGGCTTTGGTTTCTTACCCTGATCGATGTCACTGATTTGAGATTTTGCGTTGTCCTGCTCGGTGCCGGCTTTTTTTCCAACGTCAGCGAAGGCGGCGTCTAGTGTGCCTAAGCGCCCATAGTCCTGGACATCGCGATAGGCCTCAGCGCGGGAATAACTGTTGATGTTCGCCGCCATCAACTTCGTCTTTATCTCCGCAAGTTTTGTTAGACGCAGAGCGTCCATCTTGCTGATGAAGCTAGTGATCGATTGATCAAAGAGAACGTTCTTGCTAAAAGCTGCCGAGGAACCGGTAATAGCGCCGGCAATTGCAGAAAGGATTTTGGTAGTTCCAGAAGTGGTTAACGTTCCGGCCGCATTCAAGCCGATAGATGCGCTCTGGGCGCCGAAACCTCCCCACGAAGTGCCCCGCCGGATGAGTTGCGTATAGCGCATATACTCATAGTCCTTGACGGCAATCCCTTCATAAACCAGTTCGTTCTTTCCTTCTGGGGTGTCCGGGAATCCCTGCCAGGGGCGACTGGTTGTGCCTTCGCCGCTTAGGCGGCTGTTCCAATCAGTGACCAGCTGTGGCTGGGTTTTGTCGACACTAACGCAGCTCGTGAGGTTCAGCGCAAAACAACCTGTTAGGAGAACCAACACCAGTCGAGCAGCTGGGGGAGGAAGAGGTAGAGTTTTCATTGATTTTCATCGAGTTACTACGGAATTATCGCGGCCAAGTTCCCAAACCCGAGAAAGGGAGCCGTTGAGCTATCGGCAGGTTTGCTGGACAGTTCGGAGATGGCAGAGAATCCGAGGAACCCACTCTTGGCCTACTGGCTGGTGCCGGCGGAGCCGATGCGCGGCTGGTTCGTCTGGCAGATCGCCCAATTTGTATCCCGATATAATGCCCCGGTCTTCGAGCCGCATGTGACGGTTTACGCAAGTCGGAAAGAAAATGCGGATCCGCAAGGGACGCTGAAGGAGGCACTAACTGATTGTGCGCCCTTCCCGCTTTTGATTCGCGACATCCAGTGCTCGGATGAATTTACCAAGACCGTTTTTGTGCAATTCGAACCGGGCAATCCGCTGTCGGAGATAAACCGCAAGCTGAGAGAAGTGTCGGGAGCAAAGGACGATTACGAACTGAATCCGCACCTAAGCTTGATTTACAAACAGATGCCGGCAGCGGAGAGGACCGAGTTAGCAAAGTTGATCAAGCTGCCCTTCAACGAAGTGGTTTTCGATACGGCGATGGCGGTTGTCTGCCCGACAACGCCGATAACATCGCGGGAGGATGTGGAGAATTGGCACGTGGTGGCTTCGCAACAATTAACCGGATGAGGACGAAGATTTTTGGAGAGCACGACGCGGCTACCATTGCCCAGATTGATCGGTGTGTGGCGGCGGGCGGTGAGCGGGCGGTGCTGTGCGCGGACGGGCATAAGGGATACGCGCAGCCGATCGGCGGTGTGCTGGCTTACAAGGACAAGATCTCGCTTTCGGGCGTGGGATTCGACATTGCTTGCGGCAATCTCGCCATCCGGACGGACGCAACGCGCTCGCAGGTCTCGGCGGCCATGGAAGAGATCATGGACGATGTCGTGCGTGATATTTCGTTCGGGGTGGGACGGACGAGCAGGACGCGGATCGATCATGATTTGTTCGGCGATCCGGCGTGGAGCTTGCGGCCCCTGGCGGCGTTGAAGCAGACCGCTGCGGCGCAACTGGGCACGGTCGGCGGCGGAAATCATTACGTCGATATTTTCGCGGATGAGGCGGATCGGGTTTGGGTCGGCGTGCACTTTGGATCGCGCGGGCTCGGTCACAAGACTGCGACGTATTTTCTAAAAGAGGCCGGAGGGAAAGATGGCATGGATGTTCCCCCGACGGTGGTGTCGGACGCGTCGGCGCTGGGCGAGGACTACGTGGCGTCGATGAAACTGGCGGGACGTTACGCGTATGCTGGACGCGAAGCGGTGGCGCGCCATGTCGTCCGCGGAATTCTGCGCGCGAAGGCCGTGGAGGAAATCCACAACCATCACAACTTCGCGTGGCGAGAGGAACATGAGGGCGAGAGCTACTGGGTGGTGCGCAAAGGCGCTACTCCGGCGTTTCCGGGCCAGAAGGGTTTTATCGGTGGAAGTATGGGCGATGACGCCGTGATCGTGGAAGGCGTCGATTCCCCGATCTCGCGGGAAGCGCTCTTCTCCACGGTGCACGGCGCGGGAAGGGTCATGTCGCGTACCGCGGCGAAGGGACGTTTCGTGAAGGTCGGCGGAAAACGGGTTCGGACGGAAGGACTCGTTAGGCAGGACGAGATGATGAGGTGGATCGCTGACAAAGGCGTGGTCTTGCGTGGCGGCGATCTCGACGAGGCTCCGCAGGCGTATCGGCGGTTGCCGGACGTGCTCGCGGCGCATGCAGGGACGATCCGGATTTTGCACACGCTCAAGCCGCTGGGCGTAGCGATGGCCGGCAAGGACATCGTTGATCCTTATAAGGACTGACGCGCTGGTTGCTGTAAAGACCGGGCGCGCCAGATTGGGACAACAATCATGGACCCCATCGTCGGCATCGATCTCGGCACGACTAACTCGCTCATCGGTGTGATGGACGCGGGCTTTCCGATTCTGATCGCGGATGCGAACGGCGCGCGGTTGACGCCATCGGTCGTTAGTTTTCAGGAAGAGGGAGAGCCGCTGATCGGACACGCGGCGGCACGAAGGCGCGTGCTCAAGCCAGACCAGACCATCTATTCGATCAAGCGCTTCATGGGTCTGCGCGGTGACGAACTGCGCGACAGTGATATGGATGTTTCCTACGAGATCGAACGTCAGAGCGGGCAGCCCGTTCGCGTGATCGCGGGTGGCCGCAGCCATTCACCTGAGGAAATCTCAGCGTTGATTTTGCAGAAGCTCAAGGCCGATGCGGAGACGGCGCTCGGGCACGCGGTTACGCGCGCGGTGATCACGGTCCCCGCCTATTTCAATGACGCGCAACGCAGCTCAACGAAATGCGCGGGGGAGCTCGCCGGATTCACGGTCGAACGAATCGTGAACGAGCCGACGGCAGCCGCGCTGGCCTATGGGCTCGACAAGTTACAGGGCCGATCCAAGATCGCGGTTTACGATCTGGGCGGCGGCACATTCGATATCTCGATCCTGGAATTGAATAACGGCGTGTTCGAAGTCCTGGCCACGAACGGCAATACGCGCCTGGGCGGCGACGACATCGATCGTGCGTTGCTCGATTCGGTTTTAGGGCCCGGAACGGCGACGCCTGAAAGTTCGTCGCGACTCATGGAAGCACTCATTTCCGCAAAGCATCGCCTTTCCAGCGAAGAGACCGCTCCGATCGATCTGCCATTTTTCGACGGCGAGAAAAGCCTGCACCTCGATTTAACGCGCGACGAGTTGGAGAAAATCGCGCGTCCGATCCTGGAGAGGACGCGCGCGCATTGCCTTCGCTCTCTGGCGGACGCGAAACTGACGCCAACCGATCTGGATGAGGTCGTTCTGGTTGGCGGCGTGACCCGAATGCCAATGGTGAGGAAGTTCGTAGGAGAAATTTTCGGCCGCGAACCCAACACCGCGCAGAATCCGGATGAAGCAGTGGCGATCGGCGCGACGATCCAGGCCGGTATTTTGTCGGGCGCGGTGCGGGATGTCGTGCTGCTGGATGTTACGCCCCTGTCGTTAGGGATCGAGACCTTCGGCGGATTAATGAATGTGATCATTCCACGGAACTCGACCATTCCGATCAAGGCCGGAGAAATGTTTACGACGGCAGTGAGCAACCAGCGTTCGATGTCGATCAAGGTTCTCCAGGGCGAACGCGAAATGGCGCGCGACAACTGGCCGCTCGGGCAGTTCGAGATTGAATTTGAGCCGGCCGCGAAAGGCGTTGCGCGAGTCGGCATCCAATTCGAGATCGATGCGAATGGTATCCTGCATGTGCTGGCGCGTGACACCAAAACCGGCGGCGAGAAGACGGTGGAAATCAACAGCGCGGTCGATGTTTCGGATGAAGCAGTTGAAGCGATGATCTCGGAATCGCTCGAGCACGCCTTTGACGACATGAGCGAGCGGGTCTGGACGGAAGCGAAATTGAAATCAGAAGAAATGCTGGCTGCGGTGGAAGCGGCGTTTGAGCGTGTGGGCGATGACATCGAGGTAGCGGAGAAGGAAAGCATTCAGGCAGCCGCCGCGCGAGTTCGTGAGGCACTGGGGACCAACGACACGAGGAAACTAAAGGCCGCGAACGCCACTCTCGATGAGGCCACGCAAGGGCTCGCCGCGATCCTGGTCGAGAAGGCGATGCAAGCGGCCCGGTAACTCACTTGCACCTACACTTTCACTTTAACTTACACTGGATCGATCCAGAGAAGCGTAAGGGAAGGTTAATTTGTACGTGCAGGACGCCGTTATGGCGTCGGCGTCGGCGTCGATGACGGTGTCGCGCCAAGGCTGGGAGCGGCGCTGGCTTTCGCGATGGCTTCGTCGAGCAGCTTCTTTTCTTCAGGGAAAATTGGCCCGGCTTGCGCGGCCGCGATGTATTCCTGAGCCGCCGCGCTTTGGTTATCGTCGAGAAACAGGATGGCCGCGAACACAGCGGCGTGGGGATCATGCACTCCTTCCGGCGGAAGTTTCTTCACGATCTCGACTCCTTCCGCCGTGCGACCAAGCGTGTAGAGCGAAAAGGCGTAGGTCATCGCCGCATTTATCTCCATGGGTGCCCGATCATAGACTTCCTTGGCGACGCGATGACCTTCGGCTGGATTCTGATCGACCAGCAGCGCGAGCCGCGCATAATCCGCGGCCACGCTGATCTCGTTAGGCGAACTCTCGTGCAGGCGTTGAGCGGTCCGATAGAGATTGAGCAGGTCGTTGTTCGCGCGATAGATCCGGAAGAGCGAGTCGAGCGCTTCGCGTCGCGACGGCGCGTTTTTCGAAACCCGCTGCCAAAGTTGTTCGGCCTCGGCGGGGAAGCCCCATTTCGTGGCCAGCCGGGCCAGATAAATTTCACGATCGGGGCGATCGCTGGCCGCCCGTTCCGCGGAACGCCAAAGCGAAGTGAATTCGGTATCGGCCACGGATTGGCGCGATTGCTTTGCGGCGTAGGCCTGGTAAGCGAGGCGAAGATGTTCCGAGTCGCCCCACGAGCCGCTGCGCGTCCAGCGCTTCAAGCGCGACCAGTTCTTTCCTTCCACGAAAGCGTCCGCGATCGCGATCGAAGCCGGAGGATTGGTCGTCACCTCAGCGGGAAGCTTCTCCATCCATTTGAGCACATCGGCGGCGCGGCCATTCTTGTTCATCCAATCCATCAACAGCGCCAGATCCGAAGGATTCCGCGCGGCCACTGGTTTCACTTTTTCCAAAAGCGCGGAGAATTTTTTCTCGTCCAGTTTCCGATAGAATTCGAGGCAGAGAAGATAATCGGAGAAGGTAACCTGCGGACTCATTTGCAAGTCCTGCGCAAGCGAGTCAGCCCGTTGGAGCTCATCGCGCTGGACCGCATCGCTCAGGAGCGCGCGAAGCGAACCTGCGCGGTACCCCGGCACCTTGGACAAGCGCTCCAGAACTTTGCGGGACTCGGCTTTTTTTTCCGACTCATCCGAACGCATCCGGAGGACAGCGAGATTGAACTGGTAGAGATCATTACCGGGCTCCCGCTCGACCGCCGCGGCGAAGTGCTGCTCGACTTCCGCATCGCTCCCCTGCGCGCGCGCCAGCCAGCCAGCGACGACGTGATAAGCAGCGCGATCGCGGTCCGCGGGTGGGACATGTTCCAGGGCCTTGCGCGCGCTATCGAGCTGGCCAAAGCGAAGCGCGGCCGAAGCAAGGTTTAGCTGGCTCTCGAGGTTCCCGGGCTGGCGGCGAGCGATCTGCGCGCGCCAGGCGACCGTTTCCGGCCGGTTTTGTTTCTCACTTGCTTCGGCCAGAATATAAAAGGCCGGAACAGAATCGGGATTCTTTTTCAAAACTTCGCGAGCCGCGCGTTCTGCCCCATCGAAATTATCATGGGCCAGCAGCGAAGAGGCATCGCGGAGAAGTCGCGTTTCGCGCCAGGAGCCGTAGGCGCGCGGGCCGTAGGTGAGGAGGAAAAGGCCCAGGGTCAGACCCAGCAGAAGTGCGCCCGCGCCCACGGCGATCATGGCCGGCGTAAGCACGTTGATGCTGGTGCGGGCGGGTTTGGTCCGGCGCCTGCGCCGGACCCGTGGAGCGTGATGAGACATCCGGGAATTTCTATCCTTGCAGGAGCTGCGAATGCAACTGTCTCCCCTGCTTCCGCGTTGATCCGATCGCGCTCAGGCCTGGGCCGCGCTTTCGGTTTGCTTCACGACCGGGACTTCCTCGATCGCATCGGCGACCTTCTCGCGCAGCCGCCGCCCCCAGACATATCGGGCCAGAAGAACTTTCAGCGTCGCCGTGAGCGGCACGGCGAGAATGGGCCCCAGCAATCCGCCGATGAGCAGGCCCCAAATGAAAATGGAAACGATTACGGTCATCGGATGCAACCCGACGGAATTGCCCACGATTCGCGGCGCGATAAAAATCGCTTCCAGATTCTGCACGATAACGAAGACGCCGGTGACGATGAGCGGATGCGTCCAGTCTCCCCATTGCGCGGCGGCAATGATGACGGCCGGGACCCAGCAGAGAACGATGCCGATATACGGGATCATGGTCAGGATCACGACGAGCAATCCGATGAGCGGCGCAAAATTCAGGCCGGTGAAAAAAAGCGCGGTACCGATCAGGCAACCGTCGATCAGGCAAACCAGGAGCTGGCCGCGGAAATAGGCAATGATGTAGTTGTTGATCTGGGAGAGGACCGCAGCCGTTTCGTCTTTCAGGGGGGAGTTCCGCAGCGGCAGGTATTCCCGCCAACGGCGCTCGATCGCCGGGCTTTCCTTAAGGAGGAAGAACAAATAGATCGGCACCATGATCAAGCTGAGCAGGAAGCCGGTGACGCCGAGGAAGCCGCCGATGCTTTGTTTAAGGAGCGACCAGATTTTCTCGCTCAGGTAAGGCAGTTGGCGCTCGAGATTGGGTAATTGTTTCTGGACCCATTCCTGCATGCGGGCGCGATCGGCCGAGGTGAGCTTCGAGGATGCCGGAGCAGTCGAGATAGTTTCCGTCGGGGCCGGAGAGACCGCTGGGCCCGGTGTTACGGCAAGAGGATCCAAGGTTGGCCGGACCGTTGGCGTGGGCTTCGGCGCGGCGGAAGGCGCAGGCGAAGCGAGCAGCCAGCTGATGAACCCGGAGCCGGGCGAAGTTGCCTTATTATCCTTTTTTGTTCCCGCCGAATTGCTGCCAAAGACGCGGTCATATTTGAAGATGAGATCGACGACCTGATCCCGCGCTTTTAGCGTGTAGTTAGGCAGCTCGCGCGCCACGTTGGCCGCCTGCATCGACACGACCGGCGCCAGCCACGCGATCAACACTCCGATGGAGAGAAAGGCAATGGTGAACAGCGCGAGGACCGCCTTGGTTCGTCCCAAACCGTGCTCGGTCATTTTGGTGACCAAAGGCGCGAGGAGATAGGCCAGGATCACTGCGATCGCGACGGGGATCAGGATCGGCTGGATGAAGGAAACGACCTTAGCCGTGATCCAGATGACCGAACCGGTAATGGCCACGAGGAGGACGACAAAAAAGGCCGAGAGCGCGGCCCACATCGTTTGGCGCTGCCAGGGTGTTGGATAGTTTGTCATTCGATCAAGCGCTGTCCCCTCGCCTCACAATCGGGCCGTCCGCATTCCACATCGACGGTTTCAATTGATCTTCGGCGGCGGTCCTTTGCTGATGGTGGTTTTGGTCTTTTCGATTTTTTCCGTGAGCAATTTATTGTCCGGAGTCAAAGCGATCGCCTTCTGCCAGTATTCGAGCGCCTGCGGAATCCGGTTCAGTTTGGAATAGGTGTCGCCAATGTGCTCGAAAACGATCGGATCGTCGCGGGTGAGATTCTGGGCGGCCCGCAAAAGTTCGGTCAACGCCGCGTCGAACTTGCCTTTGCGATAATGCACCCAGCCCATGCTATCGAGATAGGCGCCGTTATTCGGATCAAGCTGGAGGGCATGGCCAATCATTTCCTCGGCCTCGTCGAGATGAATGTTGTGCTCGGCAAACATGAACCCGACGTAGTTGTAGGCCTCGGCGGCGTTGGCGGGATCCAGTGAAATCGATTTCCGGAGAAGGTCGGCCGCCTTTTCGTAGAGCCCCGCCTGGTCCGCGGCCGCGCCATAATCGAAATAGAATCGCGCGTTGAGGACTTCATCGTTGCCGGATTGGGCTTCATTCAGCGCTTCTTCAAAAACGATCACGGCCTCCTGCGGGCGTTTGGCCTCGCGAAGGGCCAGGCCCAGGAAATAGGTGAACTCCGGCGCACCCGAGAAGCGCTGGCGCGCTTCGACCAGAATCTTTACCGCTCGCTCGCTTTCCTTGAGTGGGCCGATCAGCAGCTCGGCCAGGCGCAGATACGTGTTCGGACGGCCAGGGTTGATCAGCAAACTCTGCTCATAATTCGCCGCGGCTTTGGCGAAGATCGCTTTCGCCTCGTCCAGCTGTTTGTTGCGGGCGAGCCCTCGCGCCTCGTCGTCCAGGAGTTGCCCGAGCAAATCGTAGGGCTGAAATTTTTCCGGATGTTGCTTGATGATTTCCTGCAGCATTTCAACGGCCTTCCCTCGTTGATTGGTCAGGACAAATCCCGAGGCCAGTTTTTCCCGGGCATTAGAATCCTCCGGTTGCAGATCGAGCACCCGCAGATAAAGCGGAATCGCTTCCTGGATTTGTTGCGAAGCAGCAAAGTAATCCGCGGCGTCCTTGAGCACGGCCGGATCGTCGCCGGCCTTGTCGACGGCTTTCTTGAACAGATCGTTGACCTTTTTGATGTCGTCGGGTTTCGGGTCGACTCCCGGTTTGAAAACCATGGAGCCATAAAGCTTCCCCAGTTTGATCCAGAAAGCGGGATCCTCACTCTTAACGGCTGTCGCCCGCTCCAGGGCAGCTAGTGCCCCCTTGGTCTGCCCCGTGGCCAGTTCGGTTTCGTAGAGCCGCTGGTAGGCTTCAAAATTCTGCGGATCCAAAGCAATCGCCTGGTTGGCATATTTCAGGGCCTGGTCCGGTTTCCGGAGATACTTGGCGTAGATGAAGGAAAGCTGCAGATAGGGCGCCGATTCCTTCGGCCTCGCCTTGATCGCATCTTTCAGGACATCGATGGCGCGGGGGAAATCTTCCTGGCGGCTGAGTAAGGCAGCAACGCGCATGGCCAGATCCACCTGGCCGGGATCGAAATTTAGGACCCGTTGATAAGCCGCGAGTGCACTGTCGACCTCGGCGTTCTCTTCCAACCGGGCACCTTCCACAAAATCGGTCAGCGCGTCGGCCTTTCGCGCGTTTTCCGGTCGCAGAGCGAGATCATTCGCTGGCACTCGGGTGAAGGAATCGTCCTGCCCGGACGCTTTTTTATCGGGCGCCTTCTTGAGCGGGAACGTGTCGGAGGAAGGCGACGGGAGTGGTGCGCGCGCGGCAGAGGTCTGAGCCAGAGTGAATACGACTGCGCCAAAAAGAAGAGACCTCACAGCGAAGTGGAGCCAGATCCGGCCGACGATCATTTCGGAAACTGTAGCGGCGACGGCATTGAGGCGCAAACCAAGTCGCGCTCTGCCTAACGAGGTCGACGAAACGGGAAGCCCGCGCTTACGATTTGTAACGCAAACGCTTCTTATGGCGATTCTCCTTCATGCGCTTGCGACGCTTGTGTTTGGAGATCTTCGCTTTCCGACGTTTCTTCAGGGAGCCCATAGAGTATTTATCAAATTGCCGGTTTCCCGGAGCGCAACGCAAGCATCGGTTGCCCGTGTCCGCAACCGACTTTCTTTGTTATTCCGCCGCTTTGCTCAACGCTGAACGCAAAAGATCGACATGCTCCTCCGGTTTAACCTTGCGAAAAATCGCCGTGATCCGGCCCGCGCCGTCGATCACGAACGTGCTGCGCTCCGCGCCCATGTATTTTTTCCCATACATGCTTTTCTCTACCCAGACGCCATACGCTTCGACGATTTTCTTTTCCGGGTCGGAGAGCAACGGAAACGGCAGCTGATATTTCTTGATAAATTTCTCGTGGCTGGCGCCCGAATCGATGCTCACGCCGAAAATGTTCGCCTTCGGGCCGAACTCGTCCCACGAATCGCGCAACCCGCAAGCCTGTGAGGTGCATCCGGGCGTGTCATCTTTCGGGTAAAAATAGAGGACCAACGCAGATCCACGGAAATCGGCAAGCGACACATCCTGACCGGCGCCATATTTCCCGCCGATCGCCTGAGCGCTAAAATCTGGAGCGCGATCACCGACTTTTAGCTCAACAGGCATGTTGTGAAATTATCGCGCGATTGTGCGTGGTCGAGCCTAAACCATCGGCCCTGGGCTCAGGATGAAGTATCGGGCTGGCGGGATTCGAACCCGCGGCCTCCTGCACCCGAGGCAGGCGCTCTACCAAGCTGAGCCACAGCCCGTCCTAGACCGGCGTTAGCAACTCCGGCGACGATCTATTTCGCGTAGTTTCGCGGCAGTGGCAAGACCAATAGCTTCGCCCCCACTGGAGGTCGGCGCGGCTTTTGCTTATGCTTTTTGTCGCGGGGAAATCCCTCGGGGCGGCTACCCGGCCCCCCTAAATTGACTTCGCGAACGCGAAACCTAAGCTCAACCACCTTGGACACTCATTCCGAAAAAACCGAACGAAGTTTCATCAAGCTCATCGTCGGTGGGCTCGTCGGTCTGGTCCTTTTCATCGTGCTCATCGTCGCGGGTGTTCACTTTTTTCATCGCTGGCAGGAACGCCATCTGGTCCGAGTCTCGGCCGCCTATCTTAGCGGTGGCGACGTGAAGGCGGCCGCCTTGACTGCACGCCGGGCTTACCAGATGAACCCGGATAACGCGGATGCCGCGCGCATGATCGCCCAGATCGCAGACAAAGCAGGCGAACGTGCCGCAGTGGACTGGTGGCGCAAAGTCGTCGATCTCCAACCGCACAACTCCGAGGATGCGTTGGCGTTCATCCGAGCCGCTCTGCGCTTTAACGAATTGGCCCTGGCGGACAAGGCGCTGGCTTCGCTGGGCGAGCCGGTTAGACAGACGGCCGGATATCACGCGGCTGCCGGCCGCATAGCCGAGGTGAAGAAGAATTTGGCGGAGGCAGAAAGTCATTACAGCAAGGCGGCCGAGCTCGAGCCGGGCAACGGCGCTTATCAGTTCCAATTTGCGGTGGTCCGCTTGGAATCAGCCGACACCGCGAAGCGAGAAGCGGCTCGCGAGGCGCTTGAGCGGTTGCGGAACGATCCGAAGCAACGCACCGCCGCGACTCGCGCCTTGATCGTCGATGGCGTTTCGCATCGCGCCGACACCAAGCACATGCAAATGCTGGCAGGCGAGCTCCAGAACTATCCGGAAGCCACCCTCAACGATCGGTTGCTCTATCTCGAAATTCTCCGGCAACTGCACGATCCGGAATTCGACGCCACGTTGAAGAAGTTGGAGCAGGAAACGGCTTCCAATCCCGCGGATCTCGCGATTCTCCTGAACTGGATGAGCGGCAACGAAACCGCCGCGGCGGGAGTCGAATTCTCCCAAACTTTGCCGCCGGAAACGCTGGGCAAATGGCCGGTGCCACGGGGATTGGCGGCCCTTTACTCGGGCCTGAAGGACTGGCCTGGGCTGGAGCGCCTGACGAGGAATACCGACTGGCAATCCTACGATTTTCTCCGCAGGGCCTATCTCACCCGGGCGCTCCGCGAGCAGGACAAGAAGGTCGAGTCGGAGAAGGAGTGGCTAGCGGTCCAGAAGGAGGCATCGGCCAATCCCCAATCGGTTTTGCTGCTGGCGAGGACGGCGGCGGCGTGGGGTTGGGAAAGTGAAACAGAGGACCTGTTGTGGATTCTTTCCAAGAGCGACGAAACGAAGCTGGAGGCACTCCAGACGCTCTATCAGCACTACAGCAAAAAAGGGGACACCTCGGGACTTTATCGGACGCTCACTCGGCTGGTCGAAGCCGTGCCGAATGATCCACCCTTGCAAAACAATCTGGCCCAAGTCTCATTGCTTCTTGGGGTGGACCTGGAGCGCTCGCGCAAAGTCGCCGCGGAACTCGTGAACCAGGAGCCGACCAAGGCACCCTATATATCGACCTATGCTTTCTCGCTCTATGCCAGGGGAGATTTCAAAGGCGCTCTCCAAGCAATGGAGAAATTGACGCCCGAGCAACTGCGCGAGCCATCCCTGGCAGTCTATTACGGTATTTTTCTTGCAGCCGCCGGCCAGAAAGAGAAAGCGCTCGATCACCTTCGCAAAGCCAGTGAAGCGAACCTCCTTCCCGAGGAAAAAGCGCTGGTGGCAAAGGCTGAGAGCGCGCTGAAGTAACCGGGCAAGACTGTCCGGACCCGATCGGAGAAGCGCCCCTGCGCGTTGGAGCGACTGCAATTCTCCGCATTACAGTTCCATAATTTCGGAGCTGGGATTTCCGCGGAAATCCCCGGGCGTTTTCTCTATGATTATTGCCGAGCGGCCCCCGCCCATCTCAAAAGTGATAAAAATGCGCGTAAGTATCATCTGCGAGAAAAACGACTCTCATTAGCGAGAAATCGGTACATTAATTGCTGTCGTTTATAGCCATTATAAAGACCTCACTCGTCACTAAACCCAAGAATCCCTCGTTGCGTGGCACCACCTTCTCGGAGGTCTTGGTCGCCATGGTCTTGCTAGCCGCCTTCCTGGCGTCCGTTTTCGAACTGAACGCTCTTTGTCTCCGCTATATCGACGCCACCAAGGAATCGGTCGCAGCTCTCCAATGCGTCCAGGATCGCGCAGAGATTCTGCGCAATCTCGCATTCACGGATCTAACCAAAACAGTGACGGTCCAAGCGTTGCTGGCCACGCCGCCTAACGCTTCTCCCTTTTTCCAAAAGGCCACCGAGACTGTCACGATCAGCGCTTATCCCTTTCCAAATGGAGTCACGCAGTTCACGCGTGTCCCCAACGGCACCGTCACCGCGGATTCTGTCGCCACCGACTTGGGAAAGACCCTGGTGAAACTGGACGTCGCCGTCGCCTGGACCATGACTTTGGGGGCCCGGCCCCGCACCGAACACACCACCAGCATTCTTTCGAACGGGACAAAAAAATGAAACAACCAGGCCAACGCAACACCTCCGGTTTCACCCTTAGTGAAATGATGATCGCCCTCGCCGCCGGTGCAGTCGTTTTGGGAGTCACCCTCACCTCCTCCACTTCGCTGCAGAAAAGCTTCAATGCGATCGACAGTTACTTCGCGACCCACATGCAGCAAATCCGGATCGTCGATTACCTGAGCCGCGATGTGAAACGCGGCCTCATTGTAACCACCTCCGCGGATCTTCAAACGGTGACGGTCACAGTGCCGAATTACATCATTCAAGCTACGGATCCGGAAGGCATCGCTAACCCTGCGCTCGTCGGCACTCCGCGCACGCCGACGATCCTGAACACACCGAGCGGACCGCAGGTCAATTACGGAGCCACAACGAGCACAATCGTTTATTCCATCAACGGTCTGTCGATCCTGCGTACGGAGAACGGGGTCGTCACCACCATTGCATCGAGCACGGATCAGTTGGTCCCGCAGACGACCGACGTCGAGCTGGCTAACACGGAATACACGAAAACGAGTATCACCTTTCGACCCATCTTCACTTCGGGCAGCACCGTCGCCCAGCGAAGTGGCACCACGGTTTATTCGACAGCGTATCTGCGAAACAAACGGCGCGGCTAAAGAAAGGCGCGCCCGGGAAAGGACGACATGAAGTGTAAGATAAGCTCCTCCGAGAGGGCGAATGTCCTCATCTGCGCCTTGTGCACGATCCTGGTCATCTCTCTGATCGGTGCGAACGTTTTGCAGAATTGCACGACACGTTTCAACGTCGCGTCGAGTCAGGTCCGCAGTTGGAAAGAATCACTCTTCGCCGCGGAGACCGGAGGGGACATCGGATACAGCGAAATTCGTAAGACTGTGCTCGACCCTGCCAACGCCTTCAGTGGATGGTCCGCTTCGGGTTCGGTTCACACCAGTCCGGTCACGACTCTTCCCGGCAATAATCTTGTTACGAGCAGCGTCGTCGACCTGTTCTACTATGATCCGATTACCGGGAATCCCTGGTATCGTGCGCGCAGCCGAGGCACCGCGCCGGTCAATGGCTTGCGCCGGACTGGAATGGACGATCGGATGGGGGCCGGCAGCCGAGGCGACAGCCTGCTCCGCAAAATCGACTTCAACACCGATCATTTTATCGCCACCTACGGTCCGAATGGAGATGGAGTAGGAAAAGCGATCATCCCGGTGGCGGCCCCACAGATCACCCGCCGGATCGAACAGATCAGCGCGCCCGTCACACCATTTGAAGCTGCCATCAAGTGCACTGGTTCATTCTACGGACTCGGCTCGGCCGCCCAAGTGGACAGTTATAACTCGAAGAACGGTCCCTACTACTTTTGCGCAAACAATCCGGCCGATTCTCATTTCAAGGATTCGCGCAGTGGTTCGGTCGAGATCGGCACGCCCGTGGCGAACGTAAACGGGATGCTCTACGGAAACATAAGCACGAATGGCGGGACTGTTGTTCCTTCTCAATACGTCACGGGCACGATTGATAATAATGTCCCCTTTACCGTCCCGCCCTATGCGATGCCGACGAATATGCCTCCCGCGCAACCCTTCCCCACCACTGTGACCGCCACCGAGAGCATTACCCCGCCCGCGCCCGGAACTGCCGCCAATCCAACCTACTACCTTCTCTCTTCTCTCAGCGGAAAACTCACCATCAACCCCGTCGGCAGTGCCCAGACTTATGTGGCGATCCACGTCACCAATGACCTGACCGCGACGATCACGGTCAAGAACGGTGTGCACGCCAAAATCTTCTTCGATGGCAACATGGATGTAAAAGGCCGGGACATGGATAACGAAAGTGGACTAGCGGCAAACCTGCAATATTACGCGATCAGTCCGCCCGACCCAGCCACCCCTCAATTCATTCATATCGCGCCACCGGGAAATTTTGCCGCGACCTTCTACGCCCCCAGTGCAGACGTGGTTTTGAACGGGAACCCCGACCTGACGGGCGCGATTGTCTGCAAGACCTTCTACGGAAACGGCAACACCAGCTGGCATTACGATCGTGCCCTGGATACGGAAGGCGACGCGGTCGATTACCGCATCGTTAGCTACGTCGAAGACATTCGTTAGGCCGCGAGGAAAAGCACAGCGGGTTTGACGGGCCTTCCGTTGACAGCGAGCCGCCGGGAAGCTACCGCTTTGTCCAAAGGTCGATCGCCTGACTGACGAGTGCTCTCATTTCCTTCGTCCGTTCACGACGGCGCGCGCCAACAAATCGGTTGACAGCGCGCTACCACCCTCGCAAAGTCACAATTCCTTTTTCGCCACCGATGCTCGTCTCAAACATCATCCCATCAGTCGTTTCAGGGGGCACTCCGGCCATTCTTCAGTTCCCGACGGACGCCACCCGCGCCGTCCGTTCCTTGCGCCATATGACCTCACAACTCCTGCAGGATGCAGCCAAAGTGATTCCAAATCAGCAATTGCTGATCAACGTCGTTTCCCGCCGCGTGCGCCAGTTGGGGTTGGGGCATCGTCCGCTGGTTGAGGCCACTCCGCGCTCCTCCCTGACCGACATAGCGCTCCGGGAAATCATCGCAGGAAAGCTCACCTACGAGCTGACCCCGGAGACGCCCGCAGCCGAAGGCGACGCTTAATTTCGCGCCCGTCCGGAAGCGCGATCATGGCGACCGAGACGATCCTGAACCGGAAGGCGCTCCGTGATTTTCACATCCTCGAGCGCTACGAAGCCGGCATCGAGCTGAAAGGCAGCGAGGTCAAATCGATCCGCGCCGGCAAGGCCAACATCAGCGATGCCTTTGTCCGCATCGAAAAAGGCCAGGCCTTTCTGTATAACGCCGATATCCAGCCCTACGAGCGGGCCAGCCACGAAGTTCCCGCGCCGAAACGCGTCCGGCGTCTGCTCCTGCACAAACAGGAGATTGAAAAACTCTACGGGCTCACCGCAATCGCCGGCCGCACCCTGGTCGTCCTGAGCCTGTATTGGAAAAACCGGAAACTGAAATCCGAGATCGGCGTGGCCACGGGAAAAGTGGCGCATGACAAACGCGCCGACCTGAAGAAGCGCGCGACCGATCGCGAGACGGAACGCGAAGTAGCGCGCTTCAACCGCAAGCATGGGTAGGGACGCCGCGCGGCGGTGTCCGCTCCGCAATCGAGGCCGTTACGCACGCTATCGGACGGCGCAGCGCGCCATCCCTACCATATTTCCACTTGTCACTGGTCTCCTGTCACTCGTCACTCTCTTTCCCAAATGTCCCGGCCGCGCTCGCCACTCTTCGTCCTTTTCCTCACCGTCTTCATCGACCTGGTGGGGTTCGGCATTGTCATTCCGATCCTGCCTCTTTACGCGGAACACTTCCATGCCACGCCGATGGTCATCGGCTGGCTCACCGGAATCTATTCCGGCATGCAGATCATCTTCACGCCCATTCTCGGGAAACTTTCGGATCGCTTCGGACGCCGCCCGGTTTTGCTCGTCAGCATCGCCGGCACCGCGGTGGGCTTTGCGCTGATGGGGCTGGCCCATTCGCTCACACTTCTTTTCGTCGCGCGCATTCTGGCTGGAATCACCGGAGGAAATATTTCGATTCCACAAGCCTACATCGCTGACGTCACGGCTCCGGAAAAACGCTCGCGCGCCATGGGCATGATCGGCGCGGCTTTCGGGCTCGGGTTTACTTTTGGTCCGCTGATCGGAGGGCTGATGAGTCAGATCTCGTACAGCGCGCCCTTTTTTTTCGCCGCCGCCCTGGCGGTGGTGAACGCCCTGCTCGTCTACCTGATTCTACCCGAAAGCCTTTCCCGCGAACATCGCGCCAAGCCGCACGAACGAGCGAGCATCGTCGAAGTCTTCCGGCACGGCCGCGGCGCGATGTTCACATTGGTCGTCACCACCTACTTTTTTCTCATCGCTGGATTCGCGATCATGACCACGCTGTTTGCGCTCTTCAACGAGCGGCGGTTCGGCTACGGCGCGCGCGCGAACGGTTACCTTTTCTGCTTCATCGGTGTCCTCACCGTCATCGTTCAGGGCGGGTTGATCGGCCGGTTGGTCAAGGCGTTTGGCGAAGTGATGGTAACGCGCGCGGGGATGTTACTGACCACAGCCTCGCTTGCGTTGCTGCCTTTTTGCCACAACCTCACCATGCTTTTACTCGCGTGCGCTGGCCTCTCGTGCGGGAGCGGCCTGGCTAGTCCGCCCTTGAGCGGATTGGCATCGCAAATGATCGAGCGCAGCTGGCAAGGGCGCGCGCTCGGGGTGATGCAATCCGCCGGAAGCGCGGCGCGGCTTCTTGGGCCATTGCTCGGCGGCTGGCTTCTCATGGCGGATTTGGGCAAACCGATCGCGGAGTACGGCCGCACTCCTTTTTTGATCGGAGCGTTGCTTTGTTTCGTCGGAGTCGTTTTGGCGTTTTGTGTCAAGAAGCCAAAGGAGGATTACTCGGCCAACGATATTGCCGTGGCCGCTCTGTAGCTCTCACTTCGCGGAGCGCGATCATTACAGGGCCGTATCGGTAAATCGATTCGAATCAAAGGCAATGAAGCGTTCCCTTCTTTTCGCCCTCGGCGGCGCGGCTCTCGCCGGTTGCCTGATCGCTCGCACGAACCGCCATACCTGCTCCTTCGCGCAGAAGGTAGTTCTGATCACCGGCGGATCGCGCGGTTTGGGATTGGTTCTCGCCCGGCAATTCTGCTCCGAAGGCGCTCGCGTCGCGTTGCTCGCCCGCGACCCCGATGAACTGGCGAGAGCGCGCGACGAGCTCATCCGGCGCGGCGGCGAAGTGCTGACCGTTTCCTGCGATCTACTCGATCGTGAGCAAATCAATCGGGCGGTCGAGGAAGTCGCTGCACATTTCGGCGGCATCGACGTTGTGATCAATAATGCGGGCATCATCGAGGTTGGCCCGCTCGAACATATGCAGCGCGAGGATTTCGAGCGGGCGATGAACCTTCATTTTTGGGCCCCCTACAATTTGATCATGAAAGCGCTGCCGCACCTCCGCCGGCGCGGCGAGGCTCGCATCGTTAACATTGCTTCGATCGGCGGGAAGATCGCGGTGCCGCATCTTGCGCCATACTCCGCGAGCAAGTTTGCGCTGGTCGGTTTGTCCGACGCGCTCCGGACGGAATTGGCCCGCGACAATATCCATGTCACGACCGTCGCGCCCGGAATGATGCGGACCGGTTCGCATGTGAACGCGAAATTCAAAGGCGATCACCGCGCGGAATACACCTGGTTTTCGATCTCCGCGGCGTTGCCGCTCGTTTCGCTCAAAGCCGAACGCGCGGCAGCGAAAATCATCTCGGCCTGCCGGCGCGGCCTTCCTTCTCTCACCATCCCCTTTTCAACTCGGGCGCTGGTTGCCGGCAATGCCTTGTTCCCGAACCTGACTGGAAGCGCAATGAAGCTCGCGAATTCCGTTCTGCCTTTACCGGGTGATCCGGATGGCGACACCTTGCGCTCTGGGTGGGAAAGCCGTTCGGAAACGTCGATGCCGCGATGGGTCACGCGTTTCACCGATCGCGCCACGGCGCGGAACAACGAAGGCGGTTGCGAAATTTCCTAGGCGAACGTGAGCACGAAACGGCTCTTCGTTAGCCTCGAGCTTCCAGCAAGCGTGACGCAACGCCTGGCGGAACTGGATCCACATCTGCGCGGCGTGCGCTGGCTCGCGCCGGAACAAATGCATCTCACGCTCAGTTTTCTAGGCGACGTGTCCGAGGAGGTCGCGGAAGCGCTCACGAAAAATCTCGGGGCCATCGATTGGAAAGCCTTCTTCCTTCCCCTCTGCGGGCTTGGGACCTTTCCCGGTAAAGGGCGACCAAACATTCTTTGGATCGGCGTCGGCACCGGGCATCCGCACCTTTTTCAACTGCACAAGCGCGTCCAGGAAGCCGCCATCCGCGCTGGACTAGAGCTCGATCTGCGATCGTTTCATCCACACGTCACGCTCGCGCGCTGCCGTGATGTCTCTGCCGAATCCATCCGGCCTTTTCTTCGCGCTCACGCCGCCTTCGACGCCGGCATGATTCACGTCGAATGCTTCTGCCTCAATTCCAGTGAGCTGACTGCAACGGGCTCAATCTATTCCCGCGAACTCACGATCTCCTGTCGCTGAGCACTCAGACGATTGCGATGGAGTCGGAAAAAATCCGTGCGCGGGCCGCAGATCTCCAGCATTGGATTCGCCACGCCCACAAAGAACGCGGCGGCCACTTCAAAACGGAATCGGCTTCCTTGCTCGTGTCGACTAACGAACGGTCAGGCCTTCCGATAATGATCCGCGAGCGGATAAGAGCGGGCGACCAGCCCGAACGCGAGCGCTGCGGCGAACGCGAACGCGGCGAAGAAAAACATCTGGAACGCGGTCACTCCGAATCCGCTCGATTTGATGAGGCCGATCACCTTGTCGTTTTTTACGCCGGCATTCACCACCAGGACCCAGAGGTTGCCAATCGTGACCGAGAGACTCCAGAAAGCCATGATCGCCCCTTTCATCGCCAGCGGTGCCTGGCTGTAGGCAAACTCAAGGCCAGTCGCGGAAACCAAAACTTCACCGAGCGTGAGCAGCGCGTAGGGCAGGATCTGCCAGGTGATTGAAAACGCCGTCCCGCCGTCGAGCACCAGCTGCATCGCGCCCACAACGATCCACGAGAGTCCGGCAAACGCGATCCCCGCTCCCATTCGCCGCAGTGCGGTTACTTCAAACCCTATGCGCTGCAGCCACGGATACAGCACCAGGTTGTTGAAGGGGATGAGCAACATTACGAGCGCCGGATTGAGCGCCTGCATTTGGGAGGACTGGAACCAGCTCGGCTTCGTCATCGCGTCCGCCTGCAAAACCCAGGTCGAGGCTTTCTGGTCGAAGAGCGACCAGAACGGGGTGACGATCGCGAAGAGCACCAGCACCCGCAGGACCGAACGGACGCCCGCGATCGCTTCGTCGGAGTGCCGGCCCCGCACCGCGTCAAGTTGCACCCAGACGCCAATGCCACCGAAACCGATCACGGCCACAAGGGCGAGACAGGCGGCAATGACAAATCCAAATTTCGGAATGAGGAGGAATGAGCCGATTGCCGCGGCCATGGCGGTGAAGGCGAGAACGCGGCCGAGTGTGCCGGAAGCCAGCGCGGTGCGACAAACGTTGAGGAATGATTCCGGATTTGGGGCCGCGGGCGGCACCATGACATACTGCTTGCGCGCCATCCACAGGACGACGGTGGAAATCGCCATGAGCACGCCCGGAATTCCAAAGGCGATGCCGGGTCCGAGGTTCCGCAGAAAGATCGGCATCAGGAGTGACGCGAAAAACGAGCCGAAGTTGATGATCCAGTAAAAGGCGTCGAAGACGATCTTGGCGCGGTGCTTGTTGGTCTGGTCGAACTGGTCACCGACGAAGGCCGACACGCACGGCTTGATCCCGCCGGAGCCGAGCGCGATCAGCGAAAGCCCGACATAAAAGCCCATGCGGTTCGTCACGAAGAGCGCGAGGCATAATTGCCCGACGCAATAGACCAGACTGAGCCAAAAGATGGTTTGGTATTTCCCAAAGAACCGGTCGGCCAGCCATCCGCCGAGCAGCGGGAAAAAATAGACGCCGATGACGAAGGTATGGAAGACATCCTTCGCCGCGCTCGCCCGATCCGCCTCGGGCAAATACGTCAGCAGGGAGGAGACGAGGAACACGGTGAGGATGTTGCGCATCCCGTAAAAGCTGAACCGCTCGCAGCCCTCGTTGCCGATGATGTAGCGGATCTGCCGGGGAATCGGGGCCTTCGGATCGGGTAACGACGGCGCGGTCGGCGAAGCTATCGCCGGATCCATCACATCTTCTTTCACCGTCGCGAGCGTCGGTTGCGGAGCGCGACCACGCAATCACAAAAGGAATTTGACCGCTTAGCCTGACCTCACCTCCAAATAAAAAGTGGTTTCCCTCGTGCAAAAGAGGTCCGGGAAGCAAAAAAAGTCCCTTCCGGTCCTGCAACAGTTTTCGATGCTCCCAAAAAATAGTCGACCGCAGCGGAAGTATCTTTTCCAGCTCCCGGGAAACTCCCTTCCGAAGCGGATGCCTTTATTCCGCAGCCAAAAATATCGCTGCCGCTTTGGACAATCTTCCGGCGCTTCACGGAAAACCACCGTCAAACCGGAAGCAGCTTGCCGGACTCCCAAAAAAATCGCTCCGGGAGCGGAAACCTCTTTTCCGGCTCGCCGGAACTTCACCGCCGGAGCAGAACCCCCTTTTTTTGTTCAGCCTGAAACCAACGCCGAACCGGAATCGCTTTCTCGCGGCGCAGCAAAACGGGCATCTTTGAACTATAATCGCCAATGAGCCGAGGGGCGACATTGCCGCATGCGACCAAATCGGCACGGGTCCTACTAGTTGACGAGATTCACAGAGCCGACCCCTTCTTCTTCTCGCCGGTTAGATGTCTGGATCAATTCAGTGAAGGTCCAAAGTCAGGTTCCTCGACATGAAACAGGGCCTCATGACGACCAAGCAACGACCACCACGGGCTCAACATCCACTGAAGCACCTCGTCCAGCGGCAGGGCTGGGAACTGAAAAATCGATGAGCTCGAAGTGGGAAACTGCCGCAAAAAGCGCATGCTGGTGATGAAACGAAGCCAAAAAAAATACTCGTGCTGTGGTGTGAGCTGCGGCCAGTGACGAGACAAAACCCACGTTTGTGCTTCCGCGTCCAAAGTAGGGCGACAGGCTTGTTCCATCTCCTCCCAAGCGACCTCATAGTGACCGGTCTCACGCGGATAGTCCGCGAACGGAACCGCCATCGGGGCCGAAACCCCCACGTGGGACTTTCCAGTTCCACTGCTACGACTTCAAACGGGCTCGTTGTAGGCATCTAACGACACAAAAGGCCAGCGACTGCGGCCACCAGCAGAGTGGACGGGGCGGTTCGCTGCATCACTAGGTTGGCCTATTGCGACCAATCGCCCCATCCGCAGTCCTTGCATCCAACAATATAGTACATCTCATCTTCCTCCGCATCGAGGCTCGCTCGCCTTTCCAGGTTGGTCGATCCGCATTTCGGGCATGCAACGTACGCCAGCGGTCCTTCGTGAGTCGGATCAGTGGTGCGCGCGTCAATGAGCTGATTCAGCTCAGCGACCGACAACTTCTCACGAGGGTCCGCGAGAATGAGATCACGAATCTCCGAGGACAACTTCTGAAAGAGGTCACGCTGCTCTTTAGCTGATCGGGCCGAATATATGTGTTGTATCAGCCAACCGACGATCACACCAACGAGAAAGAGCCCGATTTCGAGCGTCATTGTACGAAAGACCTAGCGAGCCTCACATGAGCGGGCTGTGCATCTCGTCTCAGCTCAGTCTACTTTTTGCCGGCGGGGCTTCAAACTCTGATGAAATCATCGAGCCGCTTCGCTACCTGCCCAATCTCTTCGGCGATCTCGGTAACTCCTTCAGCACGAAGACGCTCTCGATGGCGCCTTAGCCCTTTTGCTTTCGCCGTCGTCTTCATTCGCACAGTAAGCCGCGAACGCGCGTCCAGCCCCCATTCAGAGTGAATGATGGCATTACGCTTCTCCTCGATCCGAAGCATCTCCACACAAAGCGCCTTACAGGCTTGGACGTTAGACTCACCGCAGCGGTCTCGAATCAGACACTCGAAAAGATGGATGAGTCTTCGGAATGACATCTCCGCAGTAATGATGGCTGCTGTGTCCTGCTTTGAATGGGAGTACGAGCCCGGGAACAGTAGACATTCAATGCCCCGTTTCAGGATCGACTCTAACATCGCGAAGTTGACCGTGAGCTCACCAATCGGCTGTATTAATGAGGGGTCGATGGCCGCTACTCGGCGTTTCTGGTCTGGAGAGAGCGTTGAAAGAAGAATCATGGCGTTGTTCGGAAATAGCTGTAGGGGCGGTGATGGCTCGGATTGTCGGCGCCGTCCTGCCCTGCGCAGGAGAAACGCGGGTCACTTACAAGGTATGCAGCGCTCGGCAGGCCAATGTTGTTTCCATTGCCCGTTGACACAGGAGCTCAGGAGACCATTGCCCATGCATATTGTGGAGCCTTCACTATAAGGTTGTCCGGCCCAGATGCAGCTTCCCGGTTTAGCTCTGTCAGAATCCTTCAGGGCACCAGGTTTCGAATCTGCGATCGCGATGCTCGCAAATACACCCGCCGTAGCAAATAGACTGATCGCGAGGTAATTTTTTATTGAATTGCGTTTGGGGCTCATCACCCCTGTTTAGCGACCCTTGAACAATTAGCCAAGCCATAACTGTTGGCGGCAACGTGCGGAGCGATTTTTTGCGGCTGGGATTTGGGAAAAATGCTAAGATTGCACCGATGAAATTCCCTCCGTCCTTGGATTGATACATTATTGTCTCATTAGAATCTTGGTACGCCTCTGCTGATAGACGTCGATTCCGATGGCGGCAGAAGAATCCCAAGCGATGCTAGCAGGATCGGACGGCGGTTATTAGACCGCCGCTACAGGACCGCGATCACCGACCGCGGCTACAACTTGCAGGACAATGGCGTCGCAACGTGCTCGAGCGATTTGCGTTCGGCATCGACCCCGAGCCAAGCCTCAACAATACCTCCGATGATCATCAGGATGGCGCCGACGACATAGCCGGCGAAAAGCGCGGTTCTCGAACCGGTGCCGATGATCCAGCCGAAAAGAATCGGCGCGCCGACGCCGCCGGCCAGCGTTCCGAAGGCATAAAAGATCGCGATCGCGAGAGCACGGATTTCGAGCGGGAAAATTTCGCTGACGGTCAGGTAGGCGGAGCTGGCGGCGGCGGACGCGACGAAGAAAATGATCATCCAGGCGATCGTCTGAGTTTGCGCAGTCAGCATGCCGGCGTGGAAAACCCAGCCGCTCGCTGCGAGCAGCAGACCGGCGATCACGTAAGTCGCCGCGATCATTTTCCTGCGACCGATGGTGTCGAAAAAGTGGCCGAGCACGATCGGGCCGAGAACGTTTCCGAGCGCGAACGGCAGCAGATAGCCGCCGACATTTTGCGCGGGCACGCCGTAGAAGCGCATCAAGACCAGGCCGTAGGTGAAGAAGATCGCATTGTAGAAAAAGGCCTGCGTCAGCATCAGGACGAAGCCGAGAACCGATCGCCGTCGATGCTCGTGCACGATCGTGTTCCAAATTTCTCGCCACGGCGTATGGGTCCGCGTGCGCACCCGCGTCGCCGGACCCTCGTGCGGAATGAGAGTGTGCGCAGGAATGGTCGCCTCGACGTCATCCATGATCTGCTCAGCTTCAGCGGGACGGCCGTGAATGAGAAGCCAGCGCGGACTTTCGGGAATCCAACGTCGAAAGAAAACCACGATAAGGCCGAGCGTCGCTCCAATTCCAAAAGCGAAACGCCAGCCGAGCCAGATCGGAAACCGGTTCGGATCGAGCAACACCACCGTCGCCGCGGATCCCATCGCGGCACCGATCCAGTACGAGCCGTTGATCATGAGATCGACACGCCCGCGGACCCGCGCGGGAATTAGCTCGTCGATCGCCGAGTTGATCGCGGCGTATTCCCCGCCAATTCCTGCGCCCGTCAGCGCACGGAGAAAAGCGTAACTGGCGAAGCTCCACGAGAAGGCGGTCAGCGCGGTCGCCACGAGATAGAGCGCGACCGTGATGAAAAACAATTTCTTCCGGCCCAACCGATCGGTTCCGTAACCGAAAAGCAGAGCGCCGATGACCGCGCCGATGAGATAGCAGGTCGCGCTCGCGCCGACTTGCGCATCGGTCAGACCCAACGTTCCGGGTTGCGTCAGGATCCCGCCCAGCGAGCCAGCGAGAGTGACCTCGAGTCCATCAAGAACCCACGTCGCCCCGAGGGCGAAAACGATCAGCGAATGCCATCGCGTCCACGGCATTCGATCCAGCCGCGCCGGCACATACGATTCCACCCATTCGCCTTCCATCGTCCCACGGCATCTTTGCTCGGGGAGGCACGGCACGCAACGCGCGGCAAGGATGAGCTACTTAGCTTACCGACGTCGGCGCGAGGATGGCGTCGCGCATGCCGTGGAGGAGTTTTTTGTCGGCCGGGACGATGGTGGCCAGGGCACCGCGCAAAGTGACCTTGGCGTTTTCGACGAAGAAGTAGGGGCAGAGCCGGACGCGGCCGCGCATTGTTTTGATTTCTTCCGTCGTGTTGTCCCAATAGCGATGATCAAGCAACCGCGCCTTATGAAAGCGCTGCATGATTCGTGGAGTGGTGTGAAAAGTGGCCAGCGCCTCTTCGATCGCGCGCTCCCATTCCGACTGCGGAACATCCGAGCCTACGAGAACGCCACGACTCCCCCACCCCAGCGGAGAAAAGCCGCTCACCTTGATCAGGAGGTCGCGTTCTTTCTGGCTGAGCTTGCCGGCTTCCCGCCAGTCACTGATCTCGAGGCGTGGAATCACGGCGTGTTGCGCCAACGGCGCCGGATCGAGTGGCCAGGTGTAGGGAATGACCTCCTGCAATTTCAGGAAATATTTTTCACCGAGCTCGCGCCGCCAGAATTCGCGGAGCGGTCGCATCCAGAAAAGTGCGAACCACATTTTCTCCTCGAGAAAGGGCTTGAACGGCGGTGTGACCCGGACCGCGCCCTCTTTCGCCGCGTCCATTAAGGCGGAGACGCGTGGAAGATTTGGGAGATCGAACAGCTCGAAGAAGCGGTAAACATTCCGCCCGGTTTTGGGCTCGTACGTTTCAGCATCAACGACGCGCCATTCGAATCCGGGATGCTTTTGTTGAAGCTGCGCGGCGACCCAATTCATTTCCGGACGGTAGGTTGACGCTTCCTCCGAAATCGCGATGTCCCCGCCTTCCGGCAACAGACTCCGGAAACCATCGAGCATTCCCTCAGCGCCACCGATCACGTCGTGGCCGGTCCCCGCGTAAGTCTGATTGAGCCATCCTGTCAAACCGATCCCGCCCGGAACGGAATCGATCTCCGCGATGGTGTAACCGGTTTCGGTCAGGATCAGATCCGGCCGAATGACCATCGGCAGATCGTCGCGGAATTGTTTCTGGCGCGAGAACTCGATCAGTTCCGGCGGTTTTCCGGCATCGAGGTATTCGGCGATCCAGGCGGGTTGTTTTCCTTTGATGCTGCGATGGTAAAGCTCGTTGCACGCGCGCTGGAAAACGAAGAGCCGATGGCCGAGCTGTTCGAGGTCCTTCGCGAACGCGGGGTCGATCGGGAATGGATCGGGCGAGAGGAGAAAATCTTTCTCGGCGAAGAGACCGGAGGAAGGGAGCGCGGCGCGGATCGTTGACAAGTTTGCGTGATCAGAAGGCATGGCGTTTTAAGCTCCAAATTCCAAGCACCGGCTCAGAGAAGCTCCAAACATCAAGCCTCCAAGCTCCAGATAAGCTCCAAGCATCAAGCTCCAAGGAAGACGCTACCCGCACTTTGATGTTTGGAATTTGAAGTTTCTCTGGAGCTTGGTGCTTGGAATTTGGAGCTTCATCTCCCCGCTGCCATTTTCTTTAGCGCGCTCTTCACCAATTCTTCGGCCGATGTAATCTCCGGCTCCTTCTCCTGCAATTCGCGCACGGTCTTGTGCGCGTCGACCTGTTTGTAGCCGAGGGCTATCAGCGCGAGCACTGCTTCGTTCGCCTGGCTTTGCTCCTCAGTCGGGGCGTGCATCGCGCTGGCGGCTTCCCACGCCGCGACCACGCCGAGCTTGTCTTTCAACTCCAGGACAATTCGTTCCGCCGTTTTTTTTCCGAGTCCGCTGATTTTCGAGAGCGACGCAATGTCGGCGTTCACGACCGCGCTTTTGAAATTGTTCACGCTCATCCCGCTCAACACGGCGAGCGCCAGTTTCGGGCCGATGCCGCTCACGTGATTGACCAGCAGACGAAACAGATCGCGCTCGGCGGCCGTCATGAAGCCATAGAGAATGTGAGCGTCTTCGCGGACATGGAGGTGCGTCAGGATTTGCACGGGCTGGCCCGCGGCCGGGAGCTTATCGTAGCTCGAAAGCGGAATGAAAACTTCGTAGCCGACTCCGCCGACATTCACGATCGCCTGCGTGGGAAGAGCCGACGCGAGCTTGCCGTCGAGAAACGTGATCATTCGTCGGAACCCCTAACAGACACATTCCAAACTGCAACCGGCCCACCGCGCGCTCACTGGGTCGGTTTCAGAATCATGGTCAGATCGGTCGGCCGCCCCTTCACGAGGGTGAAGCCGCGCGCGGTATAGGTCTTCCACTGCGGGGGGATTTCCGCGTAAGCAGCTTTGGCCACGGAGGTCGGGACAATAACGAAACGGGGGCCGGGAAAATTCATGAACTTCTGGACCATGTCGGGATTAAGGCCGCGAAAAAATCCGTGGGCGCGGCTGCGAAAATACCAGACCACGCTGGGCTCGGCGTAATCGACATTCGCGAAATCCATCTCGGGCAGAAGATCGTTTTTCGATAATTTGTAGAGCTGCGCGCTGGGAAATGTGGGGGCAACAAGTGGGAAGGCGATGAGCGCCGCGCCAAGCGCCACAGCAGCGGCACCGATCGCCGCCCGAACGGGAAAGCGCTGGACGCCGGGCAGCGCGAAGAGATGTCGCGCCAGCAAAAGCGATAACAAAGGAAACCCCGGCAGGGTGTAATGCGGCAGCTTCGTTTTCACCAGGGTCATGATGACGAAGACGAGCGCGATGCCGGTGATCAGATATTTGTCGGCGGCGTCCCGCTCGCGCCAGAGGCGTTTCGCCAGCGAAGGGAGCTTGATCGACCACGGGAAGAAACTGAGGAAGACCGTGAGAAAATAAAACGGCATGGTCGCGAGGTAGGTGTTCATCGAGTTCGCACCGTGGCCTTCCATGACGTTGAGCGAGCGCTCGACCACGTGGCGCCCGATGCCGACCCGGAAAAATTCGCCATTGGTGCGGATGAGTGCCGGGATGCCCCAGGTGCAGACGATGGCAAACATTCCCAGAATTCCGGTCACGAACCAAAAGCGACGATAGAAGGAGAGGCCCGGAGTGTAGAATTTCGCGAGCGCGACCGTGAGGAGAGGAATCCAGCCGAGCGGCCCTTTGGCCAGGAAAGCAAAGCCGAGCGCGATGTAGAAGGCGAAGCGCCAATATTCCAGATGGGGAGGGTCGGTGGTTGGGGCCACGGCCATTGCGGTCGTCTCCATCTGCGCGCCAACGGCCCGGGGGCGGGCCGTCTCCATTGTCGCCGTCTCCATTTCAGGCGTTGCGACTGTTGTTTCCACTGCACTGGAGCCGGCCCGCCCTCGGGCCGGATCGCGGGAGGACGAATAGTCGCGGCCTAACGAGTCGCGGAGCAATTCATATCCCGCCCAATGCGCCGCCGTCACGAAGAAGACCAGCCACATGTCGGCCACTGCCGCCTTCGCGTGAACGAAGGTCTGGAGACAGAGCGTGAAAATGATTGCAGCCCACCAGCCCAGGCGTTCCTCACCGAGCCGGCGGCCCCAGGCAAAAAGCAAAACAGCAGTCAGCGCCGCAGCCACGGCCGAGGGGAACCGCGCGCCGAATTCGTTTTCGCCGAAGAGGCTGTAGCTCGCGATCTGCGTCCAATAAATGAAGGGCGGTTTGTCGAAGCGATACTTGTCGTTGAAGTACGGGATGACGTAGTCGTGCCGCTCCCGCATTTCGCGCGAAGCTTCGGCAAAGCGCGGCTCGTCCCGGTCGACAAGCGGGATGCTCCAGGTCCCCGCCACGTGCAGAAGCAGGGCGCCGAAAAAGACCAGGACAAAATTACGGATTGCGGGTGACAGAGCGGAATTGAAAGATAGCCACGGGTGAAACACAAACGGGAAATTCAGTTGGTCGCCGCGTTTCGCTGGTGGACCCTGCTTTTCCCGGCCGCGGCGCTTCTCCTCTGGGTGAGTTTCTACCTCGATGAAGCCGTCCGGGCCTGGATCGTCCAACACCAGAGCGTGGGGCTGAGAAATTTCATGCGCGGCGTGAGCCAGTTAGGCGACTGGCCGGAACACGTCGCGCTGGGGTCCGCTCTGCTGGTCCTGGCGTATTGGCGCCGGAACAAAAACTGGATCCGGATATTTGCCGCTATGATCTTCGCTTGCGCGCTCGCAGGCGCCAGCGCGCGGGTGATCAAGATCTCCACAGGTCGGGCACGGCCCAGCGTCCAGACCGAAAGCGAGTGGAACGGTCCTCAGTGGAGCCCGCGCCTAAACGCATTCCCCTCCGGACACACTGCGGCGTCGACCGCGTTTTTTGCGGCACTCGTTATCGCGCGGTGGCGGATCGGCTTGGGGTTTGTCGCGATCCCGCTGCTCATCGCGTTTTCGCGCATGTATGTCGCCGCGCATCATTTCTCCGACGTCGTCTGCGCTTTATTGATCGGCGTCGCGTCCGCCTATTTGGTCGCGCGCTGGATGAAAATTGATCGGCCTGCGACCAACGAGATTCTAACTTAGCTGGCGGCAGGAGCGCGAGCTTTTCCGCGTTCGGAGAAACGCTGGATCGCGTAATACGTGACCGGGATCAGAAAGATCGCGATCAAGGTAGCCGCCAGCATTCCGCCGATCACCGTCGTGCCCATGATTCGCCGCGCCACCGCGCCTGACCCAGACGCGCGCCAGAGCGGAACGCATCCGAGGATGAACGCGAAGGAAGTCATCAGGATCGGACGCAATCGCAGGCGCGCTCCTTCCAGGGTGGCGTCAAGCAGCGGTTTGCCGCGTTCGTATTCCAGCTTCGCAAATTCCACGATGAGAATGGCGTTCTTGGCTGCGAGACCGATCAACATCACGAGACCGATCTGCGCATAGACGTTATTCTCCATCCCTCTGGCCCAGAGAGCGGCGAAGGCGCCGAACACCGCGATCGGCGTGCCCAGCAGGACGCTGAAAGGCAGCGACCAGCTTTCGTAAAGCGCAGCCAGAATAAGAAAGACGAAAAGGAGCGACATGCTGAAAACGACGCGGGGTGAGATGCCTTCCTGCGCCTTCTTTTCCTGAAACGACATCGCCGCATAGTCGTAGCCCATCTCGGGCGGCATCGTTTGCGCGAAGGTTTCCTCCAGCGCTTTCATCGCCTGGATCGAACTGAAGCCGGGCGCGGCGCTGGCGTTGATTTGCGCGGCGCGATAGAGATTGAAGCGCATGGTGAATTCCGGTCCGGCGCGCGATTGCACATTAGTCACCGAACTGAGCGGGACGGTGTCGTTGTTCGCGTTGCGCACGAAGAAGAGGCCAACGTTTTCCGCCTTGGTCCGATACTCGCCTTCCGCCTGGACGAAGACCTGCCATTGACGTCCGAAGCGGTTGAAGTAGTTCACGAAATATCCGCCCATAAACGTCTGAAGCGTCTGGCTGACCTGCGTGAGATCGACGCCTTGCTTCAGCACCTTGTCGCGATCGACGTCGATGAAGACCTGCGGGACTGACGGCAAAAACGTTGTGGTCGCGGATGCAATCTCCGGACGTTTGCGGACGGCTTCGAGAAATTTGTTCAAGTTCTCGCCCAGGAAACCGACCTCGCGACCCGCGCGATCCTCGAGCATGAAGGTGACACCGCCGGAGGTGCCGATGCCGGGGATCGATGGTGGTGGAAAAGCGAACCCGATGCCTTCAGGAATGGCGGCGAGATTTTTGTTGATGCTCTGCTTCAACGCCGCGTATTGCTCCTCGGCTTTTTTGCGATCGCCCCACGGCTCGAAAGTGATGAAGAAAAACGCATTGTAGGTGCTCTGCACGGTGCTGAGCAAACTGAAACCGAGCACGCTCGTGACGTGCTTCACTCCTTTCGTTTTCATCAGCACCTCCTCCACCTTGCGGGCCGCTTCGCCGGTTCGCTGCATCGAGGCCGCGTAGGGCAAGGCCAGCGAACCGTAGAGATAACCCTGGTCTTCTTCCGGCAGGAAACCCGAGGACAAACGGGAGCCGAAGAAAGCAGCAGCGATCGCGAAGACGAGAAGGAAGACCAGGCTCCGGCCGCTCTTCCGGATCGCGAAACGCGAGGCGCTCAAATAGTGATCGGTCGTGCGGCCGAAGGCGTGATTGAACTTCGTGAAAAACCATCCGAGGGGACCGCGCGCTTTCGTCGTCGGGCGCAAAAGCATGGCTGCCAGCGCCGGGCTGAGCGTAAGGGCATTGAAGGCCGACAGGATGACCGAAATCGCGATGGTCAGCGCAAATTGCTGATAAAGCCGGCCGGTTATTCCCGGGATGAACGCCGTCGGCACGAACACCGCCGAGAGCACGAGCGCGATACCGATGACCGGCCCCGCGACTTCCTCCATCGCGCGGATCGTGGCATCCCGCGGCGGCATGCCCTGGTCGATATGATGCTGGACCGCTTCGACCACCACGATCGCGTCGTCCACCACGAGACCGATCGCGAGCACGAGACCGAACAGTGCCAGCGAGTTGATGGTGAAGCCGAAGAGCGGGAACACCATGAAGGTTCCAATGAGCGAGACCGGCACGGCGCAAAGCGGAATCAGCGTGGCGCGCCAGCCTTGCAGGAAGACGAAGACGACCAGAATAACGAGCACGAGCGCCTCGATCAGCGTGTAAATGATTTCTTCCAATCCGGCGGTGACGGCCTGCGTGGTATCGAGCGAAATGGCGTAAGTCATATCGGGCGGAAATTGCTGGGAAACGCGTTGCATGAGCGCCTTCACTCCGTTCGCTGCCTCGAGCGCGTTGGTGCCGGGCAGCTGGTAGAGCGCGAGAATCGCGGCCGACTTGCCATCGAGCCGGCCGGAGAGCGTGTAGGTCTGCGCGCCGAGCTCGATCCGTGCGACGTCTTTCAGCCGCAGGAGCGAGCCGTCCGGATTCGCCCGAATCACGATCTCGCCGAATTCGTCACTGCTCGTTAGGCGGCCCGGCGAGCGCACCGTATAGGTAAATTCCTGTCCCGGCGGTGCGGGTTCCCCGCCGATCTGGCCGGCAGGATTCACCGTGTTCTGCGCCTTGATCGCGTTGATCACGTCCGTCACCGTGACGTTCAGTTTCGCAAGCTGGTCCGGCTTGACCCAAAGCCGCATCGCATACTGACCGGCGCCGAAGACTTGCACGTTCGAAATGCCCGGGACCCGCGTGAGTTGATCGATGAGATTGATGTTGGCGTAATTCGCGAGGAAGACGTTGTCGTAGGTGTTCTTCGGCGAGTTCAAGGCCACGAGCATCAAAGGAGCGGTCGTCGATTTCTGGACGGTCACGCCGGCGTTAATCACATCCGCGGGGAGCTGTGAGGTCGCCTGCGAAACGCGGAGCTGCGACAGGATCTGGTCGGTATTGGGATCGGTCGCGACGTCGAAATTGATCGTCATCCGGATCGAGCCGTTGGCGTTGACCGATTGGATATAGTTGCTCTTATCCACACCGCTCATCTGCTGCTCGATCGGCGTGGCCACGGACTGCTCGATAGTTTGCGCGTCGGCCCCGGTGTAGGCGGCGCGGACCTGGATCTCCGGCGGGACGATGCTGGGATACTGCGCGATCGGCAGCTGGATCATCGCCACGAAGCCGATGAACGTCATCAGGATCGCGATGACGATCGCGACAATCGGCCGTCTGATGAAAAATTTCGACATCACCGGCGCTCTAACGTGGGGCCGCGGGCGTCGGCGTGGCCGGCGGAGTCCACGGCTTCGGTGAAACCAGCGCTCCCTCCCGCGCTTTCTGCACGCCTTCCACGACGATGCGATCGCCGGCATGCAATCCTTCCTCGACGATCCACCTTTGGCCAAAACGGCGGCCGACCTTAACCGGCTGAATGTGCACCTTATTGTCGGGCCCGACGATTGCCACCTGATAGGATCCCTGCATTTCAATCACGGCTCGTTGCGGCACGAGCAACGCGCCCGGCTTAACATCTGTTCGCAGACTGATGCGCGCGAATTGGCCGGGCCGGAGAATGTTGCCCGGATTCGGAAACATCGCGGCGATCCGCACGGAACCGGTGCGCACATCCACCTGATTTTCCGCCGCGAAGAGCGTGCCCTTGTGCGGGAAGCGCGAGCCATCGGAAAGGATCAATTCGAACTCGAGCTGCTTCTCATGCTCGGCCCGTTTCGCCGGGTCGGCCCAGCGTTGCGCATAGGCGGTGTAACGCTGATCGCTCACCGTGAAAAAAGCCTTTATCGGATCGACCGTCGAGACGGTCGTGAGTGCGCCAGTGCTCGGGCCGACGAGATCGCCCACCTGCGCTTTGACCAACCCGGCGACGCCATCGATCGGCGATGTGATTCCCGTGAACTCGCGATTCAATTGCGATTGCTCGACCGCCGCGCGTTGCGCTTCCACTTGCGCCTTCGCCGCCGCCGCCGCCTGCACGGTGTTGTCGCGTTCCTGTTCGCTTATCGCTTTGGTCTTGAAGAGCTCGAGGTTCCGCGCCGCGACGAGGTCAGCCTGGCGTTGCGAGGCCTCAGCTTGCGCAAGGGCCGCCTTCGCCTGGGCCAGCGCCGCCTCGAACGGCCGCGGATCGATTTGAAAAAGCAGATCGCCCTTCTTGACCAGGGTGCCTTCCTTGTAATTCTGCGACGTGAGATAACCCTGCACGCGCGCCTGGATAGTCGCGTTGACCGAGCCATCGAGCGTGCCGACAAATTCGTCGAGGATCGGCACGTCTTCCTGTTTGACCTCGGTCACCAGCACTTCCGGCGGCGGCGGCGGCCCCGCTGCCTTAGGCGAACAGGACGACAGGGCCGCTACCAGACCGAGAAACGCAATAGCCCATAGGTTCCGCCGCGACATCGCAGAATGATACGCAGGACGGCGCGTTTGTGAATGCAGGCAAATGTCTTCGACGCTTCCCCACTCCAAAATCGCCAATCCAAATCTAAAATTGATTGGCGGAGGGGGTGGGATTCGAACCCACGAGGGCTTTCGCCCTGCCGGTTTTCAAGACCGGAGCCATCAACCGCTCGACCACCCCTCCCTCGTTTCGGTTGCGCGGGAATTGTGCCACTGGCTCGCCGCGGAGCAAGGTGGATCGAGCGCGCCGTCGCTCGATGGCGGTAGGCGGCGCCACCTTTCCGCCCATCGCGCGATGGAGCGCGCGAGCGGCCTCAACGCGAGGAGCGCGCGCTTCAGTTCGACAAGTCGATATGTTCATGTGAACTTGTCGGGTGACCGGACCGAAAAATAAGCCTAAAAAGAAGTTCGTTCCGATCGTGCCGGAAGCTCCTCCGCCTTCGCCTGCCATCCATGGCCGGAGCGCTTCGTGGAATCCGGCCAATCGCTTCGAGAAGCTTCATGTCGATCTGGGCGATACCGACGTGGTCCAGCCCGATCCGGGAGCGGACGAAGAGAAGCCGCGCCCAGCCACGCAATTTTTCCGCGACGGAACCAAGACCATCATCGCGCGCAACGACAGCCCCGATGTCGGTTTCGAGACGAGTGTGAATCCGTATCGAGGTTGCGAGCATGGCTGCATTTATTGTTTCGCCCGGCCTACGCACGAATATCTGGGCCTTTCCGCAGGCCTTGATTTCGAAAGCAAGATCATGGTGAAAGCCGATGCGCCGAAGCTCCTGGAAGCAGAATTGTCCTCAGCGAAATGGAAACCGCAGGTGGTCGTGATGAGTGGAGTTACCGATCCGTATCAGCCGATCGAGCGAAAACTGCGCATCACTCGCGGTTGCCTGGAAGTGCTGGCGAAATTTCGGAATCCCGTGGCGATCATTACCAAGAACCGGCTCGTAACCCGCGACGCCGATCTTCTCGGTGAGCTGGCTGGATATAATGCTGCCGCGGTGAACGTCTCGGTCACATCGCTTAATCCGGAGCTGCAACGTATCCTCGAGCCGCGCACTTCTTCCCCTGCTGCTCGCCTCGAAGCGATCGCAACTCTCAGCGCGGCTGGTGTTCCGGTCGGGGTCATGGTCGCTCCCATCATCCCCGGGCTGACCGATCACGAGGTTCCCAAAATCCTGGAAGCGTGCGGAAAGGCCGGGGCCTCGTTTGCCGGTTATACCATCGTCCGCCTGCCCTGGGCGATCGCACCGCTCTTCGAACATTGGCTCGACGAGCATTTCCCCGACAAGAAACAAAAGGTGCTGGAACGCATTCGCCACATTCGCGGAGGAACGAAACTCAATGACCCGCGCTGGGGCACGCGGACCAAGGGCGAAGGAATCTACGCCGAGCAAATCCGGTCGATGTTTGAAGTCGGGTGCCGGCGCGCTGGAATCGGCGGGAGATCGGAACTCTCGACCGCCGCGTTCCGCCGGATCACGCCGCAGCTGGATCTTTTCTAACGGGAGGTTGCGCGCGCATCGCCGCTCGACGCCATGCGTTTTTGTTTGCGCATCACCGCCAACATCGCCAGGCCGCCGATCGCACCGAAGCTGGCCATGATTGGATACCAAACGCCCCAGCCGTAGCGATCGATCATCCAGCCGGTAACCGGCAGCGCGATCGCGGTTCCGTAATATTGAAAGGAGTCGATCACGCCGGAGGCGAAGCCGGCCATTTTCCGGCCGCCGATATCCATCGGCGCCGCCGTGCCGACGATGGCGTGCGTCGAATTGGCCGTGAGCGCGACCAGAACGAGGAAAAAACAGCCCACGAAAATACCGAAGGGCGTCGGGCCGACCACACCGGCCGCTATGACAATTGCGGCGGTGAGAATGACTCCGCACTCGATGAAGTAGAGAGTCATCGCCACCGGCGAACGGTGGCCCTTGAAAAACTTGTCGGAAACAATTCCGGCGCTGAAGGAACCGAGCACCGCAACGAGCGGCATCAGGTTCACCGTCCAGAGAACCGCCGCCGGCTTTTCTGCGAGGTTCAGCTTCAACTGGTCGTGGAAATAAAGGATCATGAGCTGGTCCGAACTGTTTCGCACCGCACCCGTGCAGGCGTAGGCCATGGCGTAGAACCAGATCAGCGGATGCTTGAAAATCGTGATGAAAGACTCGCGCACGCTGGCTCGAGAACTGGTATCGCCGCTCCCAGCGGTCTCAATCAGGCCGTGATAGCCGGCTTCCTCGGGCGTGTTTTTAACGAAGATCGCCAGTAAGATTGCGGCCACGGCGACGACCAACGGTGGAATTCGGAAGAGCCAGTGCCATTGGTCCTTTGCCACAACCCAGATGCCGACGGTAAACCCGGCCAGGATGATCGGCGCGAGGTTGTTGATCGCAAACTGGCCCAGCTGGATCATGAAACCGAAGATGCCGGCGAAAGTGCCGCGCTCCGTGCGCCGGAACCAGGCCGCATTGATTTTGATCATGCCAGGTGCGCCAAACGACTGGAGGTAGCCGTTCATCAGCCATATCGCCGCGAAGGTGGTGAAGGTGCCGGCAAACGATGCGAAGCCGAAGATGAGGTTGATGATGATCGTGCCGGCGGCGCCGATTAGCATCGCGACTTTGCCGCCTATCCTGTCGGTTAGCAGACCGTTGATCAGCTGCCCGGTCCCGTAGGCGATCGACCATGCGCTGAGCATGCCGGTGATCTGGAAAGTGGTGAAGCCGAACTCCGCGACCATCCCGGGGGTCGCGAAGCGGAAATTATACCGGCACATGTAGAACGAGGCGTAGAGCAGTCCGATGATGAGCCAGTTCAAACCTCGGCGCGGACGGAAACCCGGCGGATAAGTTGGCATCGCGGAATCACTCATAGGAACGGAGGAGCATGCGCAGCGAGGCCCCATTGAGCCAATCAAAAACTGAGAGCTTCGATTTGCGATCTTCCGCCGAACCCTGAAACAGCGTTTCTGCATGAATCCCAGCGACTGCCTGTTTTGCCAAATGTCTACCTGTTGTCTACCTTGAGCGGATGAAGCCCATTCGGACGATGAAGTTTGTTTCGCTGCGGACAGGTCTCTCCGTGCATACGATCCGAGTCTGGGAAAAGCGCTACGGCGCGGTTCGGCCTGTGCGCGCGTCGAATAATCGCCGGCTCTACTCCGAGCAGGATGTGGAGCGTCTCGGGCTGCTCCAGCAGGCCACCGCCGCCGGGCACGCGATCGGTCAGATCGCCCGCGCGCCGCTGGTCGAGCTCCGTCGTCTGGTCAAGGAATCGTCGGACGCCCGCCCAGTGCGCCGTTCGGTGAGCAAGAGCGCTGCGCAAGACCTGGTGCCGGCGCTGACGACCGAAGCACTGGCGGCGATCGAGGCTTTCGATGGAGTAGCGCTCAACACGCTCTTCGACCGCGCGGCCGCCGAGCTCGGTTCTCCGGGCGTTTTGCAAAAGTTTATGGCGCCGCTCGCCGAACGCGTGGGCGAAAGCTGGCGCGATGGCGCCTTCAAAATCGCGCACGAACATTTTGCCACGGAGCACATCAGCGATTTTCTGGGAAAATTCGCGCGACCTTATTCCGAAAATGTTTCGGCCAGCCATCTCGTGGTCGCTACGCCGACCGGTCAACTCCACGAACTGGGCGCCATCATTGCCGCCGCCGCAGCGCGGAGCCAAGGCTGGCGCACGACTTATCTCGGGGCCGGTCTTCCCATTCACGAACTGGCCGGCGCCGTGCGGAATCTTCAGCCCCGCGCAGTCGCGTTGAGCCTGGTCTTTCCGCCTAACGACGCGGAACTCGCCAAAGATTTGATGAAACTACGCAAACTCCTGCCGGCAGAGTGCGCGCTGCTGGTCGGGGGCCGTTCCGCCGCGGGATACAAGGAGGAGTTACGCAAGATCAAAGCGATCCACGTGGAAACGCTCGCGGCGTTCTATCCGGTCCTGGACAAATTAACGCGCACGAAGTCCCAGCTGGATTGCGCGCGCCGTCGCGCGATGGTCTGACGGGCAGGCGGCCGCCGCACTCATCGAACGACGGAGCGCTCGATCCATCTTGCGATTTCTGCGTCCCACTCGCAGGGTTACTGCACCACCGTGAATATCGAAACTCTCCACATCGGAATGAAAGTGCGCCACCCGCAATATGGCGTAGGTGTCGTTAGGTCGCTCACTGAACACACGGCCGAGATTGGGTTCGACGATGCGCCTCGGACCGTGGCGCCGGCCTCCAGCGATCTCCAGCCAGCGGAGGCAACGGCCACCGTAAGTGAGCTGCAGTTGCCGCTTGCGAATCTTATCCGCGATACCGCGCATGCCGTGGTCGAAGCGCTGGGGCTGGAACAAAAAGATCTCGTGGTCGAGGGCCTGGCCACCCGCTGGCAGCGCGGAACGCTCCTCATGCAATCGGCCGACTCATCGTTGCAGCCCAAGGAAGTGCCGCTGGAAACCTTCTTTCATAAGATCGTGATGATCCGGAACAATCTCCGCGTGCTCGAACAGAAGGTGAACGCGAGCGACAAGTTGAGCGACGCCGACAAGTTCGACATGCAGCAATACATCACGCGTTGCTACGGATCGCTCACCACGTTCAACATCCTCTTCAAGAACAAGGACGACCAATTCCGGACCGGCGGGTAGAGCGCAAGCGCGCTCCCACTGTTGTCATTCTGAGCGAAGTCGAAGAATCTCTCGCTATGGACTTCTCGCACGGTCGCTCGCAGTGGTTAGAGATTCCTCGACTGCGCTCGGAATGACAGGAAGACGAACGGCGTTTGCTATCCGGTTGTGCCGACGATGATCAGGACTGCCGCAAGCGCGCAGGCGATCCCGAGGGCTTGGACAAAACTAAGCCGCTCGCCCAGAACTACCCTCGCGAGGAGCACCGTGGCCGCCGGATAAAGGGAGGCGAGGGTCACCACGATGCTGAGCGGTCCGACGCGGGACGCGAGCATGTAAAGAGCGTTCGCCAGCATGTCGAGTGCGCCTCCCGCAATCGCGGTGGTCGTAGCCGGCCGGCTCATTCGCACCGTTCGACCCGTGATGACCGCGATCGACCCGAACAGTGCCACCGAGGCAATTCTCGCCGCAACCAGCGGCCACATTCCTGCGCCGGAACTAGTTCGCGCGAGAGCGAGAAAGAAAATCCCAACAGCGACTCCGGACACCAACGCCAACAGAATTCCCGGCGGAAGCGACCGTTTCGAAGTCGAAACTCCGACCGCGGGCTGCGCGCGCGGCCGGCTCACGAGAACAATCGCGACAAAGGCCAGCCCGATACCGGCGATGGTAAACGGTCGCAATCTTTCTCCCATCGCGAAACCGAAGAGAACGGGAATCATCGCAGCGCACACGGCCGTGATCGGTGCGACCACGGCCATGGTCCCGACCGCGAGGGCTCGATAAAGAAACGCGACGCCGATGCCGCCGCTAAAACCGGCAGCGACACCCCAGATCCAGTCGCGCGATGTTACGGTCGTCGTGGGCAGAAACGGCATTACCGCCACGAGCAGGACGAGGCCGACAAATTGCGAGACCAACACGGTCGCCACCGTGTTCGCCCGGCGCGCGGTCAGTCCCCCAAAAAAATCGGCCGAGCCATAGAGGACGGCGGAGACCAGCGCGAGAAGTTCAATCATGGCGGGCTCTTCTTCCAGGAAGGGGCGCTTTCCAAACCGCTCTCTGGATCGCGCGACAAAAAAGGGCGGTTTGGAAAGCGTTCTTCCCTGGCTATAGGTCCCACTTCTTCGGCAGCTTTTGCTTGAGCGTCTGGACCGGCTCGAACAAGTCCCCCGTTTTCTCCACGCGCTGCAAGACGCGGTCGGACGGGAACACGAGCAGCTCCGCCTTTTTCTTTTTCAGCGTCGTCTCGACTTCTTCCCAGGTCACAGGCGTTGAGACGGTGGGCTGATCCTTCGCCCGGAGCGAATAGACGTTCACGGTCGTTTTGTGTTCGTCGTTCTGACTCCAATCCACGAAAATTTTCCCGGTGCGCAGCGCCTTTGCCATTTTCGAGATCACCAATTGCGGATGCTCGCGCTCCAGATGTTCTGCGAGGGCGCGCGACAGGGCCTTGGTTTGATCGAAGGTCACGGCGGTGTTGAGCGGCACATAAAGCTGGAGCCCCTTCGAGCCGGAGGTCTTGGCCCAGCACTTCAGCTTCATGGTCGCGAGTAGATCGCGCAGCCAGAGTCCGACCTGACAGCACTGCACGATGTCGGCCGGCGCGCCGGGATCGAGGTCGAAAACCATCATCGTCGGCCGCGCCACGTCCTTCTTTCGCGCGAGCGAAGTGTGCAATTCGATGTCGGCGAGATTCGCCGCCCAGACCAGGGTCGGCAAATCCTGCGCGAGGCAATATTGCATGTCACGCTGGTTGCCCTCGCTCCAGACCTTCGCCGTTTTCACCCAGGACGGGCGATGCGTGGGGCAATTCTTTTCATAGAAGAACGGCTGATCGACGCCGTTCGGATAGCGCTTCATGGTCAGCGGCCGGTCTTTCACGTGCGGCAACAAGTACGGCGCGATGCGAATGTAGTAATCGATCACCTGCCCCTTGGTGAACCCGGCCTTGGGATAAAGGACTTTGTTTAGATTCGAGACCGCGAGTTTTTTCCCCGCGACGATCAACTCCACTTTTTCGCTCATACTTTTCTAAATCTATCGTGTGGGAGCCAACGTGCGCGTCTGATTTAATCAAGGAGCGGCGGTTTACAAACCACCGTTTCCTCACTTGGAGCCGGCGCGCCCCCGCTCACGTGGAGCCGGCGCGCCCCCGCGCCGGAAAGAGAGCAGACGACACGCTGTTCAAAACGGCCTGAGGGCAGGCCGTCTCCAGTCGAGATCAGGCGAAGAAACGTTCGGGTGAGAGCATCGGCTGGGGCTTGCAGATGCGCGCGACGCAATGTTCCCAGCTTTCGTGGCCGCTCAAAATCTCAATCTCGACGCGCAGGAAATAGATCGGCACCTCCGTTTTGGCCAGGCGCGGGAAACGGACGGCGTCTTTCTCCGTCGTCACGATCATCTCGAGATCGCGGCGGATGCAGCGATTGATGAAGCCCTGCAGTTCCGCCTCGGTGTAGCGATGATGATCGGTGTAACGCTTCGAGAGCTCGATCCGCGCGCCCAGTTTGCGCAAGCCCTCCTCGAAACTTTCCGGCGCCGCAATCCCGCAAAGCGATCCGATGTAAGTGTCGCGCACGGCCTCGAGCGGCACCTGCTCGCCGGTAAAGACATTTTGCAAATGGAGCGCCTGATGGGCGCACTCGATGATCTCGGCCGTGCGGTTATAGCGCCGGATCCGCTCGATCAACTTGTCGTTAGGCTCACCCGTGCTTTTGGTGATGAAGATGTAGCTGGCGCGGCGCAAATTCCGGGGCGGCTCGCGCAAGGTCCCACGCGGCAGCAGGTGCTCGTTCCCAAACGGCGCCTGCCGATCGATCAGGACGATGTCGAGACGATGTTTCAAGTGCAGGTATTGCAAGCCGTCATCGAGGAGAAGCGTGTCGGCTTTCAATTCCTTGATCGCGAACAGGCCGCTTTTCACACGGTCCTTATCGACCAGGACGATCACGTCCTTCAGGTTGTTCGCCAGCATGTAAGGCTCGTCGCCGGCAGTCAGCGAATCGAGGAGCAGCGTTTTGCCATCTGAGACAACGCGCGGCGGCGAGGGATCTTTCCGGCCCAAGCGCTGCCACCATTTTCGCGGAGCGCGCCGCGGAACGCTTTTATAGCCGCGACTGAGAATAGCCACGCGCCGTCCGCCCGCCCGCATCGCCCGCGCAAATTTTTCCACGATCGGCGTCTTGCCGGTCCCGCCCACGGTCAGATTGCCAATGCTGATGACGAGGCAGCCAAGGGTGCGCTCACGCAGGATGCGCTTCCGGTACAAAAAGAGGCGGAGCTGCACCAGCCACTCGTAGATGAAGGAGAGCGCGTAAAGCAGGGCCCGGAGCAGCGTGGCTCGCACGCCATGACGCCGTTCCAGAATAACGTCGATGGCAAACTGCTCGAGATTTTCAGCTCGTTGACCCATCGGAGCGATTTGCGATTTGCGATTTGCGATTTGGGATTGCCAGAATCCGGGCGCCGCGATTATCGGCGGAGGTAATGATGGTGCGTGCGCCGGCTGAAGCGGATGCGGCCAGCATGGCGCGAGAGATTCTTTCGGGCGAGCGCAGGGTGACGGCGCAGATGGTGGAACCCGATCCGCTCAGGAAAGCGCCGAGCGCACCGGCGGATTCGGCGGCAGCGATCACTTTGTCCAGGAACGGGATCAGTTTCTTGCGAAAGGGTTGGTGCAGATGATCGGCGAAGGCGCCCTGCAGCTTTTCGTACTCGCGCGAAGCGAAAGCCGCGGTAATCACCGCGGCGTTGCGGCAACTCTCCACGGCATGAAGGCGATCGATCTTGTCCGGCAGAAGGCGCCGCGCTTCGTTCGTGGCGATCTCGAAATCCGGAATCAACAGAACGAAATGCAGCCGCGTGGAAACGGTGAACGTTTGGCGTTGAGTGCCGCACACGACATTGAACCCGCCGTAGGTCGCAGGCGCGGCGTTATCGGGATGGCCCTCGAGGCCGGCGCAAATCTCGAACATTTCCTGGCGCTGAAGTGGCCGCTCCGCGAGTTCGTTCAGGGCGTAAACGGTCGCGAGGCGCAAGGTGGCACTGCTGCCGAGCCCGCGGGATCGCGGAATCTCCCCGGCGATCTCGGAGCGGAACGGAAACGGTTTTCGTTTCGCGCGCGCGAAGAAGGCGTCGGCGGCCGACTCGACCATCGCGCTTGCCTTACCGGTGCGTCCGCGCCAAATCGTGATTTGATTGTAAAGGCGAAGCGCCACGCCGAGGCAATCGAAACCAGGCCCGAGATTCGACGTGCTTCCCGGGACTCGGACGGTGATTTGTGGCATGATGTGCGTTCCGAAAGTGGCACGCGTCGCCATTGTAACCTGCGCGGCCTAACGGGCAAGAGACGGACGCAGAACGCGCCCGAAAATCGATTCACGTATTGAGAGCGCCTGCGCGCTCAGATTAGACGACGTGAATATATCGCAATGGATCGACCCGGATCTCCACCGGGATTTCATCGCGGAGCAGACCGATGCGCTCCGGCTCTGCACCTGCCCCGACGGGTGGGTGGAACGTTTCGGGGTCGATGTCCTGATCTCGTATAAGAACGACGCCGCGCTGGAGCGAATGAAGACTGAGCTCTGCCTCTGGGCGTTGAATGTCGACTTCAAATTCCGCCGCGTCTTCGCCCGCTTTCTGCCGAAACAAAATGCGGATCGGGAAGCGCCGCGCCTCATCCTGGGCGATCCGGAGACGAATCTCGAGAGCACGGCGCTGGAGCGAATGCTGCGCTACGGGATCGATTTCAGCGCGGGGTATTCGGTCGGGCTTTTCATCGATCAACGCGAAAACCGCCGGTTCGTGCGCGATCTCGGGCCCAAAACTTTGCTCAACTGTTTCGCTTATACCTGCTCGTTTTCCGTCGCGGCGGCTACGGTCGGGGCTGCGACGGTTAGTGTCGATCTGTCGAAGAAATCGCTGGCGCGCGGGCGCGAAAACTTCGCCTTGAACTCGTTGCCCACAAACGATCACCGGTTCCTGGCCGATGACGTGATGGAGGTGATTCCACGCCTGGCGCGGAAGGGAGAAAAGTTCGACGCCATCATTCTCGATCCGCCCACGTTTTCGCGGTCGAAGAAAGGGAAGGCCTTCCAGGTCGAGCAGGATTTCGAAAAATTGCTTCTGGCCGCGCTGGAGGTTTCGGAGCGCTCAGCCCGGATCCTTCTTTCCACGAATTGCTCGACCTTACGCGAGCGCGCGCTCGAGGTCATGGCGCGGTATTGCCTGAAGGCCACACGGCGCGCCGGCACATTTCATCGGGAACCTCCCCTGCCCGATTTCGCGCCCGACGCCGGAGCAGCGACGCTGTGGCTTTCTTTGCGATAGGTGGATCGCTCGATCCAGCTAATTTTGAAACACGCAAACGGGGGCCGCCATTCGAAGTCTAAGTAACATGGACGAACAGTTTTCAGGAACCTCGGGGGATATCGCGGAGCGAGGGCTCCGTTACACGAAAGATCAATTCGAGCAGGTCCTCGAACAAACCGAGGAGTACGTGCGCGAAAATCCGGCGAGATCAGTCGCCTATGCGGTTCTCGCGGGCTTAGTCCTCAATCGTCTGCCGGTGGGACGGATTCTCGGCGGCCTGATTCGATTGATCATGATCGCGTTCAAACCGGCGATCCTGGCCTACGGCGCCACCAAGCTGTATCAGGCCGCGCAAAGCGACGCGGAATGATCTTCCGAAGCCGGCTGCTCCGCGGGGAGCGCACGGGAGGGCCATCACTTGTCGAGCGTGAAGCCGACCTTTACCGTTACCTGCCAGTGATTGATTTTGCCTTCCTCGATGTGACCGCGCGTCTCCACCACTTCGAACCAGCGCATGTTGCGGATGGTCTTTTCGGCGCGGCTAAGGGCATTCGCTACCGCATCTTCGATACTGGTGGCTGAAGAACCAACCAGCTCGATTTTTTTGTAAACGTGATCGCTCATAGATCACTGTGGAGCGATGCGCGGGTGGAACACAAATTAATTTGCTGGCGCCGCGGCACTCTGCCGCCGCGCCGAGATCGCCTCGATCGAGCGAGGCGGCTACAGCTTTTCATTGAGCGCGACGGCGCGGGTCGCTAGCCTCCTGATTGCCATGGCCGAAAACATCGAGTCGCACCTTATCGAGAAACGCGTTTTCAAACCGGCGGCCGCGTTCGCCAAAGCAGCTCGCATCAGCAGCCTCCAGCAATATCGCCGGATGTATCGCGAATCGATCGACCGGCCGGAAAAATTCTGGGCCCGCGAAGCGAGCGAGCTGGTCTGGCAAAAGCGCTGGAAAAAAGTGCTCACCTGGAAGCCGCCCTTCGCGAAATGGTTCGCCGGCGGCAAGCTCAACATTTCGGAGAATTGTCTCGACCGGCACCTGACCGGGCCGAATCGAAACAAGGCGGCAATTCTGTGGGAAGGCGAGCCGGGGGACAAAAAGGCATATACCTATCAGCAGCTGCATCGCGAGGTCTGCCGTTTCGCGAACGTGCTCAAGCGAAACAAGATTCGCAAAGGCGACCGCGTCATCATTTATATGCCGACGATCCCGGAGACGGCCATCGCCATGCTGGGATGCGCCCGCATCGGGGCGGTCCATTCGGTGGTGTTCGGCGGCTTTAGCGCGGACAGCATTCGCGACCGAATCGCCGACTGCGGCGCGACCGCGGTGATCACAGCGGATGGTGGTTACCGCCGAGGCGCGATTATCCCGTTGAAGAAAAACGTCGATGACGCGCTCCGCGGCGGGACCAGTATCAGACGCGTGATCGTTTTCCGCCGGGCGGGGAACGACGTGCACATCGAAGAAGGGCGCGATGTTTGGTGGCACCGGGAGATGGAATACGTGGACGCGCATTGTCCGGCCGTGCCGCTCGAGAGCGAGCATCCTCTCTACATTCTCTACACCAGCGGCTCGACCGGAAAGCCGAAGGGAATTCTGCACACGACGGCGGGATATCTCGTCGGGATTTATTCCACGATGAAGTACGTCTTCGATGTGCGCGCGGACGACGTCTATTGGTGCACGGCGGATGTCGGCTGGGTGACCGGGCACAGCTACGTGGTTTACGGGCCGCTCGCCAATGGAGCCACCACATTGATGTATGAGGGGGCGCCGAATTGGCCGGAGCCGGATCGCCTCTGGCGGATCATCGAGGAATACGGAGTGAATGTTCTCTACACCGCGCCGACAGCGATTCGCGCCTGCATCCGCTGGGGCGACCAATGGCTCAAGAAGCACGATCTGTCATCGCTCCGTCTCCTCGGATCGGTGGGCGAGCCGATCAACCCGGAGGCCTGGATGTGGTTCCGGGAAAAGGTAGGCGGCGGCCGTTGTCCGGTGGTGGACACCTGGTGGCAAACGGAAACCGGCGCGATCATGATCACGCCGCTGCCGGGTGCGATTCCGACCAAGCCGGGCAGCGCCACGCTTCCGTTCTTCGGCGTGGATGCCGCGATCGTGGACGAAAAAGGAAAAGAAGTCGGTCCGAACGTGGGCGGCAAACTGGTCGTGCGCCGGCCGTGGCCCGCGATGCTGCGCAACATTTACGGCGACAAGGAACGCTACCGGAAACAATACTGGAGCGAGTTCAAAGGAGTTTATCTCACCGGCGACGGCGCGCGCCGGGACAAGGACGGATATTTTTGGATCGTCGGACGAATTGACGATGTGCTGAACGTGGCCGGGCATCGGCTCGGAACTTCGGAGATCGAGAGCGCACTGGTGAGTCACGCCAGCGTGGCGGAAGCCGCTGTGGTCGGACGGCCCGACGAGCTGAAGGGCCAGGGCGTGGTGGCGTTTGTCACGCTCAAAGGAACCAGCGCGGCGAGCGAATCGCTCAAACAGGAATTGCGTAATCACGTCGGCCTTCACATCGGCGCAATCGCGAAACCGGACGAGATCCGTTTCGCGGAAGCGCTTCCGAAAACGCGGAGCGGCAAAATCATGCGGCGTTTATTGAAGGAAGTGGCGAGCGGCAAGACCGTCACCGGCGACACAACCACGCTGGAGGACCTGAGTGTTCTGGCGAAATTAAGCACGACGGAAGAATGAGCGGCCTTGAAGCCACTTGGCTTGTGCTGCGCTGCGCGTAGCCTTCCCCCGTGAGTTTCATTCGAACAGGCCTGCGCGAGATCGGGCTGAAGGTCCGCCGGCAGAAAACGCGCATGGCCTTGCGGCACGAAAAGCGCGTGCTGCAAAAAAGCGAAGTGAATCTCGGCCGCGAGGGCTGTTCGCAAGCCGTCAATTTTCCGGAGGTCCGGAACGAAATCGTCGCGCTGAAGAAGCTAGAGCAGGAACAGAAGGAAGTGGCGCTGCGCATTGCCCAAATCGAGGAAAGCCTCCGCCAAATCGATTTGCAGCGACAGGAAAACTCGAGAGCGCTGAACGAGCAGCTGGCCAAACTTGAAGAAGAAAAGAAACCGATTCTCGAACGGCGGAATGCCGCGAAAGCCGCGGCTGATCTTTGCGATCGCGAGCTGGCCGGCGTGGAGCGCCGGCTCCAGGACAATGACACTGCCGATCGTGAGCTCGTGAACAAGCTGTCGGAATTGCAGGCCCAGGTTCCGCCGCCGGACGATCTCTCAACCCAAATGGCGGCGATCAACGCCCAGCGTGTTCGCCTGCCGGAAGAACGAGCGGAAGTCACCCGGGCGCGGCTCGGCAGCGCCGAAGCGTGCCGGCAGGCGCGCGAGAAACTTGCAGTTCAGGACGATGAGCTTGCCGTGGTGGACAAAAACATCGCGCGGATCCGCAGCGAATATGAAGCGCGCGACCGGGTTCTGAATGAAAGTGCGCGGGCGCAGCAGGACGCGCTCAAGGATGCGCGCGGCCAGCACGCGACGGTGGAAGAAAAGAAGAACCCCGCCTATCTCAATATCGGGCGCCATCTTGCTTCGCATGGCATTGCCCCGCCGAACGCGCCGCACTTGTTGGCTGCGGTGCAAACGCATCGGGCCGCGGTGGAGCGCCATTCCGAACACACGGCCGAGCTCGCGGTCCTTTCGAGCCAGATCGATAAGCAGGAGCTGCGACGATTTTATTTCAGCGTCGTTTCGGTGCTGGTTTTGCTCGCGATCATTTTGCCGCTGGTCTTTCAGACGCCGCCGAAACGGGAATGGTTGCCGCAGGAGACGGAAGCGATTCTCTCGCTCAACACCGATCAGTTCGACCGCGATGAATTGCCCAGACGCTGGCACCGGGATCAGGCCGCGGAATGGCAGAGAGTCTGGGCCGGTCTGGCCGGCAATGCGCAGCAGACGCCAGCGCTGAATATGCCGCGCGATGCGGTTCGCGTAACCCGCGGAATGACGACCGACGCCGGGGCGACCCGGGAGTTCGTCCTGGTCGAAGCGCGCGGAGACATCGCCCGGGTGCTGCACACCGTAGAGAAGGACAAGGCGTTTGAAAAGCGACCGATCAGCGGCTTGCCGGTCTGGTTGCGGACCGACTTTGCTCTCGCGCGCGTCGGTCCGAAAACACTGGCGGTCGGTTCGGTGGCCGAGGTCGAAGAGCTCGTGCGCGTTCGGCTGGGGATCAAACCGGATTTAAAAATAACCGGCCAGCTCTTCGACCGGTTTCAGGACTTGAATCAAGGCAGCGCGTTGCGCCTGATCTCGCGGGACCCGCCCAAACTCGCGCAGATGTTCCGCCCTGTTTTCACTCGCGAGCTGCTGGAAGCCTCGCAGCTTCTCGGCCTTTCGCTCACCTTGCAAAACCCGGTGAGAGCCCGGCTGGTGCTTAAATTGAAATCGGAGGAAGCGGCCACGGAATTCGCGAAGCAAATCCAGAGCGAGCCGCAAAAATGGCTGCGGATGCAGGACTCCGATCTCCTGCTCTACAGCCAGACGCCGGAGGTGGAAACGCAGGGAGAGGACGTGCAATTGCGTTTCGACGTGCCGGAGAACAGCGCCCGGCTTCTTTTGCAGCGCATCGCGAAGACGGATGTGGCGCCCGTCGTGGCGGGGAAGTGATGCGGAAACATCTCCTCTTCTTCGGGCTGGGCTTTCTCACGCTGGCCTCTGCGTGGGGGGCCGCACCGGCCGCTGACGAAAACGAATTGGTCGAGATCAGGAAAGTCGATCCGACAATTGTGATCGAGCTGCGTTATGCCAGCGCAAACAACTTCGTGCATCGAGCCATTTATCCACCGGCGATGCCGGCCCTGATCCGGGCCAGCGTGGCCCAACGGTTGATCGTCGCGCAAAATTATCTGAGTGAGCGCGGCTATGGCCTGAAGATCTGGGACGCGTATCGCCCCCAGGATGCGCAGCAGCAACTTTTCAAAGCAATGGGGAATCGCTCTTATGTCGCCGATCCGACCGGTCAGCGCGGGTCGTATCACACCCGCGGAGTGGCGGTGGATGCGACGCTGGTGGACCGATCGGGGCAGGAGGTCGCGATGCCGACTGGCTTCGACAATTTCACGCCCGCCGCCATGCTGGCTTACCGCGGCGACAACGCGCTGGTGCGATTCAATCTGACGATGCTGCAAAAAGCCATGGCCCGTGCGGGCTTCTACGGGCTGCGGACGGAGTGGTGGCATTTCTGCGCGGGCGATTACGCGAAGTATCCGCTGGTTCCCCAAATAAAACTCCCCGCGTCCTTAGCTGCGCCCGCTCAATGATCGAGGCACTCCTGCGGGATTTGCAGCAGCCGGAATATCTTCATGTCCTGCTGAATCCGCTTCCGGTGTATGGGCTGGCCATCGCGTTGCTCGGATTGATCCTCGCGATAGTCTTGGGCGCTCGGGCGGGTCAAGTGACCGCGCTCGTTTTGATTTTGATCTGCGCCGCTTCGGCCTGGCCGGTGGCGCATTATGGCGAAGCTGCGGAGGATCGCGTCACGGCGATGGCCGACGAAGCCGGCGCAGCCTGGCTGAAGGCACACGCGCACCGCGCGGACAACTTCATTTACACTTTCTACGCGCTCGCGCTCGTGGCGGCTGCGGCGATTTTCCTGCCCAGGAAATGGCCGAAGAGTGCGCGACCGCTCCTCGTGGCCACGCTGATTCTCGCGCTCGCTTCCCTCGGCGCAGGATTTTACATCGCCTATGCGGGCGGGAAAATCCGGCATCGCGAATTCCGCAATACGCTGCCGCCGGTGACCGAGCCGGAGAAGAGTTAATGTGAGACGGCCTGCCCTCAGGCCGTTGGCTCCCGGCGCGAGGGCGCGCCGGCTCCATTGCGGACCCACTCGAGATATTCGGGCAGGCCGCCGGCAATCGGCAGGCAAATGATCTCCGGAACCTCATAGGGGTGAAGGGCTCGGAGTCGTTCCTGAAAAGCGGGATAACGCGCCGCCGTCGTCTTGAAGAGAACGAGCGCCTCTTGCGCATCCTCGATCTTGTCCTGCCAGCGATAAATCGATTCGACCGCGGGAACGATGTTGGCGCAGGCCGCGAAATTTTCCGTCACTAATTGCCGGGCAATCCGGCGCGCGGTCTCGATTTCCGGAAACGTGCTACAAGCGAGCAGGGTTTCCTCGTTCATTCGTCAGGCTAATTGGAGCGCCGCGGCCCGACAAATCCATCCGCCCCCCAGCACAATATCGCCGTCGTAAAAAACCGCCGCCTGCCCGGGCGTAACCGCTTTCTGCGGTTCGTGCAATTGAATGCGAGCGCGACCGCTCTCCAGCGGCGTCAGGGTCGCGCGCGTTCCGGGATGGCTGTAGCGGATCTTGACCGTGACCTCGATCGGCTCGCCAGGATCGGCGCGCGTCATCCAGTTCACCTGATCGATTTCGAAATCGTCCGAGACCAAATCTTCCGCGCTGCCGACGATGACGCGATTCGTGGCGGGATCGAGATCGACGACGTAGCGGGGCTGAGCGGAACCTCCCGGCAGACCTTTACGCTGGCCGATGGTGAAAAGCTCGAGCCCGCCATGTTCGCCGAGGAAATTCCCCGCGACATCGTAAATGGCGCCGGCGTGGAATTCTTCCGCGCCGAGATGCGAGCGGAGAAACGCCTTGTAGTCGTTTCCCGGGACAAAACAGATTTCCTGGCTATCGACTTTATTGGCGACTTTCAGGCCTAACGAGCGGGCGATGTCCCGGATGGCAGGCTTCGACATCCCGCCGAGCGGCGTCAGGGCCCGCTGGAGTTGCACCTGTCGCAGGCTGAACATGAAATAGGACTGGTCCTTGCGTGGATCGACGCCTTTGCGCAGGACCGCGCGATCGGGGTAGTGCTCGACGATCGCGTAATGGCCGGTGGCGATGTAGTCGCAGCCGAGGGCTTCCGCCTTTTTCCAGAGATTCCCAAACTTGAGTTTCTCGTTGCACATCACGCACGGATTCGGTGTGCGACCGGCCTGGTATTCGCTCGAAAAATAATCGATGACCAGACGCTCGAACTGGTCGGCTTCATCGACCACGTAATGCGGAAAGCCTAACGAGTGGGCCACGCCCCGCGCGTCGGCCACGGCCTGCGGGCCGCAGCATTTATCCTCGGCGCGCGAAATGCAATCCTGCGGCCAGACCTTCATGGTGACGCCGATGACATCGTAGCCCTGCTCGCGCAGGAGGTAGCCGGCCACGCTGGAATCGACGCCGCCGCTCATACCGAGAAGAACCCGCTTTTTCATGGCGGGCTACCGTAACCCATACGACCTATATGTCACACAGGACCTGTGCGGACCGGCCGGCTAACGAATGGGCTGCCAGCGAGGGTAAAGCGCCACGGGAAATCCACGGCGCGGCTAATGCCGATCCTTGGATCGGCCACCACCACAGGTACCACGCCCTCTTCGCGGACAAAACCGTAATTCGGATTGGAACAAAGATTCATTTCGTGATGCCGGTTCGTGATGTCCAGCGCCTGCGTCAGTTTCCCCGGCCCCGAACAAAGGCTTCGCAGGTCGTCCACCCCTCGACGGGCCCGCATCAAGGAGAGCCCCCGCCGAGGCTCGAGCGCGCGAATCAAAATCAGCCCGCTCCGGCTGCCGCCTTTGATCAGCACATTGAGCATCCAGTGCACGCCGTAGTTCAGGTAAATGTAAACGGCGCCGGCCACATTTCGCTCCACGAACGCCCGAGAACTCGGCCGCGAGAAGGTGTGGCAGGCCTCATCGTCCAACGTGAGATAGGCCTCCGTTTCGACCACGATCCCCGAGCATTTTCCCCACTTCAGCTCACACCCGATGAGCTCGCGGGCGCAGACTAATGGATCGCGCTCGAAAAAGGAGGCAGGCAGCGTCCGCCCGATTATTTTCGACACGACGACGAAACGATGAGGCCGAAGGGCCGCAGCTCTACGGTTCGTAGTAGACCGGCAGCGTGATGCTGCATTCGACCGGTTTCCCGTCGCGGAACGCTGGAATGAATCTCGCGACCCGGAAATCTTCCGCGGCCGCCCGCCGGAAGCCGAGCAGGGGCGGATCCTCCGAGACCACCCGCAGCTCCTGCATATTTCCGTCGGCATCAATCTTAATGGCCAGCTCGACCAAGCCGGAGACGACTTCCCCGGCGATCTCCGGGAAGTGCAGCCCCTCAAATTTCGAGTCACGCCCGACGAACGGCTGCGGCCCGACAAAATTACTTTCCTTCTTCAGCTCCTCGGCCTCCTGGTTCGCGAAAATCCGCAGACGCGGTTTCCCGTTCACGACGGCAAAAGTCACGGTGCCGAAGAAGAGGACGTGCACGGGGTTGTTATTGTAGATCGCGGGTATGAAAACACTTTCATCGAGGCGTTTGACCAACTCGCGCTCCAGCAAAGTCGTCTCGGGCGTGCCGCGGTAAGTCCAGGTGTGCATGATTTCACCGGTCTTGTTAACGGAACAGCAAAACATCACGCTGCCGTCCTTCTGCCCGTTCGCCATCAGCTCCTTCGTGTCTATTCGATTGATGACGGCGTTCGGCCCCAGCCCCATGACGGCCGGGCGATATTTCGGCAAAGGCACCGGCGCGGGGGTTGGCGTTGCCGGCTTGGTCGAAGGTTTCACTTCCACTTCGGCGGCAAAAAGGCCCAGGGCGCCCAGCAAAAATGCCATTAATGACAAAACAGTTCCACGCATGACTGCTTACGCAACGCAGTGGCCGCCATTGCGCAAGGTCTATCTGGCACTGATTCCGGGAGGGAAAAGTTATGGGCCAGGCGCGGGTCCGACGAGCGCGGGATGCGAATTGCTTTCCACGCAGCGCTTGCGCAATCTGGGTGAAGGCCATGTTTGAACTGGAGGGACTCGATCATATTGCGCTCGCCGTGCGCGATGTGGAACGCTCCGCCAGTTGGTACGTCGACGTCCTCGGATTCGAACGGCGCTATCGCGGGATGTGGAACGGCGTTCCCGTCTTTGTAGGTTTGGGCCGGACGGCTCTCGCTCTTTTCCCCGCCGGAGACCGGCCTTCCGCACAACCCCGGGAATTGGGCGGCATGCTTCATTTCGCCTTGCGCGCTGATCGAGAGAATTTTTTGGCGATCCAGGAAGAGCTGACAAAGCGCGACATCGCCTTCCATTTTCAAGATCACGAGATTTCCGAATCGATCTACTTCCGCGATCCGGACGGTTACGAGGTGGAAATAACGACCTATGAGTTGAACCCGGTTTTGTGACGAGATCATTTCCCGTGAAAGAGCGCGGGGAGGAGAGTCGGATAACTTTCACATCCAACGTCACTCGGCGTAACGATCAATAGGAGTACGCCCTGAATAAGGCAGAGGCGCACATCGTCACTCTTACACCTATGAAAAAATCCATCCTATTCGGCGCAGGCCTGGCCATGCTGACTCTGGCCGTTGGTCCGGCCTACGCTCAGACGACCACCACTCAATCCACCACGACGACCGGTTATATCCAAAGCAGCACTGTTCTCGGTTCCACGATCAAAGATTCGCAGGGACAGGACGTCGGCGAAATCAAGGATTTCGTCCTCGATCGAAACACCGGCTGCCTCGCTTATGTCGTCGTTTCCACCAAAGGCGGCGGCACCACCACGACCGCGAGCAAAACCGTGGCCGCTCCCTGGAGTGTGTTCGCGAGCACCTCGCAGCCGCGGGTCTACACCACGACAATCCAGCGGGAGAAAATCTACAGCGCTCCCGTCTGGGAATCGACCAAAGTCGAGGAATATAGCCGCACCAATTATCTGACCAACGTCTACGGATACTACGGCGTAACAGCCCCGCGGATCAATGCTGAGGTGAACATGTCCACCACCACGAACCCCGCCTCCACAACTACGACCACCAACTCCAGTGTTCCAACGGTAGCTCCAAGTGCCAGCCTCTCTCCTCCGCAAAACCCTAACGCAACGGCGACACCCGCGCCCTACGCTTCGAGTACACCTGCGACGAACGCCTCCGTAAAACCGCTGCCGAGCGCACCAGCGACGGCCGCTCCGAAAACAACCCCCGCCGCAACCACGAAGAGCACGCCGCCGACCGAAATGTCCGGCACTTCGCAATTGAAAGAGCAGCAGGAAATCACAGCCCGCGAAAAATCGAAGGCGGATGAACCGGCTTCGAAAAAGTCCGATAAGAAGACGAGCACCACCGAGACCAGCAAGGAAAAGAGCGACGCTGATTCTACAACTACCAAATCGAAATCGACCAAGAAGTCGACTGAGCCGGATGCCTCGGCCACGCCCAAGCAATAGCAATACTTAACGCGACACGTTCGCGCAATTTTACAGCAGGAACGCTTCCGGGTGTTCCTGCTGTTTTTGTTCATTTCAGCCGCTGGCTTTCGACGGCAGCCGTATCCGCGGCGAGATACTTCATTCCAAAAAGCCAGATCACGCCGGAGACCAGCATCGCCCCGGAGACGACGAGAAACGCTGCGGTCCTGTCTGCGTGTCCGGCGACCGCGCCAATCAATGGCGGCGAGATGACGTCGCCTAAGGCGTGGATGATCAGGATGTTTACCGCGAAAGCGGTCGCCCGGACGTTCGACTCGACAACATTCGCGAGCGCGGCGTTCGAGGGACCAGTGTTGAGGAAAACAAAAAATACGGCCCCGAAAAGGAAGGCCCATGCCAGGGGGAACGGCGTGTAAAGCATTGCGACAAAGAGAGGAAAGGCGAGCAGCATTCCGAGGCCGGAAACCAGAAAATACGAGCCGCCAAAGCGCTTCCGGAGCCGATCGGCGATGAAGCCGCCCAGAAGGGTGGAGATCAGTCCAGCTACGACCGTGATTCCGCCAAAGATCGGTACGGCCACCTGCGGAGACTGCCCCCGAAAACTTAGATAATCCGACATCCAGAAAGCGAGACCACCCAGCGCGAAGGTCATTGCCGTTTGTGCGAGGCAATTAAACACAAAAGATCGATTCCTGAACAAGGTCTTGTAGTCCTCTTTCGTCGCCCTTCTGCGCTCCGCGACGAAGCCGGCTCGGGCCCGGGGATCTTTCTGAAAAAAGCAGGCGAGCCCCAGCACGATGCCGGGGATTGCCACCAGATAGAAGGCCCAGCGCCAGCCGAGTTGATGGTTGATTATTCCACCGAGAACAAAACCGAGGGCGCTGCCCACCGGGATTGCCGCACAAAAAATAGCCATGATGCGCCCCCGCATTTGGGTGCCGAACAAATCTGCCAGGATCGTCGGGGCGGCAGGCCCATATCCTCCCTCGCCGATTCCAACAAAAATGCGGGTCGCGAACAGGGCGGCAAATGTTAGTGCGAAACCCCCTGCTGCCGTCGCAAAGCTCCAAAGAATCACACAGACCCCCACGATAACCCAGCGCGAGAAGCGATCCGCCAGAAAACCCAGGACGGGCGCGGCCAGCATGTAGGTGATGAGGAAGGCCGAAGCCAGCGTGCCAGATATCGCCATGGCATTCGGATCCCCCTTGGCGAAAAAGGCCGCGCGAATATCGGGCTCGACCGCGGCGAGGACAAAGCGATCGATGTAGTTAAAGAGGTTGATCCCGAGCAGCAGAATAAGCGCGGTCCGTGCGGCCGGATTACCTTTTAATTCCATTGCCGTCATCGAATTGCCGATTGCACGGAACAAGCCGCTCCTTGTAAATCTTATTCCATGACGAAACTTTCGGCCACCGAGCGCGTGCTTCGTTTCTTAGGCCTGGGCCTGGCCCGCCTCGTCTATCGCGTCACGGCCATCGGCGCGAAAGATTTGCCGCCGGGCGGTTTTCTTCTTCTGCCGAATCACATCACGTGGGTGGATGCTTTCATTCTGTCGCTCTCGTGTCCGCGCCCGATTCGTTTCATCATCGACGAGGGCGTTTATCAGAATCGGTTACTTCAACCGGTCCTGAAGGCGACCGGATGCATTCCCATCACCGCGCGCAAAGCCAAGGATGCGGTCCGGGTGGCTGCGGCCAGGATTCGCGCGGGTGAAATCGTCTGCCTGTTTCCCGAGGGCGAACTTTCGCGCAGCGGATCGCTTCTTCGTTTGCGCCGCGGCTACGAAATCATCGCGCGCCAGGCGGAGGCGCCGGTTGTCCCCGTGTGGCTCGATCGACTGTGGGGTTCGATCTTTTCTTTCAAAGGCGGCCGCTATTTTTCCAAATGGCCGGCGTCGATCCCCTACCCGGTCACCGTGGCGTTCGGCAAACCGCTGCCGGCTTACGCGGCGGACATTGCGACCGTGCGGGAGGAGCTGCTCAAGATTGGGGAAATTTGCTACAGCCATCGGCCTATCTTGCGCGACCATCTCGCACGCGCCTGCATCCGCGGCTTGAAACGAAACCGCTTTGGCGTTGCCGTCACCGACGGGCTCGATGGTTCCAGTTTGTCGCGTGGAAAGCTTCTGGGCGCGGCGCTCGCGCTCAGCCGGCACCTGAAGAAGCATTGTCCGGAGCGGCGAATCGGCATTGTCCTGCCTCCCGGAAAAGGCGCGATCGTCGCGAACCTGGCTGTGGTGCTGGCCGGAAAGATTCCGGTAAACGTGAACTTCACCAGCCCGCGCGATTCCATTGAATCGGCCAAGGAGCAGGGTGATTTGCGCACGATTATCACGGCTCGGCAGATGGCGAAGCGGCTGGAGGATTTCCCCTGGACGCCGCAGGTCTTTCATCTGGACGAAATTCTGCCGCCGATGAAACCGAAGATTCTCGGCTGGTGGCTTCTCGCCCTGGCGGTGCCTGCCCCGCTTTTGGCAGCCATGCTGAAACTCCCGCGGGTCGGCGATCGCGACGAAGCAGTCCTCCTTTTCACGAGTGGCAGTTCCGGCAAACCCAAAGGCGTTGTGCTCACGCATCGCAACGTCCTCGGGAACGTTTCGCAATTCGCAACGATGCTCGACGCCCGAAAGGACGACGTCCTGCTCGCCTCGCTTCCATTTTTTCACAGCTTCGGTTCGACGGTCACACTTTGGTATCCGCTGGTCGAAGGGGTGCGCACCGCCAGCTATCCGAATCCTCTGGAAGCGGCGAAGATCGCCGACCTCGTCGACGAGCAAGCGGTCACAATCATGCTGGCGACGCCGACGTTTTTGCGCGCGTATTTGCGAAAAGCGGAGCCAGCCCAACTGCGCAGCCTGCGGCTCCTCGTCACTGGCGCGGAAAAGTTGTCCGACGAATTGGCGGAGGCCTTCACGGCGCGTTTCGGCAAGGAAGTTTTGCAGGGATATGGACTCACCGAGACTTCACCGGTGGCCAGCGTTAACATGCCGCCGCCAACGGCAAAAGCGGGCGAGACCGTCCAACCGACGAACCGGCGCGGGTCCACCGGCAAACTTCTCCCGGGGATGGCCGCGGAAATTCGCGATCCCGACACCGACGAGAAACTTTCCCTGCACGATACCGGCATGCTCTGGCTCCGCGGCCCGAACGTGTTCGAAGGCTACCTCGGTGCGCCCGAAAAGAGCGCGGAAGTCTTGCGCGAGGGCTGGTTTAAGACGGGCGACATCGGGCGGTTCGATGAGGACGGGTTTCTCTACATCGAAGGCCGGCTCTCGCGCTTCTCGAAAATTGGCGGAGAAATGGTGCCGCACGAAACCATCGAGCAAAAGATCAACTGCGTGCTGCACACGCCGGATGAAGCGGAGCGCGTTATCGCCATTGTGGGGGTGACCGATGAAGCGAAAGGGGAAGCGCTCGTGCTTTTGAGCAGCGTGGAGATCGATCTGCCACGCGTGCGAACGGCGCTCTCCGAGATCGGTGTTCCGAACCTGTGGATTCCGAGGGTGGTCTGCCGTTGCGAAGCGATTCCTGTTTTGGCCTCGGGTAAACTGGATCTCGCCGGCTGCAAACGGATGGCGGTGGAGAAGGTTGACCGGTAGGGACGGCGCGCTGCGCCGTCCGAATGCATTGGCAAGTTCAAGAACCGCTCGGACGCCGCAGCGCGGCGTCCCTACCAATTACTTTCCGACTCGGCGACGCACGAGAACCGAAGCCAGGAATGTCTGCACGACCTCGCCGCGTTGATTTGTCGTCACATTCCGGATGCGAATTATGCCGCGATCGAGCTTCGATTTCGAAGGGCGCACTTCCATGATTTCGGTCTGCAGCCGGAGGGTGTCGCCTGGTTTTACCGGTCGCGGCCAGCGCAATTCATCCACGCCCAATCCGACCGAACCGCCCGCCAGCTTCAGGCCGCCGGTAACGAATAATCTCATGGACATCGCCGCCGTGTGCCACCCGCTCGCGGCCAGACCTTTGAATACGCTTTCCTCCGCCGCCTCCACGTCGAGATGAAACGGCTGCGGATCGAAGGCTCGCGCGAATGCGATAATCCCGTCCTCCGTAACTTCAAAAGCGTCCGATTCAAACCGATCGCCGACGTGCAAGTCTTCGAGATAGCGCTCGGTCATCTGCTTGAATTGCTCAGAAGTGCCAGAGGGGAGAATTGAACTCCCGACCAACCCCGAAAGCTTTCGGGGCTGCTCTAACGCTGCAAGTAATAAATTGCGAGTGGGGTGGAGACTTCCTTCTTGGCCACCACCTCAAGGTGATCCCCGAGCCGTTTGGTAGTCGCGGTGTGGCCGCGCAGATGTTGCGCGAACCGAGCGTCAAAGTCCGCGGTCGAACCGATATAGTGCCGCCTGGAAGATCCGCGGAGGATGTAGAGCCAAGCCATGCCAAGAAGTGCCAGAGGGGAGAATTGAACTCCCGACCAACCCCGAAAGCTTTCGGGGCTGCTCTAACGCTGCAAGTAATAAATTGCGAGTGTGGGATTTTTCTTCCGCTTCAGGGCACGTTCAATTCTCCGCGCCTCCTCAAGAGTGGAGACTTCCTTCTTGGCCACCACTTCAAGGTGATCCCCGAGCCGTTTGGTAGTCGCGGTGTGGCCGCGCAGATGTTGCGCGAATCGAGCGTCAAAGTCCGCGGTCGAACCGATATAGTGCCGCCCGGAAGATCCGCGGAGGATGTAGACCCAAGCCATGCCAAGAAGTGCCAGAGGGGAGAATTGAACTCCCGACCAAGGGCTTATGAGTCCCCTGCTCTACCGCTGAGCTACCCTGGCAGTTTATTTCACCAATCATCGCCAGCATTTCCCATCGATGACCAACCCCGAAGGCTTTCGGGGCTGCTCTACCGCTGAGCTACCCTGGCAGTTAATTTCACCAACCATCGCCAGCATTTCCCATCGATGACCAACCCCGAAGGCTTTCGGGGCTGCTCTACCGCTGAGCTACCCTGGCGTTGCGCGACAAATTGAACGCCGCCCCTTCCCTGTGTCAACGCCTAGTCCGCTATCGCCACTCGGTCACTGCTTCTTCTTCACCAAATAGGGTTCCAGATCTTTTTCCCGGCCGCGGATCACCGCCATAAAACAAACGCCGCTCCGCTGCTGCACCGCACCGGTCCATCCCTCGAGTTCCACAAAACGCCAGTCGGAAAAGTCGGTCACGCTCCCGTCCTTCGGATCCCTTTCGGCCGGAAAAAGGAAGAGCTGCATTCGTTTCTCCACAATCCAGATCTGCGCCACGCCGCGGACTTCGTCGTCGTCGAAAACGCGGCTGCCCAGGGTCTTGAATTCGGCGAACTCCGGCGGGACATCGTAATGCTCAAGCCGGTATTTCATGAAAAACAAATCGCTCAACGCGCCCGCATCCGTCTTGAGCGGATCGAGCAGAACAGACCGATTCGAGGCCGCGACCGAAAGAAGACGTCGCGCCTTATCCGCCCCGGGAAAATCCCGCAAATGTTCATGGACGCGGTAGGCGAATATGCCGCCGATGACCGCGAACGCCATGGCGATCGAGAGCACGACGGGGTTGAGCAGGACTTTTTTCCAAGGCGGTTTCGCGAGCGGAATCAGGCTCTCGTTCGCGAACCATTCCGCGATATGCGCATCGACTGGAATCGCGGCAACGACTTTCGCGATCGCCCCATCAAACGCCTGCTGATTCGAGAACGCGATGGCGCCTTTCCCCTGGCGCGCCCGGTTAATCGCAACGCGCATCGCGCGATCCATCCCCGGCTTTTCCGTGATCGGAGCGCACCCAAGCAGCGGATCAGATTTGGCTGGCATCGTAAGGTTCTTCGTAGGGCGTGGTCGCGTCGAGCCACGCCTGGAATTGACGGCGCCCGCTCACGATCAAGGCCGCGAGCTCAGGCGTCTTTTTGATTTCGAGAAGGTCGAGCATCTCCCGCAAGGTGAACTCGTCGAGATAGAACAGCGCAAGCGCCGTGCGCTGTGGATCGGGCGCCGTCGAAATCCAAACGCCGAGCTGGTCCGGATCCAGTTGCTCGATTTGTCTGGGTGCGACGGGTGAGACATCCGCTTCTTCGAGCGTGCCGGGCTCGGCTTGAATGCCCGCTTCGCACAACGCGATGCAACGCCATCGCGCGTCCCGAAAAAACCAAAGGCGATCGGTCGGCGGTTCGTCGCGCGCGGTGCGCAAGGCGGCTTCGCGCACGGTGTCTTGAAACGCTTCTTTCGCCTTGGCCGTATCGCCGGTCATCAGGAAACAAAAGCGATAGAGCTGCGGCAGATTTTTGGTGGTGGCCGACACGATGTTTACTCTCTACTGGAAAATTAACGAGCGTCGACTGCGAGAACAAGTAGTCGATCGAGCGCTCGGCCGCTCGATGACAGACCGCCCTGCCCGAGAGCGGGTGCAAAATTCCATCGCGCGACGGAGCGCCGATTCACCTAGGCCAAAGCCTGAATGCGCCGCGCCACTTCCTCGGCGTTCTCGCGGCTGTTAAAAGCAGAGATGCGAAAGAACCCTTCGCCGCACGAGCCGAAGCCACTGCCGGGCGTGATGACCACGTTCACTTCCTGCAGCATTCGATCGAACATCTCCCAGCTCGTCAGGCCGGATGGGGTCCGAACCCAGATGTAGGGAGCATTCGCACCGCCGTAAACTTCGAGTCCGGCACGTTCCGCCGCCTCGCGCAGGATCCGCGCATTGCCCATATAGTGATCGATCAACCCGCGCACCTGGCTTTCGCCTTCTTCAGAATAGATGGCCTCCGCGCCGCGCTGCACCGGATAACTCACGCTGTTCGCTTTTGTGCTCCAGCGGCGATGCCAGAGCGCATGGAGCGGAAGTTGGCGCCCGTCAGCCGTACGAGCGAGCAGCGTCTTCGGCATGACGGTGAACCCGCACCGCACTCCCGTGAATCCGCCATTCTTCGAGAAGCTGCGAAACTCCACCGCGCATTCGCGGGCTCCGGGAATTTCGTAGATCGAGCGCGGAATCTCCGGATCGCCGATGTAGGCCTCGTAGGCGGCGTCGAAAAGAAGGATCGCTTCGTGTTCCCGCGCATACTCGACCCAGCGCGTCAGTTGCGCGCGGGAAGCAACGGCGCCGGTCGGATTATTGGGAAAGCAGAGGTAGACGATGTCGACTCGTTCGGCCGGCGGTTCAGGGACGAAGCCGTTTTCGGGGCGACACGGCAAATAGGTTATTCCCTCATAACGGCCGGACTCGTTCGCGCGGCCCGTGTGGCCCACCATGACGTTGGTGTCGACGTAGACCGGATAAACCGGGTCGGTGATCGCGATCCGGTTTTGAGCGCCAAAAATATCGAGGATGTATCCGCAATCGGATTTCGATCCCTCGGAAATGAAGATCTCGTCCGCGGCGACTTCGAGGCCTCGCGCGCGATAGTCGTGCGCCGCGATCTTTTCCCGAAGTGATTCGAGCCCCTGCTCGTGTCCGTAGCCGCGAAACGTTTCCCGGACGCTGAGCTCGTCCACCGCGTGATGCATCGCCGCAATGACCGCCGGCGGCAACGGTTCCGTTACGTCGCCGATCCCGCAGCGGATCAAACGCCGCGCGGCATCAGCGTTCGCTTCGCAAAACTCCCGGACCCGCCGGGCGATCTCGGGAAAGAGATAACCCGCCTGGAGCTTGAGATAATTGTCGTTGAGGTAAGCCATTCCTGTAGCCGCGCTCTTCGTCCGCCGAACGCTGCCCAACGGCGGTCACAGACCGCCGCTCCGGAAGAGCGAGCGCGGTGTCGCCTAGTAGTTCTTTGCGACCTCGTCCCAATTCACCACGTTCCACCACGCCTTGAGGTAATCGGGCCGGCGGTTCTGATAGTTGAGATAATAGGCGTGCTCCCAGACGTCGATGCCGAGCAGCGGCGTATTGCCGTCCATAAGCGGGCTGTCCTGGTTCGGCGTGGAGACGACTTCGAGCTTGCCGCTCTTGTTCTTGATCAACCAGGCCCAGCCACTGCCGAATCGGCCCGCACCGGCCGCGCCCATTTTCTCTTTCAAGCCATCCAGGCTGCCAAAGGTGGATTTAATGTCGTCCGCTAATTTGCCGCTCGGTTCGCCGCCGGCACCGGGTCCCATGATCTTCCAAAAGAACGAATGGTTGGCGTGTCCGCCGCCGTTGTTGCGCACGGCCGTGCGAATCTCTTCCGGCACGGCGTTGAGATCCTTGATCAGATCCTCGACCGACTTCGACGCGAGCTCGGGCTTGTCCTTGAGGGCGTTGTTGACGTTGGTGATGTAAGTCTGGTGATGCTTGGTGTGATGGATTTCCATCGTGCGCGCGTCGATATGCGGCTCGAGCGCATCGTAGGCGTAAGGGAGTTTCGGTAGTTCGTAGGCCATAATCGCCAATGTCTCGCCGGGAACGGGGCGCGTCAATCGCCTCACGCCAGATGCCGCTGGTCGCCGACCTGATAGGCTTCGGCAAACCAGGCCGCGACTTCGGCATCGACATCATCGACGCTCTCGAAACGAAAGGCGTGCAGATGATTTCGCGGAGAAAACGTTTCGATGCGCCGAAAGCGTTTGTTCTCCAGCCGGCGTGCCAGGATAACGTGTCCGTCGATCCAATTTTGCCGAATCACGAATGCGGCAAAGCTCATCCGCACTTGAAATGCTATTCTCGTTTTCTCCGGCAGGACTTTGATCGGGCCGTTTTCCTCGGCGACACGCCGCAGCTTATTAAAAATCGGGCGGATGCTCGCCGACTTCCCTTCGAAATGAGAAGCGAGCGTATATCTGCCGCACGCGTGCGATTGATTCCTATTCGCAAATTGCCGACGGCAATCCGGACAGCGCCACATCGCTCCGCGTTTCGGCGCGGAACGAACGCTCATTCCCCGCAGCGGTAATAGCTCGGGTAATGACCAAGCCCGCTTCGATAATTGAGGTAGGTCGCAAGCGCGAGGAGCGGAAAATTCTGCCGATACATGTCGTACTTGAGATAGAAGACGCGCGGGAAACCTGTCCCGGTGATTTGCGGTTCGTCCCAGGCGCCGTCGGCTCGCTGCGTGGACAACAAATAGTGGAGGCCGCGTTGCACGCTCGACCGATCCAGATCGCCGCAGGCGCAAATGCCCATGAGCGCCCAGGAAGTTTGTGACGCCGTGCTATCGCCTTTACCTTTCAGCACCGCGCTCTCGTACGACGCGCACGTTTCACCCCAGCCGCCATCTTCGTTCTGGCAGCTCTCCAGCCAATCGCGTCCGCGGAGAACCCAATCCTGCGTCATGTCTTCACCGATGGCGCGCAATCCCCGTAACACCTGCCACGTGCCGTAAATGTAATTCACGCCCCAACGGCCGTACCACGAACCGTCGTCGTCCTGCGTATCGATCAGGTACTGCACCGCGTCGCGCACGGAACGATCTTTCGAATCGAAATTGATGTAACCGAACAGCTCCAGCGTGCGCGCGGTCAGATCGCTGCAGGTCGGATCGAGGATCGCGTTGTGATCGGCGAACGGCATGTCCTCGAGCCAGTGCTGCGTGATTTCCTTGTCGAACGCCGCCCAGCCGCCATCGCCGCATTGAAAACTCAATTGCCAGGCGAGCGCGCGCCCGAAAAGATCGCCTAGCGCCTTGGGCTCGTTAGGCCGGACCAATCGCAAAGCCATTAGGACCATCGCCGTATCGTCGGTGTCCGGGTAATAAACGTTGTTGTATTCGAACGCCCAGCCGCTCCCATCGAGGTGCGGATTATTGACCGCCCAATCTCCCCGCAGCCGGACCTCTTTGCTCACCAGCCATTCCGCCGCTTTCACCAGCGCCGGGTCGTCCGCCGGCACACCCGATTCCGCCAGCGCGATGATGTTGATGGCCGTATCCCACACGGGCGAGAGACAAGGTTGAATGCGAAAATCCTCCGGATCGTCCACGAAAAGGCCGGCGAAATCCTGGACGGCTTTTTCGAACACGGGATGTTTCGGCGAGTAGCCAAGAGCGCGCAGCGCGATGAGACAATTGAGCATCGCCGGGAAGACCGCCGCGAGCCCGTCGCTCCCCTCGCCGATGCGTTCGAGCATCCAACGTTCGGCTTCCTCGAGCGCGCGGCGCCGCATCGGCCGCCAGCCGAGTTTCGAAATTAACTTCAGCGCGTGATCGCCTCGCAGGAAAAAATTCCGCCAGGCGAAGAACCGCGGATCGCGCGGGAGGGTGAAATCCTTGTGCTCCGTCCCGAGCGGATAGAGCTCGTGAAGCTGCTTCAATCCCGGCAACTCGCGGGTCGGCTTGAAATGATTGATGATCGCGAGCGGGATGAGCATGGCCCGGCTCCACGACGACATCTTGTAAATGTTAAACGGCGACCATTTCGGCAGCAGAATCATTTCGACCGGAATGGAAGGAAGATATTGCCACGGGAACTGGCCCAGCAGCGCAAGGTAGAGCTTGCTGAAGGTGTTCATCTTCGGAATACCGCCGAGCCGCAGGATGTTGGCGCGCGCTTCCTGCATGAGCGGCAGGTCGGCCGAATACCCCGCCAGTTTCAGCGCGAAATACGCCTTGACCGACGCGTTCACTTCGCTCGGGCCGTCGAAATAAATATTCCAGCCGCCGTCCGGCAGCTGCCGTTTCAGAATGTGGCGAACGCAGCGCTGCTGGAGGACGTCGTCTACTTCCCCGAGCCAATGCATGTAGGTGACGAAATCGGAGCAAAGCGTGCTATCTACCATTAACTCGCCGCACCAATGGCCATCGGGATGCTGCTGACGAAGCAGGTTTCCCTGTGCGCGCGCGATCGCCTCTTCTATCTGCGCCGCTTCCGTGGGATGAATCGGATCGGAAGCGCTCGGCAGCGCGACAAGTTTCGCGGAGGACGAGGGCATTTGCGACCTAGGAAGCTTGGGCGGCGACTTCGGCGCGTTTGCCCGTCAGATGTCCGTTACCCGAGGTGACGCCGTTGTAAGCCGCGATCTCGCTGCCAAGACCGGTCGGCTTCGGTTTCGCGCCAAAATTGAACCGGACATTTTTCCACGTGTCTCCGCGTTGCGCGTTCCGACCCAGGCTCGCAGTCGGCTCGTATCCGCAATGGACCATGCAATTCTCGCAGCGGCTGTCTTTCACGACGCCATTTTCGACCCCGTATTTTTCCCACTCCACCTTCTCGAGCAGCTCGGCGTAACTCGAATAGTGCGCATCGGTCATGAGGTAGCAGGGCCCCTTCCAACCGCGGATGTTGCGGGTTGGAATCGCCCAGGCTGAGCAGCTCAAGTCGCGTTTGCCGGCGAGAAACTCGAAATAAATCGGGGTGCCGAAGAGCGTGTATTTGCCCATCCATTCCTCGATCTTCTTGAACTTCTCGATCGTCATCTTGCGGGTGAGAAAGAAATTTTCCGGCTGCAGGTTGAGCCGCTTGATCATGTCTTTCTTGGCCGCGTCGTATTCGTAGCCCGGAGAAATGGTGTGGCCGTCCACGCCCAGGTCGGAGAGGAAATCGAACATCTGCTCGATCTCACCCATGTCGGTTTCCTTATAGATCGTCGTGTTCGTGGCGACCTGGTAACCGAGCAGCTTCGCCATTTTCATGGCCAGAATGCATTCTTTGAAAACGCCTTCCCGCTCGACGATGAGATCGTGCGTCCGCTCCAGTCCGTCGAGGTGAACGTTCCAATACATCCATCGGCTGGGACCGATCGTGGGCTTCGCAGGATCTTTGGGCCCCTGACGAACGGTCTCGGCGTCTTTCTCGCTGACCAGACCGGCCGCGATCAGTGCGGAAAGCTTTTCGCCTACGAAATCGGGGCGGCTCGCGAACTGTGAGCTGAGCCATTCGCGCATTTTTTTGCGCATGAACATCGCGTTGGTGCAGATGTAAACGATCCGCTTCTGCTCCAGCAGGCCTTCGACCAGGGCTTCGATTTGAGGGTAAATCAGCGGCTCGCCGCCACAGATCGAGATCATGGGCGCGTTGCACTCCGCGGCTGCGCTCAGGCAATCTTCTAGGGGCAGAATGTCCTTGAGCGAGGTCGAATACTCGCGAATGCGGCCGCAGCCGGTGCAGGTCAGGTTGCAGGTATGGAGCGGCTCGAGTTGCAGGACGGTGGCGAACTTGTCGGTCCGGCGCAGCTTCTGCGTGATGATGTAGGCGGCGATCTTGGTGGTCAACGCCAGAGGGAATCTCATAAGAGCGAGGATAGTAACAAGGGGCTCCCCGGTGTCAATACGTGTGGATGAATGAGGTGCCGCGGGTCTTCGGATCCGGATCCGCGAGTGCGCTTGCGAAAACATGTCATCCCGAGCCGCGCAGACGGCGAGGGATCCCACAGTCGCACTTGTAATCACACGAGTTCGCTTACGCGGTCTACGAAGTGTGGACTTCCGAACATGCGTCAGCTGATTAGTGTGCATTAAGATCGCCTGTGGGGTCCCTCGCCGTCTGGGCGGCTCGGGATGACATGCCTTCTCGTGTTTTTGATGGTGCGGGCAGCTTTTCGGGTGGCGAACTCCGATTCAGAGAGCATGAGCGCGCCTCGCACCACCGAAACTGTCGCCGTCCTGGGGGCTTCGCCGAAGCCGGACCGTTACGCGTTCAAAGCGCTGGAACTGCTGCACGAATACGGCCACCGCACTCTACCGGTCAATCCCGCCTTCGACGAAATCCTTGGGGAAAAGTGTTACCCGAAGATTTCCGAGGCGCCCGGTCCGATCGACACGGTGACCCTCTACCTTGGCGAATCGCGCTCGACTCCGCTTATTCCAGAGATCATCGGCGTGAAGCCGCGTCGCATCATCATGAATCCCGGCGCGGAGAACAGCGCGTTGGCTCAAAAGGCGGAGGAAGCCGGCATCGAGGTGATCGAAGGCTGCACGCTGGTGATGTTGCGGACCGGCCAGTTCTAGGCGTCGCGCCTAGACGGTTTGCCAGCCGCGCCGGATCAAACTCACGGCGATGGCGGCGAGCAAAAGCGAAATCAATTTCGAGACGCCCCTCAAACCCTGTTGTCCCATCCAGCGCGTGAAGTGATCGGCGTAGCGAAATCCAATTCCGACCAGGAGCAGATTCACCAGCAGCGCGAGGACAGTGAAAAGGATCCCGACCGTGTCGACCAGGATAAGAAGCGCGGTGAGCAAGGCCGGGCCCGCAATTAAAGGCATGCCGAGCGGAACAATGCCAAAAGCTTCGCCGGCATAGCGGTTATGCCCACTCAAATCCAATAACTCGCGCACCGCGATGCCGAGCAGGATCAAGCCGCCAGCCACTTGGAAATCCCCTACCGTGATTCCGAGAGCGCGAAAGATTAGTTTGCCGAGGAAAATGAAACCGATGGCGACGGCCAGGCTCGTAATCAGGGCCAGCATCCCCTCCTTCCGTCGGCGGGGTGGGTCCGCGTTGCCACCGAGCCCAAGAAAAATCGCGACCAGCCCGATTGGATCGATCGCGACAAAGAGCGGGATAAACGCGAGGAGGAATTTCTCGACGTAAGGTTGCATGGCGCCGCGATCTCATCGCATGACACTGCGGCTTCCGCAAAGATAGGGACGCCGCGCTGCGGCGTCCGCGAGCTGGGAAACTCGGCGCGCCCGAACGCCGTTGCGAACCTTGGACAGCGCAGCGCGCTGTCCCTACCGGGAAAAGCCACTTTACCCGTCAGCGCTTCTCCAACATGTTCCCGCTTCCGCTTCTCGCTTTATGAAAACACTCCTTCTCGCGCTCCTCTTTTGCGGCTTCGGTCTGAATGTTCGTGCGGCCGATGAACTGAAAACCGCCGACTCCTTCCGCGACGCGGCCGCGAAAGCGAATTCCATTCTTACGCTACCCGATTGGGAGCAGACGCCGGAAGCCGTCGAGGCTTTGGTGAAAAACGCGATCGCCACCGCTAACGCCGCGCTCGACAAAATCGGCTCGCAAGACCTCACCAAAGTGACTTTCCGGAGCACGATCGTCGCGCTCGATGATCTCGGGTATCAGGCTCGGATCGCGGCCAACAAGGCGACCATCATCAAGGAAACGAATCCGAACGCAGCCATGCGCAACGCCGCGGAAAACGCGATAAAAGCATTTCAGGATTGGGCCGTGGGCGTGGATTACCGGGAAGACGTCTATAAGGCGGTCAAAGCGTTCGAGGCGACAAAACCAAAACTCGCCGGGGAAGACGCCAAGCTTCTCAAGGAAACGTTGCGCGATTATCGCCGCGCCGGCCTCGAGCTTGCCCCGGAAAAGCGCCAGGAGGTGGAAAAACTCCGCAAGGAACTTTCCAAGCTCGGCACCGATTTCGATTCAAACATCGTCGAGGTGCAGGCGCCCGTGGTCTTCACCAAAGCCGAGCTCGACGGTGTGCCGGAGAGTTTCCTTGCCTCACCCGGGATCAAAACCGGCGACGACGCTTATACGGTGAAGGCGAACGTGACGTGGCAAAACATCGCCGTGATGGAGAACGCCAAAAGCGAGGCGGTGCGCAAGCGCCTCTACCTGGTCCACGACAGCATGGCCAAGGAGAAAAACGTCGCGGTCCTGAATCAGATGCTCGCGCTGCGGAACAAGATCGCGCTTCGCCTCGGCTACAAATCGTGGGCCGATTACCAGACCGAAGTCAAAATGGCGAAGTCGGCCGCCGGCGCTGAAAAATATATCAACGACCTCATCGCTGGAACGCAGCCGAAGTTCGCGGCCGAGATCGAGGAAATGCGGAAGCTGAAGGTGGCGGACACGAAAGATCCAAAGGCTACGATCAGCGTCTGGGATTTTCGCTATTACAACAACCAGGTCAAAAAGCAGAAATACGCGGTCGATACCGAAGCGTTGCGCGCCTATTTCCCGTTCCAGAAAACGCTGGAGGGGATGTTCAATATCTACCAGAGCATCTTCGGCCTGAAGTTTGAGAAAATCGCCGTCCCACAAAAATGGATCGACGATCTCCAGCTCTATGTCGTGTCCGACTCCGCCAGCGGCGAGCCGCTCGGGATGTTCTATCTCGATATGTTTCCGCGCGAAGGGAAATTCAATCACTTCGCCGAGTTTGAAATCATCGGCGGCAAGCTTTTGCCCGACGGAAAATATCAGCGGCCAACGGTGGCGCTGCTTTGTAACTTCCCACCGCCGAGCGAAGGCAAGCCCTCGCTCCTTTCCCACAACGACGTCGAGACGCTCTTCCATGAGTTCGGCCACGCGTTGAACACGATCGTGACGCGGGCCAAATTCGCCCGCTTCTCGGGTACGAACGTGCCGGGCGATTTCGTCGAAGCCCCTTCGCAAATGCTGCAAAATTGGGTCTGGGACAAGAAGGTGCTCGATACCTTCGCGGCCGATTACATTGATCCCGCGAAAAAGATCCCGGCGGAGACGATCGCGAAAATGAATGACGCGAAGCTGGCCACTGCGGGCACCTATTATCGGCGTCAGTTTGCCATGGCCTCACTCGATCTTGCCTTGCACGCTCCGCACCCGGAAGACAAACCCTACGATTGTGTCGCGGTCTCCAATCCTATCCTGGAAAAGGTTTTCCTGCCGCTGGCGCCGGAGACAACGTTCGTGACCTATTTCGGTCACCTGAATGGATACGACGCGGGTTATTACGGCTACGCCTGGGCGGATGCCATCGCGGCCGATATGGCAACTGTCTTCGAATCCGCAAAGGATGGTTACCTCGATAAGCAGGCCGGTCTGCGTTTGCGCCGCGATATTTATGAGCCTGGAGATTCGCGCGACATCACGGAGTCGATCGAGAAGTTCCTGGGCCGGAAACAATCGGTGCAACCGTTTCTGAAGAAGATTGGGGTCACGAGCGCCACGGATAAGACCAAGTCAGCTCCGCCTCCGACGGAGGCCAAGTAGGCGGTCGAATAGAGACATTCCCAAGTATTTTGAGGTAGGCGGTCGTTTTCCTTTCAAGCCAAGCGTGAACGAGCGCTTTCGCACGATTCTATCCTTGTCATTCTGAGCGAAGTTTCGCGAACGCGAAACGCAGTCGAAGAATCTCTAACTATTTAGCCGCGCGGCGACGGAATGGTCAGAGATCCTTCGACTTCGCTCAGGATGACAGAGACAAAAATATGAAACTCCTACTTAGCCTTCTCATCACTTCGGTTCTTAGCGGCGCCGCCTTTGCCGCCGAGCCCCCTGCTCTGCCACCGAAAGCAGCCAGCGATTCCATCAACGCCGCAGACCTGCTCAAACACATCAAGGTCCTCGCCTCGGATGAGTTCGAAGGGCGCGCGCCGGGTTCGAAAGGGGAAGAGCTCACGGTCAAATACCTCACGGAACAATTCAAAGCCCTTGGCTTGAAGCCGGGTAATCCGAACGGCACTTACACGCAGGAAGTTCCGCTCGCCGGCATTACCACTACACCGACAGCTACCTTCAAGATCGGCGATAACACGACGACCCTGAAATTTCCGGACGATTACGTCGCGTCCTCCGCGCAGTTGCAGCAGCAGGTTAAGGTGGAGAACAGCGATATCGTCTTCGTCGGTTACGGCATCGTCGCGCCGGAGTACGGCTGGGACGATTACAAAGACGTCGATGTCCGCGGCAAAACGATCGTGATGCTGATCAACGACCCGCCGATTCCCGACCCGGCCGACCCGACGAAGCTCGACCCGAAAATGTTCAAGGGCCGCGCCATGACTTACTACGGACGCTGGACCTACAAATATGAGATAGCAGCGCAAAAAGGCGCGGCCGCGGCGGTGATCATCCACGAGAGGGAACCGGCCGCTTATCCGTACTCGGTCGTGATGACGAGCTGGGCCAAGGAGAACTTCGAGATCGATGCCGCGAACAAGAACATGGATGCGGTCCCGGTGCGTTCGTGGATCACGCTGGACGTCGCGAAGAAATTGTTCGCGGATACGGGCAAGGATTTCGACGCGTTGAAGAAAGCCGCGACGTCCAAAGAGTTCCGCCCCGTGACGATCGGGGCCAAAGCCAACTTCGATTTGAAACAAACGGTGCGCTCATTCAAATCGCGCAACGTGGTCGGAAAGATCGAGGGCAGCGATCCGAAATTGAAGGACGAATGGATCATGTACACGGCGCACTGGGATCATCTTGGGCGGCATGAGGAGTTGAAGGGCGACCAGATTTTTAACGGCGCGCTGGATAACGCCTCGGGTGTCGCCACCATCCTCGAAATCGCGAAGGCGCACATGAAATTGCCGGCGGCGACGAAACGCTCGGTCCTGGTGATGGCGCCGACCGCGGAGGAGTCCGGCCTGCTCGGCGCGAAGTTCTACGCGAACAATCCGCTCTATCCGCTCGAAAAAACTCTGGCGGATATCAACGTCGATGGGGCGGCCGCTTGGGGAAAAACCACCGACATTGAAGACACGAGCGACGGCAACTCGACCCTTGATGACATGCTGGGCGATGCGGCCACGCGCCATGGCCGCGTCTTGAAACCGAACAGCCAGCCCGAGAAAGGCAGCTTTTACCGCGCGGATCATTTCGAATTCTCCAAGCTTGGAGTGCCGTCGCTTTATCCGGGGACCGGCAAAGAGGTCATCGGCAAACCGCCGGAATTTGGAATGGAGAAGCGGAACGAATATATTGCGAAGCATTACCATCAGCCTTCCGATCAGGTGGATCCGGCGTGGGATCTCTCGGGCGCGGCGGACGACGCCGTCCTGCTTTTCGAAGTCGGTTACCAGGTCGCGAACGGCGACAAATATCCCGAGTGGAAACCGGGGACGGAATTCAAGGCGAAGCGGGACGAGATGATGAAAAAGAAATGAACCTACCGGTAGCGTGTCATCCCGAGGCTGGCGCAGCGCGCCGAGGGATCCCGCAAACGGTATCGGTCACGCAAACCGCCGTTAGCGTGATCGAATGTGCGCCTGTGGGATCCCTCGCCGTCTGCCGGCTCGGGATGACATGCCAACTCGCGTGAGATGATTGCTCGATGAATCTGCCGGCGAACTTCTCGGTTCCGATGATCGGTATCATCGTCGGGGCGGCGATCCTGCTTTTCGGGAGAAAACTTTTCTGGCTCTTTGTCGCGGCGCTCGGGTTCGCGGTCGGTATCGAGGTCGCGGCCTACTTCATGCGCGATCCGCCCATCTGGACGACTTTGTTGATCGCGGGAGGCCTCGGCATTCTCGGTGCGCTGCTGGCGATCATGCTCCAAAAATTTGCCATCGCCATCGCGGGATTTGTCGCGGGGGGACGACTGGCTTCGGCCCTGCTCGCGGCGTTCTTCGTCGATTACTCGCATTACCGCGGAATCATTTTCGTCATCGGCGGAATCGTCGGCGCGCTCCTGTTGTTGGCTCTCTTCGATTGGGTGCTGATTCTTCTCTCTTCCGTGGAAGGAGCTCATCTCATCAGGAACGGGATTGTCCTGCCGCAAACCGGCGCGGTGGTCCTGTTCGTGGCCCTCGTGCTCATCGGCGTCGTCGTGCAGGGATCGATCCTGCGCAAATCCCGCAGCGCGATCGGCTAAGACGAATCGCGAACGCATTTCACAGAAAGCGGTGCATGACGAATGCATCCACTTTCCGGTCGAGTCCCTGGTGCTGGAACGCCTGCGGCAAGGTTCCCACGATGGAAAACCCCAAGCTCTTCCAAAGCGCAATCGCGTTGGCGTTCGTGCTGACCACAAAGTTGAATTGCATGGCAGAAAATTTTTCCCGGCGCGCCCACTCGATGGCGTGCTCGGCCAGCGCGCGACCAACGCCACGGCCCGCGGCACTGCTCGCAACGATGAAACCGGCGTTAGCCACGTGTCCGCCTAGCGCCTGCTGATTCGGTTTCACGACTGATGAGCCGAGAATCACATCGTCCTGCTCATCGACGGCCACGAAAACTCCGGCTGGCGCGGGCAACATCCATTGTTCTCGGGCGCTCGCTTCGTCGATGTCCGGCGCAACCGTATACGTCTCGCCTGCCTGAGCGATCTCGCGAAAGATCGGCCAGATCCCGGTCAGCCAATCGGCCTCCGCGTTCGCTTCACGGATCAGCCATTTCATTTCCGATCAGCCTCGCGGGAATGGACTCAGTGCCGAAAGTGCCGGACTCCGGTGAAGATCATCGCCATGTCGCGATCGTCGGCGGCGGCGATGACTTCATCGTCGCGGACCGAGCCTCCCGGTTGAATGGCACAGGTCGCGCCGGCGTCGGCTGCGGCGAGCAGTCCATCCGCAAAAGGGAAAAAAGCATCGCTCGCGACTGCGCTGCCTAGGAGCGACAACCCCGCCTCGGTCGCTTTCCAGACCGCGATGCGCGATGCATCGACGCGCGACATCTGCCCCGCACCAATCCCAAGGGTCCGATCGGCGCCGGCGAAAACAATCGCGTTCGACTTCACATGTTTCACCACGCGCCAGCCGAAGATCATCGCGGCCATCTCCGCTTCCGTCGGCTCGCGCGCGCTGATCACTTTCGAGGCCAAGTCGGTCAATTCTCCTGAATCCCTGTCCTGCACCAGCAATCCGCCGGCGACGGAACGAATATCCTGCGGTTGCTTCTCCGGCGTCGCCGGCTTGAGCGCCCGGATCAGCCGCAGGTTCTTTTTCTTCTGGAACAGGGTGCGCGCCTCGGCTTCGAACTCCGGCGCGATAATCACTTCGCTGAAAATTTCACTGATCGCTTTCGCGAGCGATTCATCGACCGGCCGGTTGCAAATAATGACGCCGCCGAAGGGCGCCTGCTTGTCGGTCGCAAACGCTTTTTCCCAAGCCTGGCGCAGGTCGTGGTCGCTCCCGACGCCGCACGGGTTGGTGTGTTTGAGAATGGCGACCGTCGGCTCGCTAAACTCAGAGATCAGGTTCGCGGCCGCGCTGATATCGAGAATGTTATTAAAGGAAAGTTCCTTCCCGTGCAGCTTCTCGAAGTGCTGGTCGAAATCGCCATAAAGCGCGGCGGTCTGGTGCGGATTCTCTCCGTAGCGCAGATGGGTGACGAGTGGGAGTGAGAGGGAGAACGACGCGTCGGTCGTTTGTTCCTGATTCAGGAATGTCCCAATCGCGCGATCGTAAGAAGAGGTTTTGATAAACGCTTTGATCGCGAGGCGCTCGCGTAACTTCAAAGTCGTCGCGCCCTCGTGATCGCGCATCGTTTCCAGGACGAGATCGTAATCGGCCGGGTCAACGACAACCGTGACCGAATCGTAGTTCTTCGCCGCGCTGCGAATCATTGAGGGCCCGCCGATGTCGATTTGCTCAATCGCTTGCGCAAGCGTGACGCCCGGTTTCGCAACGGTCGCTTCGAACGGATAGAGATTCACGACCACGAGATCGATCGGCTGGAAGCCGCACTCTTTCGCCTGCTTTTCGTGCAAAGGATCGCCGCGCTTGTAGAGCAATCCGCCATGGACCCGCGGATGAAGCGTCTTCACGCGTCCCTCGAGCACTTCGGGAAAATCGGTGAAGTTCGAGATGTCGCGCACCGGCACCCCCTCTTTGCGCAATAACTCCGCGGTCCCGCCGGTGGAAATGATATCGACGCCCTGCTTCTCCAGCGCACGCGCAAACTCAGCCACGCCTTTTTTATTCGAAACGGAGATGAGGGCGCGGGTGATCTTCACTATTCTCGAATTGGAGCCGGCCCGCCATCGCGCCGCTGGTTGGAGAAAAAACGCGCCATCAAGGCGGCGGGAGGGCGCGCCGGCTCCATTACTCGATGACGTTCTTTGCCATCGGGTAAAGGACGGGGCAGCAGCCGATTGTTTCGCAGAAGGCTTTGCTGAAATGGCTCAGGCTCGCGTAACCGACTTCGGTCGCGGCCTCGGTGACGTTGTGATGCCCCATGCGCAAAAGCTCAGCTGCCCGTTCCATCCGCAGTTTCCGCAGATACTGCGGAATGGTCAGTCCCACTTCGCGCGAAAAACTGCGGCTCAAATAAAACGGACTGCAGCCGACTTCGCGTCCCAGCACTTCCAGAGTCGGGGGATGCGCGAGATCACGCGCGAGCAGTTCTTTCGTGCGGGCCACGCGGTCGCGGGCGACCCGCTTCTGCCGCATGCAAAACAGCTCGGGATCTTTCGGCGTGAAAAGAAAATGCGCCATCAGCTCGAGCGCCTTGCTCTGGTACCAGAGACTTTGCGCCGATTTCGAGACGGGGGGTTCCAACAAAGTGGACACGACGTGGTGCTGCTCAGCCGTCATGGGGCGAGCCGTCGAAACGATGGAACGTTCTTTTCCCGGGAAAACCGCGGCGCGTAGTTGCCGGTCGAGGTCCGCCTCGCAATCCGCGAGCTGCTTCTGCAAATGTTCGCGCGAAAATTCCAGGGTGACGAATTGATGGCGATCGCCCGCCTGTCGCGACGCCTGCAGCGGCTGGTCCGTCAAGGCGTAGTAACCGGCGCTGCCGGAAACGTAATCAGCCTGGTCAAGCGCGCCGACGGCGCCGCGGCCTGCCATGTTTAAACAAAACTCGACGCTGCGTGGATGAAAGCTCAGTCCCCAATCGAGCGGACGTTCCGTCTGGAAATCGTGCCATTCGACGCTGACCCCAAGGCGATCGAAGTCGCCGTAGAGTTGCCGCCAACCTTTCGGCACTGCGCGCCAGGCACCCCGCTCGGCGGTCGCTTCGTCGATAAAAAGCATCGCGCGAAACTTACCGGTGTTGCCGCGGCGAATGCAAGTCGGGTTTGTTTTCGATCAGCGCGTCGCGATCCCACTTGGCAAGGGTCGAGGCGGCGTCGTAAGTGGTGCGCGCAAAATCGAGGATCGCCTGGTCCGGCGAGGCGGACTGGCGGACAGCTTCGTACGGGAGCACGAACTCCTTGAGCTGCGCATTGAAAGACGCGGCCGCAGGAAGCACTTTAGCCTCGGGAAATCCTTCCGGCTGCGGGTAGGCGTAGGAATAAAAAATCGGATCGGGCATCATCTCGTTGCCCGGCCAGAAGCCGAGACTGCTGACTTCGTGCGAGTAGGCTTCGCGCGTCACGGCATCGGGCAAGTGCGGCACGCCGCCGGGATGCATGGGCGCGCGCCGCCCGGAGAATCGGGTCACGGCGAGATCGAAGCTGCCCCAGAAAAAATGGACCGGGCTGCACTTGCCGCAAAAGCCGGCACGAAATTTTTTGAAAACGCGATCGCATTGCAAGAGGACACGCCAGAAGCGGTTCGCGGATTTGGCATCGTAAGTAGAGTTCTTCTCGTTTTGCTCGAACGGAAGCGCCGGATCGACTTCGTTGGGTGTTGTGTTGATCTGGACCGGGAGATCGAGCTCACGCAAGGCCTCCATCACTTCGTGGTAAAACCTGGCTACGGACTTCGGCGCGAGGGGGACGATTTTCTCCGGGCCCTCGCCGGTCTGGATTCGCAGCAGATGGTCGACAAAATCAAAGTCGATCTGAAAGACGCGGGGCCCGAACGGAATCGGTGAAGTGGTCAGGCCACGCGCGGTGAGATAAAGCGTGACGTGCCAGGAGTGATTGATCCACGGCGATAAGGCGAGGCGCACTTTGCCCACGACCTGCGTCCACATATGGAGGGTGGCGCAGGTTTCCTTCCACTCCGAGAAAGGAAGAGCCGGCCAGATTTCCTTGTTTGAATCCGCGGTGCTATTCATCGCCTCATGTTCTCATACGGGCCGAATCAGAAGAAGCCCGAAGGAGAGGCGATCGCTTACCAGCGGTTAACGAAATCCTTGAACGACCTCTTCGTTCGCTCGAAGATGTGGTGCGCTTCGTCCCTGGTTTTTCGAAAGAGGCGCTTGACGTTTCGTTTGACGATGTTGTCCTCGGGGTCATCGCCCGGATCGACCTCGGGATTATCAGCGTGCGTTCCCGTGTCTTCTTCGACCTGATCCATGTTCCGGCCTTGATACATGCCCTCGACGCGCGTGACTCGGCCGTCGTTGGCCTTGATATGAATGGTGCCAAGCGGTTTCCTCGATCGATCCTCGAGGGTGATGATCCAGGTTGGATTCCCCCGGTCGTCCGTCCGCAGGGTATAGCTGACGAAAGAAAAGGTAACGTGAGACGTTTCGGCGGTGTGGCTCGCGACCGAGTAGGCGCCCGTGGAATCAAGGTTGAGACGAGCGGTGTTAATCGTCGCGCCTTGCGTGGAGCCGGTGACCGAGCGGTTGGGAACGCGCTGCGAAGCGATCCGGTTGTCTTCCACCGTATACTCGTGCAAACCACCCGAGCGCCGATCATCAATGACGATTTTCCAAGTTCTCGGCTGTGGAGCGCCGTCAACGCCGGAGACGGAAACCACCCGGCTCATCATCTCGCGATTCAGGGTCGTCCCGACCACCCGCAGGGCCTCATACGCGCTCGGATTTTCTTGCGCCAGAGCCGCTGTCGTAAGAAGGAGCGAGGCGAGCAATGATTTCCACATGACGAAAGAGAGCTATGGTTTCTCGGGCTGTCCACCGAGTTTTCGGTTCCGAAATCGTGTCATCGGGATATGTTCAGCGTTCCGCGTTTGATGAAAAAAACGAAAGTCGAGTTCTCCAGCCACACGGGCAATCTCGCCCTGATGCGCAAAATCGTGCGCGGCTTTCTCGATGGATACCCGTTTTCCGAGAAGGAACGGACGCTCATGGTGCTGGGAGTAGACGAGGCCTGCACCAACATTATTCGGCACGCGTATCATCTGCGCGACGACCAGCTCATTTCGCTTTCGCTGGAAGGCCTGCGTGGGTGCGTCCGAATGCGGCTGCGCGATTACGGCAAGCAAACCTGCTCCACGACCATGCGCGGCCGCGAGCATCACCTGATCAAGCCGGGCGGCCTCGGGTTGCATCTGATCCGAACCGCGTTCGATAAAGTCGATTACGTCCTGAAGGCTCGTGGGACCGAATTGGTCATGACGAAGAATCTGGAGGTGCGCAAAGCTGCATGAAGCCACCTGACCCAGATCCCGTGTTCGAGGTCTCGCTGCGGCCCCCGATGTTCAGCGAGTTCACCGGACAGGTGAAGGTGTGCGAACGACTGGAGCTACTGGTGGAAGCGGCGAAAAAACGCGGTGACGTACTCGAGCATATTCTCTTGAGCGGTCCGCCGGGGCTGGGCAAAACGACGCTGGCCAACATTATCGCAAACGCGATGGGCGTGAATGTGAAGAACACGAGCGGACCCGTGATCGAGAAAGCGGGAGAGCTCGCGGGATTGCTGACCAGTCTCGAGAAGGGCGACGTACTTTTTATCGACGAGATCCATCGGCTCCAGCCGACAATCGAAGAATATCTTTACCCGGCGATGGAAGATTACCGGCTCGACATCATCATCGACCAGGGACCGCAGGCGCGAAGTCTCCGGCTTCAGTTGCCGAAGTTCACCCTCATCGGGGCAACGACCCGAGCGGGGATGGTGAGCGCGCCGTTGCGTTCGCGCTTCGGAATGACTGCGCGGCTCGACTATTACAGCGCGGAAGAGATGCACAAAATCATTACCCGCAGCGCGGGATTGCTGGGCGTGCCGATCGACTCCGCGGGCGCGGCAGAAATCTCGGCGCGCACCCGCGGCACTCCGCGCACTGCGAACAATCTTTTGCGCTGGGTCCGCGATTATGCGCAGGTGAAAGCCGACGGAAAAATCACCGCGGACCTGGCCGATCGCGCGCTAACCATGCTCGAGATCGACCGCGACGGATTCGATCAATGGGACAAGCGGATCATCGAGACCTTGATCCACAAATTCAATGGCGGGCCCGTGGGCTTGAGCTCGCTTGCGGTGGCGGTGGGCGAAGAAGCGGGCACGCTCGAGGAAGTGAACGAGCCCTACCTGATCATGGAGGGTTACATCAAGCGAACGCCGCAGGGGCGCGTGGCGCTACCGAATGCGTATCGCAAGCTTGGGCTCAAGCTACCCAATGGCGCCCAAGACCAGCTCTTGTAGCGGCCATGGAACTGACCGCCGACTTCTTCCAAACGTCGTCGAAAATTTTCACGGTCGGTGAATTGACGCGGCAGATTCGCGGCACGCTCGAAACAAAATTCGGCGCGGTGTGGGTCCAGGGAGAGATCTCGAATTACAAACTGCATCCGTCGGGACACCAGTATTTCACCCTGAAAGACCAGCGCGCAGCGATCGCGTGCGTGATCTTTCGCAACACCTTGCCGCCAGATGCGCGGCCTCTCGCCGATGGCGCGCAGGTCCAGGTCTACGGCAACGTTTCGGTCTTCGAAGCGCGCGGCCAATACCAGCTCAGCGTCCAGATCATTCAAACGCGAGGCGCAGGGCTGCTCCAGGCGAAGTTTGAAGCGCTCAAGCGCAAACTGGACGCGGAAGGACTGTTCGATCCCGCGCGGAAACGGCCGATGCCGAAATTTCCGAAACGCATCGGCATCATTACTTCACCTTCGGGCGCGGCCATCCGCGACATGTTGAACGTGCTCCGGCGCCGGTCGCCGAACGTGGCGGTGATCATCAGCCCAGTGCGCGTGCAAGGCAGCGGTGCGGCGGCGGAAATTGCGACAGCGATCAAGGAGCTCTCCGCACCGAACGAAGCCTGGGAACCGGTGGACCTGATCGTGATCACGCGGGGCGGCGGCAGCATCGAAGATCTCTGGGAGTTCAACGAAGAAATCGTGGCACGCGCCATCTTCCATTCGCCAATTCCAATCGTGAGCGCAGTGGGTCACGAGATTGATTTTACCATTGCCGATTTCGTGGCGGATTTGCGCGCACCTACGCCCAGTGCCGCCGCCGAATTGATCGTGCCTGATGCGTTGGAACTCGGACGCCGCGTCACAGAACTGGCGAATTGTTTGCAGAAATACCTGCGCAACTTTCTCGTCCAAAGTCAGACGCGGCTGCGCTCTGTCTCCGAGCGCGCGCTCGCGCGCGAGCTCATGCAACGGCTGCGCAGCGCCCAGCAGCAACTCGATCTCGCCGCAGAATCGTTGCGGCGCCGGTTGAAGCAGTTTGCCGCCGACGCGCGCGCCTCGCTCTCGGCTCGGATGCAATCCCTGAAGTCGCACGATCCGAAACGCGAGCTGACTTTGCGGCGCGCAAACTTGATCGATCTCCACCGGCGCCTGGCCGCCCGGCCGCCAGTGTTGTTACAAAATGCGCAACAGCGTTTTCAGCGAGTCGAGGGAATTCTGCGTGTCCTCGGTCCGGACGCGACGCTTCGCCGCGGCTACAGCATCACCATGGACGCGGAGGGGAAAGTGATTCACACCGTCGCCGCGGCGCTTCCGAAATCGAAAATCCGAACGCGCGTGTCGGATGGTGAGTTTGAGGCCGAAGTCAGTCCTACAGCGGACCGGTCAACACTGTAGTCCCGTCGCCGACCACGTTCGCCTCCCCTGCTCCCGGCAGTTTTCCGACTCCGGGCTCCGTCTGAAATTTCGTGAGATTGTTTTCAAAGCCGGCCGGAGTCGCCTGCTGTTTGCGGTAAACGCCGGCATCGCCGCTCTTCCGGACGACGACGAAACCGTTGTCGCCGAAGGGTGCAGTCGCCGGATTCAAGGGCGTGTTGTACACATAGTTCGAACTTGCCGCGAAGATCGTGTTCGAGGGATCCGCCCGCCTGACTTTGTAAATCTTGAGCGCACTCTTGCCGCGCAGGGTCACTCCGCCCGGGCCATTGGTTACGGTGCAGGTCGCGCCCGGACCACTGAGGATATTCTGGAGATCGGCTGGTTTAACATAACCGTGCTGGATCAGCTTGGTGCAGTAGTCCGCCAGCGCCGTCACTTCGTAATCACCGGGCCAGGCCCGATTCACGTCGAACTTGGCAGCGCCTTCCGTCGCCATGTCGAAGGCCGCAATATAGAGCTCCCGCGCCTGATACATGGAGCGATCGAGTTCCCGTTTGTGGAGATGATCCATCAGCGTTGGATACGAGAGAATGCCGAGAACGGCGATGATCAGAATGATCACCAGCAATTTCACCACGGCTGAATCGGAGCGACCGTTACGGATTGGTCAGAGGCACCCTGGAATCAGCCCCAGTGTCGCTGGTCGACGCAGTGCCGTCGTTGTCGCCAGCGAGTTTACCAACGGTGCCTTGAAACGCTGAGCCCGTCCCGGTCGCAGTCGCCTGAGCTTTGCGCAAAATGTTTGCGTCGCCACCTTTGCGCTGCACAATAAACCCTTTGTCGCCGAATGGAACGCCAACACTGTTGGGGAAGGTGCTGTTGTAAGTGTAATTTGTTGTCACTGCGAAGATCGTATTCGACGAATCCGTTTCCTTCACTTTGTATACTTTGAGCGCACTCTTACCGCCAAGCGTAACGGCTAGAGTGCTTCCCGATCCCGACGAGGTCGCAGTGCAGTTCACTCCTGGTGCGCTCAGGATTTTCTGCAAGTCCCCCACTTTCAAGTAATCGTTCTGCACTAACTTGGTGCAGTAGTCTTGCAGGCTCACGATCGCCGCATTATCTCCCGGCCAACTCAGGTTCGCGTCCGAATTCGTCGCACCGTCCAGGGCCATTTGTTGCGCCACCAAGTAAAGCTGCCTGGTGTTGTTTAGGGTGCCGGTCATCTGTCCCTTTGCCAACGCGCTTGTCAGCGCTGGAACACCGAAAGCAGCGAGAACGGCAATGATCGAGATGACTACGAGCATTTCGATGAGAGTGAAGGCGGCGAAAGATTTTCTTTTCATAGCAATGGTGCGGTTGAGCAGGATGGCGACTGAGCTTCCCGCGGGTCAAGTATAATGCCGCGCGGCGCGAGCACAAGGAGCAGCGTCTCTGCTAGACCGCCGCGGGCGATTTTGAGATCGCCTTTCCCTGATCCTGATCCACCGGCTCAGCTTTTGGCGCCTCGAGTTTGAACGCCACGGTCGCGAGCGGAGGCAGGCTGATCATGAGCGAGTGGGTGCGGCCCTGCCACGGGAAATCTTCCGCCTCGAAGCCACCCATGTTGCCCACGTTGCTGCCTCCGTACGTTTCCGCGTCGGTGTTGATGATCTCGCGATAGAATCCGCCACGCGGCACGCCGAGCCGGTAGCCATGGCGCACCAACGGCGTCGCATTGACGGCAAACACGATCACGTCGCTCAGCGACCGGCGCATGAACGCAACCACGCTGTTATCGGCATCGTGAAAATCTATCCACTCGAATCCATCGTTCGTATCATCGAGTTCCCACAAGGCGGGCTCGTTCTTGTAAACGTAGTTGAGATGTTGGACCAGCCGCCGCAGGCCGTCGTGGCGCGGGAGCTGGGTCAGTTCCCAATCGAGGCCGCGGTCGTGGTTCCACTCGCGCACCTGACCGAATTCCTGGCCCATGAAGAGCAGCTTCTTGCCCGGATGGCCGTACATCCACGCGTAAAACATTCGGAGATTAGCGAATTTCTGCCATTCATCGCCCGGCATTTTGTTGATGAGCGAACCTTTGCCGTGCACCACTTCGTCGTGGCTGAGGACCAGGACGAAATGTTCCTGGAACGCATACATGAGCGAGAACGTGATGTTGTTGTGATGGAACCGGCGAAAGATCGGATCGAGCGCCATGTAATGGAGGAAGTCGTGCATCCAACCCATGTTCCATTTAAAGCCGAAGCCGAGGCCGCCCAGATGCGTCGGGCGGGAGACGCCCGGCCATGCCGTTGATTCCTCGGCGATCGTCATGATGCCGGGGAAGCGCTCGTAACAGACTTCGTTGACGCGCTTGAGGAAAAAGACCGCTTCCAGGTTCTCGCGCCCACCGAATGCATTCGGGATCCACTCGCCCGCCTTGCGCGAGTAATCGAGATAAAGCATTGAGGCGACAGCGTCCACGCGCAGGCCGTCGATGTGATATTTGTCGAGCCAGAAAAGCGCGTTGCCGATGAGGAAATTACGGACTTCGTTCCGGCCGAAATTGAAAATCAACGTGCCCCAATCCTGGTGCTCCCCCTGGCGCGGATCGGCGTGCTCGTAGAGATCGGTGCCGTCGAATTCCGCGAGCCCGTGCGCGTCTTTGGGAAAATGGGCCGGCACCCAATCCATGATCACGCCGATGCCAGCCTGGTGGAATTTATCGACGAAATGCCGGAACTCGTCCGGCGATCCGAACCGGCTGGTGGGCGCGAAATAATTCGTGACCTGATAACCCCAGGAGCCTTCGAACGGATGCTCGGCCACCGGCATGAGCTCAATGTGGGTGTAACCCATCTCGAGCACGTACGGCAGCAGCGTTTCCGAAAGCTCGAGATAACTGAGCGACCGGTTGCCTTCCTCTTCGCTCCGCTTCCACGAGCCGAGGTGCACTTCATAAATGCTGAGCGGGCTCGTGTGCGATTTCCGCGCGGGCCGCGCTTCCATCCATTCGCGATCGTTCCACTGATAACGGTCGAGATCGTAAACGAGCGAAGAGGTCTGCATGCCGTGCTGGCTGAAATGCCCAAACGGATCGCTCTTCAGCAACACCGCGCCGCGCGGCGTCCGAATCTCGAACTTGTAGTGCACCCCTTCGCCGACATCTGGCAAAAATATTTCCCACACTCCGCTGCCGAGCAGACGACGCATCGGATTTACCCGGCCATCCCAGCCGTTAAAATCACCAACGACGCTGACCCGCTGCGCGTTCGGCGCCCAGACGGCAAAGTAAACACCCGCCACGCCGCCGATCGTGCGGAGATGCGCGCCGAATTTTTCGTAGATCTGGAGATGATTTCCCTCGGAGAAAAGATGCAGATCGACTTCGCCCATGATGGGACCGAAGGCGTAGGGATCGTGAACAATCGCGGTCGATTCGTCCCAGCCGTTTAGGATGATCCGATAATCGACGTCCCGCTTCGCGCCGGGAACAACCGCCTGGAAAAATCCCTCGCGACTAAGGCGCCGGGCCGGAAACTTTTCGTCCTCTTTTCCGCGCAGCGCGACGCTGACTTCCTTCGCGTCGGGACGGAAGACGCGAACGGTTAGATCTTCGCCAATTTCGTGGGGCCCGAGAATTCGGAACGGATCGGGATGCGCGCCAGCGAGAAAAATTGCGATCTCGTCCATCGGCACCCCCGTTACTTCAAAAGAGCTCATGCGCGAACTGCCATTTTAAAGCGTCCCGCTAAAATGTCCTGCGCGGATTTGCGGAGCGCGCGCGACCCAGCAACATCTCGGATGTTATCGATAAACCCACAGCATCACCGCCGGGAGCGCAATACCTGCGAGCAGGCAAAGCGTGGCAGCCATGGGCCGGCGGCTGAATCGATACGCCATGACAACGCCGATCACCGCCGTCGCCATCAGACCGACGGCGGTCGCGAGCATGAAGTAACGCAACGGCGTGGGCTGCCGTCCCGGCGTGCCGGGAATGTGGGCATCCTTGTGCACAAACGAAAGCGCGGCCAGAGCGGGCGGCGCAATGTAGGTCTTGTCCTTTTTGGATTCGTGCCAGTTGAATAATTGCCACGCACCGGTGACGGCGAAAAAAATCAGCATGGGCGCGAAGAGGCAGCCGAGGTAGAGATGGAGCGAGCGCAGGAAACTCATATGCGCGCTGCATACAGGGTCGCGTGCAGGTCGCCGAGGAAAAACCGTTGAGCGCGGTAGTCTCTTGGCCCGTCCCGCGACTTTCCGTTTCCATTGCACGACCACCCGTCGCATAGTTTTGCGCCATGGAACCGCCGGTGACCGACGCAGCTGATGAACTTCTCCGCACTTACTCCGAGGGCGGCGGCATAAATTATCTTACCGCGGCGGCGCTGCTCCCCTCACGACCGGCGATCGAGTCGGCTTGCGTGGACTTGATGAGCCTGATGTTTCCCGGTTTTCACGGAGCAGCCCTGGTGGATTCCAGCGATTTGCCGGATGTGACGCGAAGCCGAATCAAAAGCCTGCACACCCGGATGAAGCCGGAGATTTCCAAAAGCTTTAGCGCCCTGGAGCGCGACGCAGCGGACGCGAAAGCCGAGGATGTCCTGAGCTGGTTCATGTCGCAGCTCGGCAAACTGCGCCAGGTCCTCTGGACTGACGTCGACGCCGCCTACGAGGGAGACCCGGCCGCGACGAGCTACGAAGAAGTGATTGTGGCTTATCCCGCGGTCGAGGCGATCGCCATCCAACGCATGGCACACCTTCTCTATGAGAAGAAGGTGCCGCTCATTCCCCGGTTGATGACGGAGTGGGCGCATACGCGGACCGGGATCGACATTCATCCGGGCGCAAAAATCGGCCCGCATTTTTTTATCGATCACGGGACGGGCGTGGTGGTGGGCGAGACCTGCGACATCGGCGCGCGGGTGAAGCTGTATCACGCCGTGACTCTGGGCGCGCGCAGTTTTCAAAAAGATGAGCGCGGCAAAATCAAGAAAGGGGGGAAACGCCATCCCACCATTGAAGACGACGTGACGATCTATCCGAACTCGACGGTGCTCGGAGGTGAAACCATCATCGGCGCGCGCAGCACCATCGGCGGCAACGTCTTCCTGATCCAGAGTGTGCCTCCGGATTCCCTGGTTTATTACGAGGAGAAACAGCTCCAGATCATACCCAAGCGCCGAGCCGGCGCTGCGGACTTCACAGCGTAGAATGATCTACCTCGATTACAACGCGACGACACCGCTTTGCGCTCCGGCCCTCGAAGCGATGCAGCCGTTTCTGGAAAAGCATTACGGCAATCCCTCGAGTGTGCACGCCGCTGGGCGCGAGGCGCGCGCCGGGGTGGACGAGGCGCGCGACCGCCTGGCCGACTTGCTGGGGGCGAAACCGCACGAGCTCATTTTCACCGGCAGCGGAACGGAATCGAACAACCTCGCCGTGCTCGGCCTGGCCCGCGCCCACGGGGATCGCGGCCGGCATTTGATCTGCGCCAGCACCGAGCACCACGCCGTACTGCACGCCTTTCAGCATTTGGAAAAACGGGAAGGGTTCGAAGTATCGTTTCTTCCGGTGGATGAAGGCGGCCGAATGGACCCGGCTCTTCTCGAACGCACTATCCGCGACGACACCACTGTTGTTTCCATCATGACGGCGAACAACGAAACCGGCGTCCTCCAGCCCATGGAAAAACTCGCGCAACTTTGCGCCGAACGCGGCGTCCTGTTGCACAGCGACATGGTGCAATCGTTCGGAAAAGTGGAGACGCGCCTGGGCGACAGCGGATTGGCCGCGGCCAGTTTTGCCGCGCATAAATTTCACGGACCAAAAGGCGCGGGGCTCCTTTATCTTCGCGCCGGTGTGCCGATCGACGCGGTGCAATTTGGCGGGGCACACGAGAACCAGCGCCGTCCGGGGACGGAGAACGTGCCGGCCATCGCTGGCATGGCCGCGGCGGCGGAATGGACTTTGCGCGATCGGGCCGCGGAGCAGGAACGCCAGCGAGCGTTGCGCGATCGCCTCTGGAAACAGATCGAGGAATCTTGCCCGACCGCCGTTCAGAACGGGGACAAAACCAATCGGCTGGCCAACACCCTCAACGTCAGCTTCGCCGGCTCGAGCTCTGAAACCATTCTGATGGCTCTCGATCTGGAGGGCGTCTGCGCTTCGAGTGGCTCGGCCTGCATGGTCGGGTCCGTGGTGGCTTCTCATGTTTTGCTCGCGATGGGACTTCCGCCGGAGCTGGCCGGCGCGGCCATTCGCTTCTCGTTAGGCCATGAGACCACCTCGGAAGAAATCGAGCGTGCGGGACAAATCATCGCGCGTGCAATCGAGCGCGTCAGCGCAGCGGAAAGGAGTGCGAGCAGGGAAACCTATGCACTCGTTTAAACAACTCGATCTCACTTTTCCGCCAGGACCGATGCTCGTCGTCCTCGGCCGCGATTTCGCGCTCGAGGAAAAAGCGCGGGAAATGTTGCGTCCGCTCAACGCCGGCGAGCTCGCTGCTTCCGTTCAGGTGGAATGGAATGCGCGACTTTTCAGCGCTGCGGGACGAGCGGATTTCCGGCGAAACCTGATCTCCTTGAATCCCCGTTTGCGCGAGCACGACGTGGAGGAGATCGATCGGACTCTCCGGCACGAGTTGGCGCATCTGCTCGCCCAATTCCGCGCGGGCCGCCGCCGCGTCACGCCGCATGGAATCGAATGGCGAAAAGCCTGCCGCGACCTCGGCATCGCCAATGAAGCTCGCACCCATTCGCTGCCCTTTCCGGTTCAGCGCCGAGCCCGGCGTTATCTCTACCGATGCCCGCGGTGCCGGAAGGATTTCCCGCGCGTCCGCCGGATCAGGCGCGCGGTCGCATGTCTCGATTGCTGCCGGAAATTCAATCAAGGAAAGTTCCTTAAGACGGCGCAGCTTCGACTTGTGGAAAACACTCCGGCCAGCTAGCTTTCACGCTCCTCACGTAGAAGAGTTGATGAAGAATAAAGTTCCTCTGGCCCTCCTTGCCCTCAGTTTGATCCTGAGCGGCCCGACCTTTGGCTACGTCCTGAAAGGAAATTCCTGGACGAAGAATCGGACTGTCCTGATGCATCTCTCTTTGCCCACCGGCGGAGGCCCCTACCAGGATGGTTCCAGCTCCCTGGCTGCATCAGCCGAGGACGCGCTCAACATCTGGAATCAATATCTGGTTCACATGAAATTCGCGGTGGATCGACATTCGATTTTGCCCCCGGCGGATGACGATGCCAATACGTCGGTCCTGCTTTCCGGCACCATATTCGGGAAGAGCTTCGGCAGCAACGTCCTGGCCGTGACCAATACTTATAGTCGCGGATCGATCACGCTCGAAACCGACGTCATCTTCAACTCCACTCGTACTTTCGACTCCTATCGCGGGCCTCAGCAGAGCGCGCTGGATTTCCACCGCATCGCCTTGCATGAGTTTGGTCACGTCGTCGGGCTCGACCATCCGGATCAGGCGACGCCGAAGCAAACCGTGTTCGCGATCATGAACTCCATCGTCAGTAATACCGACTCGCTCCAGCCGGACGACATCAACGGCGCGCAAAGCATCTATTCCAGCGGCCCTGACTATCTGAATTCCAATCCCGCGCCGAATCTGGTGAACATCTCAACCCGCGGTGTCGTGGGACTCGGCGATAATCGCCTCATCGCCGGCTTCATTGTTCAAGGATCGCAGCCTGCCACGGTGATCTTGCGCGAGATCGGCAATTCCCTCGGAGCGTTCGGCATCACCGATGCGCTCAGCGATCCAGAGATCGAGCTCCACAACGAGAAGGGCGATGTCGTTGCCACGAGCGACGACTGGATCGATGGGCCTGACGCCACCACGATCGCCAGTTATCACCTCGATCCGAGTAGCAGCCGGGAGTCCGCGCTGATGGCGACACTGAGTCCGGGAAATTACACCGTCGTTGTCCGCGCCTTCGATAACCAGGATGGCAAACTGACTGGGACGGCGCTGCTGGAACTTTACGATCTGCATACCACGGCGGGTCGGGCCGGAAATCTTTCCACTCGGGGCCAGATTCAAGGAGGCGACAATGTCCTGATCAGCGGTTTTATCGTCGGCGGGAACCAGCCGAAACAGGTTATCCTGCGCGCCCTCGGTCCTACTCTCACAGGTCAGGTCGCGAATCCCCTGGGCGACCCGACTCTCGAACTGAGAAACGCGAGTGGAACCGCGATTTCGTTCAACGATAACTGGGGCGACGGGCCCGACGCGACTTCGATTCAGACCAAAGGTTTCGCCCCGGGCCAAAACGCTGAATCGGCCCTCCAGATTACGCTAAACCCAGGGAGCTACACCGCCATCGTGCGCGGGACCAACAATTCAGCGGGAGTAGCCCTGGTCGAGGTCTACGATCTAAGCCCGCCGCCGAATTGAGCTGTGGAGCCGGCCTGCCCTCAGGCGGGTGGGGACCAGCGTGACTTCCGAATTCTAGTCCCACCGGCCTGAGGGCAGGCCGGCTCCATGCTGCTTCCCCTCGTTAGGCCGAATGCCCCGCATGAAGAATCGCCGAGGTCGATTGCAAGAAACACGCGCCGATTTGTAGGGCGGCGCACCTGCCGCCGAGCGCCAAGGCGCTGTCATGAACTCGTTAGGCCGGGTTAGATCTCCCCTTGGTTACCCTCGCCCTTCTTCGCCTTTTGCCCGCGGAGTTTAGCCTGGATAAAGAGGTCGATCGCGCCATCCATCACAGCCTGCACGTCGCTCGTTTCCGCGCCCGTCCGATGATCTTTCACCATCTGGTAAGGCTGAAAAACATATGAGCGAATCTGGCTGCCCCAGGCCACGTCGCCCTTTTCTCCGTACTGCCGATCGATCTCGGCGCGTTTCTTGTCCTGCTCGATCTCGTAGAGCTTCGCCTTCAACATCTTCAACGCTAGTTCGCGGTTGCGCCCCTGGCTGCGTTCGGCCTGGCAGGCTACTACGATGCCGCTCGGTTTATGCACGATCCGCACCGCCGTCTCGACCTTGTTCACGTTCTGACCGCCCTTCCCGCCGGCGCGAAAAGTATCCACCTCGATATCCGCCGGGTTGATATCGATCGGCGCGGAGTCCGCGATTTCCGGAACGACATCGACACTGGCGAATGAGGTGTGCCGCCGCTTGTTCGCGTCGAACGGAGAGATTCGCACGAGCCGGTGCACCCCTCGTTCCGTGTTGAGATAACCATAGGCGTAGTCGCCCTGCACCAGCAGCGTGGTTGATTTGATACCAACTTCTTCGCCCACCTGCACATCGATCGTCTGCGAAGTGAAGCCCCTGCGTTCGATCCAGCGTTGATACATGCGCAGCAGCATGTCCGCCCAATCGCATGACTCGGTTCCGCCCGCGCCCGAGTGAATGGTGACGAACGCGTTCGCGCGATCGTTTTCCCCGGAGAGAAATTGGCGCAGCTCGAACTCTTCCAGTTGATGAACGAGACGGGCCTGCTCGGTCGCGACTTCTTTTTCTGCCTGCGCGCGTTGCGCCGGATTTTCTTCCTCGGCCGCCAGTTGTCGCAGTGCCTCGAAATCTTCCAGAGCGCGTTCAAGTTCGCGCAGCGGATTCAGAAGCGAACGCACGCGCGAAACTTCCTCCACCTCGCCTTGAGCGCGTTCGCGATTCGTCCAAAAATCGGCGGCACTCATGCGCTCTTCGAGCGCACTGAGCTGACTCTCTAGCTTCGGGACGTCAAAGAAACCTCCGCAATTCGCGCACGCGCGATTGAAGAGCTTCTGCGTCGATCACCGGAACTTCCGTAGCCATGGGCTGAATCTAACGATGATTCGCGTTCGCGCGCAAATCTCGCCGTGAAGACCGCTCGCCTTCGTCGCTTTGGAGACGGCACGCCCTCGTGCCGTAGAACGCCTCAATTCCGCTTCGGCGCGGGCAACTGCTCGAGGCGAAAAATCGTCTCGCCTTCCTTCATCAGGTCGAGCCGATCGCGCGCCATCGTTTCCAGATAACTCGGATCCGTCCTGAGCAGATTGACTTCGCGCGTTTGCCGCGCCAGCAGGATCTTTTGTTCGTTCACCTGCGTCTGGAGGTTGTCGATCTCTGTCCGGCTCTGCGACAATTTCTTCGCCTGCGGCAAAAACAAACTCACGATGACGAGCGCGATCGCGAGCACGAGCAGGACGCGCAGGATGCTGTTCAAACGCTGCCAGACCGTGGCTTCACGTCGCGCGCGAAAATCGCCGTAGCCAGGATGATCCACTAGCGCATTTTACCGCCGTAAACGGCATTGTCACCAAGTTCCTCGGCAATCCGCAGGAGCTGGTTGTACTTCGCGACCCGGTCCGTCCGGCAGAGCGATCCGGTCTTGATCTGCCCCGCGTTCGTGGCCACGGCGATGTCCGCGATAGTGGTGTCTTCCGTCTCGCCCGAGCGATGACTAATCACGGCGGTGTAGTTGTTCTGCGTGGCCAGATCGATCGCGGCGAACGTCTCCGTCAGCGTGCCGATCTGATTCACTTTGATCAGAATGGAATTCGCGACGCTTTGCAGAATCCCCTTGCGCAGGAATTCCACGTTCGTGACGAAGAGATCGTCGCCCACGAGCTGGATCCTATCGCCAAGTCGCGAGGTTAATATTTTCCAGCCGTCCCAATCGTTCTCCGCGCAGCCATCCTCGATCGAGATGATCGGAAAAACGCGCGTGAGCGAATCGTAGTAATCGACCAACTCTTCCGCGGAGCGCTTCGAGCCGTCCGACTTTTTGAACACGTAAGCGTTCTGTTCCTTGTCGAAGAACTCAGAGGCTGCGGGATCGAGCGCGACGAAGATTTCCTCGCCAAATTTGTAACCGGCATTTTTCACGGCCAAGGCAATGCATTCCAGCGCGTCCTCGGCTGAGTTCAGTTTCGGCGCGAATCCACCTTCATCGCCAATGGCCGTGGAAAGTCCGCGATCGTGCAGCACGCTTTTCAGCGCGTGGAAAATCTCTGCGCCATAACGAAGCGCTTCGGGGAATGAGGGGGCGCCTTTCGGCATGATCATGAATTCCTGGAAATCAATGGGGGCATCGGAATGCGCGCCGCCGTTCAGGATGTTCATCATCGGCACCGGCAAAACGGTGGCGGAGTTGCCGCCCAGATAGCGAAAAAGCGAAACGCCACTAGCCGCGGCCGCCGCGCGCGCCGTGGCGAGAGAGACGCCCAGAAGCGCATTGGCCCCGAGCTTCTTTTTGTTCGCGGTGCCGTCGAGCGCGATGATTTTTTCGTCGATCTTCGCCTGCTCGAGAGCGTCGAATCCGGCCAGCGCGGGAGCGATCACCTCCATGACACTGCGCACCGCGTGGCTCACGCCTTTGCCGCCGTAGCGTTTCTTGTCGCCATCGCGCAATTCCCACGCTTCGTGTTCGCCGGTACTGGCGCCGCTCGGGACCGCGGCGCGTCCCATCGCGCCGCTTTCCAGGTGCACGTCGACTTCGATGGTGGGGTTGCCGCGGGAATCGAGGATCTCGCGCGCGTTGATTTTCGCAATGCTGGTCGGCGCCATACCTGCGACGGAATACATTAAGTCCCGGCCCGCACGCAATGCTGTTTTATTTGGAGATGACCCGCCCTGTGCAGACGGCCCGCCCACGGGCCGTGATGTGAATCTCCCAACGATATCTGGAGACGGCCCGCCCTCGGGCCGTGATGTGAATCTCCCAACGGCCTGAGGGCAGGCCGCCTCCATTCACATTCCCATTGGCAATCTGCGCCGGGACGGATAATCTGGCGCATGATTTTCCCGTTGCGATGCCTCACCATCGCCTGGCTTGCCGGCACGACTGTTGCCTTTGCGGCCGAAACCGTGTCTCTGCCGCCGGACCAATTAGCCAAGGCGATCAAGACCGATTCGCTCACCATCCCGACGCCCGGCGAACTTTTTGCCGCGCTCCAAAAGCCGGGCAAACCGGATTGGGCCGGGCAATATCGCACGCCGATTCCGATGACTTATCGCAACCGCGCGCAGATCGCACTCAATCTCGGCGGGTTGATCGCGGACGGATTTATCGCCGTCGAAGCGCAGGACAGCCAGCAGGTTAAAAATATCGGCACCGACATCATCAAGCTCGCGAAGGCGCTCGGCGTAAGCGAGAACGTGCTCAGCCGCGGCAACAGCATCAATGAGTTTGCCGAGAACAGCGAGTGGGACGCGCTGCAGGAAGAACTCGAAGCGACGCAGAACGAAGTGAAAACTTCGATGCAATCGCACAGCGACCAGGACCTGGTCATCCTGGTCAGCCTCGGCGGCTGGATCCGCGGGACGCAGGTCGTGAGCGGCTCAGTGATCAAGAATTACGACGAGCAAAGCGCGAAGGTGCTGCGTCAGCCGGCGGTGGTGAGCTTCATTCATTCGAAGATCAACGGCATCAGTGAGGTGTTGCGCAACGAACCTTTGGTCAAGAGCGTGAACGAACAGCTCACCGAGATCGAGAAACTTGTGGCCTTTCAACCGGGTAAAGTGCCGACCCTCGACGAAATCAAGAAACTCAATGCGGCCGTAACCAAGCTCATGGACGACATCAAAAGCAAGGTGGACTCGAAATGAAACGGCGCATCGCGATTGTCCTGGGCCTGATGATTTTCGCCACCGGCGCTTCACTGCGCGCGGAAACGGATGAGGAAGTCGAGGCGCACAAATCGGTCCTCGATCTCACCGGCGCCTTTTCGAACGAGGGTTTCAAGCTGCGCGACGGCCACTGGGTCGGGACCGTGTCGCCGAAGGAACGAACGCTGATCGCGGTGAATTTGTACGCGGGAAATCAGTATTGGTTTGCCGCGGCCGCGAATGAGAAGGCGAAGAAAATCTCAGTCGATTTGTTCGATGAGAACGGAAAACAGGTTGTGACCGAGAGTTACAATTCCGGGGAAAAAGCGGCAGCCGGATATTCCCCCCAGAGCAGTGGCCAGTATTTTGTTTCGCTTGGCCTGCTCGAAGGCGAATCGACGACCTTCTGTCTCGTCTATTCCTACAAGTGAAATGGCGCGGGGCGTGCTTAGAACCAGGGATGCTTTCTTCTCGATTCGCCCCACTAGTCCTGGCTCTTCTCGCGATTTTTAGCGCAGGCTGCAAAAGCACCGATAAGCCGGCGAAGAGTAGCAACAGTCCGACCCATCTTTACGCGATTGCAGTGGAGTCCTCCGCCTTTTTCCGGCGCGGTCCGCAGCCCGGCCTGGAGCCGGACCTGAAACTTCCCAAGGATACCGTCGTCAAGCTCATCCGGCCCTCTTTCGGCTACAGCAAGGTCGAGGTTGTCTCTTCGGGGCTAAAGGGTTATGTCGCCAGCGAAGAGATCAAGCCGGCTTCCTCCTCTCTGCTCGCATCCGCCACGCCCGCCCCGGTCGAGACCATCAATACCCAAACGAACGCCACGGCGCCGGCGGTCGAGCAATTCAATCTTAACTCGAACGACCCGCGTTTGGTTCCGCCGCCGGAAGAGTTGCCGAACCCCGATCTCCCCGTCCCGGCTCCCAGCCCTTCAGAATAAAACGTCCGCTCCGCGGTTGCCGCCGGAGAAATGCCGGATCAATCTTCGGGAGCGTGATCTCCTCGACTCAGGTCTTCTACGAAGGAAATGTCCAAGGCGTTGGGTTTCGCTATTCGGTCCGGCAGATAGCAAAAGGTTTTGATATCACCGGCTCGGTGCGAAACCTGAACGACGGCCGGGTTGAGCTTTTAGCCACCGGCGAAGAGAACGAAATCCGCGCCTTTTTGGAAGCGATCGATCAAAGCGAACTGCGCGCTCATATTAAAAAGCATTTCGAAGCGCCTCTGCCAAACCCGCCAGCCTTTCGCGGGTTCGAGATTTCGGCATGACGGATTCCGCTGTCGCTGTTCTGGGCGTCACGAAAGTATTCCCCGTCCCGTGGCAACGGCGGTGCGTCACAGCCGTGCGCGACTTGAATCTGCGCGTTTCCCCCGGCCAGATCTACGGACTGCTCGGGCCGAACGGGTCGGGCAAAAGCACCACGCTGAAGATCATCCTCGGCCTCGTATCCCCTACCCGAGGGAAGACCGAAATTTTCGGGCGGGACAGCATCGAGGTCGCAAGCCGGGAATCCGTCGGTTTTCTGCCGGAGAGCCCATACTTCTATAAATATCTCTCCGGCGCCGAGACGCTCCGTTTTTATGGAAAACTTTGCGGATTGCGCGGCGCGCGCTTGCGAAGCCGCGTTGACGAACTACTCGATCTCGTCGGCCTAACGAGTGCACGCGATCGCCGCCTGGGCGGTTATTCCAAGGGCATGCTCCAACGCATCGGCCTGGCGCAGGCGCTCGTGCAGGAACCAAAGCTGGTCGTGCTGGACGAACCCACCGCGGGAGTCGATCCGGCCGGAGCGCGGGAAATCCGCGATCTTATTCTCGAGCTAAAACGCCGCGGCATTACGGTTCTGCTTTCTTCGCACCTGCTCGAGCAGGTGCAGGAGATTTGCGATCGCGTCGGCATCCTGGCGAACGGAGTTCTCGTGCGCGAAGGGGCGCTCGACGATCTCCTGGGGATTGAAAACCAAACGGACCTTCTTCTCGAAAATGCTTCACCGGAATTGGTGAAGGAAATCGAGGCGTTGGCGCAAACCTCGGGCGCGCGCGTGATCGCACGGGGCCGACCCCGGACCTCGCTTGAGCGCCTGTTTCTGGAAGCCACGGAATCGAAAGATGAAGCCACGGATGAATAGCTCAGGGCACCGAGCTTTTTCGCCGGGGCGCATTGCGGCCATCACCGCGAATACGTTGACTGAGCTGACGCGCCTGAAGGTTTTTTACGTTCTGCTTTTCTTTGCGCTGCTTCTCATCGGCAGCTCGATCTTCATGGCGCGGCTGACGTTTCAGCAGGAATTCCAAGTCCTGAAAGATATCGCACTAGGCGCGATGAGTATTTTCACCTCGCTGCTCGCCGTCCTTGCCACGGCGCGTTTGATTCCACAGGATCGGGAAGACCGCACGATTTATACGATCCTGGCTAAGCCTGTCCCGCGATCGGAATATCTCCTGGGAAAACTTCTCGGCGTGATCCTGCTTCTCGCGCTCAGCGTCACCATCATGGGCGCGGTGTTCCTGGTCGTGCTCAACCTGCGCGAGCACGCAGTTCTGAACGAAACCGCCAGCCAAATGAGTGGCGCGCCGCCCGCGCAAATCGCCGAGGCGCTGGCCGCCATTCGCGCTTCGGCCTTCAATGTGAATCTGCTTTCCGGCATCGCGATCATTTTCGTGAAGGCGTGCCTGCTCGCGTCCCTCACCCTTTTCGTTTCCACTTTCGCCACGACCACCATTTTCACCACGATCGTGATGGTGTGCGTCTATTTCATCGGCCACCTCCAGGGGATTGCGCGCGAGTACTGGCTCCAAAACAACAGCGCCGGCTGGCTGACCAAAACATTTCTAGGCCTGGTCACGCTCCTTTTTCCCGACCTTCAGCTTTTCAATCTGACGGATGACATCGTCGTCGGCACCGCCATCCCGTCGGCGCTGTTTGCGAAAACCGTTACGCTCGGTTTCTTCTACAGCGGTTTCTATTTGCTGCTCTCCTGGGCCGTCTTTTATCGCAAGGAACTATGATCCGGCCCCTCCTTGTCGTTGTCAGCCTGGCGCTTTTTGGTGTGGCGAAAATACCGGCGGAGCACGCCATCGCTCAAGCGCATCGAGTCCTCCATTTGCGCGCCGTTGATTTCAACCTGGATCTTCGCGAACAAGTGGGCCAACTCGGGTTCATCGCCGCGCTGAGCGGATTTCGTTCGCTCGTGGCCGATGCGCTTTTTGTTCAGGCGCACGTAGCCTGGGAGCGCACGGAATGGGGACGCGTCCTGCTTCTTTTCCGGCAGGTCACCGCGCTCCAGCCGCGGGCAATCCTGTTCTGGGACGTCGCGGCGTGGCACATGGCGTGGAACGCGAGTACCGCCGCCCTGGAGGATCCAGCGCAGCCGCGCCTCGCTCTTCGGGTCAAGGCGCAGCGCGAGTATCTGGCGCTCGGGAAAGATTTCCTCGAGCGCGGAATCAAAAACAACCCGGACCGCCCGCAACTTTACGAAGCAATGGGCCGCCTTTATCGCGACAAATATCTCGATCACGAACACGCCGCCGAGTTCTTCGCCAAGGCGGCGCAGTTGCCGGACGCGCCGAGTTACGATAAACGCTTCGCGGCGTATGAGCTTTCCCAGGTTGAAGGTCGCGAGCTCGAAGCCTACACCCGTCTGCGCCAACTCTACGATTTGGGGGAACGCGAACGGCTGCCCACGTTGCTCCGGCGCCTGAAAGAGATGGAAATCAAACTGGACATTCCACTCGCGCAACGCGTCCCGGATGGCTTACCCTGAAGTCAACGCCTCTTCCTCATGCGTTTCGCGATTCTTAGTGATCTCCATGCCAATCTCGAAGCGACCGAAGCCGTTCTGGCTGACGCGCACGAACGCGAATGCACGCATTTCGTCTGCCTCGGAGATGTCGTCGGTTACAACGCCAACCCGCACGAGTGCCTCGAAATCATCCAGAAGATGGAATGCCCCGTGGTAAAGGGGAACCACGACGAACAAGCCGCGGTCGCGGAATCGACGCGCGGTTTCAACGCGCTGGCGGAAAGCGCAATCAACTGGACGCGCGAGCACCTGACCGAGGCCGACAAGGAATGGCTGCGCGATTTGCGCATGACGCGGCAGGTCCGCGACTTCACCATCGTACACGCCACGCTCGATACCCCGGAACAGTGGGGCTACGTCTTTAATAATCTCGATGCCGCCGCGAGCTTCACTTACCAGCACACCACCGTCTGCTTCTTCGGCCATACCCATGTGCCGGGTGCGTTTGTGCGGGACGACGGCGTGAAACGTCTCAAGGTCGACCAGCTCATGATCGAGCAAACGAAGAAATATTTCATCAACGTTGGCAGTGTCGGGCAGCCGCGGGACGGCGACTGGCGCGCGGCGTATTGCATTTATCACGTCGACAAAAACGTGGTCGAACAACGGCGGCTCAAATACGACCTGGCTACCGCGCAAAAGAAAATCATCCAGGGCGGTTTGCCCACATTGCTCGCCGACCGCCTCGCCCTTGGAAGGTAGCTGGATTGCAGATTGTAGACTTCAGATTGCAGATTGAGCACACTTTCGAATCTGAAATCTGAAATCCGGTCCATCCTGATCATCAAGCCGAGTTCGCTCGGTGACGTGGTCCATACCTTGCCGGCGGTGGCCGCGCTCCGCGACGCGCATCCGCAGGCGGAGCTCACGTGGGTGATCAATCCGGAATGGACGACGCTGCTGCGCGGAAATCCGGACGTGGATCATGTTCACATTTTTCCGCGGGGCGAATTTCGCGGACTAAGCGCGCCGCGCAGTCTATTGCCCTGGTTAAAGAAAACGAAAACGCTGCGGCCGGATCTGGCCTTCGACTTCCAGGGATTGCTCCGGAGCGCGCTGATCGGTCGCGTTAGCGGCGCAAAAGAATTCTGGGGAATGAGCGACGGCCGGGAGGGCTCGCGCCTGCTTTATCACCGCGTCGCGAAAGTCGATCGCAGCGCTCATGCCGTCGATCGTTACTTGAAACTCACGGAGGGCTTCGGCGTCGCGATTCCGGAAGAGATTCGCTTTCCGTTGCCGACGGGCGATGCCCTGCCGCGATTCGATCCTTATCCGCCGTTCGTTCTCCTCCATCCGTTTGCGCGCGGAAAACGGAAGTCGCTGAGCAACGCCGTAATCGAGGAATTCTGCCGTGCGCTGGATCCCATCCGCGTGGTCGTCGTCGGAAAATCTTCCCGCAAGATCTCCGTCCCGGAGAACTGCGTGAATCTGGCGAATCAAACGACGTTGCTCCAACTCATCTGGCTCATTCGCGAAGCGCGCTTCACCATCAGCGTGGATAGCGGACCGATGCATATCGCGGCGGCCATCTCGCCGCGCCTGATCTCAATTCACACTTGGTCGGACCCGCGCCGGGTCGGGCCTTATAACTCGGAGGCGTGGGTCTGGAAAAACAGCGCGCTCCTGCGAGTCCATGAGCTCCCGGAAACGGGCCGCCTGAAAGGGCGCACGTTCGCGGTGGCCGATGTCGCGCCGGTGGTAGAGCTCGTGCGGAAATCGTGGGGGCCGGAAACTACGGTGACGACCGGCGATTAAGGAACGATTGGGCGAGGAACAAGTCGCGAGGGAACGTGATCTTGATATTGAACTCGCCGTGCGGGACGAGAAGGACTTTCTCCTCCAACAGTTCGACCGCCGAAACCTCATCGGTGATCGACAGTTTTTTTGCGGCCACGGCCTCGTAGGCCTTCACGAGGAGATCTCGGCGGAAAATTTGCGGCGTTTGCATGGCGTAAAGCCCGGCCCGATCTACGCCCCCGCAGACAAAATGATTTTCGTCGCCACGTTTGATTGTGTCCGTGATTGGTTCGGCCAGCGCCGCCGCGCCGTGAACGCGGCAAGCCGCCAGCACGCCCGCGATCAATTCGGAGGTGATGAGAGGCCGCGCGGCATCATGCACCGCCACATAGCGCGCATCCGGAGCGAGCAGGTCCAACCCGGCCCGGACCGAATCCTGCCGCAGGACGCCGCCCGCAACAACGTGCCGAACTTTTTTCAATTCCGCTCGCCTAACGAGTTCTTGCAGCTCGGCCAGACGATCGTCGCGGCCAACGAGAATGATTTCATCGACGCACTCCGCGCTCTCAAAAGCATCGAGCGTGTGAGCGACGACCGGCTTGCTACCCAAAAGCGCGAACAGCTTGTCGAAGCCCATGCGCTGGCTGCTGCCGGCGGCAACGATGATTGCGCTCAGCATTGATCACGACAGCTGTCGCTGAACTTCCTGGCTCAGCGTTTTGCCATCTGCGCGGCCGGCGACTTTTGCCTGCACGGCTTTCATGACCGCGCCCATTTGCGCCTTCGAGGTAGCGCCGACTTCAGCGATTGTTTCACGAACTATTTTCGCCAGCTCATCCGCGCTGAGTCCCTGCGGCAGATACGCATTCAGCAGGGCCAGCTCCTCTTTCTCTTTCGCGGCCAGCTCGGGGCGCCCGCCTTTTTCGAATTGCTCGATCGAATCCTGACGCTGCTTCACCTGCTTACGGATCACCTGCGCGGCCTCGACGTCGTCGAGCTGCGCTTCCGCGCCCGCCTTTTCTATCGCGGAATAACGAAGCGCCGACTTGAGCATGCGGAGAACTCCGAGCTTCGCCGCGTCTTTCGCGCGCATGGCGTCTTTCAGATCGGAATCAATGCGCTCGGATAAAGTCATGCCCGAAGACTAAAGCAGCCCCAACATGCGGCAAGCGAATGTAGCTGCGCTTTCATTCGTTAGGCCCCTGGAAAAAGAGCGCCTCTACAACCCGCGCAATTTTTCGGCGCATTCGTGAACGGAGGCCGGATCGCTGACGCTTACGACATCAACATCCTTGCGTATTCGGCGCAGCAATCCCGCCAGAACTTCGCCCGGCCCGAGCTCGATGAACAAATCGCAGCCGCGCGCGACCAGATTCTCCATGCAATCGGCCCAACGCACCGTGCTCGTTACCTGATCGCGCAACGCGCTCCGGATTTCCGGCAGAGTGCCGACCGCTTCTCCCGAGACGTTGCTCAAGACCGCGAAACGAGGGAGCTGCAGGTTCGCGTTGAGCAGCGGTTCTTCGAGCTGTTCATAGGCGCTGTTCATCAGGCGAGAATGGTAGGCGCCGGCCACGTTCAGCAGCGTCGCCCGCCGAATGCCGCGTTCTTTCGCCATGCTCACCGCCAATTCCACCTTCGAGGCTTCGCCTGAGATCACGATCTGGCCCGGCGCGTTGATGTTGGCAACATCAACGTCAGTGTCGGCGGCCAGCGTGCGCACCGTCGTTTCGTCCGCGCCGATCATCGCCGCCATCGCGCCCGCCGTGGCTGCGCAGGCTGCGTCCATCAGGCGGCCCCGTGTTTCCACCAATTTTAAACCAGTGGCGAAATCAAACGTTTCGCCGGCGGCGTGGGCCGTCCATTCGCCTAACGACAGGCCCGCGGCTGCTTCGATTGGAAAATCGCCACTTACACTGCGGGCCGCCGCCAGACACGCGAGCCCGTGAACGTAGAGCGCTGGCTGACAGTTGGACGTTTTGGTCAGTTCTTCCAGCGGACCATTCCACGCGATCCCGCTTAAAGAGCGCCCGAGAATTTCATCCGCTCGCGCAAACAAATCTCCCGCCGCGGGATGATGCGCCGCCAGCGCCTGTCCCATTCCGACGCTCTGCGCGCCCTGACCTGCAAACAACAACGCGATTTTCTTTGCCATCGTAATTCAAGTAAGCGGATCGTGCTCCGAATGCGAGCGGGAACGCCTGTGATTAAACTTGCTTTTTCCCGGGAAAGTCCAAATAATTTGGTATGCAAACAAAGATCCGTTCCGCCATATGCGGAACTGTAGTTGCACTGTTGGTTGCGTCGCCGTTTTCAACGGCGAGTGCTAAGTGGTTGGCGAAGGACAACCCCCGGTTGCCAGTCGGAGTTTATTTTCAAGGCCTGCAGGGCTCAGTAGTCCTGTCCTTGAAGATGGACAAGAGTGGGCATGTGACAGGCACTCGAGTGCTCAGAAGCAGCGGACATCCCGCTCTCGATGAGCTGGCCCGTGATGCGGCGGCTAATTGGCGCCTCAGCCCGGACTCGGTGCTGTCCTCGGACATGACCCAGGGTCGGGTGGAATTGGTGACCTTTAAGAATCCAAATCCTCCGAAGCAGATGCTTCCTGGCTCGCAGCCCTTCTGGGCTCAGCTCAGGGGGTAGTTCGGTAGTCAGTAGTTCGCCCCCCCGGCGGAACGTCGTTCCGCCGGTCGGTTGGGAGGTTTTTCCGCCTCGCCGCCAGTAGCACCGCTTTCCGTTCCCAACCAAAGTCCATTCGCGCGCGCGAATGCGATTTGCACTTGCGCCGCACGCGCCTCTTGCCAGCATAGGTGCAAGGTTGCCACATGGCTTTTACCACGCGCGAAATCGAATCTCCTGATCCCGTCACGCGCGTGGCGGCGGCGGATGCATCGCTGCATCCTAATCTCGGCGACATCGGCGAGAAGATGGTGCTCAACATGGGCCCGTCGCATCCGGCCACGCACGGAGTTTTGCGCCTGGTCCTGGAACTCGATGGCGAAATCATTACCAAGGCAACCCCGGACATCGGCTACCTGCATCGCGGCGACGAAAAAATCGCCGAGAACATGCAGTACAACCAGTTTGTCCCTTACACCGACCGCCTGGATTACCTGGCGCCGCTCTCTAACAACGTGGCTTACGCGCTCGCGGTCGAAAAACTCATGGGCTGGGAATTGCCGCCGCGTGGGAAAGCCATTCGCGTCATCTGCTGCGAGACCGCACGCATCTCGGCGCATCTCCTCGGGCTCGGCGCCATGGCCCTGGATCTCGGCGCGATGACCGTGTTTCTCTACACCTTCACCGAGCGTGAAAAGCTCTACAATCTATTCGAGCTGCTCACGGGCGCGCGCTTCACCACCTCCTACACGCGGGTGGGCGGCCAGATCCGCGATCTACCCCCGACCTTCATCCCGCAGCTCGAACAGTTTCTCAACGGTTTCATTCCCCAGCTCAATGAGATCGACAATCTCCTGACGCGGAACCGCATTTTCGTCGATCGCACGCGCGGGATCGGCGTTATCCCCAAGGAACGCGCGATTGCCTACGCGCTCTCCGGCCCCAATCTGCGGGGCAGCGGAGTCGAACACGATTTGCGACGCAAGCATCCATATCTCGATTACGAAAAATACGACTTCGAAGTCGTCATCGGCACGGCGGGCGATTGTTATGATCGTTACCTCGTTCGCATCGAAGAAATGCGGCAAAGCGTGCGCATTTTGCGGCAGGTGATCGAGAAGCTGCCGAGCGGTCCGATCAACGTGGTCGATTGGAAAAATATGCCGCCGCCGAAATCGCGCGTGATGACGAAGATGGAAGAGCTGATCCACCACTTCATCGTGGTCACGGAAGGTCTTGACGCGCCTCCGGGGGAAATATATTTCGCGGCCGAGAACCCCAAGGGCGAGCTGGGTTTCTACATCAACAGCAAAGGCGGTGGCGTGCCGCATCGGCTTAAAATTCGTGCCCCCTCGTTTGTGAACCTGAGTATCCTGCCCGAACTTTTGCCGGGATGTTCCCTGAGCGACGTCGTCGCCGTGCTCGGAAGTCTGGACTTCGTAATGGGCGAATGCGACAGGTGAAAACGATGGAAAAAATCACATTGCGCTCAGCTGCGCTCCTCTCCCTCCTGGTCTTGCTCGCCCTGGCCGGTTGCAATCGCAGGGCGCTCTCCGGTTCGCTTCTCACCCAGGCAAATTACGATCAGGTCACCACCGGAATGAGGAAGGCACAGGTGGAGAAAATCATGGGGCCGCCGACAACCATGGAAACCAAGGACATGGTGATTTTCAAGAAGACGACCTATCGCTACGAGGAAGGCAAAAAATTCGCGCTCATCACTTTCAAAAACGACGAGGTCAGCGAAAAAGAATCGAATCTCAGCCGCGAACCGTAACTTACGAATGATCCAGCCGGTGAAGCATACCCGCCGACTTTTCGCCGTCGTAACGCTCCTGGCCTTCGCCGGCACGGCTTGCCATACGGAAAAAAGGCTATCGAAGGCAAACGTCGAGGAAGTCGCTGATGGGATGTCGAAGAAACAGGTCGAATCGATTCTCGGGTTGCCCACCACGATCGAAAACAAGGATTTCGTCCTGATGAAAAAGACGACTTACTTTTACGCGCAGGGCAAGGAATCAGTCACAGTAATTTTCAAAGACGACAAGGTGCAGTCGAAGACCAGCACCCTGTCCGATTAGCGCGCGTCTCCGTGGACCCGACGAATCAGCGCATCTCCGCCGAGCTGGAGCGGAAAATGGACGAAGCGATCCGGCGTTATCCGGCGGATCGGAAGCGAAGCGCCGCGATGCCACTGCTGCATCTGTGGCAGGAGGAATTCGGCTTCATCAGCGATGAGGGAGTGAATTGGATCGCGGCGAAGCTCGAGCTGCAACCGATCAACATTCTCGAGCTGGTCACCTTCTATCCGATGTACCGCCAGGAACCGGCCGGCCGAAAACACATTCGCGTCTGCCGCACCCTGAGCTGCGCCATGGCGGGAAGTTACGAGGTCATGGAAAAAGCCTGCGCCGCCGCCGGGATCGTTCGCCATCACGACGACAATGGCATGCACAATCCCGTCTCCGTGAGCAAGGATGGGAAATACAGCATCGAGTTCGTCGAATGCCTCGCGAGCTGCGGCACCGCCCCCGTCTGCATGGTAGAGGACGAGCTGATTGAAAACGTTCAAGCGCAGATGGCGGCTGACCTCCTCAATCGCAATTCGAAAATCGAAAATCGAAAATCCGTTGCCCCCCACCCTCTCGAGCATCGCCTGATCTTCAAGAACCTCGGCCGAGCGGATTGGACGCCCGACATCGATTGCTATTTAAAAAACGGGGGCTACGAACAGCTCAAAGCCGCCATCAAAATGTCGCGTGCCGAGATCGTAAACGAGGTGAAGACCTCCGGCTTGCGCGGACGCGGCGGCGCCGGTTTTCCCTGCGGCGTGAAGTGGAGCTTTATCAAGCCCGACGAGAAGAAACCCGTTTACCTCATTTGTAACGCCGACGAATCCGAGCCGGGCACCTTCAAGGATCGCTACATTATTCACGAGGATCCGCATCAGCTTCTCGAAGGCATCCTGATCTCCTGTTTCGCCCTCAACGCGAAAACCGCCTATATCTATATTAGAGGCGAATTCCCCGAGGGCGCCCGGATTCTCGAACGCGCGATCGAGGAAGCGCGCGCGAAGAATTTTGTCGGCGCGAACATGCTCGGCACCGGTTTCGACGTCGAGATCTACATCCACCGGGGCGCCGGCGCTTACATTTGCGGGGAAGAGACGGGCCTGATCGAATCGCTCGAAGGCAAGCGCGCTTACCCACGGATCAAGCCGCCTTATTTTCCCGCGGTGCTGGGCCTCTACATGTGTCCCACCATCGTGAACAACGTCGAAACGCTTTGTCATGTGCGGCACATCATCGAGCTGGGCGGCGCCGCTTATGCCCGCCTCGGACGCGCGAACAACACCGGCACGCGGATCGTTTGCGTCAGCGGGGACGTGCAGCGGCCCGGTTATTTCGAAATCGAAGTCGGCGCCGTCACCATGGGCCAACTCATCTACGACATGGCGGGCGGACCGCGCCAGGGCCGGACCGTGAAGGCAGTGATCCCCGGCGGCAGCTCGGCCAAGGTTTTGCGCGCGGACGAGAGGTTTAAACTCAAGCTCAGGCAACCGGACGGCTCGATGGCGGAACAGGACGCGTCTCTCTTCGAGATCCCGATGGATTTCGATACGCTCGCGGCCGCCGGCTCGATGGCTGGCTCGGGCGGCGTCATCGTCCTCGATGACTCACGCGACATGGTTTGGACGTTGAACAACATCAACGAATTCTACGCGCACGAGAGCTGCGGCCAGTGCACGCCCTGTCGTGAAGGTTCGCTTTGGATGAAAAAAATCACCGACCGCATGTTGCTCGGTGGCGGCGTCGTCCAGGATCCGGTCACATTGAAAACCGTTGCCGACAACATCGCCGGCCGCACCATCTGTGCTTTCGGCGAAGCGTGCGCCTGGCCGACGCAAAGCTTCGTGGAGAAATTTAAGGAGGAGTTCAACCAGCGCAGCCAGAAGGCGATGCCACCCGCCATGCCCCCGGAATACACCCCCGGCGAACTGATTGCTCACGAAAAAATCAATACGACTCCCTTGCCGCGCAATCCCGGTTGGGAAGAAACCGCTACCGCGGGAACGATATGATCTTTTTTCTTTGTCCTACTCGTGCTCGTGCTCGTGCTCGTGATCGTGCTCGACCCTTTCCGATCACGAGCACGATTACGAAACTCTAATGGCGGATTCAGCTACATCACCGCAGATGGTCAACGTCCAAATCAACGGCGTCTGGCATCAATTCCCCAAGGGGACGCGCCTGATCGAGGCGTGCGAGCAGGCCGGCAGTTACGTGCCGCGCTATTGCTATCATAAGAAGCTCAGCTCGCCCGGCAACTGCCGAATGTGCCTCATCGAAATGGGCCTGCCCAAAATGGGTCCCGATCGCAAACCGGAACTCGGCGCCGATGGAATGCCGGTGATCAACTGGATGCCGCGCCCGCAGATCTCCTGCGCGCAGGATGTGAGCGAGGGCATGGGCGTTCGCACCGATTCGCCGATGGCCCAGGATTGCCGCAAGGGGGTGATGGAATTTCTGCTGATCAATCATCCGCTCGATTGCCCGATCTGCGATCAGGCCGGGGAATGCCGCCTCCAGGAATTCAGCGTCGAGTACGGCAACGCCGAATCGCGCTTCCTCGAAAACAAAGTCAAGAAGCCGAAGAACATCGAGCTCGGACCGCGGGTCACGCTGGACGACGAGCGCTGCATTCTCTGCTCGCGCTGCATCCGCTTTTGCCAGGAGATCGTGCATGACGATGTGCTCGGCTTCATCGATCGCGGCAGTCACAGCGTGCTGACCGCTCATCCCGGCAAACGGCTCGAGAATAATTATTCGCTCAACACGGTCGACATCTGTCCGGTCGGCGCGCTGACCTCTTCGGATTTTCGATTCCAGATGCGCGTCTGGTTTTTGAAGGAAACGAAAAGCTTCTGCACCAGTTGCGCCACGGGCTGCAATACGCTCATCGGCGCGCGCGAAGATGTAATTCATCGCCAGACGCCGCGCGAAAACAACGCGGTGAATTCGAGTTGGATGTGCGATTACGGGCGCCTGAATTTCGATTATCTCCAATCGGAGAAACGCCTCCTTCAGCCGGAAATTCTCGCGGGCGACAAATTGATCGCAGCGGAGTGGAGCACCGCCATCACTCACGCCGCGGTGCAGTTGAAACATTTTTCCGGCGGGGAGATCGCGATCCTCGCGTCGGGCCGAATGACCAACGAAGAACTTTGGCTCACGTCGCAACTCGCGAAGATTCTCGGGGTCGAGCTAATCGATATCGTTCCGCGAATCGGCCCCGGCGACGAGATTCTGTTGAGCACCGATCGCAATCCGAATACGAACGGCGCGCGCCTTCTTGGTGTGACCTCCTTCCCCGGGTCCAGGCTTCCTGAAATCGTTCAGGGGGTCGCGTCGGGCCGAGTGAAGGCTCTCGTTGCGCTCGGAGAAAACCCGATTGAGATCGGACTCACCGAGGCGCAGGTCAAAGCGCTGCCGGCGTTCGTGCTCATGAATATTCTCGCTAACGAATCGACTCCGGCGGCAACGGCGCTCCTCCCCTCTTTCGGCTTCGCCGAGAAACGCGGCTCGATGATAAACGGCAAGGGACGCCTGCAACGGCTTAACCGTGCCGTGCGCGGCCCCGGCCAGGCGCGCGACGATTGGGAAATCCTGCGCGATTTGATTCAGGCCTATTCTGGCCGGAACGGCATTTACACGATCGAAGATGTCTTCCGGCAAATGAGCGAAGTCGTGCCGCAATTCGCCGGATTGAGTCTGAGCAAGATCAGCGATCTCGGTGTGCAGGTTTTGGAAATGGCACCCACCGGCTAGCATGGATTACTTTTTCCTGACCACCTCTTTGGTGAAGATCATCGCGCTGATCGCAGTCGTGCTCGGCATTATGAACTACGCCGTCTACGCCGAGCGCAGAATCAGCGCGCTGATCCAGGACCGGCTCGGGCCGAATCGCGTCGGGCCCGCGGGCCTGTTCCAGCCGATCGCCGACGCGATGAAGTTCCTCTTGAAGGAAGACTTCACCCCCGGGCACGTAAACACGTTCTACTACTGGCTGGCACCCTGCCTTGCGATGATTCCCGCGATCACCACCCTCGCGGTCGTTCCGTTCGGCAGCTCTCTCTTCGGCATCCCCATGGTCATCGCCGACATCAACATCGGGGTCCTGTTCGTCTTCGCCATCGCCTCGTTAGGCGTTTACGGAATCGTGATCGCGGGCTGGTCCTCCAATTCCAAGTATCCGTTCCTCGGCGGCGTGCGTTCCACGTCGCAGATGATTTCCTACGAGCTCTCACTCGGTCTCGCGGTCATCCCGGTTTTCCTGCTGATCGGCCAGCTCCGGTTAACCGAAGTCGTCCGCTACCAGATCGAACACGGCTGGATGATCGCGCCCTTCGTGGGTGACTGGGGAAATGTGCACAAATGGCTGCTGGCAATCCCGATGTTGATCTCGTTCGTCATCTTCACCATCGCCATCTTCGCCGAGACGAACCGGCTGCCGTTCGACCTGCCGGAAGCCGAAACCGAATTGGTCGGCGGTTATCACACCGAGTACGGCTCGATGAAGTTCGGCCTCTTTTTCCTCGGTGAATACGTGGCCATGATCACCGGTTCCGCCATCATCGTGACCCTCTTCCTCGGCGGCTGGCATTTTCCCTGGATCCCCGATGGCTCCCACGGATGGATCTGGGGGCTGGTAAACATTTTTGTCTTTTTCTCGAAGGTCGCCGTGCTCCTCTTCGTATTCATCTGGGTGCGCTGGACCTTGCCCCGTTTTCGTTACGATCAACTCATGCGTCTCGGCTGGGTCTTCTTTTTCGAGATCGCTCTCGCAAACATTTTCATCGCCGCCATCATTCTGGCCTATCTGCCGCCAAAATGATGAATTCCCGAATGACGAAGGACGAAATAATGACGAATGACGAAACCCGAAAGGCTTCGTGCCTGGTTTTTCGTCATTCCTACTTCGTCATTCCTTCGTCATTCGTCATTCGCCATTCGACATTCTGACCATGGCAATCACTGTCTCACGGCCCAAACTAAACTGGCGCGAGCGAGCGTACCTGCCCGCCATCGCGAGCGGGATGGCGATCACGATCAAGCATTTCAAAAACATGCTCCTCGGTCGGACCAAGGTGACGATGGAGTACCCGGAAGAAAAATGGGACAGCCAAATGCCCGAACATTATCGCGGCGCGCCGGCGCTGGTGCGTGATGACTCGGGCCGGGTCCGTTGCGTCGCCTGTCAGCTCTGTGAATTTATCTGCCCTCCCCGGGCAATCAAAATCGTCCCGGACGAGATCCCGCCCGGAGATCAATTTGCGAAGGTCGAAAAGTATCCGCTCGAATTCGATATCGACATGATCCGGTGCATTTACTGCGGTCTCTGCGAAGAGGTTTGCCCAGAGCAGGCCATCTACCTGCGAAAAGATTACGCGATCACGGGCTTCACGCGCTCCGACATGGTGCACGACAAGGAGAAGCTCCTCGAGATGGGCGGCGTGATGCACGGCGTGGTTCTGAAATGGAACGAGAAAAAATGACAACCGATTGCAGAATACAGATTTCAGAATGCAGATTGCGTGGCCGCAGTCGCTTTCAATCTGCAATCTGCATTCTGCATTCTGCAATCCGCTGATGTCGCTCGTTCTCTTTTGGCTCTTCGCCCTGGTCATGCTCGGTTTCGGCGCCGCGGTCGTGATCAACCGTAATCCGATTGCGAGCGCGCTCAGCCTGGTCCTTTGCTTCATGGGGCTATCGGCGCTGTTCATGTCGCTCGACGCATTTTTTATCGGCATCATTCAGATCCTGGTCTATGCGGGCGCCGTGATGGTTCTATTCCTGTTTATCATCATGCTGCTCGATTTACGGGCGGAGAAGCGCCGCCGCATGAACCACGTCGCGATTGTCGGCGGGGCGGTGGTCGCCTTGGCCTTTTTTCTCCAGATCTATTTCATCGTCGGGCAATTGAGCGCGGCGAAACAGCCGTTCCCGCCTTTGGCCGCCACGAAAATGGACGACGTCCATAACATCGGCCTCCTTCTCTTTTCGAACTACACCCTGCCCTTCCAGATCATCGGCGTGCTGGTGCTAGTCGCGACGATCGGCGTCATCGTCCTCAGCAAACGCGAGCTTCGTTAAGCATGGTAACCCTGGGCCATTATCTCATCGTCAGTGGAGCGCTCTTCACGATCGGTTTCGCGGGGGTGATCTTGCGCCGGAACATCATCATCATTTTCATGTCCCTCGAGTTGATGCTGAACGCGGCCAATCTCTCGCTCGTCGCTTTCTCCCGCTTCCGCGTCGATCCCAACGGCGTCCCGAACTTCAACGCGCAGGTCTTTGTCTTTTTCATCATCACCGTGGCCGCCGCGGAAGTCGCCGTCGGTCTCGCCATCATCGTCGCGCTCTATCGCGCGCGACAGACGACGCATGTCGAAGATGTCAGCAGCCTGAAATTCTGATCAAAGATGATGCACTACTTTCCAACCTGTCATTCTGAGCGCAGCGCAGCGGAGTCGAAGAATCTCTCGCTATTTCTGCGCGCGAGGCGTCTGCAGGGAAACAGAAATGGCGAGAGATCCTTCGCCGTCTTCGTGGCTCAGGATGACAGCATGACGATTATATGAGCAGCGCGATACCCTGGTACATTTTGCTCCTGCCGTTTTTCGCGGCGGTGGCGATCGTCCTGCTGACGAAGTCCTATCGCAGCCTGAGCAGTTTCATATCGGTCTTCGCCGTCCTGGGAAGTTTCGCGGGCAGCTGCTTCGTTTTCGTCACCCCAAACATCCGTGCCCTCGAACTAACCTGGATCGACCTGCGCCCGGTCCTTTACGTTCCGCTCGGGCTGGTGATCGACGACCTCAGCCGGACCATGCTCCTGATCGTGACCGGCATCGGCGCGCTCATCCACATCTATTCGCTCGGTTACATGAAGGAGGACGCGAGCAAATCCCGCTACTTCGCGTCGCTCTCCTTTTTCATGTTTTCGATGCTCGGGATCGTGCTCGCGAACAATTTCGTCATGATGTTCATCTTCTGGGAACTGGTCGGCGTTAGTTCCTATTTGCTGATCGGGCATTGGTTCGAACGGGACGCCGCGGCCGAAGCCGCGAAGAAGGCTTTCCTGACCAATCGAATCGGCGACTTCGGCTTCATGCTCGGAATCCTGATGGCGTGGACTGCGACCGGGACCGTGGTCTTTCACGAGATGGCGTTGCAACTCGGCCGGATCACGAGTTATCCCGAATACCTCACGATCGCGGTGCTGCTGATTTTTTGCGGAGCGGTCGGGAAGTCCGCGCAATTTCCGCTGCACGTCTGGCTGCCGGACGCGATGGAAGGACCGACGCCGATCTCCGCCCTGATCCACGCCGCGACCATGGTGGCCGCGGGCGTTTACATGCTGGTCCGAGTCGGTTTTCTCATCCAGGCGGCGCCGCACGCGCTCACGATCATTGCCTGGATCGGCGCGATTACCGCGGTCATGTCAGCGCTAATCGCCACGCAACAAAACGACATCAAGCGCATCCTCGCCTACTCCACTTTGTCGCAACTCGGCTACATGATCATGGCCGTCGGTCTCGCGTCAGGCGAAGCGGCAATGTTTCATCTTTTCACCCACGCCTTCTTCAAGGCGCTGCTCTTCCTCGGCGCGGGTTCCATCATAGTCATGCTCCACCATGAGCAAAATATCTGGAAGATGGGCGGGCTCGCCGGCCGATTGGGAATCACGTTTCTGACCTTCATGATCGGCACCCTGGCGTTGATCGGCTTTCCACCTTTCAGCGGTTTCTTCAGCAAGGACGCGATCCTGGCGCTCGCCTACGAAAAGAATCAAAAGATTTTCTGTCTCGCGCTCTTCACCGCTTTTCTGACCGCGTTCTACATGTTGCGGCTGGTGGTGGTCGTGTTCTTCGGCCGGCCTCGAAGCGATCAGGCGCGCGCGGGACGAGAAGCGCCGTGGGTCATGATCACACCGCTGATCCTGCTGGCCATCCCAGCGTTCGCGTCGGGTTTCGGATTCATCGCGAAGATTTTTGTCCAGCTGCCAGGCGAACATGAAAGCGGCTGGCTGGTTCCGGGGATGGCGCTTTCCGCCACGCTTGCCGGAATCGTTCTCGCCATCGGTCTTTATCGGCGGAGTGAAAGTGATCCCCTCGACTTCCCGTTGTTCCGAAACGGTTTTTACTTCAACGAAATTTACAGCTTTCTCATCCGCGCTACCCAAGGCGTCCTGGCGAGCATTTCAGGATTCGTCGATCGGTGGATCCTCGATGTCGGAGTCATTCGCGGTGGAAGCGGCGCGACCTGGGGATTCGGCTCGCTCCTTCGCCTGCTGCAGGTGGGGAACTTGCAGGCCTACACGTTCCTCTTCGGTCTGGGGATCGTGGGCCTGATTTACTTCACACTTTTCCGGTGATCCTCCTTTTCATTCTCTTTAGTCCGATCCTGGCCGCTCTGGCGATCCTGCTCGGCGCGCCGGCTCGGCGCACTGCGCTCTGGGCCTCGTGGTTTACCCTTGCCGCCGCGGCGCTGGCGTATGTCGGCGGATTCGAAGTGGGCCAGCGCGGTTTCCAATTCGTCACTTCGTACCCGATCAGCAGCGATTGGGGGATCAACTTCACCCTCGGCGTCGATGGCCTGAGCCTGATGATGTTGCTCCTGACCGCGGTAGTGACGCTCGCCGCGGTCTGGTTCACCGGCGAAATCGCGCAACACGAACACGCTTTCTACGCCTGCCTGCTCTTCATCGCCGCCGGCGCCATCGGAGCGTTTGCGTCCATCGACCTCTTCTTCTTCTACGCCTTTCACGAGCTCGCTTTGATTCCGACTTTCCTGCTCATCGGAATCTGGGGCAGCGGCAATCGCCAGACGGCGGCGTGGAAAATCACCATCTATCTGGCGACCGGAAGTTTCGTTCTTCTGCTCGGCCTGATCATGCTTTATCGGAGCGTGCCGGAGGCGGCGCGTAGTTTTGATTTTCGCGTTTTGCAAAAAGCGGCCGGGACGATTCCCCCTGAGGCGCAGAACAACATCTTCCTGGTGCTGTTAATCGGCTTCGGCATTCTCATCTCGCTCTTCCCCTTCCACACTTGGGCGCCGGAAGCCTACGCCTCCGCGCCCGCGCCCGCCGCGATGTTGCACGCAGGCGTGCTCAAAAAATTCGGGCTCTATGGCCTGCTCCGTCTGGCTCTGCCGCTTCTGCCGCAGGGCGCGCAACATTGGAACACGCTTCTGATCTGGCTCCTGCTCGGCAACATCATCTACGTCGGGCTGGCCACGATCGCGCAGAAGCGTCTCGATTGGATGTTGGGTTATTCGAGCGTCATGCACATGGGCTACATTTTTCTCGGCATCGCCAGTGGCACCTTGGTCGGGACGAACGGCGCGGCCGTGCTCATTTTCGCGCACGGAATTTCCATCGCGTTGCTCTTCGGCATCGCCGGAGAGATTCGGCAACGCACCGGCACGTTGCTGCTCACAGATCTCGGCGGTCTCGGAAAAGTCATGCCGCGCGCCGCCCTGGCCTTTGGCCTCGCGGCCTTCGCCTCCATCGGGCTGCCCGGTTTCGCGAACTTCACCGGCGAAGTGATGGTCCTCTTCGGCACTTTCCGCAACGGCGCCAACCCTGATCGCTTTACCATTTATCAAGTCGCGACCGTGCTCGCGCTCTGGGGCGTTGTCATCTCCGCGGTCTACATGCTCCGCGCCTACCGCAGCGTTTTCATGGGCGCCGTCCGTGAATCGTGGGGCGCCGTGACGGATCTCCGCCGCGGCTTGCGGGTCCCCATCGGAATCCTGGTTGCAGCGTCGCTTTGGTTCGGATTCTTCCCGCAATCTTTCATCAAGATCGTTTCGCCAACCTTCAAAACGTATTTCACCCCGAAGTGACGATCGCCGCGCCAACTCTGGAAATTGCGGTCCTCGTCCTGGGCCTGCTTGTTCTTCTCGTCGAAGCGTTCGCCGAGCGCATCGATAAGCGGACTCTGGCCTTCACTGCCATCCTGGGACTTAGTGCGGTCCTGATCGCCAGTTTCTTTATCATTCCTCCGCCCTCCAATCTTCCCACCAGCGGCTTCTGGAACTTCTATAGCGCCGATCCGCTCGCGATCTTTTTCAAACGTTTCGCCCTCGTCACCACCATTCTCGTCCTCGTTCTGATGATCGATTACGCGCCCGTGGTGCGGGAATCTATCCATGGCGTAACTCTCCAAGCCGGTCTCGGCGAATTTTTCGCGCTGCCGATTTTCACCTGCGTCGGGCTGATGTGGATGGCGTCGGCGATCGACTTCGTCATGATCTTCGTCTCGCTCGAGTTGGTGACGATGTCCTTCTACGTCCTGGTCAGTTTCACTCGTCGCAATCCCGCCACGCTCGAGGCCGGAGTAAAATATTTGATCCTGAGTGCGCTCTCGACCGGCTTCCTGGTCTACGGCATCACCTGGATTTTTGGTGTCACCGGCGAAACGAATCTCGCCCGCGTCGCGGCCGCGCTCTCGGGTCCTGGGATTGAGACCGGTCCCGCACTCTTCGGCATGGTCCTGGTGCTGGTCGCGCTCGGATTCAAGATCGCGGCCGTGCCGTTCCAAATGTGGGTGCCGGATGTTTATCAGGGCGCACCGACTCCGGTGACCGCGTTTCTGTCCGTCGGCTCGAAAGCCGCGGGATTCGTCGTCCTGCTTCGCGTGCTCCAACCATTTTTCATGCTGCCGCAAATGGAACGTTTGCTCACCATGATTGCGCTCCTCACTTTGATTTACGGGAACCTCGCCGCGCTTCCGCAAACTAATCTGAAACGTCTCCTCGCCTACTCGAGCATTGCGCACGCCGGTTATCTGCTCGTCGGCGTAGTCTCTTTCGCGGGGGAAGCCGTCTGTTTTTATCTCGCCGGCTATCTGCTCATGACCCTGCTCAGCTTCGCCGTCCTCATCGTTGTCGCGAAACAAACGGGCGAGAACATTGAAGACTTTAACGGTCTCGCCAAACGCTCGCCCTTTCTCGCGTTCGCCATGCTTATCGCGATGAGTTCGCTCGCCGGCATCCCCTTCACCGCAGGTTTTCTAGGCAAGTTTTTCATCTTCGACGCGGCGCTGCGGCATCATCAAACCGCTCTCGTCGTCGTCGGTGTCGTGACCGTCGCCTGCGGATTCTATTACTATCTGAAAGTCGTGCGGGCGATGTACTGGGAAGCGCCAACGACCAACTCCCCGGCTCCATTGAGCGGACTGTCGCGCATGACCATGGCTCTGATGATCGCTGGAATTATCTTCCTCGGCATTTATCCGCAACCGGTCTTGAACGCATTACGTTCGCAGACCACCGCCGCAGTCAGGTAGGGACGCCGCGCTGCGGCGTCCGATGGTCAGCGCAGCGCGCCAAATCAGTCGCTCAGCTCGACGTTCCAATACGCGAGATCGACGAAATGCCGCCAGCTCTCGTGATGCTGCGACGTGAAGGTCACGTGCACGAAGGGCCGCCACTTTGGCCGCTTCGGCTTTCGAATCAGCGTCATGTGCGCGTCGTGCGGAAGCCGATTCCCCTTTCGCGTATTACACTCGATGCACGAACAAACGACGTTCTCCCAGGTGGTCAGGCCGCCCTTATCGCGCGGTAAAACGTGATCGAGATTCAGGTCTGTCCGCTCGAAGATGTGGCCGCAATACTGGCAGGTGTTTTTGTCCCGCTCGAAAACGTTGTGCCGGGTGAACTTCACTTCCTTCTTCGGCAACCGGTCGAACAGCAACAGAACGATAACGCGAGGGACGCGGATCTTCCACGAGATGGTCGTGACCACTTCATGGTCCGGCGCCGTCGCCGAAAAATCACGCCAACTGGCAAAGTCGTGAGTCAGAAAATTATTTGCCGGGTCCGATGAGACAACCTGGGCGTGTCCCTGGTAAAGGAGGGTAAAGGCACGCCGCGCCGAACAAATATTGACCGCCTGCCAGAGGCGGTTCAGCACCAAAACCTGCGTGTTAAGTAGCGTATGCACGTCGGCGTAAATTGCGGCGACGGTATCACCCGGGATTTTTCCTGTCAACGAGTGTGAAGGAGAGGGGCGCCCGGGGCGACGCTTGGGACGGGTCGCGGCGTCCTTACCGGACGAGCTTCCGATTCTTCGCTTTCATGAAATCGCCCGGTGCCCGCCTCTGGTCGTCCGGTGCCGAGCCTGCCGCATCGCTCAAGCTTTTCTCTTCGGCCGGAAGGAATTCCTTAAAGCGATTCTTGTCGATCGCTTTCATGAAAGCCTCGTGCGGGGAGACCGCACCACTCTGAAGCAGGGCCATGATCGCGTCGTCCATGAACTGCATTCCGAGCCCCTTCCCCGCCACGATCACGTCCTGCAATTTCTGCGTGGCACCTTCGCGGATGATGGCCGAGACCGCAGAGCTCGCGATGAGGATTTCGTTCACGGCGAGCCGGCCGGAACCATCCGCTTTCTTCAAGAGCAACTGCGCCAGGACGCCGCGTAGCGAATTCGCAAGCATCGTGCGCACCTGCGCCTGCTTGTTCGCCGGGAACGCGTCGACCATGCGGTCGATCGTCTTGCGTGCGTTGTTCGTATGCAACGTCCCGAAGACCAGCAGTCCCGTCTCCGCCGCGGTCAGCGCGAGCGAGATCGTTTCGAGGTCGCGCATTTCGCCCACGAGCACGATGTCGGCGTCTTCCCGCAACGCCGCCTTCAGCGCATCAGGGAAAGAAACGGAATCGATCGGCACTTCCCGTTGCGTAATGATGCAGCGCTTGTTCTGATGCACGAACTCGATTGGCTCCTCAATCGTCACGATGTGCCGCGCAAAATTTTCGTTTATGTAATCGATCAACGCCGCGAGCGTGGTGGACTTGCCGGAACCAGTCGGTCCCGTCACCAGGACCAGGCCGCCGCGCAGATTTCCGAACTGTTTCACGACCTGCGGAATGCCAAGCTGTTCGAGGCTGGCGATCTTAGTCGGGATCAAACGAAAGACCGCGCCGTAACCGTTCGCCTGTTTGAGGAAGTTGCAGCGAAAGCGCGATTCCTCATCCATCTCGTAGGCGAAATCGAGATCGCCCCGCTCTTCGAAAAGTTGCCAGCGTTGGTCGCCGCACATTTCGCTCAGCATGCTGGCGGCCTCCTCGCGGGTCACCGGCTCTTCGCGGATCGGCATCACGTCGCCGTGCCGGCGCATCTTGGGCGGCTGGCCTTCGCCGATATGGAGATCAGAGGCGCCCTGGGCAACGATGACGGACAGGAACTGGTCGATGTAAGGCATGGCGGCTAAAGGACGAAGCACGAATGACGAATGACGAATGAATGCGGAAGCTGGAATGCCGAGGAAAGAGCCCGTCCCTGTTTTTGGATCTCGGATTTTGTCATTCCTTCGTCATTCCTCATTCGTGCTTCGTCATTTGCCGACCTGTTCCAGCATTGTCTGTTTCTGCTCGGCGCGCGCGTTGGCTTCTTCAGCGCTGATCAACCCACGCTTGTAGAGGTCGAGCAGCGCATCATCCATCAACTGCATCCCTTGTTTCTTCCCGGTCTGGATGATCCCGGGCAGCATGTAGGTCTTCGCTTCGCGGATGACATTGGCGACGGCGGGCGTGTTCGTCAGCGTTTCGAGCGCGAGCACGCGCGTCCTGCCATCCGCGCCCGGCACCAGTTGCTGGCTGATGATGCCGCGCAATGATTCGCTCACCATGATGCGGATTTGTTCCTGTTGATCGACCGGAAAGACGTCGAGCAACCGGTCGAGGGTGCGCGAGGCGTTGCCGGTGTGGAGCGTTCCCAAAACCAAATGTCCGGTTTCGGCAGCGGTGATGGCGAGTGAAATCGTTTCCAGGTCGCGCATCTCGCCCACCATGATCACGTCCGGATCTTCCCGGAGAGCGCCGCGCAAGGCTGCGCTGAACGAGAGCGTGTGCGTGTGAACTTCGCGCTGCGTGATGTGGCAACCCTTCGGCTCGAAAATGTATTCGATCGGATCCTCGAGAGTAATGATGTGCTCGCGCCGTTCGATATTCACCTGCTCGACTAATGCGGCGAGCGTGGTGGATTTTCCGCTCCCGACCGACCCGGTCACGAGAATGAGCCCATTTTGATAACGCGTCAGCAATTTGAGGCTCTCGGGTAACCCGAGCTCATCCATCGTCCGCACCCGCGTGTTGATGATGCGGAAAACCAAATCGAGTCCGAGCCGCTGGCGGACCGCGATGGTCCGGAAACGGCCGAAGCTATTCGCATAAGCGAAGTCGGCATCGCCGCGTTCGTTCAAGAGCAGCTTCTGCGGATCGGTCAGAAAACCTTCCGCAAGCGTCGTGGTATCGTCCGACGTCAGTTTCGGCGCGTCGGGCCAGATCGGCTGCAACGTTCCATTCAAGCGCCAGATCGGCGGTGCGTTTACGCCCAGATGAATATCCGACGCGCCTTCACGCTGGCCGAGGGCCAGGTATTCGTCCACGTGCGCGAGCGGGTGCGCCCCATTTGCGCCAGTGGCTTCCGAGGATTGTGCGGTCATGCGTGCGGTGCATGATCATTAGGCGCCCGCGCCTGCCCCGTAAAACCCAAAAGTGGATTAGGGTTTGCGGCGCATCCCTGGACCGGCCGCGTAGCCGCCCATCTTTTTCGACGCGTAATTCATCACCGCCGGCTTGAGCAGCGTCGCCACGAGTCGCAGCGCACCGACGGCCAGGCCCGCGCCGAGAATGCCCTTCTTCTGCTCTTCGCCCTTTCCTTTGCCGCCACCGCCGGGCTTCCCTTTCACGTAAATCTTTTTCGTCCGGCTCGGCATCACAGCCAGGACCACGCCCAGCGCGATCGCCGCGGCGATCCAGATCACGGTCTGGCGTTGGAACGACTTCCGGAACTTGAGCGGAAAATCGAGCTCGTACCGGAGCCCGCTCAGATCGCGGGCCAGCCGGTCCCGCGAATGCGCGATCTCCTGCCTTAGTTCGTGGAGGGGCTTTTCTTGTCCAGGTTCTTTAGCCATTCGCGATCTTTCTTTAGCTCGGCCTTGGTTGCTCCAAACATTTTTTGCTTCATCCGGTTCAGGGCCACCAATACACAAACCGTAGCCAGGACAAAATGCAGTCCGGCGGCCGCCAGCGTGATCCAAATCCACGAGATGTGGAGCGCGTGCGCCACGCCTGCGATCGCGCTCGCGATCAAAAAGACGTAGCCGAACAGGGCAAGCACGGCCGCACCGATCAGGCACGCCAGCAGCACCACTACCTGCACCAGCGCCGTCTTGGACTCCCTGGCGAAGAGCCCAATCCGGCTCTCCAAAAAGCCCGCGAGGTCGTTGACCAGCGCGAGCAAATTATGGAGCAAGCCGGCGTGTCCCGCGGGATTGCGGAACCGCATCGAATCGCCAGCCATTCAGCCCAATCTTTAGCGGCGGAAAATCAGCCCGAGAACGAACCCGATTCCGAGCGCGGTGAAGACCGCCTTGGTCGGATTCTCCCGCACGTACTGCTCGCCATCTTCCTGCAAAGTGCGAGCGCGTTCGCTCGCAGCGTCCCAAGCCTGCTCGGCTTTATCCCGATATTCCTCGGCCATCGTGCCGGCCCTGGCCTTCAAGTCTCCGGCCATCACGCCGGCCGCGGACTTCAGGTCCTCGGCTGCCTTGCGCACGTGCGTCTTACTGCTTTCGAATTTGTTTTCAGCCGCTGCCGGAATGGCGCCGCCGCTGTCCATCGTAGTTTTGTTTTCTTCAGCCATGATATTTTCCTGTCGATTCTTTTTGGGTCGTTTCTTGCGCTGCGTCTGTTTTGCCGAACGCATGCCCTAATGATAACTCGTCTCATCAGAAACGAAACTCGCGTCTCAAATGCGCTTACCGCTTTGCATTTTTAGGGCTGCGACGGTTCCACGCCTATTTCTCGCGAAAGATGATGCGCGCCTTGGTCAAATCGTAGGGCGAAAGTTCCACTTCCACTTTGTCGCCCGGGACGATGCGGATGAAATGCTTGCGCATTTTTCCGGAGATATGCGCGAGGACGGTGCGAGAGCCAGGCAGTTCCACTCGAAACATTGTGCCCGGCAACACTTGCGTCACCGTCCCTTCCGTCACGATCTGCTCTTCCTTCGCCATCGCGGCAAGATACCGCACAACGTTCGGCCTCTCAACTCCGCCCCAGGCCCTTCAACGCGAAACTACCCTGTTGCACCATTCGTTTTCCCCCAGATCAAACTTGGGTAAACACAGAATATTTGTCTAGGCTCGTCCATCGCTTTCCGATATTTCTTGCGGCCAAAAGTCCCATGCCTGGACCTGCTCCAATCTCTGGAACGCTGTCAAAACTCGGATTCGCGAGCTGGATCGTGGCCGGCCTTTCGCTCCCGGTCCTTGTCGTAGGCATCGTTCTTTGCGCGCGAGCGCACACTAATCAGGAAGTAGGCAATGGGGTCATCTTCATCGTCATTGGGGCTATCGGGCTGTTGCTGGGACTGATCGTCGGCTTCGTCGTCCGCCAGCAAACAAAAGCCATCACGGCCGCCGCGAAGGGAGAGGGCGAGATCTGGGCGCGCTGGACTTGTTCGCCGGAAGAGGCGGCCCGGTTTATAGCGCGCGAACAGGAGCGTCTGCGGTTCACGTCCAAACTTCGTTGGCAGATAATCGGAGGTGCCCTTGCTCTGGGGATCGTGGCGCCATTCATTCATGCCGCCTTGAGGGGCAGCCAATTCACGTTGTCCGAAAGATTGCTGACCATCGCTATAGCTTTGGTGATTGCCAGCATTGTGGTGCTGCTCGCTCCCCGCTTCTCCGCCCTCGCGCTCAAGCATGCCATCGCGCGTGCCAATGGAGAGAGCGTCATCAGTGCAGAGGGGATTCTCACCGGCGGATTTTACTATGCCTGGAGAAGCTTCAACTGGGGGTTGCGTCGTGTCGCCTTTGAGCCGGGCTCGCCCTCCGTCATTCATTTCGAGTTTCTCGCCGGCACCATTGTCGGATCGTCCGGAATTAAGTTGGCCGGAGACCTCGCCTATATCTTGGGAGAGATAAAACACCGGGGCGGCACGACCCAATCAAAGGAAGAGGTTCGGGTGCCTGTGCCGCAAGGCCGCGAAGACGAGGCCCGCCAGATTGTCGCTACCCTGATGGGTGCTCCCCAGCCTGACGCGCCCGCCGGCAACGTCCCTCACCAAATCAAATCCAGTCTAACCGTAACCGATAAACCACCGCCCAAGACAATGGGCCTGTACCTTTGGATCAATAACGAGCAACAGGGGCCTTTCGAGGAGGCCGATGTCAGAAGCCGGCTGGCCTCGGGCGCACTCGCTCACGAAGACCTGGTCTGGTCCGAAGGTATGACTGATTGGAAATCGCTGCGTGAAATGTATCCGGCAGCAGCGGCTCCTGCAGCGCCGGCATCCACAGGCCCTTCCTCCGTGCCTGCGAGCGCTTCCACCGTTGCGGGCGTTTACCTGTGGAAGGACGACGAGCAGATAGGTCCCTTCGACGAAGCCGACATAAGGGATCGTATCGCGAAAGGCGATCTCTTCGGCGATGACCTCGCCTGGACTGAAGGCATGAGCGACTGGCAGGAAATGCGACAGTTTTATCCCAACCTCTCCTATAAGAGCGCCGACCCTCCCTCTCCACCTTCCTCAACGGTCACCCCAGCGCCTCCCCTGGCGCTCGAGCCGCTCAAGCCTACACCGCCCTCGCTTGATCCTACCCCGGCGCTACCTGTCGTTGTAGACCCGCCGCCTCCGCCACCCTTTATCCCGCCTCCGCCTCCGCCTCAACCGCCTCTGATGCCGGCTGCCCCCCTTGCTTCTTCGCCATCGATCTCAGCTCGCGCCGTACCCGCATCAGCCTCTGGGTCGAAATCCAAGCCGAGCCTTATCACGATCGCATCGGTGTTAGTAGGTCTGCTGGTGATTGGCCTCGGCGTGATAAAGATTATGCGCGGCGCGGGCAGCAGCCTGTTCAAGAAAACCAGCGTTGTAACTTCCACCTCCCCTTCGTCGAACCCCACCAAGGTAGCCGAGGCCATAACCCTCTACGATAACAAGCAATACCCTGAGGCCCTTCGCATCTTTCAGGTGGAGGCCGATAGCGGAAACGCCGAAGCGCAAGACTATCTGGGAATAATGTACCAATTCGGACTGGGCGGCCTCACCAAGAATGAGGCCGAAGCCGCCAAATGGATTCGCAAAGCCGCCGACCAGGGTTACGCAGATGCGCAGTTTCGGCTCGGCATCATGTACCAAAATGGCCTGGCAGGCCTGACCAAGGATTCCGTCGAAGCCATCAAATGGTATCGCAAGGCGGTCGATCAAAATAATCCCGCAGCTCAAACCGCTCTGGGTAAGACGTTCGTGTGGGGTCTTGGGGTTGCGAAACAGGAAGCGGAAGGTGCGCGCTTAATTCGTTTGGCCGCGGATCAAGGTTACGGAGAGGCCCAGGCAGCGTTAGGAAATCTTTACCTGCTTGGTCTGGGCGTGCCCAAGAATTATGCTGAATCGCTTGAGTGGTACCAGAAAGCCGCCGACCAGAATGAGGCGGACGGGCAGGTCGGCCTGGCTACGCTCTACAAGTTCGGGCTCGGAGTTACAGCCGATCTGGCCCAGGCCGTTAGTTGGCTGAACAAGGCAGTCGAGCAGGGAAGCAGCCGCGGCCAGGCTGCGCTTGGTGTGCTCTACATGAACGGATGGGGCGTGAAACAGGATTACGCACAGGCCTTCGAATTGTTCACCAAATCCGCGGCGCAAGACGATAGCGCAGGGCAGTTCGGGCTAGCCTGGCTTTATCTCGGCGGAAAGGGCGTGAAGCAGGATCACGCTGAGGCACTCACGTGGATGAAGAAGTCGGCGGACCAGGACGATGACGATGGGCAGTTTGGACTGGGGCTGATGTATCTTTCGGGTTCCGGCGTAGAGAAGGATTATGGGAAAGCATTAGGCCTGTTCACGAAGGCTGCTAAGTACGGTCACGCCGAGGCTGAGTGTGACCTAGGCGTTATGTATCTGGAAGGACTAGGAGTGACAGCGAATTACGCTCAAGCCCTGGCGTGGTTTACGAAAGCCACCCAGGATCCCTTTACTATCGATGGCATCGGTATGCGAAACGCCGCATTTTTCTTAGGACATATTTACGAAAGCGGCCTGGGCGTAGCAAAGGATCGACAGCAGGCCCTCGCTTGGTATCGCAAAGCTGCCGGATGGGGGGATGAAGACGCGAAGAAGGCCCTGGCAAGGCTTGGGGAGAGATAACGTTATCGAATTGCCAGCCGGCTAACCTAACCCTGGAGAAGAATGCAAATATACATTGCCCGTGACGGACAACGGTACGGCCCTTATGGCCTGGACGCTATTCAGAGTCACCTGCGGAGTGGCTCGCTCCAACCTAACGACCTCGCCTGGCACGAAGGGGCCTCAGGTTGGGCGCCACTATCTACTCTGCCCGGAGTAACTGCTAGTTCGCTACCGTCGCCTTCGGCGCCACCGCCGCCTCCCCGCGTCGCTCCGATTGCCGCAACAATAACAACTCCGCCGGGACCGCCCAAACCTCCCGGCCCCGGGAAACCTCCCATCGCACCGGCCGCGCCTCCTGAACCAGCGCAGAAAATTCCATCTGAGGCCCCCCGCCCTCGCCCGCCGATTCCTGTCATCCGCGCCAGTGCTCCTGCGACTCCAGTCATTCCGCCAACGATCTCATCCGCTAGCGCAGAATCATCTGCTGGCATAAAACCATCTCATCAGGCCGCATCGTTTGATGATAAGACGCCCTCCGGTGCCCCACCCGCCGGACCGTCAATCGCGTCCCCTTCACCGCCTCGTCCGCTAGCGCCACTGGCTCCATTAACACCTGTCACGTCGGGAACTCAGCAATCGCTTTGGAAGAAGATCGGCTCAGGCGCACTAGGGCTTCTCGTCATTGGGCTCGGCATCGCCAGGATAGCCACGAAGAGTAATAGGAATTACCGCAGCTCCACGACCTACCAGTCACCCGCGCGTTCCACTCCCGCCCCCCCGAGCTCCTCCAATACTAACGTGACAATGGCGGCGCTTTTCCGCGCGTATCAGCAAAGCGAAGCCTCCGCCGACAAGCTTTACAAGGGCAAGACTATCACGGTTAGCGGCGTCGTTTACGATGCCGGGGTAAACCCTTACACCAAGAAGTTAAACGTCTCCTTGAAAGAGGGCTCCAGCATTCTTTTTTGTGATTTCCCAAGCTCGGCCCAATCCTCAGTGACAGCCTTGAGAGCCGGTCAGCAAGCCACCGTTCGCGGCGTCTGCGACGGCACCCTTACCCGAACCTCCATCGGAATGAAAAACTGCGCCGTCGTTTCCAGATAAGGATAGAGCGGCGCTTCGGCATCGCGGCACGATACCGCACAACCTTTGGGCTCTCAGCTTTTGGAGGCGGCCTGCCCTCAGGCCGCGGATCCGGTATTGAGCGAGGAATTCCAGCTCCCAACTTTGGCGGAGCCTGCTCCGCTACCTTCGTGCTCGTGCTCGTGCTCGTGCTCGTGCTCGATGGGATTTCGATTACGAGCAGGAGCACGAGCACGAATGGCGAAAATCTGCGATTCTCCTAATTCCGAGCCATGGCGGAGTATCGCTTTGCTCGCGCCAGGAAGTCGCGCCCGCGTTCCTCGAATTTCGTCCCTGCTGGCACTTCCTTCTTCGCCGGATCGAGCCATCGGATCAGGCTGTCGTCGGCGAAATAGAAACGCTCCTCGGTTTTGCTTCTAACCGTCCCGGACAGCGGTTTGTCATAACGCTTTTCAACCCGCAGGACGAAAAACAAGCGGTCGTCCCAGAAATAATATTCCTCGAGCGCCTGTCCCATCTCGCCGTAAAACTTCGCCGCGAGCTTGCGCACGGATGAGCCCGAGACCCAGGCGGTCAGCTCTCCACCTTCCGTCGATTCCTCCATGAGCTCGCGCTTCACCTGCTTGCAGTGGCTCAACTCCTTTTCTACTTCATCATAGCGCCCCCGAATGGCTTTGACCTTTTCTTCCACGGTCGAATCCGAAGCCCGGGCCGATCCGGCCAGGAAGAGAGCGAGGCAAGCCGCCCAGCAGATGATCACCGGATTCGATCGCGTTAACCGCAGCAGATTCGTCGTCATAATCAGCGAGGATCGCAGTTAGCGGTTGAGAGAAACAGCCGGAAAATATTCTCCCAGGCTTTCGCGTTTCCACCAGTCACCAGTCGCGTTGTGCTCGGCCCACGAAGTGAAATGATATTCGTAGGACACGGCGCGCACATAGCGTGGCCCATGGTCGGGAAAAGGATTTCGCTCAACCAGCCGCGTGACCTCCGGTTTGTTGAGGAGCAGGCATTCGACCAGGCGCACGAACCAGGGATTCTGCCGGTAATTTCCCAGCGCGGCGAACCACATTTGCCAATCCAAACGGGGCTGGTGTGGGGCCACCCAATGGGGCGGGTCATTCAGGCGGCCCGGATTCCATTTGAAATCGTAGGACAGCCACTCGATGCCGTCAGCGCTCCCCTCCAGCACGATCTCCGGCCGGCTTTTCGTCATGACGCGAAACAAACCATAGCCGCTTACGGCTCGAACTGGAGCAACGTAATCGTGGAGGGCGACTATCGGGCCCGGCCAAATCACACGCGGCCTGAAGGCAGAAAAAATAAACATCGCGTTGAGCGGGAGCATGACCACCAGAACCCCGACAGCCGCGATAGTGGACAAACGTTCTGGTAGGGCCCGTGCGCTGCGCGGGCCGAGGATATGACCACGCGCGCTCTTCAGCACCGCGTCGTCGATCAAAAGCAAACAGAGCGCAATCGTGAGCAAGTTGAAGAAGCAATAATTCCCCGTCAGCGCGATCAGGATCTGGAGCAGGACCAGCAGCGCGCACGCGATATGCCGCAACCGGCGCGGCGCCCAGATAAAAAACGGCACCACGCACTCGACCGAAAGCACGAAGAAGGTGGAAAGCTTTCGAAACCATTCCGGCGCCTGATGCGCCCACCACCCGAGGATCGTCGGAAGCGGTTGCGTCTCGTAGTGGTAATCGAGCGCGGTCAGGTTCCACCAGGAGTCGTCGCCACTGGTCAACTTCACCACGCCCGACATCAGCATCAATTTGAAGAGAAGCAGCTTCAGCAGAAAATGACCGACGCGAGAAAAGGGTGCTTCCCGGGCCGCGCTCATCCGCCAGCGGACCGGCGCGAAAAAGATCGCGAGAAAACCGGTCTCGAGCAGGAGGATGTCCCATTGGAAACTGAGGAAGTCCTGGCCTGCGACCGTGAGCGAGAGGTAGAGCACAAAAAGCAAAATCAGCGCGATCACTGGAAGCAGACCGGCTATGAGCAAAATGGAAAGGATTGCGCCGGCGCCGCAAAGGAAACGCAGGAAAGCATCACTCGAGTTCAACCAACAGAGCGTCGGGACAATCGAAGGCGCATTGCCCCCGAATTGTGCGCGCGCCGCCTTCAGATATTCCGAGATAGGCAGGATGCCGTGCTCGCCGATTAACCCATCCAACTGTCCCCAGAGCGATAGAAACGCGATCAGGTAAATCGCGCCGAGCGAACGAAAGAACCAGCGACGCGAAATGAAGTAGGTCGCCTGACGAACGTCGTTTCCCCAAAGCAGCCGCGTGAAGAAGGACGCGACAATGCGATTCCGCGCCACCAGGCCGTAGGCAGTTTCGGTGATGGGCGCGAATCCCGGCATTCGCTCATAACACCAGATCATCCATTTGCGGCCTAACGAGCGAATGACTGCCTCCGCACCGCTGTAAACGGTCCCGTCGGTGTGGACGAACTGGACCGATTTATCAAAGGCTTCGGCTGGAATCTCCGGAAAACGCCCGGCCACTTCCTGCGACGGAGCGTATTCCACCCCGCCGTCCGTCAACTCGCGCCAGCGCTCGATCCAGCGCCGGCAGAAATGGCAGTTCCCGTCGAAAATGAGCAGCGGCTTGGAGGGCGCGTCGCGCACGGTGCGATGGGGCATGGCGAAACGTCGAATGCCGATTGTGGAATGTCGAATGTCTGCGCGGTAGAGGCGCTCTATGACCGCCGTTACACTGAGAACTGCGCCCAAACCGGCGCGTGATCGGATGGTTCTTTTCCTTTCCGCATCTCACGTGCGATTCCGGCTTCGGTGCATTGCGCCGCCAGCGCTTTGCTCGCCAGAATGGCGTCGATCCGCAGTCCGCGGTTCTTCGGGAACGCGAGCATTCGATAATCCCACCAGCTAAACAATCCGGTCTCGGGGTGGTGAATTCGCAGTGTGTCGGTAAACATGTCGCCGCACAATTGATCGAAGGCGGCCCGCTCGCCATCCGAGCACATGATCGCGTCGCGCCACAGCGCAGGATCGTAAATATCCTCGTCCTTCGGCGCAACGTTGAAATCGCCGCACACGGCCAGATGCGGCGCGGAATTTTCCTGTTCGCGCAAGCATCGCTGCAGACGCGCATACCATTTCAATTTGTAATCGTAGGCGGGCGAACCAACCGCCTGCCCGTTCGGCGCATAGATGGAATACACGCGAACCCCCCCGACTGTCGCCGCGATGACGCGGGCCTGCGCGTCTTCTTCCTCGTCGCACAAGGATGTCCGAACATCGGTCAGAGGCGTCCGGGAAAGAATCGCGACGCCGTTATAAGATTTCTGACCGTGAAACGCGGCGCGATATCCCGCGCCCCGCAGAGCGAGTTCGGGAAATTGTTCGTCAGTGCATTTCGTTTCCTGCAAACAAACCACGTCGGGCTGCGTTTCCGCGAGCCAGGCGAGAAGACGCTCCTGCCGCTTGCGGAGCGAGTTGATGTTCCAGGAGACAATCCTCATGACCCACAGCGGATTACTACAACTCCATCTCCACTCCCGGTGTCGGCACGATGACTTCCGAGTTCGGCAACTCCGCCGCCAACGTCGCGCGCGTCCACTCGACCGCCGCCAGGTCGCCGTGCACGAGTACGATCTTTTTTGGCGCGAGCTGTTTTACATAGCGCACAATCGATTCTCGCGAGGCATGCGCACTGAATTGGAATTGCTCGATCTGGCAATGCAAAGGTTGCGCGGGCTCGTCGGGATCGAGCGAGACCATGTCCCCCGGCTGCGCGGTCTTCAGAATGCCCGCGGGCGACTGCGGATCGGCGTAGCCCACGAAAAAAATCGAATGCTGCGGATTTTCCAGGACGCGACGCGCGAAAATATTCGAGAGCGTTTTCGGCGTCATCATTCCGCTCGAGAGCGCATAAATTCTTCCCGCGCGCGGGGGCGATTCATGGATGTTCTGGCCGTTGAGCGTGAAGGGGGCGACTTCTTCCAGCAGTTGCAGGCGGGGGAGCAACCGCCGCGTCGTCATGGCGCGGCGATCGTAAACCTCCGTCATCTTCGTGCTCAATCCGCCGATGTAGATGGGGAATTCCCGGAGCAATTTCTCGCGTCGAAATTTGTAGAACATCGCGAGAGCTTCCTGCGTTTTGCCCAGGGCAAAGACCGGCATCAGGATGCAACCGGCGCGCTGAAAGGCGCGATCCATCGCCGCAGCCAGGCGGCGCTCTTCGCCTTCACGGGTGAAGCCATCGGGTAAAGGGCTATCGCCGCGCGTGGTTTCGATGATCAGGACGTCGACACCCGATTCGGGAAACACAGCGCCTTTGGTGATGGCCTGGTCGTCGAAGTTGACGTCACCGCTATAAAAAATTGTCCGGCCTTCCGCGCGCAGGATCACGCCCGCCGCGCCCAGAACGTGCCCCGCCTCCACGAACTCCACCGTGAGGCCGCCTTCTTCCTTAGGCCGGGCGCGCTCGCCCGCGAGCGTGAACGGCTGCCGCCACGGGCAACTGCGCCAGCGAGCAGTCGCGCGATCGGTTTCCCGATGGGTGTAGAGCGGGTAAATGGCGGCGCCGATTTCTTCCCGCTGCCGCGTCATGACGTTGACCGAGTTGTGCAAAAGCAGGCTTCCAATTTCGGCGGTCGCTTCGGTCATGAAGATCCGCGCCTGCGGCTGGTGCCGCATCAGGACGGGCAGCGTGCCGATGTGATCGAGATGCGAATGCGAGATAATGATTCCATCGAGCTTGCGATCGCCCAGCGCGCGAAAATTCGGCAGGGCCGCTTCGCCTTCCTCCTTCGGATGCATTCCGGAATCGAGGACGAACCGCTGACCGGCAGCTTCGAGATAGTAACTATTCGCGCCGATCTCAGTGCGGCGCGTGAGATTGATGAACTTCAAAGAGTGAAAAAGGTGCTTCCCAGCCTAACAAGAGCAAGCTGCATTTTCATGGTAGGGACGCCGCGCTGCGGCGTCCGTTGGTTTTGAGGTAGAGCTCGTTCCTCCCAAATTCTCCATCGGACGCCGCAGCGCGGCGTCCCTACCTACAGGAGCTGCTCAAAAATCCGCATCCAGTTTCGGAACAAAATTTTCTCGATCTGCACGTCGCTAAAGCCACGCTCAATCAGTTTGCGCGTGAGATTGCGCGCCTGCGAATGATTCGTCAGGTCAGGAATGAAGTGCGGCCTCGTGTAGGGCGCGGTTGGATCTACCGGCGCGACCTCGGGTCTCTGGCTAAAGATGAACTCGAAGAAATCGAAGCCGATCCCCACCCCGTCGATGCCGATCAAACCGGCGACATGTTCGAGATGATCGACGTAGCGATCCAGGGTCGCCTCTTCCTTTCGCGCGCTAACCAGGACGGCGTTGATGCCGATCACGCCGCGCCGTTCGCCCACCATCCTGATCTGGTCGTCGCTGATGTTGCGCTCGAGATCGTGATAATGCCGCGCGTTGGTGTGCGAGACGATTAGTGGCCTGGTCGTATGCGCAAAGAGATCGTCGAAGCCCCTCGGATTGATATGAGCCAGGTCCAGCATGACGCCGAACTCGTCGCAGGCCTGGACGAGATCGCGACCAAACGCGGTCAGGCCTTCGTTCGGGGACCCGCTGGGCGCGAAAACTCCGCCGGCCCCGGCTGCATTTCGTCGCGCGTGCGTGAGTCCAATCGAGCGCACGCCCAGTTCGAAAAAAATGCGCAGGAGATTCAGGTCCGTCCCGAGCGGCTCGACTCCTTCCATCGTAATGAGGAGCGCGATCTTGCCAGCCGTTCGCGCATCTTGGATTTCAAGATTGCTTCGGCAAATCGTAAAGCGGTCGGATTTTCCCACCTCAGCCTGGAGCAGCGCAATCTGATCGAGCGCGACGCGCAGAGCCATTTCCGGCAGATAGCGGTCCTCGATAAAAATCGCCACACCAAGAACGACGATTTGGCCGGCGTCGAATTCCGGCAAGAATTCCGTCGCCAGGACATTCGTGCGGTCGCGCTTTTCGTACAAATCCATGAGCAGGTCGAAATGCATATCGACCAGCCCCGGCGCATGAAGGCGATCGATCCGTTGCTCGATTTCGCGTCCCTGGTCCGTCATGAAACCCTCACGAAAATCGACGAGGACGATCAGGCAATGGGTGGCGGGATGGTCGTGGCATCCGGCCGCTTCGCGCGATACTGATGCGTCGCCACGGCGATGATGACCAGCAGCCAAACTGTGCCCAGCGGCAGCACTCCCGGCAGCCAAATTAACCAGCGTGAAACGACCGCCAGCGCGATCAGGCAATAGGCTGCCGTGAAGGCAATTGCGCCCAGCACCAGATCGACCCGCGGGATATTTCGCAGGATTCCAATCACCGTGGTCGCGAGGAGAAGAAGCACGCAATCGAAAACCAGGCTGACGCGATGGACGTAAGCGCCGGTTTGAATCGTGGCGAGCGTAGCCGCGAAGACGTCGGGCGGTGAAAGCGGATTCAACGGCGTGCGCGCCAGGACGATCTGGTCGCGCATTGAATCCAACTCCGAACTCTTCTGTCCGGCGTCACGCTGCTGCGCCGCGAGCAGCAGTTCATTCAGGGAAAGGTGACGCGCCTTCTTCCCGGCATTGGGAGAAATCAGCACCGTGCCGTCCGGCCGAATCGGAATCTTGCGTCCCTGCGGAAGGGAAATATGCGAGCCCAGGTCGATCGTTACCTCAGCCGGCGTCACTCGCAGCCAATGGAGAACCGCCTGGAAAGCGAACGAGGGTATCACCTCTCCGCGGTAGCGAAAGAGCAGCGGCACATGGATGCCATCCGCAATTTCCTCGGGAAGATTGATGAACCCGGTCGTAGCGATGAGCCGCATCTCTTCGCCGGGCTGGCGTCCGACTCCGGAAAACTCGACCAGCTCTCCCCGCTTCCCCGTGACCTGAGTGAACCCGGGAATCTCCGGGCCGGGCGCATCGGGATCGGGCGTCGTGGTCAATTCGGCGGCGAGGAGCAGCTTCGGCACGCGCATCGCCTGGTCGATGAACACCTGCTCCTGATCTTTGTCCCGATCGCGCCACTTCAAAATATTTTCGAAAGCCACCACCGGCGGCTGAAACGTGAGGACCGATTGGAGGAAGAGCGCGAACTCCAAAGGCGAGACGACGCTGCCTCCCGCGTGAGGCGAAGTCTCGCCCGAATCCTTGAGCGGCTCGCGTTGCATCACCGCATCCTTTCCGATCTCCACCACGGTAAGCGGAGCGGCTGGCCCATGCGGATCCGAATTCTTCAGCAACCATTGCAGAAAAATTTCTTCGGATTGCTCAAAGCGCGGCTCGCGCAGGAAGAGGATCCCGAGCAACAGGACCACAAGCATGAGCCAAATGGTGGGTCGCTGCATCGGGCAGAAGTGAAACTGGGAATGGGATGAGTGACAAGTGATAATGAACTGCAGTTCACGCAATGGCGCCGACGCGCCACGAGCAGTTGGAGCAATGGAGCCGGCGCCCTCGCGCCGGAGTGATATCGCCCTTGAACACGGAACCGGCCTTGGGGCAGGCCGTCTCCAAAGATTATTTGCTCAGCTCGAGCATGCGCAGGATCGGCGCTTCGGCGCGTTGGCGCAGCGGCTCGGGCAAAACGATCTCGGGCGTCATGTTCAAAAGCGCGGCGTGCGCTTTCTCCAGCGTGTTCATTTTCATGAAACGGCATTCACCGCAGAAACAATTCTCGGTCGGTCCGGGTATGAACAGCTTGCCTGGAATCTCCTTCTTCAACCGGTGCAACATTCCCGCTTCGGTCACGACGATGATCTCGCGCGCCGGCGATTCCCGGCAAAACGTGACCATCTTTTCTGTCGAACAAACTTCGTCGGCCAGCATGCGCACGGCATAAGTGCACTCTGGATGCGCGACGACTGGCGCGTTCGGATATTGCTCGCGGATTTTGCCGATGCTGCGCGCCGTAAACTCGATGTGGATATAACAGTTGCCCTGCCACAGATCCATCGGGCGTCCCGTCTTTTCGATTACCCACGCACCGAGGTTTTGATCGGGCACGAAAAGGATGTTTCGATCCGGCGGCGCGCTCCGCACGATTTTTTCCGCGTTGCCGCTGGTGCAGATCACGTCGGAAAGCGCTTTCACGCCCGCGCTGCAATTGATGTAGGCAATGACGTAGTAATTTTTGGCCGCGTGCAAATCGAGATACGCTTTCAATTTTTCCGGCGGACACGAGTCCGAAAGCGAACAGCCGGCATCGAGGTCGGGCAGCAACACCCGCTTGGTCGGATTGATGATTTTCGCGGTCTCGGCCATGAAATGGACGCCACAGAAGAGAATGACCTCGGCCTCGGTCTCCGCCGCCCGATAGCTCAGGCCTAACGAGTCACCGACGTAATCGGCGATGTCCTGCAGCTCCGGCACCTGGTAGTTGTGCGCGAGGATGACCGCGTTTCGCTCGCGCTTCAGCTCGGCGATCTCCTCCACCAGATCGAGACCAAAGTTTACACCGCTGCTTACCATCGGCTAACATCGCCGGATCAAACCTGAATTACAAACAAACGCGGCCCGCTACCGGCTTGGTTTCATCGGCGCGGGGAAGCTCGCCGGCTCCGTTATTCGAGGACTGGTGCGGGCGAAATTCTGTGATCCCAAACAAATAATCGCCGGGGAGCCGAGCGATGCATTGCGCGCTGCCATCCAGACTGAAACCGGCGTCAGCGTTACCCCGGATAACCTCGAGGTTGCGCGCTCCGCCGAGACAATCCTGATCGGGGTAAAGCCTGGTGTTGTGTTGGCCGTCGTTCGCGAAATCGCGCCCGTTACGGAGAGCAAGCTGGTCATCTCACTCGCGGCCGGTGTTCGCGTCCAAAACATGGAGGCGGTGTCGCCCGCGCGCCTGATGCGCGCGATGACGAACACCCCGACGGCAATTCTCCGCGGGGCCACGGCCCTGGCCCGCGGTGCACGCACCACACCGGAGGATATGGATCGCGCGCGAAAGATTTTTGACGCGATTGGCGTCACCGTTGAGGTCAACGAAGGCCAGATCGATGCGGTGACCGGTCTTTCTGGCAGTGGCCCGGCTTTCGTTTACACGGTGATAGAAGCGCTCGGAAACGGAGGAACAAAAACCGGATTGCCGGCGGACGTCGCCGCGATCCTGGCCACTCATACTGTTCTAGGCGCGGCCCAACTCGCGGCGGAAACTGGCCAGTCGCCTGAAGAATTGCGGCGGATGGTGGTGACGCCCGGTGGCACCACCGCGGCTGGTCTAGCGGCGATGGAAAAACTCGAAACCAGCGAGGGGTTGATCGCCGCCGTTGAAGCCGCCACGAAACGCGGTCAGGAAATGGCGCAGGAGAATTCGTAGGTTTTTCAATGGCCGCGTGGTAGGGACGGCGCGCTGCGGCGTCCGACATTGGCTCTGGGTCGCAACACCTATTCTCGGACGCCGCAGCGCGGCGTCCCTACCAATGCACTACCGCAGCGCTTTCCGCATGACTTCGAGCCGCGCTTCCTGTCCGAACCAGATCTCAAATGCGAGCGCGCCTTGATGCAACAGCATCGAGAGCCCGTTCGCACCTCGCGCGCCGGCTGCCAGCGCCGCCGAAATGAATGGCGTTCGCTCGCTCGAATAAATTGTGTCGTAAATCATCAGGTGCGGCGCGAGCAAGCGAGCCGGAACAGGGGATGGGTCTGCGCGATTCAGACCGAGCGGCGTCGCATTAACAATCAGATCGAGGTTTGCGATTTGAAAACGAAGCGCCGCTTCTTCCCAGGCAATCGCCTGCAGACGCGGCACGGGTCCCAGAACTCGGGGCTCGGCGAAATAACCGCGCAGACCATCGGAAAGTTGCTTCGCCTTCTGGAAATCCCGGGCGACCACCACGAGACGCTCGCAGTTTTCCTTCGCGCATTGCAGCGCGATCGCGCGCGCGGCGCCGCCCGCGCCTACCACCAGCACCCGGAGGTCGCGGAGATCGACCGAAAATACTTCGCGGATTGCGCGCGCGAATCCTTTTCCGTCGGTGTTATGGCCGCGGAGTTTGCCGTCCTGCACTGAAACCGTGTTCACTGCGCCGACGGCACGTGCGTTGTCCTCCAGGCGATCCATGAGTTCAAGCGCGGCGACCTTGTGCGGAACGGTCAGATTAACGCCGACGAAATTCAGTTCCGGCAAAAGCCGCAGCGCGAACCCCAGTTCATCCGGACTTATCTGGAATCGCGCATAGCGCATTTTCAACCCGCAGCTTTCCAGCGCCGCGTTTTGCATCGGCGGCGAAAGTGAATGCGCGACCGGATCACCGAAGACGCCCAGACGAATTGGCGTCCGGGCCTTCGTGTCCCAGTTCTGCAGATCAGCGAGCGTGTAAACGTCCTTCACGGATGGCTTGATATTCATCCAAGGTTTGCGGCTACGCGAGTTCGTCTGCTACTGTCGCGGACGAGAATGACCACGATCGAGAATACGCCGGCGGCTCCTTCCGACTTCATCCGCGATGTGGTCGCAGAGGATCTGCGCTCCGGAAAGCACCAGAAGATTTGCACGCGATTTCCGCCGGAGCCGAACGGCTATCTCCATATCGGGCACGCGAAATCGATCTGCCTGAACTTCGGCATTGCGCGCGAGTTCGGCGGGATTTGCAACGTTCGGATGGACGACACCAACCCGGCGAAGGAGGAAACCGAGTACGTCGATTCGATCATGTTCGACGTGAAATGGCTGATCGACGGCTGGGCCAATGAGCACCTGGGCCGCGCTCCCGGTTACGCCTCGGATTATTTCGGACAGCTTTACGACTACGCGGTCGAGCTGCTGCACAAAGGCAAAGCCTACGTTTGCGACATGTCGCCGGAGGAGACGGACGAATATCGGCGGATCGGTAAGGAAAGTCCGTTCCGAAACCGATCGACCGAGGATAGTCTGGCTCTGCTTGCGCGAATGAAAGCGGGCGAATTTCCCGATGGTGCGCGCACGCTCCGCGCGAAGATCGACATGACCTCGCCGAACATGTGGTTGCGCGACCCGGTGCTCTATCGCATCCGCCACGCCGAGCATCATCACACCGGAAACGAATGGTGCATTTATCCGATGTACGACTTTGCCCACACGCTGAGCGATTACATCGAAGGCATTACGCACTCAGTCTGCACCCTGGAGTTCGAGGTTCACCGGCCGCTTTACGATTGGCTGCTCGCGTCGCTCGAACTGCCTCGCGCCTTGCCGCATCAATATGAGTTCGCCCGCTTGAACCTGACCTACACCGTGATGAGCAAGCGCAAGCTCATGCAGCTCGTGAACGACGGTCTGGTCAACGGCTGGGACGATCCGCGCATGCCGACCATTTCCGGTCTGCGTCGCCGGGGCATGACCGCGAGCGCACTGCGGACGTTCGCCTACAACATCGGCATCACGAAATATCCGAGCATGACGGATGTCGCGGTGCTCGAGCACACCGTGCGCGAGGAGTTCAACCGGACCTCGCCCCGACGTCTCGCGGTGCTTCGCCCGATCAAAGTGGTCATCACGAATTATCCCGAGGGCCAGGTCGAAGAACTCGATGCGGTGAACAATCCGGAAGATCCCGAGGGCGGTTCGCGCAAAATCCCATTCAGTCGAGAGCTGTTCATCGAGAGCGCGGATTTCATGGAGGTGCCACCGCCGAAATATTTTCGACTCAAACCCGGCGGCGAAGTGCGGTTGAAATATGCCTACATCATCAAGTGCGAAGATGTGGTGAAGGATGAGGCCGGCAACGTGGTCGAGCTTCGCTGCACAGCTGATCTCGAGAGCAAATCGGGCGGCGCGACCGCAAGCCGCAAGGTTAAAGGGACGATCCACTGGGTGAGCGCCGCGCACGCGATCGACGCGGAGGTCCGGCTTTACGATCGGCTCTTCACGGTTCCCGAGCCGGATGCGGACGGCGACTTCAAGTCGTTCATTAATCCAAACTCGCTCGAAGTGGTGAACGCCAAATGTGAACCGTCTCTGGAGGACGCGGATGCGAATGTTCGCTACCAGTTCGAGCGGCTCGCTTACTTCATCCTCGATCCCGACTCGCGGCCGGGCCAGTTGGTCTTCAACCGCACCATCACCCTGAAGGATACCTGGGCCAAGGAAGTGAAAAAGCGGTGACGCGAATCCGCTAGCTTTTCGGCGGATCCTCTCCGTTTGCGGCGAAAAGCTGCCGGAGAAAGAAAAGGTCTCCTTCATCCTTGGCGCGATGGGTATGCACCTTCATCCGCCAAAGGAGGCTTGGAGACGCGAAAGGTATGGCCACGCCTTGCACCTCACGGACGACGATATCTTTCACAGCCTCCTCATAGTCGATTCCTGACGCCGACCGCATCAAATCGACGACGACTTCGTCAGCCACTCGAACGACGACGTTCTTGGCGACGTCGCCAGGATCAAGTTCGAGGACGGCTCGGTCAGGGAGAACCTCCAAGGCTTTGAAGACACGCGCTTCATTCTCGGAATCGATGGCGATGACCAAATCAATATCGCCGGTCGTACGTGGCAGGCCGGATTGAATGACCGCAAAGCCGCCCACGACAACATACTTGGCGCCAAGTTCGTTGAGTCGGCGACAGACCAGGACCAAATCCCCTTCGGTGGGAGGGCGTGGCTCTAGCTCTGAGAACGGAGGGCTCTCTCGACCAGCTTCTCTATCATCCATTGATCGGCTTCCTCGTGAGAGCTGAAGCGGAAGACTCCTCGCGGGCAAATCCCGCCCTGACCAAAACTGCGCCGCATTTCATTAGCGGCCTTTTGCAAGCCCATTCCGTACTTCCAAGGATCCTTCACTACGCGGCGACCGACGGTCTTTCCAACTGGATCTTCGGTGTTGATGACGGAGTGATTCATCTCGCATGAGAGGATGACACGACTAGACGCACCGGGCAATGCCGCTTCAACTCTGGAAGTGAGCGTTCAGGGTGCGATCGATTCGCGCCAAAACTTTTTCTTTACCGAGAATTTCCAACAGGTGGTAAAGGCTCGGACCGGCGTTGCTGCCGGTAACGGCGAGGCGCGTGGGATGAACCAGGACGCCGACTTTTACGGCGAGTAGCGCGGCTGTCGCCTTTAAAGCCGTCTCTAAATTCGCCGCATCGAAATTTTCCTGGGCAGCGAACGCATCCCGAACGGCCTGGAGCCGGGCCTTGTTTTCGGGAACGAAATGTTTCGCGGCGCTTTCTGGGTTGAACTCGAAATCGTCGTTGAAATAGAAGCCGCAATACGCCGGCAGCTCGCTAAAGATCTTGAACTTCCCTTTACAGGTCTCAAGCGCGGCCTGGACGTAATCAGGCGCGAATTTCGCGAGATCGAAACCGGCTTTCGCGAGCGCTTGCCGCGCGAGAGACTGGAAAGTTTCGTCGCCTAGTTCGCGAACATATTCGCCGTTGAGCCAGGTGCATTTATCCAGGTCGAACGACGCATTCTTGCGGTGGACCTTCTCGACCTCAAAAAGCCTGACGACTTCTTCGATCTCGAGCTTTTCGCGATTGTCTTTCGGTGACCAGCCGAGCAGGCAAAGATAATTCCGCACCGCTTCCGGAAGATATCCGCCATCGATATAGGTGTTGAGGCTCGCCCCCTGATCGCGCTTGCTCATCTTCGAGCCGTCCTTGTTCAGGATAAGCGGTATGTGGGCGAACCGCGGGGGGTTCGCCCCGAACGCGCGGTAGAGCTGCACGTGCTTCGGCGTATTTGAGAGATGATCTTCGCCGCGAATGACGTGCGTGATCTTCATCTCAATGTCGTCCACCACATTGACGAAATGGAAAATCCACGAGCCATCAGGCCGGCGGATGGTCATGTCGGGATTCGTCTCCGCGCTCGACATGTCGAACTCGATTTGTCCGCAAATCACGTCGTCGACCACGACTTTTTCGCGCGCGAAACGGAAACGGACAGAGCCCGCATCGTCGTAGATCCGATCGGCCGCACGCAACTTATCGAGATAACTTTGATAGATGCTTTCGCGCTCGCTTTGAAAGTATGGGCCGAAATTTCCGCCCGCTTCCGGGCCTTCATCCCAATCGAGTCCAAGCCAGCGTAGCCCATCGTAAATGGCTTGCGTGGCTTCCGCCGTGTTGCGCGCGCGATCGGTGTCTTCGACGCGGAGGACCAGGGTGCCGCCGGTGTGTTTCGCGTAGAGCCAGTTAAAGAGCGCAGTCCGCGCCCCGCCAATGTGGAGATAACCGGTGGGCGACGGAGCAAAGCGGACGCGGACGGACGAAGACATTGGTTGCTATCTTAGCCACAGATCTGGGCGGATGAAACAGGATGGTAGGTCGCGCGCGAAGCGGACGATCCACCTAAATGCTTGCTAGCGGTGCCTCCGCTGGTCCTGCGATCACTTTGCCTTTCCGATCGAAGCGCGATCCGTGGCAGGGACAATCCCAAGTCTCTTCGGCCTGATTCCAACGCACGATGCACCCCATGTGCGTGCAAACCGCGGAATGCTTCGTGACTTTGCCGTCGGCATCGCGATACGCCGCGATCTTTTCGCCGTTTAACTTCAAGACCTTCCCCTCACCCGGCTTCAGTGCCCCGACCGATTTGCCTTCGGGCTCGGAGAAGCGGCTCTTAATTAGATAGTAAGGATAATCTTTGTTCTCGCGCAAATAATCCCAGGCGCCGCCTTTGATCTTCTTGCGATCGACGTCGAAGAGCTCGGTCCACGGATTCTTTCTGCCCGTGGCCCAATCGCGCGCCATCATCGCGGTCACCGTGCCGAAGGTCGTCCCGTTGCCAGAAAATCCGGTGCCGATAAATTGCCCTTCCGCGTTTTCGCCAATGAAAGGAAGGCCATCCAGCGTTTCGATCACCTGGCCCGACCAGCGATGATCGATCTCGGCATTTGGCAGCAATTCCTTGAACGAATTTTCGAGCCGCCGGTAGCAGGCCTCGGTATCCGCGGCCTGACCGGTCTTGTGATCTTCGCCGCCAAAAATCGCGTAATCGTGATCCGGGTGCCGATCGACCCGCAGATAATTGTACGGATCGTTCGTGTCCCAGAACGATGCGATCGGCACGCCGCCTCGCGGCATCTTCGCTCCGATCACGTAGCTCGTATAAAGCGCGAGCTTGGTTTGAAGCAGGGTGGCGCTCACGACTCCCTCCTCGCCCAGGAGCGGATTGTGCGAGGCGAGGACGAGTCGCCCATAATTGATCCAATGCGTGTTCGCTTTTGCGCGATGCTTCTCGTCGTCGAATTTCGAGATGGCCGTCTTTTCGAAAACATGACTCCCCTTCCCCGGAATCGCGGCTGCCAGCGCGGCGAGATACTTTCGCGGATGAAACTTCGCCTGGTTCGCGAAACGGACTCCGGGCGTTTGCATCTTCGGAACGCTGTCGAGATACGTTGCGTCAAAGCCGAGCTCGTTCGCCAAACGCGCGTCCTCACGAAAACCTTCGCGCTCGTCTTTCGTTCCGCCATTGACCGGCGCATGCAGATAGCCCGGGACTCGGGTGAACTCGCACTCGATCGCTTCCTTCCGCACCAGCTCCTCAATCTGATCGATGGCCGAGGCGCCGGCATCCCAGGCGGCTTGCGCGTGGTCCTTGCCGAAATTCTTCACCATCTCGTGAAAACGCAGGTCGGTGACGTGGGTAAGATGAGCCGTGGTATGGCCGGTATCGATTGTCGCGAGCTCGGTGCGCTCGGCCAGAGCCACTGTCAATCCCGCTTCCTTCAAAAGATAAGCAGTCGTTAGGCCGGTGATACCGCCGCCGACCACGAGCACATCGACTGTGACGTCCCCGGCCAGCGCTGGGAAGGTCTTAATCTTTGCCGTGTCGAACCAGTAGGGAGTTGTGTTCACACTAAGTCTACGTTTCTGCGCGAGACGGAGGCGGCATTCAGTCGATAAAAATCTTCTTCGCCCGCCGCCGGACATGCCTGTCTTGGGGCAAGTTAGTTTTCGCGGCCGGAGCGTCAGGATCGACCAGACCCCGAACCCGCTCGATCAATTCGAAATCGAGATTGCCAACTCCACGCGAACGAAGCCATTTTTGAATGATGCGCCGTTGCAGGGCGCGGGGATGTGCCCGGAGTTTGGGCACGTCCAATTGTTCGGACTCTGATTCCGCCGGATCGACCAACGTTTCCAGCCACTCGGCCTCGTCAGCAGCGATGGTCGCGGCGCGCCAAAGGGTCGAGCGCACTTTCCGGCCAAGTTGTTTCTCGATGTAGGGGATGAGGCGCCGGCGCAATCGATTGCGAACCGGCTCCAGGCTTTCGTTGCTGAGGTCCTCTCGGAACTTCAGCCGTCGCGTCTCGGCGTAGCGATCGATCTCCTCACGCCAGACGCCCAGGAGCGGGCGAACAACTCGCAGGTCCGTTCCCGCGATTCGCCGTGAAGTGATCTCGCGCATTCCGCTCAGGCCGGCCGGCCCCGCACCTCGGAACAGGTTCATCAGAAAAGTTTCCACCAGATCGTCCGCGTGATGGCCCAGGAAAATGGTGGGACACCGACGACGGCGCGCGATTCGCGCGAAGAATTCGTAGCGGGCCGCGCGTCCCGCCGTTTCTGGTGATTGCTTCGACTCGCGCGCCAGCGTGGCCACATCCGTTCGCCCCAGCTCGAATCGGCAATCTAGCCTGGCGGCAAGGCGTTCGACGAATCTGGCGTCGCCTCCGCTGGAGCGTCCCCGCAATTGGTGATCGAGGTGGCAAACAACGAGGCGCTGATATCCCGACTCGACCAGGTGATGAAGAAGCGCGACCGAATCGCGCCCCCCGGAAACGCCGACGAGGTACCGCTGTTTCGTCGGAAAGTGCTGAAGAATTTTCAGCTCAAAACCATGGCGGTCAGATGGCCGGTTCAGCATCGGTCACATTCATAATCCGGGGCGCTCGTTGTGGCGAGCGCCTCCCAGCTGCAAATCAGCGTTTGACAATGAATGAACGTTCATTCATTGGTTAGCCCAATGTCTGACAGCCCTTTAGACGCACCCACCGATCGCCGGCAACAAATCCTCCAGGCGGCCATGATTTGTTTCGCCAAGCGTGGCTTTCATCAGGCCAGCATGCACGACATCAGCGCCGAAGCGGGAATCAGTGTCGGACTGATCTATCGTTATTTTGTGAGCAAGGAAGCCGTCATTTCGGCCATGGCCGATCGGCACAAGAAGGAGATTCAGGATTTGTTGGAACGCGCCCGGCTGGCCCCTTCGCTTTTCGAGTCGCTTGAAATCCTTTTCACGGCTCATTGCTGCGAGGAGTCGCCGATCGTTCTCTCCGCGTTCGTGGTGGATCTTTATGCCGAGGCATCTCGCAATCCGAAGGTGGCCGGTCTTGTTCTCGGTATTTTGGAAACGTCGATGGAGGGCTTGACCGATTTGATCGCGCGGGCTCCCGAAGCGCAGAACCTCACGCACGATCTCGCGCCCAGGAAGATGGCGGAGCTCATTTTTGCCGTAGCGCGGGGAATGCTCATGCGCGATGTGCTCCAGCCCTCAGACTTGACCGCGGAGGAACGACGGGCGCGGCAGCTCGAAGTCACACGCGGTCTTTGGAATTTGCTCTTTAGAAATGAACACGAACCTGCTCTCGCGTAAGTCTCCCAGCTCCGCTCCTGCGATCCCGCCTCCGTTGCCACGAAAACGGTCCCGCGGTGCTGTCTTCAAAGTCGTCGCCGGGCTCGTCGCCGTTTTCCTGCTCATCGCCGGCATCAAGGTCTGGCAGATCATGACGCTGGTTTCCATGAACAAGAAGATGACTCCGCCGCCGACGACGGTGACCAGCACTCCCGTGCAGAAGGCCGACTGGCAACCCATGCTCACTGCTGTCGGTTCGATTAATCCCGTGCAAGGCGCCATGATCAGCGCAGAGCTGGCTGGCACCGTGAGTGAAATTAATTTCGAATCCGGCACCACCGTGAAAAAGGGCGACATTTTGTTGAAGCTGGACGCCTCCGCGGAGCAGGCGCAATTGCGATCCGCGCAAGCCGACGCGGAACTGGCCAAGGCCGACTTCGAGCGCGCCCAGGACCTGGCGAATCGCAAGGTCATCTCCGCCGCCGAACTGGACGCCGCCTCTTCGAAATATGCGCAGAAGAAAGCTGCGGTCGAAAATATCCAATCGATTATCAACAAGAAGGAGATTCGCGCGCCGTTCGATGGCGCGGCAGGGATCCGCTCGGTAAACCCGGGGGAAATGGTGGCGGTCGGCCATCCGCTGGTCTCGCTTCAGTCCCTGGACAAGGTCTTCGTCGATTTCGCCCTGCCGCAACAGCAGCTCGCAGAAGTGAAAACCGAATTGCCGGTGAAGGTCACGACCGACGCCATCGCAGACCGGGAGTTCGACGGCAAGCTGACGGCGATCAATTCTTCGATCGATCCCGCCACCCGCAACCTTTCTCTTCAAGCCACGGTGGATAATGCCGACCACGTACTCCGGCCCGGGATGTTCGCGCGGGTCAAAGTATTGTTGCCCCAAAGCAAGCCGACTCTATTTATTCCGGCGACCGGCGTCTCCTACGCGCCTTTCGGCAACTCCGTTTTCCTGATCGAGAAGAAGCATGACGACAAGACGGGCAAAGACGCGCTCGTTCTGCGGCAGCAATTCATCCGCACCGGCGAAACGCGCGGAGATTTTGTTGCGGTGACCGAAGGACTAAAAGAGGGCGACACGGTTGTCAGCACGGGCGTCTTTAAGCTGCGCAACGGCATGGAAGTCGTGGTCGATAATAAGCTTGCGCCGAAGGCCCAGCTGAATCCGAAGCCCGCTGACTCGTGATGAGGACGGTTCGCATTTCTTTTTCTTTCGATCGCTAGCTGTCATGAAGACCTTTACCGACCTTTTCATTCGCCGCCCCGTGCTTGCGCTGGTGGTGAGCTTCGTGATTGTCATCGCGGGTCTCCAGGCGGTCTCGTCGCTCAACGTTCGGCAATACCCGAAGAGCGACATCGCTTCAGTCACCGTGACGACGGTTTACGTGGGCGCGAATGCCGACTTGGTTCGCGGATTCATCACCACACCGCTGGAGCGCGCAATCGCGGCCGCGGACGGAATCGATTACCTCCAATCGCAAAGCACGCAGGGCCGTTCCACGATCACGGCGCGGCTAAAGCTGAACTACGATTCGAACAAGGCGCTCTCGGAAATAAGCTCGAAGGTGAATCAGGTCCGGGGCGATCTGCCGCCGGAAGCCGAGATCCCGGTGATCAATATCGAGTCGGCGGACTCGCGCTTCGCTTCCGCGTATCTCAGTTTCACTTCCGACATACTTCAGGCGAACGAGATCACCGATTATCTCAATCGTATCGTCCAGCCCCGGCTGACCGCCGTCGGCGGAGTGCAGCGCGCTGAGATCCTGGGCGGGCGCACCTTTGCGATGCGCATCTGGTTGAAGCCGGAGCAAATGGCGGCGCTCAACGTCAGCCCGGCGCAAGTCCGCAAGGCGCTCGGCGAGAACAATTATCTTGCCGCGCCCGGGCGGACCAAGGGCGCACTCGTGCAGGTAAACCTGACGGCGAATACGGACCTGCACACCGTGGAGGATTTCAAGAACCTCGTGATCCGCGAAGAGAAAGGCACGCTTATCCGATTAGGCGATCTGGCCGACGTGGTTCTCGGCGCGGAAGATTATAACGCGGAGGTTCGCTTCTCCGGCCAGCGCGCCGTGTTCATGGGCATCTTCGTCTTGCCGAACGCGAACTCGATCGATGTGGTCAAGCGCGTGCGGACGGAGATGGAGCAGATCCAGAAAGATCTTCCGACCGGCATGAAGGGCGTGATCGCGTACGACGGCACTGCTTACATCAACACCGCGATCAAAGACGTTTATAAAACGCTGAGCGAAACACTTCTAATCGTCTGCCTCGTGATCTTCCTGTTCCTCGGATCATGGCGTTCCACCATTATCCCGATCATCGCCATTCCGATCTCGCTCATCGGCGCGGTATTTCTCATGCAGATCTTCGGGTTCACCCTCAACCTGCTCACGCTCCTGGCCGTGGTGCTTTCGGTCGGTCTCGTGGTCGATGACGCCATCGTCGTGGTCGAGAACGTCGAGCGGCATCTGCGTGATGGGTTGACGCCGATGAACGCCGCGCTCCTCGGTGCCCGCGAGCTGGTGGGCCCGATCATCGCGATGACGATCACGCTGGCCGCGGTGTACATTCCCGTCGGAATCCAGGGAGGGTTGACGGGAACGCTCTTCCGCGAATTTGCCTTTACGCTGGCCGGCGCGGTTGCGATTTCCGGCATCGTTGCGCTCACGCTGTCACCGGTGATGACCGCAAAGTTCCTACGCGCGGGCGACAGCGAGCATGGGTTTGCGGCCCGCGTGAATAACACCTTCGAACGGCTGCGCAATTGGTACGGCAGAAAGCTCGATGCCAGTCTGCGGGTGCGGCCGGCGGTTTACACGGCGTGGATCGGCCTTTCAATTCTCGCTGCGATCTTCCTGAAAATGTCGATGTCTGCGAAGGAACTCGCGCCGACCGAGGATCAAGGCGTGATCTTCGGCATCGTGAACGCGCCCGCCAACGCGACCATCGAATCGACCTCCGCATTTGCGGACGCCGCCGGGAAAGTTTTCATGGGCTTCCCGCAAACCGAGTTCGTATTTCAGATCACGTTTCCCGATAACGGTTTCGGAGGCATGGTCCTGAAACCGTGGGATCAGCGGAAAGAAACGGCGTTCCAGCTCCTCCCTCAGGTCCAGCAAAAGCTTGGAAGTATTCCGGGCATAGAGATGTTTCCGATAATGCCCCCTGCCCTGCCGGGCGGCGGAAACTTCCCGGTCGAAATCGTGCTGCTTTCCACGGAAGAGCCGGAACGGATGCTTGAATTTGCGCGGCAACTCCAGGCCAAAGCGATGGAAAGCAAAAGCTTCTTCTTCCCCCCGATCATTGACACGAAAATCGACCAGCCCCAGGCCGAGATCGTAATCGACCACGACAAGGTGGCGGCCATGGGATTGAACCTTCAGCAGATCGGCGCCGACCTTTCCGCGGCGGTGGGCGGCAATTTCGTCAACCGTTTCAATATTGCGGGGCGGAGCTACAAAGTGATCCCGCAAATCAAGCGCTCCGAGCGTTTGAATGCGGATCAACTCAAGGACATCTACGTCACGGGCCCGGATAACAAGCTCATCTCCCTGAGCACTGTGGCGACCATCCGGCAGTCCACGGTGCCGCGGTCGCTGAATCGTTTCCAGCAGCTCAACGCCGTTACGATCAGCGGCATGTCGGGATTGCCGATCGATCAAGCGTTGCGCCTTCTCGAAGATGAAGCGGCGAAGATTTTGCCGAAAGGTTACACCCTTGATTACACCGGCGAGTCGCGTCAGCTGCGGGTTGAGGGCGACAAATTTCTTCCTGCTTTCGGACTCGCGGTCGTGCTGATTTTCCTGGTGCTCGCCGCGCAGTTCAACAGCTTCCGCGATCCGCTCATCATTCTGCTGGGGTCGGTGCCGCTCGCCATGTTTGGCGCGCTCATCTTCACGTTCCTGAAAATGCCCGGGCAGGGCGTCCCGTTCTTCACCAATAGCTGGACGACAACGATGAATATTTACTCGCAGGTCGGCCTGGTCACACTTGTCGGGCTGATCGCGAAGAACGCGATCCTGATCGTCGAGTTCGCCAACAAATTGCAGCAACAAGGTTACGCCAAGATCGCCGCCATTTCGGAAGCCTCGCGCATTCGTTTGCGGCCCGTTCTGATGACGACGATCGCAACGGTCGCCGGTCACCTGCCGCTGGTGTTCGTCACTGGAGCGGGCGCGAAAGCGCGAAACTCGATCGGACTCGTGCTCGTGGGCGGGATGACGATCGGCACCATCTTCACGCTCTTCATCGTGCCGTCGCTTTATGTCTTAATCGCGAAGACGCACACCGAGGGCCGGGAGCCAGAGCCAGAGAATCTCGACGACAATGGCACCGTGGAACTCGGTGATGAATTACCGGAGCCGGCCCTCGCGCGAGATGGGAACGGCAGTTGGAGCCCGGCGTAACGCGCGGTCAAGCATCCGGGGAGCGCACGCGCCTCGGGTGGGCTCCGCGGAAGTTCACCGCTTCTTCGGATGGGGTCGCTCGTGTTCTGTGGTCACGATCGGGACGGCGTAATCGCTCGGTTGCACGCGCCGGCCAGCCTGATTCGCATAAACTTGCGTGAACTCCGCGCCGAAGAGCAGGATCTGCGACGAATAATAAATCCAAAGCAGCAGCGTGATCAGCGAACTGGCCGCTCCGTACGCCGACGAAGCCGAGCCGCTCCCGAGATAAAGCCCGAGCGCCCATTTTCCCAGGCCGAAAAGTAACGCGGTCATGACCGCGCCGATCCAGACGTCCCGCCACCGGATCTCGGCGTCGGGAAGAAATTTGTAGATCATGGCGAAGAGCAACACCACCACGGCGAAATCGAACACGAGATAAACCGCGATCGCGATTCCCAGACCTCCTGCCGGTAAAGCGGCCTGCACATAATGGCTGAAAACCTTCAGCAACGCTTCGACCGTGAGTGAGACCAACAGGAGAAAACAAACGCCGCCGAGCATGGCGAAAGAAACAAAACGCGCCCGCAGAAATCCCCAGATCCCCAAGCCCGGCTTCGCTTTCACGCCCCAGATCGTATTGAGCGCGTCTTGGAGCTGGCCGAAAACTCCGCTGGCGCCAAACAACGCGAGTGCGATCCCGATGGTCGTGGCCATCGTGCTCTTGCCGGGCTTCGATGCTTCGGCGGCGATATTTGTCACGACCTCGATCGCGCTTTTATCGAGGAAGTAACTCATCTGCTCGGTGAGCTTGCTCCATGCGCCCGCGGGATCGCTTCGAAAGAGAACGCCCACCAGCGCGAGCAAGACGAGAATGAGCGGCGCGAGCGAGAAGACCGTGTAATACGCGAGCGCGGCGCCGAGCTGGGGCGCCTTGTCGTCCACCCATTCCGTCGCTGTCTGCTTCAGGAGTTCGAACGCGTTCGTGAAAAAGGATGACCGCTTTTTTGTCATAAATTGGACGGCTACTTCTTACGAATCGCGACGGAGCGCGCAAAAGGCCTTCTGTAGCGGCGGTCTATGACCGCCGGCATCGCACGTCCTTCGTTTTCGGCGATCAGAGACCGCCGCTACAGGGAGCACATGCGTTTAGGTGCTGTGGAATGGATGCAACACCTGCAATGGCCCGCAATGGCGGCGACGCTCTTGTCGGCGTGGCTCGTCGCCGCCCAATCCAAGAAATGGCGCCAGTGGGGCTTTTACGTTTTTCTCTTGAGCAACGTTCTCTGGCTGGCCTGGGGCTGGCACGATCACGCCTGGGCGATCATTATTCTCCAATTCGGTCTGGCCGTTCTGAACATTCGCGGTGCGGCGAAGAACGATTGAGCTAAGGGCAGCGAAGCGCATCTAGTTCGCGCTTCTGGTTCGCCTTTCTGAAGTATGCGCGGCGCCTTTTCGTCGCGCAAGGTTCTAGTCGTCGCCGCTCAGAATCCTGCGCCGGGCCTCGCGTCGCCGTGGCCCGCATTCACCTCGGCCAGGCAACCCGCTGGAGGCAACGCCCGAAATTCCTGCATCGCAGTGAGCCTTTCCGCTTCCGATTCCGATTCCGATTCCGCGTAACAGGAGACAAGGACAAAGATTTTTGCGCGATCCAGATTTTTTGCTCGCCGACTAAAAAGGAACCGTTAAAACCTTCTTCCGTCATTCAAATAAGTGAACCGCTCGGATCAACGCCACCGCTAACTGAGCTTCCCTGACTACGCCTATGAAACAGTCGCTTCCATGTCTCATTAGCTGCCTCGGTCTCCTTTTCGGCGCTATCAGCGCACAGGCCGAAACGGTCACGGAGAAATGGACCCGTGATTACGTTCCGGCCGCGCCTCCGGCCGAATTCAGAGCGCTCGCTTCTGACGCAAAGGGCGACGTTTTCATTCTCCTGGCCGACAACTCGTCGGGGAACATGATCTATACTGCCAAGTATTCTGGCACCGACGGGCACACCATCTGGGAAAAAACCAGCAGCGTCGCCTTCGATGCCGTCGCGCTCGTTCTTGATTCCCAGGGAAACCCGGCAGCAGTCATGAAGGCCACCGGAATCAGTGGGAACCCGACCGATTATTTCGACTACTACACCATCAAATACCGCGGTAGCGACGGCGCGGTGCTTTGGGAGAAACGCCATGACAATGGTTTCCTCGATCAACCTACCGCCGCGGTCGTGAACCAGGCCGGCGATGTGATTGTCACAGGCGGCTCACTCGCGCAGCACGGCAGCAAGTACAACATCGATGTTTATACCGTGTGCTACGCGGCGGCCGATGGCCATGTCTTATGGGAACGCCGCGTAAATGGCGCCGCCAACGACGAGGATTGGGGATACGCCGTCACCCTCGACGCGGCAGGTAATGTTTTCGTCACCGGCACCATCTCCTACACCGCGAGCACAGGCGAGGATGCGTATGTCGGCAAATATTCCGGCGTTGACGGGCATGTAATTTGGGAGACGGAAAAGACGCTCATCAGCGGTTATGACAGCGGGTTCTTCATCAAGGTCGATCCGCAGGGCAATCCCGTCATCCTGGGCCGGGGACCGGGTCCTGGCGGCTTTCCCGATGCCTTTACGACGAAGTACAACGGCGCGACCGGCGCCCTTATTTGGAACAAGTCGTACGACGGCCCCGCCCATCAGAATGAATACCCTGGCGGTCTCGCGATCGACGGGTCAGGCGATGTCTTTGTGACCATTGATTCCGAGGCCGTGAACACCGGGCATGATTACTACACGGCAAAGTACGCCTCTGCGAACGGCGCCATTCTTTGGGAGAAACGCTTCGATAACGGGAAGCCCGCGCCCGGGAATAACGACGAGCCGCGCGGCTTGAAGCTGGATGCGTCCGGCAACGCCATCGTAACCGGCGAGGCCGACACGACCAACACCATGTCCGAGATTTATACCGTCTCCTACCGTAATTCCGATGGCGCCGTGGTCTGGGAAAAGCGCTACCCCGCTCACGCTCACATGACTGCCGAAACCGAGCCGCTAGTGCTTACAGCGGATGGCGGATTCGTGATCAACGTGCTGGTGGTCGGCAAACAGGTTACCGTGAAGTACAAGGTAAAGCTGCCTAACACAGCGGTGAACGGCGTCCTTGGCGACACTACCCTGACCGTCAGACACAGCGCCCGACCGAATGGGTCCGCGGCATCGACCGAAAAAGCGGCGACCGCCCCGAAAGCTCCCGTCGCCGACGAGTTTGATGCGTTCCTGGATTTCGTCGCCGTGCAATTGTCGCAGGTTCCAGGGCTCGAAGTGCAGGTGCAATACTCCACGCTGCCGAGCGACCACGACAGTTGGTTCGCCCTTGAGAATGGAAACAAAGGCCGGCTTCAGCGTGACCCAGCGACGGGTAACTTCATCGCCAAGTCTTCTCACTTCCCGCATATTCCTAACGTCTATTTCCGCGCGAAGATCAAAGCGCCGGGGTTCGAAGAGAAATTCTCGAACGTAGTGGGACCATACGATCTAAGCCAGAAGCCGCAGACCTTGCCACCGACGGGTTTCAGGATTTTCGGCGAGGACCGCCCTTGCCGTGTCTTCGCGGGCCAGCAGTTGATTTTCACCGCCGGGCAAAGCTCGCAGGCAAGCGGGCTGAAAGTGCGCGTCCAATATAGTTTTTCTCCCCTGGTGGAATCGAGCTGGACGGATCTGCCGAACGGGACGATGAGCCCGGAGTTTAATTACTACATCGTTGCATCGAACAATTACCCAACCAGCGATGCGATTTATTTCAGGGCGATCAGCTCCGCGCCGGGCGCCATCGACAGCATCTCGAGTTACATCGGTCCGTGGACACTCCTGAACAACGATGTGCCGTCGGTGGAGATTAACCTGCCGGAAAACCAGGTTTATTCGCGCAACTCTGCTGTCACCATCCCGGTGACCGCGACCGACGCGAATGGCATCCAGCGGGTGGAACTATATGTGGACGGAGAGTTATACGGACTTACGTCAAACGCACCCTACAGCTTCAATATCCAAGGGCTAGAGGCCGGCACGCACAGTCTCATCGCTTTCGCCTACGACAACTCCGGGGCAGCCGGCGTATCGAACGTAATCGAGAAGATCAAGCTGACGGACAGCCGCTTCACGATTTACAACCGGACCAGCGACGGCGCCTGGAACGATCCCGCGGGCTGGTCGCCTCAACACGTTCCCGGCGTGAACGACATTGTCGAGATCAGCGACGGCCGCACTGTTAGTCTGAACGGAGCCGTCTCGGTTCGCATGCTTTACCTTTCGGGGAAACTTCTGGGACCGGGGACGCTAAACGTCGCGAACCAGTTCTCGTGGGTCGGCGGTCAGCTCGACTCGTTGACTTTGAATATCGCGACCGATGCGCAGTTTCTCTGTTTCTCGAAGGCCAACAAGAGCCTCACTAACGTCACCGTTAACAATGCGGGAACGTTAGTCGTCGCAGGAAATGGTCTGGATGGAAACAAGGGGTCATCGCTGAATAACACCGGAAAGTTCACCTTCGCGGGGCAACTGGCCGAGACCGCCAAAGGCACGATACCACAGGTGACGTTTGGAACTGTCACCCATAATGGCGGTCTCATCCGCACCGCAGGCGGTCGCCTTGTGGCTCCAAATTTCAATATGAATAAGGGCGAGCTTAAAGTCGGCACCCACCTGATTGGCAACGACGGTAATACGCTCATCGGGAACGACGGTAATACGCTCATTGGCAATGACGGTAACTCGCTCATCGGTAATGATGGCAACTCACTGATCGGTAACGACGGCAACTCACTCATCGGCAACGACGGCAACACGCTTATCGGCAACGATGGTAACTCACTCATCGGAAATGATGGCAACACCCTGGTGGGCCACGTCCTCAACGGCTCCGGTTTCATCAGCGAACACGGCGGAGCTCTTATTTCTGATAACGGCGCCGCCTTCAACTTTAATGGCGGCGCGATCACCGGCTTTGGCCGGATCGATTACGCAAAGCTCAATCACACTGGCGGCGCGTTCGTCCCGGGTAATTCGCCCGGCGCCATCGACATCACCGGAGACTATACCCAGGGCCCAGGCGCGAGCATCGTTCTTGAGATCGGTGGCACGAATGGCCTTGCGCACGACTACGATATGCTGGCGATCAAAGGTAACGCCCATCTCGCCGGCGACCTGATCGTTCATTCCATCAATGGCTACCAGTCGGCAGGTTTCGGCGCCGTCCCGTTCGGTTATGGGTCGGTTACCGGACAGTTCAAGAGCACGACTGCGAATGCACAAGTTACACTCGGGACCAAAGGAGCGCTGGTGAAAGTAGACGGCCCCAACCCGCCTAGCCCACGCGCCCTTAACATCTCCACGCGTCTGCAAGTCCAGAGTGGTGATAACGCCCTCTTTGCGGGCTTCATTGTGACCGGGCCAGCCGGCTCCACCAAGAAGGTGATGATTCGCGGGATCGGTCCTTCGCTGGGACAATTCGGCGTGTCGGGAACCATTCCTGATCCGCTGCTCGAGCTGCATTCCAGCGGACCTACGGTAACTAACGACAGCTGGCAGCTGGCGCCGAACAAGAACGAAATCCCGGCTGGCTTCGCTCCGACCGATGGGCGCGAGTGCGTCATCATCGCCGCGCTGGCCCCAGGCGATTACAGCGCGATCCTGAAAGGCGCCCATGGTGAAGTCGGGGTAGGTCTGGCTGAAGTTTACGACCTCGACTCCGCCTCGCCGGCGCAACTTGCCAACATCGCCACCCGCGGCCTTGTCCAGACCGATGATAACGTCCTGATCGGCGGTTTCATCATCGGCGGCAACGAACCTGCGAAGGTTCTTGTTAGGGCCGTTGGCCCATCCTTGTCCGCTTTCGGCATCCAGGGTGCGTTGCAGGATCCCATGCTGGAAGTGCACGATTCCAACGGCGGCATCATCACGAACGATAACTGGCGCGAGACGGACGAAGCGGCCATCGCCAGCACGACCATCCCACCTAGCCACGATAAGGAAGCGGCCGTTCTTGCTACCTTGGTGCCGGGTAACTACACCGCTGTGGTCCGCGGGAAGGATAACACCACCGGCATCGCCGTCGTTCAGGCTTACAATCTCGCGCCATAAGTCACCGGGCGCTCCGCGCACGATGCACAAGCGCGATGCATTCGAGCGATGAAGCGCTCGATCCGCATTGATAGCAGCGAAGCAGCTGCACAATTCCGTCGCACCTTTTTACGTGCTTGCAGTTATCAAAAATAACTGATCAGATTCGCGCCGATTTCCCGCGTTAACAACGGAGCCACCAACATGAAAACTACGTTAGCCGATCATATCCTGCCGCGCCTTTGCGCTCTCATCGTTTGTTGGGCAGCCGCCACGGCATCAGCCGAAACCGTGACCCAAAAGTGGACGCGCATCTACAATCCTTCGTCCGGCTACGACGCGCCGGGCGGGGTGGCCATGGATTCGGCCGGCAATGTGATCGTCGCCGGCATCCAAGACAATTATGGAGACGCGAAGGGCTATCTCGCGAAATACGCGGCTGCCGATGGTTCGATTATCTGGAGCATTCTCAATAAGGGCGCGTTCAGTCCGGCGATCCTTCCGAACGGAGACGTGATTCTCGATGGTCACGCCAGATACTCGGGCGCCGACGGCCATCTCATTTGGGAGTCGCCGAATGTGAAGATCGCGGAAATCGTCAAAATCGACGGTGCTGGAGATATTGTCGTTGCCGGCTCCCTCGTGTCTGGCGTCGCCTTCGACGGCGATCGCCTGATCAATACCTACGATGCCTATACGGCCAAACTTTCCAGGCTCGACGGTCACATCATTTGGGAGAAACAGTACAACGGACCTGCCAATAACAGCGATTTCGCAAACGCACTCGCCATCGACAGTCATGGCAACGTCGTCGTCACGGGATCGTCGCAAGACTCCGCTGGTTACCCGGAAGTTTATACGGCGAAGTACGCGGCCGGCGACGGGCAGCTACTCTGGGAACGCCGATACAGCGGTCCAAATCCCACACATGGCGACGTCGCCCTGGGGGTGGCGGTCGATTTCGCGGGCGACGTTCTGGTAACCGGCCTGGCAAATGACTTCGACCTGTATGCAGCAAAATACAGCGGAGCGGACGGCCACGTTATCTGGGAAAAAAGCGTGGCCGGACACAGCAGCCGGCGCGGTCTCAGCGTGGTTGCCGACCTCGAAGGCAACGCCATGGTCGTCGGCTATGACGGCTTTAATTTCTATCTGGCCAAGTACCGCGCCTCCGATGGGAATCTTGTCTGGGAAAAATTCTATTTGCCGCCCAGCGTAAGCAACGCCGGCCAATTACGCCGGGTCATCCTTGATCGCGCGGGCGATCTTCTCGTCTCCGGCGTTTTTAATTCCGGCCCTGCGGATCGAACCGATAACTTCATCGGGAAATTTGCGGGTGCCGACGGCGCGTTGCTTTGGCAACAGTCCTTCGACAGCCCGACACACCTGGAAGATACCGACGCTGCCGGAGGCCCGGTCGCGCTCGCGCCCGACGACAGCGTTGCTGTAACAATTCCATCGCAGATCGGCGGTCAGGACTACCAATTCGTTACGACAAAATATCAGGTAACCGGCGTCCAGCGTCCAAACTCCGCCGTGAACGGCCTGTTGGGTCCGACGTCGTTGATCGTGAACCACAGCACGAGGCCGATCGGCTCCGGAGCGTCCTTTGAAAAAACTATCGCTCCGATGGCAGCGACCGATGGTGCGTTCGACGCGTTTCTCGAGTTCGTCGCGGTTCAGCTGTCACAAGTGCCGGGCTTGGAGGTGCAGGTGCAATACTCCACCTTGCCGAGCGATCACGACAGCTGGTTTGCCTTGCAAAATGGAAACAAGGGTCGGCTCCAGCGTGATCCGAACACGGGTAACTTCATTGCCAAGTCTTCTCATTTTCCCCGCCTCTCTAACGTATACTTCCGCGCCAAGATTAAAGCGCCTGGGTACAACGAGACATTTTCGAATGTGGTCGGGCCCTTTGATTTGAGCCAGAAGCCGCAGACGCTACCGGCTACTGGCTTCCGGATTTTTGGCGGCGATCAACCGTCTTCGGTATTCGCCGGGCAGCAGTTGATTTTCACCGCAGGACAAAGTTCGCAGGCGGCCGGCCTGAAAGTTCGCGTCCAGTACAGCTTTTCGCCTCTGATGGAGTCGAGCTGGACCGATCTGCCCAACGGTACGATGAGCCCCGAGTTCAATTACTACATTGTCTCGTCGAACAGCTATCCGACGAGCAATTCAATTTATTTTCGGGCCATCAGTTCCGCGCCAGGCGCCATTGACAGCGTCTCCAATTACATCGGCCCGTGGCGGCTTACGAACAACGATCTGCCAGCCGTCCACATCAACCTGGCGGAGAACCAGACTTTTTCGCGGAATTCATCGGTGCCTGTCTCGGTCACGGCTACCGACAGCAACGGGATCAGTCGGGTCGAATTATATGTCGACGGAGAAAATCAGGGCGTCGACACCGAAGCTCCTTTCGAATTCGACTTGCGCGGAATTGAGCCCGGCACCCATAGCCTGGTCGCGTTCGCCTACGACAATCTCTTTACGCCGAATGTCTCGAATGTGATCGAGCGGATCACGCTGACCGATAGCCGGTTCACGATTTATAATCGCACCAGCGATGGCGCCTGGAACGACCCATCGGGCTGGTCGCCCCAAAGCATTCCGGGCGCGAACGACGTCGTCGAGATTTCTAGCGGGCGCACCGTTACCCTGAGTGGATCGGTCTCAGTGCGCATGCTGTCGCTATCAGGCAACCTTAGGGGACCGGGCAGTCTCAGCGTCATAAACCAATTCTCCTGGATCAGCGGTCAACTCGATTCGTTGACTCTGAATATCGGAGCAGCAGCGCGCTTCCTCTCATTCTCGGGGGCGGACAAATCGCTGAACAACGTCACGGTCAACAACGCCGGAAAATTTGTGGTCGCCGGGAAAGGCGTGGTTGGCAACAAAGGAACGACCTTGAACAACACGGGGACGTTCGCTTTTGCGGGCCAGCTGGGCGATTCCGTCATAGGAACGACTCCTCTTGCCGCATTTGGAAGCGTCAGTCATAACGGCGGCGTCATCCAGCTCGCTGGCGGCAAGTTTGTAGCGCCCTCGTACACGCAGAATGCCCCCGCACAGCTCAACCTTGGCAACAGGCTTATCGGCAACGATGGCAACACTCTCATCGGCAATGATGGAAACTCATTAATCGGGAATGATGGTAACTCCTTAATTGGGAATGACGGCAACTCGTTGATCGGGAACGATGGAAACTCGTTAATCGGGAATGATGGCAACTCGTTGATCGGCAATGACGGTAACTCGTTGATCGGCAATGATGGCAACAGTCTCGCCCTCCTCAACGGGGCCGGCATCATCAGCCAACGGGGAGGCGGGCTTATTTCTGACAACGGCGCCGCCTTCCGCCTAAACGGTGGAGTGATCAGCGGGTTCGGCCGGATTGATTACCCAAATTTCCAACACGACGGCGGCGCATTTCACCCCGGTCACTCGCCCGGCGCGGTCGATATTACGGGCAACTATACGCAGGGCCCAGGCGCCAGCCTCATTTTGGAGGTAGGCGGCACGAATGGCTTCGCCGGGAATTACGACATGGTGGCAGTGAAAGGTACCGCGACCCTGGCTGGCGACCTCGTCGTGCATTCCCTTAATGGCTACCAGTCCCAGGGCTTCGGAGTTGTGCCATTCGGTTACGGAGCACGGAGCGGCCAATTCAAGACCGTTAGCGCGAACAGTCAGGTCACCCTCGGCACTCAGGGCGCCTTGATCACGGCAGACGGGACCAACCCGCCTTTGCCGCGTGCATTGAACATCTCGACCCGGCTACCCATTCAGGGTGGCGACAAGGACCTCTTTGCCGGGTTCATCGTCACTGGCCCGGCTGGCTCCACGAAGAAGGTGATGATTCGCGGGATCGGTCCTTCGCTCGGGCAATTCGGCGTGTCGGGAACCATTCCTGATCCTCTGCTCGAGCTGCATTCCAGCGGACCTACGGTAACTAACGACAGCTGGCAGCTGGCGCCGAACAAGAACGAAATCCCAGCTGGCTTCGCTCCGACCGATGGGCGCGAGTGCGTCATCATCGCCGCGCTGGCCCCAGGCGATTACAGCGCGATCCTGAAAGGCGCCCATGGTGAAGTCGGGGTAGGTCTGGCTGAAGTTTACGATCTCGACTCTGCGTCGCCGGCGCAACTTGCCAACATCGCCACCCGCGGCCTTGTCCAGACCGATGACAACGTCCTGATCGGCGGTTTCATCATCGGCGGCAACGAACCTGCGAAGGTTCTTGTTAGGGCCGTTGGCCCATCCTTGTCCGCTTTCGGCATCCAGGGTGCGTTGCAGGATCCCATCCTGGAAGTGCACGATTCCAACGGCGGCATCATCACGAACGATAACTGGCGCGAGACGGACGAAGCGGCCATCGCCAGCACGACGATCCCACCTAGCCACGATAAGGAAGCGGCGGTTCTTGCTACCTTGGTGCCGGGTAACTACACCGCTGTGGTCCGCGGGAAGGATAACACCACCGGCATTGCCGTCGTTCAGGCTTATAACATTCAATGACCGTCGTGGCACTGAGGCCTTTCCCACATTAAAACAAAAAAAAACGCGGCCATTGCTGGCCGCGCGTTGAAGCTGAGGAAATTAATATTTGGTGTTTGGGTTCCTAGCTTGCGGACATTGTTTAAGCAGGATCGCTGCCAGGTGGTGGATCGAGCGCCGTCGCTCGATGAGGGAAGCCCCGATGGTCACGTCAAACATCGCGCGACGGAGCGCGCGATTTACCTAGACTGCTTTCAGCTCGGCCAGCTTTTCCCACTCGGCCGTCACGCGTTCCATGTCCGCTGTCACGATCTGCAGCTCGCGATTCAATTGCGTGGCCGCCCCGCCGCGCTCGTAGGTCTCCGGCTTTTCCAATTCCGCCGTCAGTTCTTTTTGCCTGCCTTCGAGCTTCAGAATCTGCATCTCTAATTCGCGCACTTTCGTTTCGTGCTCGCGTTTGATCTTCGCTTCCGCCTTCCGCTCTTCAGACGCCGCGCGACGTTGCTCGCGCGTCTCACGCATTCCGGGCTTGTTGGAGCCGGGATCGGCGATCCCGGTCCCTGCCGGTTGCTGGTTACTAAGCTTCTTCCCACCGGGATCAGCGTTCCCGGCTACAACGCCAGCCCGCGCGGAAGTGGCTTTCGATTTATCCAGGTAGTAATCGTAGTCGCCGGCGTAAGGAGTGAGCTTGCCGGCGTTGATGTGCAGCACCGTTTTCGCGACGGCTTTGATGAAGTAAACATCGTGGCTGATGAAAATCAGCGTGCCCTCGTATTGCGCGAGCGCGCCCACGAGCGCGTCGATGCTTCCCACGTCGAGGTGCGTGGTCGGTTCGTCCATCAGGAGAAGGTTCGGCGGATCGAGCAGCAACTTTACCAGTGCCAGCCGCGTCTTCTCGCCCCCGCTCAGGACCGACGTGGTCTTGAACACGTCGTCGCCGCGAAAAAGAAACGAGCCCAGAACCGTGCGCGCCGTTTGCTCGGAGACTGGATCGGGCATGTCACGCGCGGTCTCCAGCACGGTCTGCTTCGGGTCCAGCATCTCCACGCGATACTGCGAAAAATATCCGACCTTCACATTGTGTCCGACCTCTCGCGTCCCTGATTGCACGGGCAAAGTTCCCGCCAGGAGCTTGAGCAGCGTCGATTTGCCGGCGCCGTTCGGTCCCACCAATACGGTTCGCTGTCCTCGTTCCGCCTCGAAGTCCAATGAGTCATATACGACCAATGAGTCGTATGCCTGGCGCACGTTCTTGAGCGTGATCACGCGATGCCCGCTGCGGGGCGGCTGCGGGAAACGGAAGTGCACCGTCCGCTCGCGCGAGACTGGCGCCTCGATCTTCTCCATCCGATCGATCTGCTTGAGTTTGCTCTGCGCCTGCGACGCCTTGCTCGCCTTGGCCCGGAAGCGATCCGCAAATAATTGAAGCGACGCGATCTCCTTCTGTTGGTTCTTGTAGGCGGAAAGCTGCTGATCTTCGCGCGCCGCTCTTTGCTCGACGTAGCTGTCCCAATTGCCGCGATACCGGTTCAACCGTTTGTGCGCGATCTCGATGATGGAACCGACCAGCTGATTCAGGAATTCGCGGTCGTGCGAAATCATGAGGATGGCGCCGGGATAACTCGTTAGGTATTCCTGGAACCAGACCAGCGATTCGAGATCGAGATGGTTGGTCGGTTCGTCGAGCAGGAGGAGATCGGGCTCCTGGACAAGCAGCCGCGCCAGATGGGCGCGCATGACCCAGCCGCCGCTCAATGCTTTTGCGGGCCGATCGAAATCCGTTTCGCGAAAGGCGAGGCCCGCCAGGATGCGCTTGGCTTTGGGCTCGAGCTGCCACCCGCCATGCTCGTCGAACGCATGCAACGCCTCATGGTGTTCCACCGAATCTTCCGGCGTGGTTTTCATGATGCGCTGCGCCTGGGTCAGCTCCGGCGAGACCGCGCAGGCCAGTTCCAAAACCGTCTCGTCCCCAGCGGGAGCATGTTCCTGCGGAAGGAACCCGATCGTGGCCGATTTTTCGACCGAGACCCGGCCTTCGTCGGGCGACGCCTCGCCCAGAATGAGGGAGAAGAGGGTCGATTTCCCCGCGCCGTTCGGCCCGACCAAACCCACGCGATCGCCACGATTCACCTGGAGCGACGCATCTTCAAAGAGGATGCGGCCGGCAAAGGCTTTCGAGACTTGGGAAATCGTGAGCATGGAGCGGCGGCGAATGTCGCGAATCCGCCGCGGGACGCAAGACCACCAGAGAAAATGCCGAACGCTCGGCCCCTACGTTTTACAGCGCCGGCACAAATCGAGCGCGGCCTCATTCCAATCCGGAAGCTGGAATTCGAAGCCATCCTGGAGCAGCCGTCCAGGAATTACCCGCCGGCTCTTCAAGACCAATTCCGTTTCCGTGCGCATGAAAAAGGTCGCGATTTCGAGCATCCAGTTCCATGCGGGCAATCCCGCCTTTGTTCCCCAAGCCTTACGGAGCACGCGCATGAACTCAGCGTTCGGCACCGGGTTGGGCGAAGCGAGATTTACGATGCCTTCAAAATTCTCGTGACTGATCAGCCAATCAATCGCGCGGATGAAATCGGCGTCATGAATCCACGAGACATACTGCCTTCCGTCACCCATTCTACCGCCGAGGCCATGGCGGACCAGCCCGATTAAGACATCGAAAACACCCCCGCGATCAGGACTTAGAATCAACGCCGACCGCATCAGTATCTTGCGTGTGTTTGGCGTTGGCAGCGCCTGGTTGAAAGCCTGTTCCCAGGCTTTTGCCACTCCGACGCTGAAACGCCACGTCTCGGGAACCTTCTCTTCGTCACCGCCGATGATGCCCGAGACTTCGTCATTCGCCGCATCGTAACGATGGGCGTAGATGGTCGCGGTCGCCGCTTGCAACCAGAGACGCGGCGGCCGTTGCGCCCGGGCGATCGCCTGCCCTACCACTTGCGTGGAGTCCACGCGAGAGCGCGTGATCTCCTTTCGGTTCCAGGCGTTGTAACGACAGTTCACGCTTTTTCCCGCAAGATTGACGACGACATCTGCATCCTCGAATTCTTCCGCCCAATCTCCCAGCGTCATTCCATCCCAGAAAACGCTTCGTCCTACTCCTCTAGTCACGGGCTGGCGGGTGAGAATCACGGCGTCGTGTCCATCTTTCACGAAAGCTCGCGCGAGGATCTGGCCGACCTGGCCCGAGCCGCCTGGGATCACGATTTTCATTCGACCCTCATCGCGGGTCCTTCTCCGGTGCAGGCGTCGAGCCAGTGAGAAACCCGAAAGCGGTTTTCGCTCAGCCATTCGCACACTTGCCGAGCCCACGGAAGCAAGGCCGGATGCGCGAGGCGCTGCGACCATTCGCGATAGTCCCGCAAGGCGTAGAGGCACATGATCCAGGCCTGCGGTCCCCGATAGACCCCGCCCTCGTCGCTCACCACCAGCAGCTGCTCTTCGGGATGAAGCGCCTCTATTCCTGGGAAGCGCCGGGCAACCTCAGGGGATTGGAAAGGCAGGAAAACCAATTCCAGCAAGGCTGGCTGGCGGGCGAGCCAGGCCCGGCATCGCCCGCACAACGAGCACTCGCCATCGAACAGGACGTAAAGGCGCTTCATTCTGCTGCGACCGGGACTTGCGCCTGCGGCGGGAGTGGCGGAGGAGCGCGATGTAGCAGAGCGCGCTTCCGCATTTTTGAAAACACGAACAGATTGAAGAAGTGCATGCCGCCGAGCACGAGCAGCACCGTCCCAACCTTCCGGCTGAGGGTTTCCAGCACGCCCTGGAGATCGAGGGGCATCTGCCCCTCTTTCAAGGCCAGGCTGACGTAACCGATGTTGATCAGGTAGAAACCGACAACGAGGAGGTGATTGATCGAATCAGCCAGCGGCTCGTCGCCGAGAAATGCATCCACCAGAAAAATCCGGCCATTCTTGTGCAGCGTTTTCGCCACCCAGACGGTGAGCAATAAGCTGATGATGAGATAACTGAGGTAGGTCCAAACGATCGGGGTCATATGTTTCTTCTTTCTTTTGTCTGCTCGCTTTCTTGTAGTTTCAGTATTTTCTGAAACTTGGTTTCAAAAAAAGGGGGTCATTTCAGGAATTTCAGGGCCCACGGCACCATCCTGCTCTGCTCGGAACGCGAAATTTTGGTGATCACATTGTCGGCCAGCTCGAGAAAATCGCTCAAGTCCTTGATCTGCTTGTTGAATGCGGCGGCCTCGGCCCCTCTCAAGCCCCTGGTCCGCGCCGCGCATTCCTGAAGCGCGGCCTGGGCGGGCCGCATCTCGCGCCGCCGGCGCTCGCGCAGGATGATGCAAAACATCTTCCAGACATTCTTTTCCGCCTCGAAATACTCCTTGCGCTCGCCCTTGCGCACGACGCTTCGAATCAGTCCCCAACTGACCAGATCGCGCAGGTTCTTATGGGCGTTGCCGCGGCTGATTTTCAAATCCTCCATGATCTCGTCGGTGCTCATGAGATTCGCCGCGGTGATCAGAAGGGCATGGACCTGCGCCATGGTGCGATTGATTCCCCAGGCCGTTCCGATGGTGCCCCATTGGGTGACGAACTCATCCCGCGCCTCAAGCAGCGTGCGCCGGTCGTCCCCTGGTTGCGCCTTCTTCATCTACTTTCAGTATTTTCTGAAAATAGGAGACAGTCAAGCCCATTTTTTACGACTTCCGCACCGAACCGGGTCCAAGGCGCCCGATCAGTTCTGTGGCGCGAGGCGCGCCAGTTGTTGCCATCGAGCGTACAGTCTCGATCCACCTCCAGGCCGTTTGCTCCCTACCCCTTTTTTTCCTGGTTCCAGGTCTTCGAAAGGCTCGTGGTCGGCACGGCGGGAATGGCCAGCCCAGCCGCAGCGTAATGAGACGTATCGTTAAACAGAGTCAACCGGGCGCTCACCGCATCCTTGAAATCGACAATGTTCAGCGCCGCCGGACTTTGATCGAGGTTATCGCGGTAACGGCGCGGATCGAATCCAAGGAGCGAGCTGAGCAGTAAACGAATTGTAGCCTTATGGGATACGATCAGGACATTCGAGTCGGGATGCTCGCGCACGATGTCCATCAGGACCGGTAAGGCGCGCGCGGTGACCGCCAGCCCACTCTCGCCCCCCGCCGGTGCAAAAGTGTACGGATCCTTGTCCCAGGCGTCTGCTTCCTTCGGAAAGGCTCGCTCGACTTCCTTCCGCGTCATCTGCTCCCAGCGGCCGTGGGAAATCTCGCGTAGCCCGTCGCGGGTTTGGACCTGAAGTCCGTGCGATTCGGCCAGGATGCTGGCTGTCTCGACTGTGCGGCCCAGAGGCGAAGCGTAGATCGCCGTGATCTTCTCGTCCTGAAGTCGCGTGGCGAGACGCCGCACCTGTTCGCGGCCTTCATCCGATAGTTGAACATCGGTCGCCCCGGCAAAACGATCTTCCGCGGTCAGGACGGTTGCGCCATGCCTGATCAGAAAAATTCGCGCGTGCATGGGCTGTAAGATCCGTTCGGATTTTCCGCAAGCGAGGACCTGCCAAAGCCGCGGAGATGATTCAGGCTTTATGCTTCGCCCGCTGCGAAGACAATCAAAAAGCGGCGCGCTGCCCAGCGTGCGCGATTGGGAGGCCCCCAAGAAACTTGCGATTCGTGGGGTGGCGCGATAGGTGGAGATTCCCATGCTGATTGTAATGAAGAGCGGCGCCGCGCCGCACGAGATCGACGACGTGGTGCGGGTGATCGAAAAACTCGGGTTCCGCGCGCACGTGATGCCCGGGGCGACGCGCACCGCCGTCGGCATCACGGGCAACCCCGGCACTCTAGAGCCGGCTCGCTTCGAGCATATGGCCGGCGTTTCCGAAGCGATTCGCGTGACCAAACCCTACAAGCTGATCACGCTCGATCTTCAGCCGGACCAGACCGTGGTCCGCGTCGGCGATGCCACCATCGGCGGCGAGGAACTCGCCATCATCGCCGGACCGTGCGCGGTCGAGAGCCGCGAGCAAACTTTCGCGGTGGCGGAGGCAGTAGCCGCGAGTGGCGCGCGGTTTCTGCGCGGCGGCGCCTTCAAGCCGCGCAGTTCGCCCTACGATTTCGCCGGGCTGGGCGAAGAGGGTCTCGAAATTCTCGCGAAAGCCCGGGAAGCGTTTGGCCTCAAGATTGTCACTGAAGCGCTGGATGAGAACGGGGTCGATCTAGTGGAGAAATACGCCGACATGATTCAGATCGGCGCGCGCAACATGCAAAACTTCTCGCTCCTGCGGCGCGTGGGAAAATCGAAGCTGCCGGTGCTGCTCAAGCGCGGGATCGCCGCGACGATCGACGAATGGCTGCTGGCCGCGGAGTACATCATGTCGGAAGGAAATTATCAGGTCGTGCTCTGCGAGCGAGGCGTGCGCACCTTTACCCAGCACGCCCGGAACACGCTGGACCTCGCCGCCATTCCGGTGATCCGCCGCATTTCCCATCTTCCCATCGTGGTTGATGCTTCCCATGCCGCCGGCAAAAGCGCATTGGTCCGGCCCTTATCCCGCGCGGGGGTCGCCGCCGGCGCTGATGGTGTCATGGTCGAGGTGCACAACAATCCCGACCTCGCCTTGTGCGACGCGGCGCAAGCCATCATGCCCGAAGAATACCTCGCGATGGTGAAAGAGCTGCGCGGCATTCACCAGCTCCTGGCTGGTTCTGACGCTCACAACTCGTAATCCAAAACGTTTTGTCATCCTGAGCGAACGCGAAGGATCTCCGACTATTTCTGTCCATTCCGCGCGAAGCCGGGAAATGATCAGAGATTCTTCGCTACGCTCAGAATGACAGCGTTAGGGTGAGGTTGCTTCTAGCTCTCGTGCAGCTTTCCAAGGACGGCGCTTTCCAAACCGCGGTCGCTTTGCGGCGGTCTGGAGACCGCGCTTCCTTGGGTAAGGCAAGCTCGCTACAGCGCCAGGAAATTCCGAATTATCGTCAACCCCTCATCAGTCAGGATTGATTCCGGATGAAATTGGACGCCGTGAATCGGCAGGCTGCGATGCTGCAATCCCATGATTTCTCCTTCGTCGGTCTCGGCCGTGATTTGAAGGCACTCTGGGAGCGACTCCCTCCGAACCAGAAGAGAATGATAACGCATCGCCGCGAATGGGTTCTCCACGCCCGCGAACACGCCGGAGCCGTCGTGCTTCACCGGCGACGTCTTCCCGTGCATGAGACGAGCCGCGGGAACCACCTCTCCACCGAACGCTTCGGCAATGCATTGATGGCCCAGACAAACGCCCAGGATGGGAATAGATCGACCCAGTTCCCGCACTACGTCGTTACATACTCCCGCCTGTTCTGGCCGGCCCGGTCCCGGCGAAAGGCAGATTCGCTCTGGACCTAACGAGTGGATAAGATCGAGCGAGACCTCATCGTTACGTTTCACTTCCACTACGCAGCCTAACTGTCCAAAGTGTTGCACCAGGTTGTAGGTGAACGAATCGTAGTTATCGATGACCAGAATCATCGCGGCTAGGAGTTGATCTCGGCGGCCCGCCCGATCGCGTGCATGGTCGCCATGGCCTTGCTCACCGTTTCCTGATACTCGGCTGACGGATTGGAATCGGCCACGATGCCAGCGCCAGCCTGGACATACGCGCGCTGGTTTTTCAAAACGATCGAGCGCAGGGCGATGCAGCAATCCAGCCCTCCGTCGAAGCCGAAGTAACCTACAGCACCAGCATAACAGCCACGCTGTTCCTGCTCGAGATCGTTGATGATTTGCATCGCGCGAATCTTTGGCGCACCAGAGACCGTGCCTGCCGGAAAGGTCGCACGCATCACATCATAAGCGGTCTTATCCGCGGCGAGACGGGCCGTCACATGCGACACGATGTGCATGACATGGCTGTAGCGTTCCACGATCATCTGCTCGGTTACGCGCACACTGCCAAACTCCGCGATCCGGCCGAGATCATTCCGCGCCAAATCCACCAGCATGACGTGCTCCGCGCGTTCCTTCGGGTCAGCGAGTAACTCCTCGCTCAGGGCCTGGTCTTCCTCCGCGTTTTTCCCGCGCCGGCGCGTCCCCGCGATGGGTCGCACCTCGACCGTCCGGTCCATCACTCTCACGTGCAGTTCAGGCGAACTTCCGACCAGCGAAAATTCTCCAAGCCGCAGACAGAACATGTAAGGCGATGGATTAATCAACCGCAGGCAACGATATAAGTGGAGCGGATCGCCGGCGAACTCAGTCTGGAACCGTTGCGATAACACGACCTGGAAAATGTCTCCCGCCACGATGTGTTCCTTCGCGGTGTTCACCGCGGCTTCGAAACGTTCGCGCGTCATGTTACTCTGCGTCTCGGCGGGAGAAGTCGGCCGCCGCGCATCGATGTGAGGCAACTCACAGGGCGCCGACAACCGCGCCAGCGCCTCTTCGATCAGCGCCTTCGCCGCGGCATAAGCCTGTTCGCTAGCTTCCCGTTCGTCGAGAAACGCGTTAGCGATCAACTTCATCCTCCGCTCCCGGTGATCGAACACCACCAGGAGGTTCATGACCATGAACATCATCTCGGGCAGGCCTAGCTCGTTACGGCTGGGCGATGGCACGGTCGGCTCAAAGCTCCGAACGACATCGTAGCCCAGAAAGCCAACCGCTCCGCCCGCGAAACGCGGCAGTTCCGGCGCCGCAACGAATTGGAAGCGATGCATGACTTCCTCCAGTTGCACCAGCGGGTCCCTCGTAATGGCTGAGCTCCGACGCTTTCCATTTTCCTCGATCGAAAAAGTGCGCCCGTCGCTCTGCATGACGAGACGCGGATAAAAGCCGAGAAACGAGTAACGGCCGGATCCTTCCTTCTGCTCCGCCGATTCAAAAAGGAAGCAATAGTTCTCGCTTCCCAACTTGCGGAAAGCCGAGACCGGGGTGTCGCCGTCCGCGATGATATCCGCGTAAACGGGAACGACATTTCCCTTCCTCGCCAGTTCGCGAAACTCTTCGTAGGACGGATGAAGGCTAACAGTCATCGTTGTTGTCCACTCCTGCTCCTGATCCTGATCCTGATCTTGATCCTTCGCTACGGTGAGGGGAGGATCAAGATCATGATCAAGAGCAAGAGCAGGAGTTAGAAACTTCGCTCTCTCGATTAGTTTCTGCCCAGTGGCGCGACCGTGCTGGCGCCGGCTCTTAGATACTTATCGAGAAAATCGAGAATGGCTTTGTAAGCCTTTATCTCGTTCGCCTTCTTCGTGAAGCCGTGACCCTCGTTATCGAAAACCACGTACTCCACTACGCCTTTCTTCTTCTTGATCGCGTCCACGATCTCGTCCGACTCCGGCTTGATCACACGCGGATCGTTCGCGCCCTGCAACACAATAAGTGGCTTGGTAATCTTATCCGCGTGGAAAAGCGGGGAAATTTCCTTCAACATCTCCAACTGCGTCGTAGGATCGCCGATCTCCTTGTAGAGCGACTTACGTTGCGCCTCCCAATAGGGCGGGATGCTTTGCAGCGTCCTGACCCAGTTTGAAACACCAAAGATATCCACGCCCACGCCGAACTCCTCCGGCTTGAACGCGAGCGCCGCCAGCACCATGTAGCCGCCATAGGAACCGCCCATAATCCCTATCTTCGACTTATCGACGTAGTCCAGCGAACCCAGATACTTCTTCGCTTCCACGCAATCCCATAATGGTTCCCGGCCATGCTTGCCATCGTCCGCGGTGAAGAAGGTCTTTCCGTAACCGCTCGATCCTCGGTTATTCACGTCGAGAACCGCGTAGCCATGATTAACCAGGAACTGCACCGAAGCGCTATAAGGCATCCGCGCCTGTCCGCCTGGGCCGCCGTGCACCCGAACCAGCGCCGGGACCTTGTTTTGCGCGTTTGCGCCTTGTGGCTTGTAGAGAATGGCGGGAATCTCCATCCCATCGAAGGACTTGTAGCGGACCACACTGGACTGGACCAGGTCAGTCGCCTTGATCTCAGGGTTAAGGCTCTCAGTTAGTTTCGTGAGCTTCTTAGTCCCGAAGTCGTAGAGGTAAAGATTACCCGGCGAGCGGGAGCCATCGTGATAGAACGCCATCTGCCTTTCCGCGGGTGAGATGGTGAGCCCAGAAATATCGCCTTCCGGCAACGCCGGCAACGAAACCAGCGTCCCCGTCGCCTCCTCATAAATCTTAACCTTGGTCCGCGCGTCTTCGTTCGTGGCCACTACGCGATACTTGCCGTTCCGCGAGAAGCCAGCGTAGGAAACGTCCCATGAAGTCTTCTCGACGACCTCACGCTTGCCGTCCTTCAGGTCGAAGCGCGCCAGATACATGAACTCGCCGCCTTCGTTCGAGAGGAAGTAGAGATGTTTTGAGCCCGGATCGAACGCCTCCGGACTGTTAGCGACCTCGCCGGTATGCGGTGTGAGATTTTTCATCTCCTTCGAGAGAGTGTCGTAGAGATACACGTCCGAATCCGCCGGAGAACCACCCGTCTTACCGAAAGCGAGGTAGCGTTTGTCGTCGGAAATGGAACCGAGGTCGTAGCCGGTTTCATCCTGGTAGATCAGGACTGGCTTGAAGTCCGTGATGTTCATCTCGAAGATGTCGAAGTAACGCGCGTCCCGCGCATTGGTGGAAAAGAAGAACGACTTCCGGTCGTGGCTCCAGTCGAGGAACCGGGCCTTGGTTTTGTCACCGGGCGTCAGATCGCGCTCTGTCCCATCCAGCTCTTTCAGATAGAGATGCTCGTTTTCATTTCCGCCTTTGTCGTAGCGGTAGAGGAAACGCGCGTCCGCTGGGAAATAGGAAACGGCATAGGTGCTCTCCTTGGTGGAAGTCGTGAGCTGTTTCGGAGCGCCACCGGTAACCGGCAAGGTATAGACATTGAAGATGCCCGTCTTATTGCTATGGAAAAGGATCGACTTCTCATCCGCCGAGAACGACGCCCCGCCCAGCCGCGTCGTATCCATAAATTGCTCGATCGTATATTGCTTTACCGCTGGCGCAGCACTCGCCTTGGGCGAAGGGCTAGTTTCGATCTTAGGCGGCGCGGCCTGGCTGGCTGAGGAAAGCGTCATAAGTATCCCCAAACTGCCGGCGGCAGTTGTTTTAAAGAAGGCGGTGCATTTCATAATTCTCTTTTCTTTTAAGATTCCCGATACGGCGGATAACTCCGGCCCAATAGGCCCAGTTCTGATGTTACTTCCTGGTGATCGAGTTGACCATCCTGCCGCCCTCTTCCGCGGTGGCCTTGATCCCATCCATTGTCCCCAACACGGCCATCATGAAATATTTCCCCTTCGTCGGCGCGAAAACCATGAATTTGCAGACGCCATCCTTGCCGTTGATTTTGCCCTTATAGTCGATGCCGTAGGCTTCCTTTCCACTCGGCAAGTGCAGCGTCCTAATTTCGCCGTCGACCTTTGGTTCCGTCAAACCTACCACCTTGGCGAATTGGCCCAACGTCCCGCCACTGGCTTTCGCGGAAGCCTCGTCCGTCACATTCGGCGCCACCAGGATCATGACGACCGGATCGCCACCCGTCTTCTCCAGGTTGAGTGACCCATCGCTCGAGTAGGTGGATTTCCATCCGGCCGGGACTTCGATCGTAAAAACCGGATCTGCCTTAGGATAAACCAGCGTCTCGGCCCCGAGCTGAGCCAGGCCGGCCGCTGACACCAGCAATACGACGATGAACAAGCGGCCCGGCTTCATGAGTTCCCAAAGTCCTCTCCTTTGCTCGGGCGGGCAATAATTATCTTGCTGATCCGCCTGTAGCGGCGGTCCGTGACCGCTGATCGTTCTGCTGCGCACGTACATAACCGACATCCAGGTGCGGCGTGGCGAAACCGAACCGCTCAACGTGAGCCTGCGCTGAAATTCAGCGTTGGACGTTCGATGCTGAATGTTGGACGTTCGCCTTCGAGATGTCCCCGTAGTTCAACGGATAGAACGAGGGTTTCCTAAACCTTAAATGTGGGTTCGATTCCCGCCGGGGACATTGTTGGTTCCGCCGCTTGCTGTAACAACGCCAGGGTAGCTCATCGCTCTGGTTCGATCGATCTCGGCGCTCCCGCGCCTCGACCCTGGCGGGCTTCGTCTATGTCGCTCCGCGACCGCGGGCTCCATTCTGCCCCGGACATTTGCTCTCCAGGCCACACCCCCCCGAGACTCCGTTCCCGCTGGGATAATTGTCCGAGTTCTTAATCTGGCGCAATTCGTCTTCCGGGGCCATGTTGTCCTATGACCTTCTCCGACTTTAAGTTTTCCGCGGCCTTGAGATCGAGCCTCTTTGCTTGTTTAGTTTTGTTCTCGGTCCGGACTTTTGCGGCGGACAAGGTCGGCCGGCAGAAGGCATTGCCGACCGAAGAACTCGAAAAATCCGGCGACGCGCCGACCTTCGTTTGGAGGACCGACCTCTCGCCCGCCATGGTCTCGCAGCATGGCGGCTTCACCAGCTACCAGGTGAACGTCGGCGCAAACGGCCAGAACATCGTGGGCGACGCGGCCAACGAACCTTCGATCACGGTGGATCCAACCAATCCCAACAAGATGTCGATCGGTTGGAGGCAGTTCGACAGCGTTGGGTCCAACTTCCGCAAGGCAGGCTGGGGCTATACCAGCAATGGCGGCGCATCCTGGACGTTTCCCGGTTCGCTCGAAAACATCTTCCGCAGCGATCCCGTCCTCGCTTCCGACGAAACCGGACGCTTCTTCTATCTCAGTCTTCAGAGCTCTCTCCTGGACGACATGTTTCGCTCGCTCAACGGCGGCGCGTCCTGGACCAAGCTTGGACCCGCGACCGGCGGCGATAAGCAATGGTTCACGGTGGATAACACGAACAGCAGCCCTGGCCACGGCTTTCAATATCAGATCTGGAGCACCGCCAGTAATCCCACTCCGGGCCGGCAATTCAGCCGGTCCACTGACGGCGGGTTTACCTGGATGAATCCGATCAGCATTCCGCAAACCCCCATCTGGGGAACGCCCGACGTGGACTCGAATGGCACTCTCTTTATCGGCGGCGTAAATCCAAATAACTCGGCCCAGTTTTGGTGCATCCGATCGAGCAATGCGAAGAACGCTGCAGTCACACCAACCTTTGATCTGATCAAGCTCGTCAACCTCGGTGGTGACATAGATTCCGGCGGCTCGATCAATCCGGTTGGGTTATCTGGTCAGCTCTTTCTGGCCGTGGACCGGTCGGGCACTACCACGAACAATAACGTCTACATGCTAACGACCGTGTTCCCCTTCACCCAATCCCCCAGAACTGAGGTGATGTTCGTGCGCAGCACAGACAGCGGGCAGACTTTCAGCGCGCCTCGCCGCATTACGGACGATCCGATCAACCCTAACAAATGGCATTGGTTGGGGACCTTTTCCGTGGCGCCGAATGGACGCATCGATGCCGTCTGGCTCGACACGCGCAACGCCGCGAATAACACAGATTCGCAGCTCTTCTATTCTTACAGCAATGACGCCGGCACTAGTTGGTCGACCAACGTCGCGGTCAGCGATCCGTTCAATCCTTTCCTCGGTTATCCGAACCAGGCCAAGATGGGTGATTACATGACGATCGTTTCCGACAATACCGGAGGTAACGTAGCTTATACCGCGACTTTGAATGGCGAAGAAGACATCTATTACGTTCACGTCGCGCCACCGCCTCAGTTACTTAACATCTCCAGTCGCGCCCGGGTGTTGGCGGATGACAAGGTCCTCATCGCCGGCTTCATTATTAGCGGGACCACCCCAAAGAAGGTTCTTATTCGCGGGATAGGCCCTTCGCTCAACGGAGTTGGGGCAACCTTGTCGAATCCCACCTTGGAGCTGCATCAAGGCGACGCTACCCTGGTTACAAATGACGATTGGAAAACCAGGTCCGATGGAACCAGCCAGCAGGCGGAGATTGAGAACACGACAATCCCGCCGAGCAACAATTTGGAATCAGCCATGGTGGTGACGCTTGCTCCAGGGAACTACAGCGCCATTTTGGCAGGTAAGGACGGAAGCACGGGCATAGGCGTGGTGGAGGTATACGACCTGGGGCAAACCGTGAACTCTCGAGTGGCGAATATCAGCACACGCGGCTTGGTGGATACGGAGGATAACGTTTTGATCGGGGGCTTCATCCTGGGCTCCGGCGGTGGCGATGGCGCGAAGGTGGTGGTGCGTGCGCTCGGGCCTTCTCTGGCTCCTAACGTGCCGGGTGCTCTGGTGGATCCGACGTTGGAGCTGCATAATGCGAACGGCGTCACCATGGCCACGAATGACAATTGGAAAATCAACGATCAAACGCAACAGACTCAGGAAACGGAAGTGCGCGCGACCGGAATTCCGCCTTCCAACGATTTTGAATCAGCGATCGTGACGACTTTACCGGCAGGAACTTATACTGCTATTGTGCGGGGCAAGAACAACACCGCCGGCATAGGTCTGGTGGAATTTTACGACGTGTTCTAGCGGAATCTACGGTGACTTGCTCACCCTCTGATCGTTTCGTGACCCGGCAGGACGCCCTCATCCTGGGCGCGACTGCGCTGGCCTTCCGCGTTCTGTTTCACATGACCTACGCTCCCCTTTGGACCGGCGACGGTCCCGGTTACGCGGTGTGGTGGGTGGTAGTGAAGAACCATCTTTGGCAGTTCTATGATGGCCTCCGACCTCCGGTCTACCCTCTCCTTCTGGGTCTCGTTCAGTGGCTTTGCGGCTCAGAGCCACTAAAACGTCTCACTCCCGAAGCTGGCGAATTAGTTGTTGGCTTCCAACAGATCGTCGGCGTTGCGGCCACGATCCTACTTTATCTGGCGCTGCGAAACCTTGAGGTGCGCCGCCGCGTCGCGTTTTGGGGCGCCTTGTTCTACGCCCTGCTGGTCCCGGTCTGCCTGGCCGAGATGACGATCCTTCCCCTGGCCCTGACCTCCAGCCTCCTGCTCGCCGGATTGTGGCTTTTTACGATAGCTCTCCGGCGAAGAGCGCTCGGTCAAAGCAGCCTTCCCTTTGCGGCGGGAAGCGGCGTCATCTTCGGGCTCGCCGCCCTCACCCGCGCAGAAGTCCTGGCCTTTTTTTGTGTCTTTGGCGTCACGATGTTTGTGACCAGCTTCATCAACCGGCATAACCACTCCTTTGCCGCGCTCCGTCCTTCGGTATTAGTCGCGAGTGCCTTTGCGGCTCCTCTTGTTGTAGGTTGGATGAGCTTCAACGCGGGAAAGATTGGACGGTTTACCTTCACCACCGGAAGACCTTTGAACGCCACCTGCACCGTCTACGACCTATTCGACCGGGTCGAACCAGCGGATCGCGCTTTCGGCCAAATCATGGTTAAGTATTACCGGGGCGCCGATCGGATCGACCTGGTCAACGACGCCTTACCGGAACTCCGCGCCCACGCGAGCGAGATGCCGCTGGAACGCAAAGGGCCATTCTCCCCAGTGCCGGACCTTTATGTGTATGCCGGGGAGGTTTCCCGTCGCTTGCAGTGGCGCTATCCCGGGCACTACCTATTCAACGCGGTCAAGAGCTTTGGTCGCACCTTTGACTTCAGCCAGGGAAGCAACATTCCCACCGGCCACGTCAAGGATCCCGAATCGCTTGAGGGTAACGGCGTGATCGAGAACCGTCTGGTTGCTGGAATTATCGAACGCATCAGGTGGATCGAAGCTCCCGTGATGCTGACGGCTTACTGCCTCATGCTGCTTTACGTGGCAGCGACACTGCTCGGCTTATATGCCAAACGGTTCGAGGTCACGGTCGCACACGCAGTAGGATTCGCGATTGCCCTGGGCACCGTGGTGACGCTGATAGCGTTCAGCTTGCTTCACACCTACTTCCCGCACTACGGGTTGGTCTACTTCGGCTGCATTATCTTTTGCGGTATTGCCATAACCGACAAGATTGCTGGAAAACCAGCTTAACTCGCGCTGGCGCGCTTCAAGCGAGCTTGGATCGCTTCGCTAAGGAGGGCTTCCAAGGCAGGATTGTTAATGTCCTCAGGAGAGTCTATTTCGACGTATTTATGAACCTTGCCTGTACCCGTCAGGAGGTGATGAGGGTCACGTAACTCCCCGCCTTTGTAGAACCCAAGCTTTACTCCCTTCTTCGACATCATGATGGTGCAGATCAAGTCCTTGTAGCCGGTCCCATAATTGTAGCCAATCAGGTTTGCCATGCGATCCGGCTGCTCGGTGATACCTGGAAGATGTTCGAGCAGGAACTTCCGAAGAAGAGGCCCATTCGCTAAAACTTTGGGACCATACTCGGAGAACATCTCGTCAGGGTTATCGGGCGAGATCATTTAGCAACCCTACCACGAAGGGCGTGGAAAGGTCTACCGCAAGTCGGAGATACTTACCCCAAGCCGACGCTCGGGTACATTGATGACGACCGACCGGTAGTTTTGAGGAGACCAGAAGCCAAACTGAACCGTTGGCGACGGGGCACTTTGAAGCAGATAGCGATATTGCTGCTGATTACGGACGCGAATGCCGTTTATCGTCACGATGACGTCTCCGTTTTTCAACCCGGCCCTCTGGGTCCTTTCATTCATTCCCGTCAGCACGACACCATCTCGGGGAATTCCCGAGAGCGTGGCGACGTCCGCCAGCTCTTGTCCTCGGGGAAAAAGTTTGGTCGTCATTTGATCGAAAGCCTCGGCAAACGGTTTGTTTTCCCGGTGGCGCCCGTAGAACGTGATCAACTCGTCGTTCTGATTGTAGCGCTCCTCAATCTTTTTAAGGTAAGTCTCAGCCTGAGTGAGCTGGCCGTCCTTCTCCAGCAACGCTGCCATTGTAGAAAGCCCCCTGCTTGAGTAAGCCTCGGCTGCCATCTCAGCTACGGCGAAAGCGTCTTTGCGCCGGCCACGTTCGTAGTAGTAATCGATCAGCCAACGGACGTTATTGGAGACAGCCACTCGGTCAGGGGCGTGATCAACCGCTTTTTGGTAAGCCTTGGCGGCGGCGTCCGGGCGCCGATGTTCCAGTAGATAATCGCCCAGGTTAAGGAAATTGTCGGGCTTGAAGTAGCAAAGCTGAGTATAAGCTTGCTCGTAGCGCTCGGGATCGCCTTTGTATGCGTCGGCCACGATAAGCATCGCCCAGGTGTCATAGCCGCGGAGGACTTCGAACTGAGATGCTACCTCATCGGGAGTAGGCCGGCTCGACTTTGCTTTTTGGAGCTGCTGGTACAACACAGCGTCACTGTATGGAGCGATCGCCTTGACCTGATCAATCTCTGTGCCCGATAACGCGCACAGAGTGCTGCTATCTCGCAAAGGCGCGTCATAGGTGGTCCCCATCGGCAGAACTGGGCTGAACCAGTTCAACCGGGTAAAAAGAGGTGGGGCGTGCGCACCCCTGTTCTGCACCATCTGAGATCGTCTAGGAGTATCCGACCAGAAGTGGAAAGGAACCCAGGATGGATGCGCCTCAATCAATGTTTGTGCGCGAAGCTCAAACGCGCGCTTGCTGCCAGTCGCGGAGTCGGGCTCCATGTTAAGCAATGGAAACAACTGCAAACCGGAGAACTTCGCTGTGATCTTTTTCTTGAATTCCGCCGCCTGCTCCGGCACTCCGTAAGCTTCCTCGAGCCAAGTCCAGGTAGTTTGGATCGTCTGGCAAAACTGGCGTTGGTGCAGGGCCGCCCATGATCCCCAGCCAAGGACCGCCATACGAGCGGGCTGGTTTTCTTCACGAAGAATTTGCTCGGCCGGCGTGTTCAGCGCCCTGGTCCAATCACCCTCGGCCAAAGTATGACCGTGATAATTACGGTAAGCCGCTGCGATTTCCTCCAGTTCCGCTCTCAGGGCGCGGCCTGCCCAGAGATGACCCTCGCTGACCGAGAAATTGCCGGCCAGAATTACATTACTCCATTCGGCGAGATTCTCCGCGGGGTGGCGCACCAAAAACGCAGAAGCTGCCGCGGAGTCGATTCGATAGCGCAAGGCATTCACATACTCGAGGCGTTCCAGGAGCGTGGCATGTTCGGGCTGGTCGAGTTTTCGATAATCACCGGTATTCCGCAATGTGATCGCACGGTTCCAGATCGTCTGTGCGACGAGCGGCAAGCCGGCACTGGCGTCAGCGTGACGTTCCAGCCTCTGCATAATTTCCAGTGCGCCGGTCTGCCTCCCGGCCAGGCTACAAAGGATCGCTTCCGCGAGATCAGCGCACGGCCCGCTCTCTTCGCCCGATGCTCGGGCGATCGCGAGGTGCGCTGTCATCCGCGAGAGTTCCCGGCGCACGTCGTAGAAGGTGTCGGCGGCGTGACGCAAGGCGAAGCTTCCGATGAGCAATGCCGCTTCTTCATGCATCTCGGCGTCGAGCGGAGATTTGGTTAACGCTTCCGAAATCCGCAGGTCTTCGCGAACAAGCGCATCCGGGCTGGGCGTCGTAAGCCTCAGAAATATTTCCCGATCGACAGGGGAGCGCGGGCGCACAACGTTCGGAGACCATTTGCTCGCCAGCCCTTTCGCCAGTGTCACAAAATTTTCCGGCGCCCAGAAATAATTTGTTAGGACCAGCTGGGTCCGAGCCGGGGCGGAGTGCTCGCCTACACTTGCCTCGAAGATGTACTCCTGAGCTCGAGCGCCTTTGCTAGACCGGACCGCGACGCCCGCTTCTGCCGGCGTTTTCCCCGTTGCGGCGAAAGCGATCATCTCCGCGATCGCGTTAACGATATCGGAGGCCATCCATTCCTCTTCGGTCCGGAACTGGTTCGAGCCGGCCGGGAGAAGAACCTGTTTCGTGACTAGCGGCGCCGAAGGGAGCATTGGCACTGGCTTATGCCCCCAGGAATAAAGCGCCCCGGCCATCAACAGAAGCAGGAGAAGAACGCGAATCCGGCGACGGTTGCCTGCGGGGGCGGTCGCGTTTTGCGCCGTCAGCGAGGTCAATTCTTCGTGGGAAATCATGGGCTCGCCTGTAGCTACTTGTGCGCCAGAGACTCGCGCGAACGGCCTCTGCAACGAGTATAAAAAGTCAACGTTTTGGCGCGGGAGCAGCTACCCGTGAAGCGGCGTCCTGTTACGAGCATTTGTGAGGGGTGCCCACTCCATGTCTTCCGACCTCAACGCCGATATTGAACTCGAGATCGGACATGTGCTTTTTATCGATATCGTCGGGTATTCGAAGTTGTTGATTAACGAGCAGCACGAATCGATGCACGAGCTCAATCAAATCGTGCGTAACACCGATGCTTTCCGGACAGCGGAAGCCGCGGGGAAACTGATCCGCTTGCCCACAGGTGATGGCATGGCCCTGGCGTTCGCCTCCACCCCGGACGCTCCCGTGCGCTGCGCCTTGCAAACGAGCAAAGCGCTCCAAAATCATCCGCAGCTCAAGGTCCGGATGGGTGTCAACAGCGGACCGGTCAGCGGCATGATTGACGTGAACGACCGGTCGAACGTAGCCGGGGCCGGGGTGAACCTGGCCCAGCGCGTGATGGATTGCGGCGACGCCGGCCACATCCTTCTCTCGAAACGCGTGGCCGAAGACCTGGCCCAATACCGGCATTGGGAGCCGAACCTTCACGACCTGGGCGAGTGTGAAGTAAAACACGGCGTCGTCGTTTCGGTGGTGAACCTTTACACGCACGAGGTCGGCAACCCGCAGCTGCCGGAGAAGTTCGTAGGCAAAATCCCGAGACGTCGCCGGGCGCACGGCGCCGGGCAGATGAGTCCTCTCCCCGTTGGCAACACCTTGCTCACCATCTTCTTCTTTGCCGCGGTGACGCTCGCCCTCGCCTACTGGATTTTTTTCCCCCCGGCCGCGCCGCCATCGCCGGAAAGTTCCCGGCTCGCGTCCAAGACCGCGCTGATTCCGGCGAAAAGCATTGCGGTGCTGCCTTTCGAAAACCTGAGCGCGAATCCGGAGACGGGATTCTTTACCGACGGCGTTCAAGATGAAATCCTGACTGATCTGGCCAAGGTCGCGGACCTGAAGGTGATCAGTCGCACCAGCGTGATGGCCTACAAGGCTGGCGCCAAACGCAACCTGCGCGAGATCGGGCAACAACTCGGCGTCGCCCACGTCCTCGAAGGCAGTGTCCAGCGCATCGACAACCGGATACGAGTGAACGCGCAGCTTATCGATGCGCGCAACGATGCCCACCTTTGGGCGCAGACCTACGATCGCGATCTGGCCGATGTCTTTGCTATTCAAAGCGAAATCGCCCGGGCCATCGCCGAACAACTCCAGGCCAGAATCTCACCGAGCGAGCAGGTGGCGCTCACTCAGGCACGCACGACGGATCTGGTGGCCGACAAACTTTTCCTCCAGGCCAGGCAGCTTATTTCGGCCGGCTCCGATCCCGATGCCAAACAACCCTTGCTCCAAGCGGCAGCGCTTCTGGAAGAAGCAGTCGCGCGCGACCCCCGTTTTCTGGCGGCCTACTCTCTTCTCACCATCGTCCACCTTGATCTTTATTGGCAGGGGTTCGATCACAACGAGACCCGGCGAGACCTCGCCCGCCGCACCATGGAAGCAGCAGCCAGCTTCGCGCCCGATGCTGGTGAGGTTCATCTGATGCGCGCAAATTATGCCTATCAAGGCTTTCGCGAATACGATCGGGCGCGGGCGGAGCTCGACCTGGCGCGCCGGGCGATGCCGAACGATGCGCAGATCTATGTCTTTCTCGGTTGCATCGATCGGCGCCAGGGGCGCTGGACGGAAGCCGTTCGAAATTTTGAAAGGGCCGTAGACCTCGATCCGCGAAATTTTCGTTTCCTGATTGAAGCGGCCTTTACCCAACAAGCCCTGCGCCATTTTCCGGAAGCGAGTCAGCTTTACCAGCGTGCACTCGAAGTCCTTCCGCATGATTCCTTCGCGCGAACGCAGTTAGCCCAGATCTCTCTCCTGGAACGGGCCGATCTGGAGCCGCTCCACCAGGAGCTTTCCGCGGTCCTGAACGAAGATCCAAAGTCGGCAACCGAAATAGCCAACAGCCTCTTCGATTATGCCCTGGCGGTGCGTAACGCCAGCGCGCTGACCCGCGCGATGAATGCCATCCGGCCCGAGGGATTGCGCGATCCTTACAATAACTCGCTTTGGGCGCGCGAATGGCTTGTCGGTCTGGCCGCACGCACTTTCGGCGAGGACGAGCGGGCGCGCGTCGCCTTCATGGCCGCCCGCGCGGTTGAGGAAAAAACGGTGCACGATCAACCGGATTACGCGCCGGCATGGAGCAGACTGGCGCTCATCGACGCCGCTCTCGGCCGGAAGGAGGACGCCATCCGCGAAGGCCGCCGCGCCTGCGAATTGTTGCCGCTATCCAAGGACGCCCTGGATGGAGCCTCCTATGTCATCAAGCTTTCCATGATCTACGCCTGGGTCGGCGAGAAAAACCTCGCGCTCGAACAATTGTCCATCGCCGCGCAGATTCCCGCGGGCGTGACCTACGGGGAATTGAAGCTCTATCCCCAATGGGATTCTCTCCGGGACGACCCGCGTTTTAAAGAGATCGTCGCTTCTCTCGGCCCGAAGGAATCGAAGCCGGCAATTACGCGCGATTGACCACAGATCACGCGGATCACGCGGATCACGCGGATCAGGCGATGCCGCAGTTGATGTCCCCCGCCTTGCTTGCTTCTACGAGCCTGAGTAAGAGACTTCTCAACTGCTCATGGCTTTCCTGCTCGCCTCGCCTGGTCTAACGACTCTCCCTTATCACTTCGCTGCCTTCGCGGCTCTTCTCGGCTTCGCTCTTCTTGCCTTCGCCTATCGCCAGCTCCCGACCGCGAGATGGAATTCGGAGTGGCTCTTCCTGGCCCTGGCCGGATGCACCGTCCTGGTCTGGCGCTGGCCCGCGCTGTTCTGGACCTACCCATTCAACATCGATGAGGGTGCCTTCGTGGCCTGCGCGCTCAAGGCGACACGGGACCTCGCGCCGTGGCGAGGATTCGACGCCGGCTCCAGCGGTCCGCTCAATCCCGATGTCCTGGCGCTTCCGGCCTTGTTCGGCGCGGACATTACATTTTTCTCCACGCGGTTGATTGGCATCTGCCTCCTGATTGCCGCCATCTACGCTCTCTATTACATCGCGAAATGGACGGAAGGAGACGATGTCGCCCGGCTTGCCATCGTGCCGCCGGTGACCTTCTTTGCTTTCACCAGGGCGCGGGACTTCCTCCAGTATTCGAGCGAGCAGCTTCCGATCTTTCTAACCACGATCGCGTTAGCCGCAACCGTTTATCTGGCCACCCGAGCGCGAACCAAGCGCTCCCGGCTCATCGCTTGCGCGGTGAGCGGCCTGGCTCTCGGCAGCGTTGGGTTCGCAAAGTTGCAAGCCTTACCCGTCGCGCTCGCGATCCTGGTCTTTCTCGTCGCTGTGATCGTCATCCGTGGACGCAGCACTTCCCGCGCGGACACCTGGGCCCAGCTAGGCACCCTCGTCGTGATGCTCGGGCTGGTCCCGGGGCTGATCGCTCTTAGTCTCTGGAAAACCGGCGAGTGGCAGTATGCGATCGAGTTCTACCTTGGGTCAGCCGCCACCTACGTGGCCGGTGGAGAAAGAATCGGACCGGGCTTTCTCTTCGCTTCAGTGGCTTCTTATACCATCTTCCTGGTCTGCGCGCTGGTGGTTATCGTGGTCATCGCGATTGCGCTGCGCGGTCGCTCGATCTCCGCGGCGCGCTCGAGCATAAGCGTCGTTTGGGCGTTCGGCTTTCTGGTTGTTTACCTTTTCGTTATCTACCTTCCCGGGAGAGCCTTCCCGCATTATCTGCTCCTATCCATTTTGCCTTTCTCTTATTGCGTCGCGTCGGTGTTGGGTCTCGCTCTTAAGGCAGGCTTTGGGAAGGGCCGGCAACTTCTCGTCGCGGGCGGCATCGTAGCCTGGTTCGTAATCCCTCCATTAGGTTTTGCTTTGGCTTCGCCCAATCAATACTTCCTTTATTTCTTTTCCGAGCCTCCTTTACCGGTCGATGACAGAGTAGTCGCCATCGCTCATTACGCCCCACCGGGAGAACGCGTCGCGATCTGGGGCTGGATGCCGCACTTCCACGTGTTGACGCAGACGATCATGGCCACGCGCGATCACCAGACCGGTGGTCCCATGCTCCCAGGCCCCGGTCAGGCCCGGGCCCGCGAGCGTTACCTTTCCGCTCTCCGGGCTTCGCCGCCTCCGGTCTTTGTGGATGCCGTGGCGCCGGGATCCTTCGGCTACAAGGATCGCGCAACCCAGGGCTATCAAACCTTCCCCGAGCTGGCAGCCTTCATCAACGAGAACTATGTCCTCAAAGAAGACGTTGAAGGCATCCGCATCTTCGTGGCGAAAAAGCGGTAAGGACCTGGAGGGCGTCTCGAAAATAGCGCTGTCATGCTGAGCGAAGCGAAGAATCTCTGAGCATTGCCGGTTCGGGCGCTATGGAGTGGGGAAATAGTTAGAGATCCTTCGCCTTCGCTCAGGACGACAACTTTTTTGGATTATGGAATCGCTTGCTTTGACCTCCGACCTCCGACCTCCGACCTCTGACTTCTGACCTCCGATCTCCGATCTCCGATCTCTGGCGAGGCAGATCGCAGATGCCGGACTTCAGATTTCCACATTCCACATTCTGCGTTCAACCCTTCACCACTTCGAGAACCTTCTTCGCTGCGTTGTGACCGGGGATACCGCTCACCGCGCCGCCACGTTGCGCAGTCGATCCGCAAAAGAACACGTTCTCGTATTCTGTTTCCACGCCCCAGCTCCCCGCCTCTTCTTCCGTTCGGGCAAACGGAAAGGTCAGCGCCGTCTGGAAGATGTTGCCATGGTAAAGGCCAAGCGCTTCTTCGATATCCGCCGGGCTTTTGCTTTCGATGCATGGACTTCCATCGCGAGATAACGCCAGACAATCTTCCAATGGCTCCGCCAACCAACCATTCAAACCTTCGACGAACCTCCGCTCCGCGTGCTCGCGCATCGCTTCATTGTCCGTCGCAAACAAGGGCCAGGGCGTATCGAGCCCAAAAAGCGTCATGGTCTGGAAACCGTTCGCTCGGAGCTCGGGCGACAGGATGCTATCGTCCGTGAGGGTGTGGCAGTAGACCTCGCTCGGCAGCTTATCCGGCAAAAGTCCCCGCCTGGCCTGCTCGTAGCTGCTTTTCATATCCCCGTAGCCTTCGTCGATATGGAAGGTGCCGCAGAAGGCCTCTGCTTCCAGGTGACGCGCCGACTTCAATCGCGGCAGCCGGCTCAGGAGCATGTTGATTTTGAACACGGAGCCTTCGTCGGTCGGGTCGGGCTGGTAGGGTTTGCCAAGTAACTTCGCCAGCACATTGGACCCGAAGTTTACCAGCAGAAAACGCGCGTCGATCCTCTCCGTCTTTCCATCGACCTCGCACTCCACGCTCTTCGTTTTCCCCGCCACCTCCAGCGCGCCGATCCGCACCCTGGTCCGCATTTCCGCGCCGCTCTGCCTCGCCGCCCGTTCCAGTTCCCGCGCCACCGCGCCCATGCCACCTACCGGCACTTTCCATTCTCCGGTCTTTTGGCCGATGAGGTGATACAGGAAACAACGATTCTGGAGCAGCGTCTCATCGTGTGGATGGGTGAAGACGCCGATCTTGGCATCGGTGAAGACCACGCCGCGGAGCAAGTCATCCTGGAGGTAACGTTCCACCGCCCGGCCAAGGGGCTCTTCCACCAGGCTACGCCAGGCCTCCCGGCTGGTCTCGTCACTCTCGAAACGCCGCCGCAAATTGTCTTTCGCCACCAAGGGCTCCAGCATCGTGTCCCAGACCTTTTCCGCGAACACGCGCGCCAGGCCGTAGAACTTCTTTAACTGCTCAAACTCCCGGTCGCTTCCGGTTAGATCGAAGAGGGAGAGGCGGCTGGCCTCTTCCGAGACGTTGCTCAGGAGCAATCCATCGTGCCGGCCATCCTTCACGTAAGGCGTAAACGATCCGGTCGCGCGCCGCCGCAGCTCCAAGTTCAGTCCCAGATCGCGAATAATTTTGTCGGGGAACAAGCTGACCAGGTAGGAATAGCGCGACAGATGCGCGTCGTAGTCGGGAAACACCTTCTGCGACGTCGTAGCGCCGCCGATGTAATCATTCTTTTCCAGCAGGAGCACACTCAAGCCGGCCCGAGCCAGGTAGGTCGCCGCGACCAGCCCGTTATGGCCTGCGCCCAGGATGACGACATCGTAATGCGACCTCATTTTACATCGATAATACCAACGCTCAATCCGCCTACGCTGGAAGCGCCAGCGAGGCAAGCACACCGGCCGCGAAAAAAAATGCGGCTAACTCAAAGATTTTTTCCAACTCTCTCCGGCCAATCTCGTAGTTGTTGGTAAGGACCTCGTGCATTCCCCCGCGCGAGTCTGAGCGAGATCCCGGGCCCACTTCCCTCCCCCGGGAGATCCTCGCCCGGCTTTGGCGCGCAACTGCATTGCCGCCTTGGTACCCGGCCAGCCGGGTCTTTCGCTTGAGTTTCGCCGCCCGGTTCAGTAATGGAACGGAATGAATTCCAAGCCCGCTGGGGAAGCAAAGCTGTAGCAAAATCTTCAACGGAAAGGACTAAATGATCAGTAATGCCACCAAACGGACGATCCTTCGCTGCGTTCACCTAATTTTGAGCATTCCGATACTCGGTTACATTTATGGTCCGCCGGCGGAGGTCCAAGAGTATGCCTCCACCGTTCGGTTTGTCTTCGTTCCGATAATTATCCTTTCGGGATTTTGGATGTATGCCGGCCTTATCTTTGCCGTCATTGGTGCGGGGGTATGGCTCGCGGCGTTTTATTTGGGCGGAATTGGGGCGGCCATCCTGAGTCAGGTCGCGCTCTTCATCGCGCGCAAGATCTGGCTCGTAATGCGTGCGCGAAGCTCAAAGCAAATGGAACCACTTTCAGATCCGCGTTGATTGGGAAGCCATGCATGATGTTCGCGATCAAGGCCGCGGTTAGCGATCCGCGCGCGGAGACATTGGTCTTCAAGGCGCAGAAGACGATGTATGGCGGGAAGCGCATCGCCGAGGGCGATACGATTTTCGTCTTCGCGAGCGAGAACGAAGGCGGACCAGGTCTCATCGTGAGCGGCATCGTGACTTCGGTCCAAGCCATCGCTAGAAAACCCGGGATCGACCGGCAAACGCCGCGAGTAAGCATCACCCTAAGACGAACCGGATTCGCGCAGCGGCGCCTGGGGCGGAGCGAGCTGAGACTTTTTTCTGCCTGGAACGACGGACGACCCGAAACCGAGCTCAATTTCAAATTCTATCGCCAAGCCACGAATAAGATTGCCGGCATCACCGACGAAGCCGCGATGTTCCTCCGGGGATTCTTTTAAGCCGGTCTCCAGGCGGCAAGCACCTAACCGCAATTATTGGAGTTTTGTCGGTTAGATACTGGTGCCTGAAATCGCCCCACGATTCGCTTTCAGGGACGGCCCCTCCCCGCAACCCTGGTGCGGAAGCTGGTAAAACTGCGAATGGCGAAGAGCAATGGTTGACTCCAACTGAGGGTGCGGGAGGGCCGAATCGATCCGTAGCTGTTGCGGAATCGCGCTGGCCAAATGACCGGACGGCAGCGAACCTACTGGCACCTTATGATCGAAGATCGCATCCAAAAAATCGAAGCCCGCCTCCGGGAATCCCCTAACATCGCGGAGCCGGCGAGAACGGAGCTTCTGGGCTTGCTCGCCGCGTTGAAAGACGAAGCGCGCACCCTGACGGAGAGTCATAAGGAGGACGCGCGAAGCATCGCCCGTTTTGTGGATGCTTCGGCGCATGAAGCTATCCGCACTGAAAAAAAGCCAAAGCAGATGGAAGCTTCGCTGACTGGCTTGACCGCATCGGTGGAGGCGCTAGAGGCTTCCCATCCCAAGTTGGCGGAGGTGGTTAATCAAATCGCGGTGGTCCTGTCGAACATGGGGATTTGACCAGGTAACACCTGGATTATCCGGCGTTCAGATGAGGTAGGCGGTCAGACCGACGCCTACGCCGGCGACGCCCAGAATCATTCCGGCCCACCAGAATTTGTGGGACTGAGCCAGAATCGAGACGGAGCAAATTACCACCGCAATCTGAAGTAGAAGCGCGGCTTGATCGCACCGATCGTTGATCGCAGAAAAGCGCGCGGCCTGCGCAGTCAGGGACAACGCCTGTTTTTGGATCTCGGCTTTTTCCTTGTCATACCGCTGCGATTCCTGGCCGAGCTTAATCGCCTGCGGCCGCACGTCCTCGCCGCGTGCTTCACTCGAAAGGCGAATGAGCAGATCGCCATGCATAGCGGCGAGCTGTGCCTTGGTGCTTTTAGCCTGAAAATAGCTCCATTGATCCGAGGCCTCGCTCGTTTTCAGGATGGAAGAGGTCTTTGAGTTGTCCCCGAGGTTTGAAACGAAGGAGAGACAGATCGCGATGATGGCGATGGTCAGAGCGACGCGTTTTTCGAACGGGTCTTTCGCTTCCGGAACTTCAGGCGCGTCGGGCATGTGAAGGTTCTAGGGCCAGGCTTGCGGTGTCGGCAACCTCGAAACTCTCGAAACTGTCTTAGCCGCAAATGCCTTGCAAGAGGCATTCAAACCCTGTCATTCTGGGCCGTGGGCCTCGACGCAAGTCGGCCCTGAAGAAACGCTGTCATGAACCATGACGAGATGGCCAAGCCAAAGACGCGGCTGCGTCAGCGCGGCGGGAGCTGGCGGCGGGCAGGTTGCCACGGACTCTGTTTGTTCGCGCTGGCGATGGTGGCGCAGGGCGAGCCGCTGGCAAACGTCGGTCTCACTCTCTCGCTGAGTGCGTCAGAGAAGAAAAGTTTCAACAGCGCGGCCAGCGTCGAGGGCAGCGACATGTTTCCCACCATTGAGTACGTCGAGAAAACGGAATCGGGCACGCTCCAGCTTCTGCCGCGCCTGCTAGTTAAAAGGGGGGTGGAAAGCGAACAGCACACCTTCGATTACCTGGCCCTCTTGCAAAAGGGCGGTCCCATCGATGCCCTCTGGCAGACCGGCGCGCCGGAGTTTACGTTTATGTTTCCCAGCGTGGATGTGCGAGTGGTGAATAACTCGCAGCGAAAGCTTCTCTTCACCGAAGTGCTGCTGAACGTAGCTTCGAGCGAGCCCGACCTGACACCTCTGCCATTCGTAGCTGAAACGGTCGATTACTTTACCTTCAAGGTCTTGAATGAGGGTTGGACAGCGATGGAGTCGTGCTCGGTTAAGTTCAGCATCAGCCCGAGCGAATGGAAACGCGATCCCGTGCCGCAATTCGAGAAGACACTCGGCAAGCTCGACCGGAGCGCAGCAGTCAACGTGAGCGCTGAGCTCGTCAAAGCCGGGCTTTCCCCGCGATGGATCGAGCGGGTGAAAGAGCTGCGCAAGAAAAACGAAGACGGCGAGCCCGACGAAGCGTTAATGAAGCCATTTTCTTCCAATGCGTATCTGGCCGGAGTGCTCTCCTATTCCTGGCGCGATCAAAGCGGCTCGCTTAAGGCCAGTTCCGTCCGATTTCGAGTCACCGTGCCCCTGTGGGTAGGCCCCCAGGGCGGGCCGTCCGCCATCAGCGGCCGTTACGAAGCTATGCTGCGCGCGGATGGCCGCGATTACACCGTGCGAATTCCCGTTTCTCATCAGGTCAATCCGGCAACTACTACGCGACTGCTGGTACGCCTGGGCGTGCCCAAGACTTCGCGGCACCGCTTTAATCTGCAATTGAGAACCACGCGCGGTGAGACCGTCGAGTCTGGACCGGTCGCTCTCGATGGGCTCCTTCCGCCCGCGGCGGCTGAGCAGTTGAAGCGCGAGGCCGCGGCTCAGAAAAATCCGCCGCCTCCGTGAGCCACGCTCCATGGCCCACGAAGTTTTCATTAGTTACACGACCCAGAACAAGACGGCGGCCGATGGGGTTTGCGCCGGGCTCGAGCGCGAGAAGCTTCGGTGCTGGATCGCTCCGCGCGATGTTTTGCCGGGAAGCAACTACGGCGAGTCCATCGTTAACGCGATCGAGTGCAGTCGCGTGGTAGTGCTGATTTTTTCATCCGCCTCCAATCTTTCACCAGCCGTGCAGCGAGAGATGGAACGAGCGATGCACTTTGCCAAGCCGATCATTCCTTTCCGCCTCGAGGATGTGCCGATCACCAAGGGGATGGAGTTCTATCTCGCGTCGTGCCACTGGCTGGACGCAATGTCACCGCCGATCGAGCAACATATCAACCGGCTGGCAGCCGCCGTGCATGGACTCCTCGGAAAGGAGTGGTCACAACCAATCCATCCGGTGACAGACAACAAGCGTGCACCCCGAGCATTACTCATCGGAGTCGCGGCTCTCGTGCTTATGGCAGCGGCGGCTGGCTTTTTCTTGCTAGCCAATCGTTCTCACCGAACCGACTCAGAAAAAAGGCGCATGCCATCTGCGGCACCCGCACCGGCAAATATTCCGACCGGTTTGTCATTGGATGTCCAGGTGCGCAATCCCGGCGAGGCGCCAATCATGGACGCCTTCGACACTACTGTCGCGGCTCTGACGCAGGTCCGCTACGAACTCCAGCGTGAAGAAGGCGTAGTGAAGATCAGTCCCGCGTGCGCGTATCGCCAGCGGATCGGCGAGCATGCTGTAGTGCCAGTCCTGCCTGCGGCGGGACCCAACGGAGCCCACTTCAATAACTCGCCGCTCGTGCTCGTCCTTCAGCTACTCAATGATACCTCCAAGGCGCTCTCGGTGCATCGCATTGAGCTTCAGGTAAGCGAGAGCGTCCCCGAAATTGAGCCGATTTTGGTTGTCCACGCCGATGCCGCGGGTCTGCAGATATTCAACGAGGGTTGGGCGCCGATCGAGAATGGGACGTTACAAATCTCCGCTCCCGAAGGCTCTTCGGGAAAGCTAACTCTCGCGGCGTTCGAGAAGATGCGCGTTATTCCCTGGTCTCAGCTCACGAAATCGGGAACGCCAGAGCAAACCGCAAAGCTGGCCGGAACGATCGAATACTTTTGGTTCAATAAAGACGGCGTGAGGAACTCCGGCTCCTTTAGATTCGAATCGAGACCTGGTGAACCCATGACGCAAAAGAGTGCTGTAACAGCGACCAGCAAGGTCGAGGCGGAACCTGCTCTTCAGCTCGAATTCGATAAAAGCGCCTATAGCGTTACGGGGCCGCTCGCGCGACAACTCACGCCAGGTGAAAATGACCAGGTCGAAGTCCTAATAGCTGCGCCCCGTACCTCGCACCATCGCTTTCACCTGCTCGTGCACTACAACGACGGCCAGGATGGTATTCTGCGATCGCCAGAGATCGACCTCGAATACTTCGCGCCCCGATCGGTTGCGCAATAGGTGTGCGGTTAAGCTACTCGTAACAGTCGAGATACTTGATCCCGGAACCGGTGTTGAAAATAACTACGCGCTCTTCGGGTGAGATTTTCCCGGCGGCAAGGAGCGACTTCAAGGCGGCGAAACAGGCCGCACCTTCCGGCGCAACGAAAAGGCCTTCGCTCGATCCCACTTCACGCGTGATCCGAATCATTGCTTCGTCCTCCACCGTTACCGCGCCGCCTCTCGATTCTCGCAGAATCTTTAACATGATAAAATCGCCGACTGCTTTAGGCACGCGCAGTCCAGAAGCACAGGTATGCGCGTTGGGAAACTCGGCTGCGAAAGTTTCTCCCGCCTCGAACGCGCGCACGATCGGGGCGCAGCCGCTTGCTTGCACGGTGAACATGCGCGGACGCGCCGGACCGATCCAGCCCAGCGCTTCCATTTCAGCGAAAGCTTTCCACATGCCGATAAGACCGGTGCCGCCTCCGGTGGGATAAAGGATGACCTCGGGCAGAACCCAGTCCAGCTGCTCGGCCAGCTCGTAACCGAGCGTTTTCTTACCTTCGACGCGATAGGGCTCCTTCAAGGTGGACATATCGAACCAGCCTTCGGCTTGTTTCCGCCGCGCAATCTCGGCGCCACAATCGGTGATGAGGCCATCGATCAGAGCGACATTCGCTCCGAGCTCGCGGCACTCGATCACATTGGCCCGGGGGGTATCGCTCGGCATGAAGATGTGCGCTTCGAGACCCGCGCGCGCGGCGTAGGCCGCTAAGGCGCCCCCCGCGTTCCCGGCTGTAGGCACCGCGAGTTTGGTCGCGCCGAGATGTTTCGCCATCGATACGGCGACGGCCATGCCGCGCGCCTTGAAACTTTGCGTGGGATTCTGCGCTTCGTCTTTTACCCAAAGTTCCTTCACCCCGGCGCGTGCGCCGAACGTCGCGGCGCGCAACAGGGGCGTTCCTCCTTCACCGAGCGAAATCGGTTCGACGTCCGGCGGTAGCGGCAATACTTCGCGATAACGCCAGAGCGATTTCTCACGCGTGGCCAGGGACTCACGGGTAACTGCGCGCCCCACGACAACGAGATCGTAAACCGGAAAGAGTGGCTTCTGGCAGGCCGTGCACAAATTCTGGAGCCGGGACCATTCATGCCGGAGGCCGCAAGCCGTGCAACTAAGGTGAGTTAGAAACATGAAGGCAATGGAGCGCAAGGCTGGCGCATTGAAAAGGATTTGGTAGGGACGCCGCGCCGCGGCGTCCAAATGGGCCGGCAGCTATCATGGCGGCTATTGGACGGCGCAGCGCGCCGTCCCTGCCATGCATGGAGCCCGATCCACCTTTCGCTTTGCACAAGCGGCGCGATTTCCCTTACCCTGACTAGAGACATGCAATCCGCCGCTTCCGCCTCAACCATCCCATCACCGCGCCGGCCATGGTATCGCCCGTCGTTGACGACCCAGATCATGATCGGCCTGGTCGTGGGTGGCCTCATCGGTTATGTGCGGCCAGAGTGGGGAAACTCCGTTTATTTCCTCCGGGACATCTTCCTGAACCTGATCAAGTCGATCATCGGGCCGTTGGTCTTTTCGACCCTCGTCGTCGGCATTGCCGGTAGCGGCGACCTGAAGAAGGTGGGCCGCATGGGGGTTAAGGCCCTGATTTACTTTGAGGTCGCCACTACGATCGCGCTCTTCATCGGGTTAACCGTAGTGAACATCACCAAGCCGGGCGTGGGCGTGGTGCTAGCGTCAGGTGGTAACGACGTTGTCCAAAAGATCGCGCAGAGTCATCCCAAGACTCTGGTGGAAACGCTAGTCTACGCCTTTCCTTCCAGCATCGTCGATTCGCTCGCGCGCGGTGAGATCCTGCAGGTGGTCGCGTTCGCCGTCCTGTTCGGCATGGCGGTCTCCGCGATCGGAGAAAAAGGAAAGCCGATCCTGCACGCGATGGAGAGCCTTTCCCAAGTGATGTTCAAGTTCACGAACTACGTCATGATGTTCGCGCCGATCGGCGTGGGCGCGGCGATGGCTCATACCATCGGGACACAAGGCCTTGGCGTGCTGGTTAACCTGGGCAACCTCATCCTGACTCTCTACCTCGGCTTAGCCATCTTCGTGGTGGTGGTGTTCGGGCTGGTCTTACTCATCACGCGGGTGCCGGTGCGGAAGTTCGTCAAGGCGGTACGCGAGCCTGCGGCGATCGCCTTCGCCACCACCAGCAGCGAATCCGCCATGCCCAAAGCGATGCAGGCGATGGAACGTCTTGGAGTGCCTAAGCGCGTGGTGGGATTTGTCATGCCGACCGGTTACTCCTTTAATCTCGATGGCTCGACTCTTCACCTGGCGACTGCGTCGGTCTTCGTGGCGCAGGCGGCTGAAGCAACAACCGGACAGCACATGGGGATAGGTCAGCAGATAACGATGATGCTGGCCTTGATGGTAACTTCCAAAGGTGTTGCAGCGGTCCCCCGCTCTTCCGCCGTCGTTTTACTTGCTACCTTGACTACTTTCCTGCCGGCCGGCCTAGGTCCCCTGGGTGTGGCGGTGATCTTTGGCGTCGACGAGTTGATGGACATGGGACGCTCAGCTGTGAACCTGATGGGCAACTGCCTGGCCACAATCGTAGTAGCGCGCTGGGAGGGAGACTTCGATGACAAACGGGCCAGCATCTTCGGCACACCGGCCGAGGCTGAGCTCGACATAAAGTCCGGCGACCTTGCTTTCGCGGAAGCAGTGCGCCAGGGCGACTAGGAGAAATAAGCCTCGACAGCTTTCTGCGGCCTCCTGTTAAATACCGACCATGCAAAGCCCTACCCCTATTCCTCCGGGGCGCTCTGGCCTCCGTATGATTGTCGTAATCGCGGTGTGCCTTATCGGTTTGCTCGGTGCGTACGGTGCGCTTTATCTTGGATCGAAATGGCCTTCCGACATGAATAGCATCGACCCGGTTGCGCTGGCCCTGTACTCAAAGACTTCGACCACGGTCGCCGATGACCTGGAAGGCGTTAGGACCGCTTCGATACTTCTTATGGTCACGGGAATCGTCGGCGCCATTGCCTCGATCCTGTTGCTTTGGCGGTGTTGGACCAAGATGCTCGCGTTCATTTTGCTCGTCTGCGGCGTCCTTCCATTGTTCTTCCACAAGAGCGCCCTGCTTGGAATTCCGATGGCCCTGGCGGGTTTGATCGCGGTGTTCCTCCTTAAGGACAAGGCGACGAATCGGACGGTCGGGTAAGCTCCGCGGTGCGGTGCCGCACGAAGCAGCGGACGGGAAAATAAAGCTCGACAGATTTCTCCGCCGTTTCTAATAATTACGCCGATTGCGTCACCGACGTTTCAACGCTGAACTCATCAGAGGGTTGGGACTTCGAAACGCGATCCGGATGCGAGCCCGAGACAACGAAGGCCGGAGTTGCAAGTTCTCGTGCGGAGAGATTCAAGAGAGAAAGATCAAATCATTGCTTCGTTCAACCGGTAACTCTCAACGTCCAGTTGGTTCCAGCTTCCCAGCAGGATCGAGCAAAATGAACGGAGATACAAAGGCGAAGCCCAGAGAGCTGCCGCGCTTCTTTTATCAACTGCTTTTTGGGCTGGTCGCGACCGTTCTTTGGTCGGCGTCCGCCGAGGCCCAGGTCGCGCCGCCACCCTTCGTTGTGACGAACGCGAACGATAGCGGCAGCGGCTCGCTCCGTCAGGCTATTCTGAACGCCAACGCGAACCCGGGCACCGATACCATCAGCTTCAGCATCCCAGGCGGCTCGGGCGCCACGGTCTTCACGATTTCATTGAACTCTTCGCTACCGACCATTACCGATCCGGTAATCATCGATGGCACGACTCAACCCGGATATAGCGGCAAACCTCTGATCGCGATCAATGGCACCAATGCGCCCGGCAACGGATTGCGGATTTCGGCGGGCGCTTCCACTATCCGCGCTCTCGTTCTCAACCGTTTCTCGAACGCCGGAATCACCATGGATACCAACGGGGGTAATACAATCACGGGTTGTTACGTTGGCACCAACGCCGCGGGGACCGCTACTCTCAACAATGGTGGCATCGGTATTCAAATCAACAATGTCCCGAATAACGTGATCGGCGGCGCCACCGTCGCGGCGCGCAACCTTATCTCAGGTAACACCACAGGTGGCATCGAAATCAACAATACGGGCGCGACCGGTAACAGGGTCCAGGGCAACTTCATTGGCACTGACATCACCGGTACGGGCTCGCTCCGCAACGGCACCAACAATGGCGTGGTCGTTTATAACGCAAATAACAATCGCATCGGCGGGACCGGGCCCGGCGAAGGCAATGTGATCGCCTTTAATCGAATCGGGGTAGATATCGCCAACGGGGCGACCGGTAACTCTGTCCTTTCGAATTCCATTTTCGGCAACTTCGACACGAGTCCCAGTCCGCTTCATCCTTTGGGCATCGACCTGGGCGACGACGGCGTCACCGGTAATGACGACAAAGATCCGGATGCAGGTGAGAACAACCTGCAGAACTATCCCGACCTCGGTCTGGTCGTGAGCGATAACGGGAAGACGACAATCAAGGGGACCCTGAACTCGCAACCTAACACGACGTTTCGCCTTGAATTCTTCTCGAATCCCACGTGTGATCCTACGGGCTTTGGTCAGGGGAAGACTTTTCTGGGTTCGGTGCCAGTAACGACCGGCGCCAATGGGATAGCGCAAATTACTACTACGCTTCCCGTAACGACGAATCCCGGCGACCTTCTCACGGCAACCGCGACCGATCCTGCCGGCAACACCTCCGAGTTTTCCGCGTGTGATCCGATCTCCGCTCCGATAGCCACTCTGGGTAACTATCCGAACACAGGCGTCCCGCTGGGTGGAAGCACGACGATCACGCCGGATGCTCCGCCCAGCAGGACGGCCAGCATAAATGTTTATGCCTCGCGCGGCTTCAAAGGACAGTTGGAAGCCAACGTTGCGACCGGAGTAGTAAGAGTAACTAACGCGCAACCGGCCGGCACCTACACCGTATCCGTGATTGCTTTGGACACCGACGGCGGGCCCTTCACGAGAACCTTCACCCTTACGGTGACCACGTCGGCAACCTGCAATCCGATCAGCTTTGCCGCGGCGAACAACCTGACTGCTGGAACCAATCCCTATGCGGTAGCGGTGGGAGATTTCAATGGCGATGGCAAACAAGACTTAGCCGTTCCAAACTTTAACTCGAACAGCGTCTCCACCTACACTGGCGATGGGGCCGGCGGATTTGTCCTCGCGAATACCTTGAACGTCGGAACCAGTCCCGACACGATCACGGTAGGCGACTTCAATGGTGACGGAAACGAAGACCTGGTGGTGGCGAACAATGGCTCAAGTAACGTTTCGATCCTGTTGGGCAACGGCGCGGGAGGCTTCGGCTCCGCGACCAATTTCGCCGTGGGAGGTCCGCCTACGGCAGTGGTCGTGGGCGACTTCAACGGCGATGGAAAGCTCGACATTGCCGCGACGAATTCCACCGGTTCTCCAAGCCACGTCTCGATCTTGTTGGGCGACGGGCGTGGCGGCTTCAGCTCGTTCACGAACTACCAGGTGGGGGCTAATCCTTCGGCCATGGTCGTGGGCGATTTCAATGGAGACGGCCGGCCTGACCTGGCCGTAAGTAACTTCGGCTCAAATAACGTCTCCATCTTGATCGGTGATGGAGCAGGTGGGTTCGGCGCCGCGAATAACTTCGCGGTCGGCGCAAATCCTAACTCGGTGTTAGTGGGCGACTTCAATGGGGACGGCAAGCAGGACCTGGCCGTCGCCAATCTGGTTTCCGATACCGTTTCGATTTTGATCGGCGACGGGACCGGTGGTTTCGCAGCGGCCAATAACATCCCGGCCGGATCAGGTCCTGCGTCGGTGGCGCTGGGAGATTTTGACGGCGATGGGAAGCAGGACCTCGCCGTGACCAACAGCAACACGAGCAACGTCGCGATCCTATCTGGCAATGGCGCGGGCGGTTTCGGTGCTCCGGTCAAGTTCAACGTGGGCAGCAATCCGCTCTTTGTCGCGGTGGGCGATTTCAATGGCGATCGCCAGGAAGACCTCGTGGTCGCAAACCAAAACTCCGGCAATGTTTCAGTCCTATTACGGCAATGCCCGCCGACTCTCACCATTTCCAACGCTTCGGCCGCGGAAGGCAACAGCGGCAACACCCTGGTCCCCTTCACCCTGAACCTTTCAACGGCGTCGGCCAGTAACATCACGGTGCACTATCAAACCCAGGACGGAACAGCTACAGTAGCCGATAACGATTATGTTGGTGTCGCGGACACCACCGTAACGATTCCAGCTGGAAGCACTAACTCCACTATCCATGTGTCCGTGATAGGCGACACCAAGTATGAGGGGAACGAGACCTACTCCGTCGTGCTTAGTAACCCTACCGGTGCAGTCCTGGGCGCCGCCAGCTTCGGCACGGGCACCATAGTTAACGACGACGCCGCGCCATCCTTTACCATCGATAACGTAACCCATAGCGAAGGCAACGCCGGCACGACGACGTATGTCTTTACCGTCACAAAAACGGGTAGCACGGCACTCAACGCGTCTGTCAACTTCAGTACCCAGGATGGGACGGCCACGACGGCGAATAACGATTATCAGGCGAGCGCCGGCACGCTCACCTTCGCGCCGGCTGACACGGCCATGACCGTGACTGTGCTCGTCAATGGGGACACCGCCTTCGAGCCGGACGAGACCTTCACCGTCCATCTCAGTAATGCTACGAATGCCACGATCGCTGTCGCGGACGGCACGGGCACGATCACCAACGACGATGCGGCACCGACTCCACCTTCTCTCCAGTGGAGCTCGTCGACTTATACCGTGAATGAAACGGCCGGCAGCGTGACGTTAACGATTACCCGAACCGGCGATAGCTCGCAGCCGGCCACTGTCCACTACACGACCAACAACGGCAGTGCTACGGCCGGCGCGGACTACATCGCGAGCTCGGGTGATGTGACCTTCGCGGCCGGAGATACCAGCAAGCCCGTAGTCATCACGATCCGGGATGACACTGCTTCGGAAGGCGACGAAACCTTTACTGCCACGCTTTCCGCGGTGTCGGGCGCTCCGGTTGGAACGCCACAGACAACGACGATAACTATCGTAGACAACGAACCAGCTTCGACCCCTACTCCTACTCCAAGCCCCACTCCCACTCAGACTCCTACTCCAAGTCCCATTCCTACTCCTACTCCCACACCGACACCGATACCGACCCCCACTCCTACGCCAACTCCCACTCCGACACCGACCCCGACGCCTACTCCTACCCCGACTCCGACCCCAACGCCTACTCCCACACCTGCACCTCAACCACCGCAGAGCGTCAATATCTCAACCCGGGGACGTGTCGGTACGGGCGAGAATGCTCTTATCGGTGGCTTCATCATCACCGGGCAATCACCCAGGAAAATTCTTATTCGCGCCATCGGCCCCTCCCTGACTGCCTCGGGAGTAGCGGAGGCGCTGCCCGATCCTATGCTCGAGCTCCATGCTGCGAACGGCTCGGTCATCCTGACGGACGACGACTGGAAGGATAGCCAACAACATGAGATCGAGCAGACAGGGATTCCGCCCAAGAACGATCTCGAATCCGCCATCGTCGGCACGCTTCACCCGGGGAACTACACCGCCATCGTCACGGGAAAGAACCAGACCTCCGGCGTGGCCCTGTTGGAAATCTACGACCTTGGTAACGCGGCCGATTCGAAACTGGCCAACATCAGCACGCGCGGTGACGTTGAGCGCGGCGACAATGTGCTCATAGGTGGCTTCATCTTCGGGCCGGGCAGCGGCCCCACTGATGTGGTAGTCCGAGCGATGGGCCCGTCGCTCGCCCCATTCGGAATTAAAAATTTCCTCACTGATCCGACCCTTTCTTTACACAACGCCAATGGGACCGTGATTAGCTCCAACGATGATTGGAAAGAAGACGAGGCGCAGGCGCACCTGATCAAGGGTATAGGACTGGCGCCGAACAACGATCGTGAGTCAGCTCTGGCGATCACTTTGCCGCCCGGGAGCTACACAGCAGTTGTAGCAGGAAAGAATGGGGTCACAGGAGTCGGGCTGGCGGAGATCTATAACCTCAAGCCAACGTCCGCGCCCGGCCTTTCGGCTACGAGCCCTTAGCTACGAGCCATCCCATAAGTTAAAAAGTCTCGTCATTCCTGAGCGAAGTCGAAGGATCTCTGACTATTCACTGCCAGCAGCGCACACCAGGACAAAAATCGTCAGAGATTCTTCGCCGCGCTCAAAATAACAGAGCATTTGGGAAGGACCCCAACCGAGTCCGATCCGGCCTATCTCGGCCAGGACCGGCCTACCTTAAAACGAGAACTGCGCGCCTAAGACGAGGCTGGGTGTAAACACATCATACCTGCGCAGATTCAGGCTCGAGAAATTGCCGGTGTAGGAGACGGTGGTGTTTAACGAGAGATAATCTCGCGGAATCCAGCTCAGGGTCGCGCCCACTGAAACGTTGAAATCATCTCGCGACCCGAGCGGGTCGTGAGTGTAATGTTGGAACTCCGGGCGGGTAAAAGCAGCGAGTTGCACGGTATCGCAAACGGGATAAAGCCCAAGGACACTTAGATAAGCCGCCACTCGATCCGACGAAGACTCATCGCCGGTGCGCCAGTAGCCTCCACCAGTTACTCCCAGGTGAAACGGGCCATTTCCGACCGGGCCGAAATGAGTCAGGCTCAGATTACCGAGACCATAACGATAGAATTCGCCGATCGACGAATGGGGCGAGGTAAGGCGCGAAGCGAGGTAGGAGCCATTGACAAACCAACTATCGTCCCGATTCAGGTCGTACTTCAAATCCAGCTGCAGGGTTTGCGAATCAAAATCCAGGTTCGATAAGTGATCGTAACGGAACCAGTTTTGTTCGAAGGACAGGCGGGGAGTAAAGTTCCGGGTCGCATAGGGCACCACGGAAGCGCCGGCCCGGCCGTTCCAGAAGAAGGCTTGGTCTTCGTTATCGCGAACCAAGAAGGCGTTGCTGGTAAAGTTAATGGTCTGGGTAGTCCAAAAGGTAAATGTCTTCGGTCGGGGCGCGCGCGAGACAAGGCTAATGTCGCCGAGCTCGGGGTCGGTCACCTCTGCCGTCGAGGGTGCGGGACTGGACCTGAGCCCATTGAGCTCTCGGGATCTCTGCTCAGTTTCGATCCGCGCTGCGTCGTCCTGGGCGAAAGCTTGAGCCGCCAAGGCGAGGGAGGCAACGAGGAGTAGGTGGAGCGGTTGGTTCCGCGTGAAGCTGGGACGCATAATCAGTGCCGATGTTAAATGGTTAAGGCAGCGGTTATCCACCGGGTGGAACTACCACCGTCACCGGCTGACTTGTCTGGCCGTTTGAAAGACTACCCGTAATGAGTTGCGTGCTACCATTATAGTTAACCCGGAGCGAGAAAGCGTCGGAGCCATTCTGGGTGCCAAAGCTGTTGACGAAGAAGCTGTATAATCCGGACGACGGCACGCCATTAACGACAATGTTTTCGACCCGGACGTTTGGCTGGACGTCGATGGTGTTGCCGAGGTTATCGTGATCGAGCTGGCCAGTGGCGCGGCCATTATTGAACGTAACGGAAACGTTCTTGTAAGAGATCTGCTGGCCATCCGGCAAGGTCAGGTAAAGGTCGAGATCGGCGTCCGTCCGCCAGACCAGTTGCCCGCGGATAACGCCGGTTCCGCCGATGTCCACAAAGCCACTATCCCCCCCTCGAATCTTACTCAGCTCCGCGACGCTTACTTCCACGGCCATGCGTTTCGAGGATGGGTCCCAGGCGGACGCGCGCGTGCTTACCACCATCACGTTCGTCTGGTCGACGAAACCGCGGCGCTCGTCGTCGCGATATTCGGCTACGGCCCGGTTCAGTTCGTCCAGGTTGCGCAATGGATTCTTGAATCCATTCACGAGCGGCGAAGTCCGGATAAACCGCGGAAGATCGAACTGCGCCACCCGCGGCGGGCCATCCGGCCGCGAGACCAGGAGCTCGCCGGGTCCGAGCTTGAAGGGGGTCGTGTGCTGGTGCCCGCTCTTATCGGTCCAGCTCGAGCCTCCGTGCATTTTCCCTTCCAGCATGCCGACGAGCGTGGTGGAACTGGGATGCTTGGAGTGGGTGGAAGACGAGTTCGAGATGAAACCAGTGGAACCGGTGATCGCCGCAGTGATGGCTCCCGTGCGCAGCTCGACCGGCCCCGACTTGGTTGGCTTGGAGAAGAGCACCGCGCCCTGTTGAAAATTCATTGCGCGCGCTTTCGCGTCGAACGAGAAGATGGAATTAGCTCCCAGGCGAGCAAGAGTAAGATCGGTGAATTCAAGCTCGGCCCGCGATTCCACGCCGGTCCGCACCACATTCTCATCGTGAATGACAGCGCCTTGGGTCGCTGGTTGCGCAGGGCCACGCAGGTTAGGCGCTACGGTGACGACATTTATCTTCTGCCGCACCACCGCCTGCGAAAGGTCCGCACCCGTGGCGACGTTGGCGGTCGCGAAAATGCCCGCGATCAGAACCAGCCCACCACAGATGAAAGATCGGTGCCGGCGATGCGAGACGACTGGCTGGAATAAACGGGCAGACATGCGGCGATGGAAAATTTTTCCGCCATTTTAGTCAAGCCTTTTAGTCTGGCAAATAGTTCGCCTCCCCGGGGAGCGTCTGCTACCAAGACCTCGTGCGCATATTACGATCCCGCCGCCTGATGCACGCGCTGATCGCGGTGGGCGCCGGCCTGGTGGTCGCGGGTGTTTACCGACTGGAACAAGCGGGCCGGTTCGGGTGGACCCTGACGAATTGGGAATTTGGCTTTCGCGATACCATCACTGCCACCGGTCGTCTCAACCCGCCTGATAACCGGCTCATTTTTCTAGGAATCGACAGCGCCTCAGTTTCTCTATCCGCCCTGGACCTGGAGAACCTGTTTCGCGATATCCCGCGGGAAAGTGCCGAGTATCGTGCGCTCAGCCTGATGGCCTCGGGTTTTCCCTGGTCGCGCGAGGTCTATGGCCTTCTCTGTGAGCGCTTGTTCAAGGCAGGTGCGCGCGCGGTGGTCTTCGATCTTCTTCTGCCTAAGCCCGGCGTAGGAGATGATGCGCTGCAAGCCGTGTTACGTCAGTATCAAAGCCGAGTTGTTCTCGGCAGCAACTTCGTTCCGGAAACAATCGGACCGGGCAAGGAAGCCTGGACCCTGAGCCTTCCCCCCACCAGCGTTGTGCCCGACCTGGCCGAGGATCATCCCTCAATCGGCTACGCCAACTTCTGGCCAGGCTTCAACGGCGTGGTCCGGAGCGCGCAATACAAGGCTACCATCGGGCAATTGCAAAGCGGCCTGCCTCCGACTGAAGGTGGCGTTGATGCCGTCCTTTCATCCCTGGCTTTCCGCGCCGCCAGCCAATTTGGTCCAGTTACTCTAAGCCAACCTTTTGAAGGACACTTGATCCGTTACACAGGTCCGGCTGGGACCTATACCGCCATTCCGATCTACCAGGTATTTGTGCCCGCTTACTGGCAGGGAAACTTTGCCCAGGGCGAGGCCTTTCGCGACAAATTGGTGCTGGTAGGTCCCGCCGGCAATTGGGTCCACGATGAACACATAACTCCTTTTGGGATCATGCCCGGCCCTGAAGTCCAGCTCAATGCCACTAACGCCCTCCTCCACCAGGCCTTTCTTCGTGAGCTTCCGGTTTGGACTAATGACTTGCTCATAGCTGGTGGAGTTATTGCCGCCTGGCTTTTGACTGTGCTGGTTCGAAAAACCTGGCTCCGGCTGGCTACATTCGCCCTTCTCGCCGCCGGCTACTTGTTCTCGATCAAACTGGGCTACGACTATGCGAGCGTCGTTATCCCCGCCATCCCGCCAGTCCTGGCCTTCGGCCTGAGCGGCTTGGTCTCCTTTGTCTATGACTTCACTCATGAGACCCTCGAGAAACTGCGCATCCGGCGCACCCTCGAGGCTTACGTTTCGAAAGAAGTCGTCCGGGAAGTGCTCGATAACCCGCAAAGTTATTTGAGCAAACTAGGGGGTCAGCGCGCCTCTGTCGCTCTGATCATGACCGACCTCCGTAGCTTTACCACCATGTCCGAAGAGATGGACTCCCACCAGCTCGTCCTTCAATTAAACGAATACCTCTCCTTGATGGTGGAAGACATTTTCTCGCGGCGCGGTTCAGTCGATAAGTTTATCGGGGACGCTATCCTGGCCGTCTGGGGTCATGTCAAAAGCGAGGGCCCGGCGCGGGATGTTACTCTTGCGATCGAAGCAGCCTTGCTCATGGAGGAAAGCCTGAAGCGCTTGAACGCCGAGTGGCAGAGTCGCGGTCTCCAAACCTTCGAGATGGGATGCGGCGTCAACTTTGGTGAAGTCATTTTCGGTAACATTGGTTCGTCCCGGAAAATGGAACCCACGGTGATCGGCGATGCTGTCAATGCGACTTCGCGGCTGGAAGGATTGACGAAGGTTTACGGCCGGCCCCTTCTCGTGGGAGAAGCCGCCGCGGATCTGGTGAGCGATATCTTTAAACTCCAATTTGTCGACCGCGTCACAATGAAGGGAAAAACCAAGCCGCTCCGGGTTTACTCAGTCGTCTCGCGCCGCGACGACGTCTTGGATCCGCAAATGACAGCCTATCTTGAAGCCTATGAACGGGCCCAGGCCAGTTACTCGGCTGGTAACCTCAAGGAAGCGCTTCTTTTGTTCGAGAGTTGCGTGCAATCTTCGCCCGATGACGCACTCGTGCGCCTGTACGTTCAAAGGTGCAATACCTTCCTGAAGCATCCGTCCGAGACAGGGTGGACTGGCGTTCACGTCGCTGAGGATAAGTAATCGGCCGTCGGGCTCACCTTTGTGCTTGAGTTTCCTCAAGGAGGGCCTTGTCCACAGAATTGTATTGACTCCATTGTTCCCGGCCAAATACGTTCTCCTACCTAACAAGCGGATCGAAGCGCACTTCCTTCGATGTGGCCGTCCGCAGGGTGCCGTGGGTCTCTGGACGAGCCTCTTTCAACCTCAACAAAGTAAAAAGAAAGAGTCGACATGAAATCAATCGTTTCGTTCATGGCCGTCGCCATCCTCGCGCTCGGCCCAGTTACACTCGCTCAGGCTCAGACGTCGCCGTCGCACGTTCCAGCCACCTCACCGGCGAGCGCAGCAAAGGCTAAACCATCTCCCATGAATCCACAGACCTCACCTCCCAGGGTTGAGGCTTCGCCTACAGCATCACTCTCTCCCCCGCCGCCGCCCACCATCTCCGCGCGCACTGACGTTTACCACGTCCACTTCACTAAGGCTGCGTCCGGCAAGGCTGTCCAGTTGGCCGATAACTTGAAGAAAGCAGATCCTACAGACCCGATGCCGGGACACATGATCGTTCTGCGTCACCAGGAAGGCGATTCCTGGGATTACGCGGTGATTCAACACATGGGAACCAAGGCAACCGTGGATGCCGCCCGCCCCGCTCCCTCACCTGCCGTGCGCGACCTGAGCGACTGGCACAACGACACCTTTGTCAGTGGACCATCCTGGGCGGACTTTACCAAGGCCATGGGGATCGATGACGCGGGCAAGAGTAAGAGCGCCGGCTCCGTCTATGTCGTCTCGGTCTATCGCCCCGCGGCCGGGCATCGCGACCAGCTCGAGAAGATGCTCGGCGAGGCACCTGGCGCAGGCGATACCTCATCGGGTAACGTCCTCCTTCAGCACCTGGAAGGCGGAGCCTGGACCTATCTCACGGTCGCGCGGTATAACTCCTGGGCGGACTACGCCACAAACGAGAGTAACACCGTGGCGGCAACGAATAAGAATGAAGGCGGCTGGTACCAGTTGCGGGAGCATACCTCCTTCCATAACGACACTGTTTGCGATCGCATAGCGCCGTAAGCGCGCATCCGCCCATCGTTTTCTCCTGGTTTGCAGGGCGAGCTGCGAAGCCAATTCCATTGGCCTAAGCAGCCGCCTTGCAAATCGAGGGGAGTTCCCCAGCGCTTAGATCAATCAAGTCGCCCTGGAGGGTGATGCACTTTGATGCGTTGCGGTTGTGATCTGCGACGGTAGGGACGCCGCGCTGCGGCGTCCGATGCGTGGGGGTGGGCTAGGACCTTCGGCTCCTACGGAGTTAGCCACGAGCCTCGGACAGCGCAGCGCGCTCTCCCTACCTCGGTTTGGCCCCGACAGCCAAAGTGCATGACGCGCTCCAGGTCAATCAGGTTGCCCTAAGGCAACTTTGGCGCTACTGCCGGCGGATTCGGCTTCGCGCTCGCCCGCTTGAGGAGACTAAACAGGTCGCTATCGGTCGAGAGGACCAGAGTGGAATTTGTCGGCAAAACCCTTCGATAAGTCTCCATCGTCTTAAGGAACCCATAGAACTCGGCTGCCTGCGGATTCTGGGTATAGGCCCGCGCGTAAATCTCGGTCGCCTTTGCATCCGATTGTCCGCGAATCTCCTGGACTCGCCGGTAAGCTGTTGACTGAATCTCATTCAGATCGCGCTCCTTCTGGCCGGCGATGCGGGCGGCTTCGCCTTCGCCTTCCGATCGGAAACGCTGCGCAATCTGCCGCCGTTCGCTGATCATGCGCTGGTAGATTCGATCTAGCACATCCGGATTGTAGTTCACCCGCTTCAAACGCACATCGAGCAGCTCAATGCCAAATTCGGCTAGCTTCACCGCCGCCGCCGCCTTGATCTCCGCCTCGATTTTCAATCGCCCAAAGGCAATCGGAGGCAGCACTCCTATGGTCCCGATGCCAACCGGACCCGGTTTAAGACTCTCGTCGTGCATCGGTTTCCGGTCCTTGTCCGTCCGGACGATTTCAATCAGATCGTGCTTGGCAATGGCATTGCGCGTCTCGCTGCCCAGAATGTCCTCGAGCCGCGACTGGGCGCTGCGCTCATCCTTCAAACGGACGAAGTAAGTCTTAGGATCGTCGATGCGCCACCGCGCAAAGGTATCGACATGAATGTAGGTCTTGTCCCGGGTCGGAATGGCTACCGGCAAGCCATCCCATTCCAGGAAACGCTTGTCGATCCGGTTCACTTCCTGAATGAACGGCAGCTTGAAATGCAGCCCCGGCTCCGTAATCGGGTCGCCTACCGGCTTGCCAAACTGCGTTACAATCACCTGCTCGGTCTGGTGAACGGCGTAGAACGAGCCGAAGATGGCGCGCAAAACAATGAGCACTCCCAGTAAAGCCAGTAACCAAAGGCAACCGAGCTTGTTCACTTGGCCTCCGTCGGTTTGGATGAGAGCGGCAGGATCGGCAGCAACTGCTTCATCGAATCGTCGATGATGATCTTGGAGCCAACGTAAGGCAGCACGTCGCCCATGGTTTCCAGGTAAAGACGCGTGCGCGTGATCTCGGGCGCCTTGATGTATTGCTCGAGCATCGCGTTGAACGAAGCCACGTCGCCTTCCGCCTCGTTCACCCGCTTGAACTGGTAACCTTCCGCTCCACGAATGGTTTGGTCGGCCTGGCCTTTTGCCTTCGGCACCGCCTCGTTGTAATCGCCATTGGCAATGTTGATCGCGTTCTCGCGGTCCTGCTGCGCCTTGTTTACCTCATTGAAGGAAGCCTGGACCTCGCGCGGCGGATTTACGTTCTTGAGCTGCACCTGATCGACTCGCACCCCGAGCTTGTAGCGCTTGGCCAACTCCTGCATTCGCGTCAAAGCGGAAATCTCGATGTCCTGCCGGCCGATGGTGATTACCTCGTCTACGGTGCGATCGCCGATCACTTCGCGCATGGCGGCCTCGGAAAGATCTCGAAGCGTCTGGCCGGGATTGCGCACATCGAAAAGATACTCCTTCGGATCATCGATCCGGTATTGGACCACCCACTCGACCAGGGCCGCATTCAGATCGCCTGTGACCATCGACTTCTCTTCGACCTGGTCGCGGGTCGGTTGATCCGGATTTGAATAACCCGAAGTATAGAAGCCGAACTCGAGCTTCAGCTGACGTCGCGTCGGCAACACGCTTACTTCATCGATCCCGAGCGGCAGCTTGAAATGCAATCCCGGCTCGACCGTTTTGAGAAACTTCCCGAAGCGCAGGACCACGCCCTCCGATTCCGCCGCCACCGTGTAGTAGGTGGTCCACAGGACAATGATGATGGCAACCGCCACGAGCACGCCGCCGATCAGCTTCAGCGGGGGCCGGGGCAATTCGAAATTAACTACAGCGGGTGGTTGATTCGCCATTGCAGGCAAGGTTCCGATGGAACTCGATGTTTAGCAAGGGAGACAGTTTGGACGTGGATATCACGGAAAAAGGCTAGAGACCATCACGTAAATCTTAAATCGGCTTGTCATCTTAAGCGCATCGGAACAAAGCACCTCCGACTCTTCTTTACCGCACACTATTCGGATCAGACATGATCATAGATTCTTCGCTGCGACCACAATGACACGGCTGTTTACGAGATGGCTTATAGGCCTCGATAGTTCCGACTATTGCACCACTCTATCGGACGATTTTTAGGCGACGCATTGCCTCTTCTTTGGCCCACCTTTCACTTTTGTAACAAATTGTTGGAATGCCCTGCTTCCGAAAGGGATTCGTTAGGTAGCCGAATCTTTTCTCTTGCTTACGCGAACGCTGATCTATAAACCGGACGGAGCCCCCGCTCGTTCTGCCTATGAAAACAAAAAACAAGGTTAGCTTCGCTGCGTTCGTCTTTCTGCTTTTCTCCTTCACCCGCGCCGAAGCGCAGTGGACTTACACGGTAACCGACATGGGCACACTCGGGGGAACGACTAGCTCCGCCAACGGCGCGGCCGGTCCAGGACGCAACGCGGCAGGGATGATTGTCGGCTCCTCGACCCTGAGTGATAACACGGAGCATGCGTTCCTGTTCGTGAGCGGCCAGATGCACGATCTCAACAACCTGTGCGATCTTTCCCTGAGCAACTTCAAGGTTCTGACGCTGGGAAAAACGATCAGCGACTCAAACCGCATCATAGGTGAAGGCATCACGCTGAATGGAGACAAGCACGCTTTTCTCCTGACGCCTACACTGGTCGATGGTGGGAGTTGGTCGTACCTGTGCTGCAAGTGGGTTTGGAAGCAGGAAGGCGGCGGCTGGTGGTGGGACACGGAATGCCATTGTTATACCTGGCATGGCGCTCCTGGGAAGCACGCGCCGCCTCCGCCTCAACCGCCCCATTGGTACTGGTGGCCGATTCCTCCGCCGCCGGGGTGCGGGTGCCAACCACCGCTTCCGCCGCCGGGTTATTGCTACACCTGTATTGATGGACACGTCCTGCTTCTTTCGGAAGAGGGGGTCAAGGCCAAGGGTGGCCAATGTTACGGTTCCCCGGAAGAGGCGATCAGGAACTGCAAGCGCTAACGGAGTCGTTCTACCCTATGAAAATCAAAAACAACGTCAGCTTCGCAGCGTTATTCTGCCTGCTCTTCGCCTTCACCCGCGCCGAAGCGCAATTGGCTTACGAGCTTACCGACTTGGGAACGCTCGGAGGAACGACTAGCACTGCCAGCATCGCCGGACAGCAAAACTACAACGCCGCGGAGATGATCGTCGGGTCGTCGACCTCGAGTGACAATTCCGAACACGCGTTTCTGTTCGTCGGCACTCAGATGTACGATCTTAATCTGCTTTGCGACCTTTCTAAAAGCAACTTTAAGGTGCTGACGGTTGCAACGTCGATTAACGATTGCTCCTTAATCGTAGGCGAAGGCATTACCCTCAACGGGGATAAGCATGCTTTCCTGCTGACTCCGACATCAGTCGATGGCGGAAGCTGGTGTTATTCTTGTTGCCAGTGGATTTGGAAGCAGGACGGAGGGGGCTGGTGGTGGGAAAATAATTCTCATTCCTACCAGTGGCATGGGCCTCCCGGCAATCATGCTGCCTGTCCCCGTGACCCGCCGCATTGCTGGAACTGGCCGTTGCCGTGTCCGGACGGTTGCGGCTGCCATCCTCCACCGCCTCCTCCCGGCTGGTGCTACGGCTGTTTCAAGGGTGTGGTCTACGTTCGCCCGACGACCGAGTGTGAAGCGAACGGAGGTCGGTGCTACCAGACTCTGGAGGAAGCGATCCAGAGCTGCAGGCCGTACTGGTACTGCCTTGATAAGAAAGCCATTCCAACGACCTGGGCTGATTGCCAGGCAAAAGGCCTCCAGTGTTACGACTCGCCCGGGGAAGCCAGAAAAAACTGTGAACCAAAGATCTGCTGGACCTGCGTTGGTGGAAAGACTGTTAAGACGACTAGTCAGGAAGCCAACGGCGCTCCTTGCTTCCCGACCGAGGAAGAAGCAATCAGAAATTGCAAGCCCTGTTGGTGGGCCTGCATAGCTGGCCAACCTGCCCAGACCACCTGGGCGGAGTGCCAGGCTAAAGGCGGTTGCTTCGCGTCCAAAGAAGACGCGCTTGCCAGTTGCCAGTTACCGCCACCCCCACTCCCACCCCCACCACCGCGAGGAAAATGCTGGGTCTGCCTGAATGGAAAAGCTGTCCTGATTCCGGAGGTAGAGGCGCGGCAGAAAAACTTGCGATGCTATCCTTCGCAAGCGGAAGCACAGCGAAACTGCGGGAAGTGCTGGATCTGTCTTGATGGAAAAGTCGTCCAGGTGACGGAGGCCGAGGCGAAGAAGCGAAATGCCAAGTGCTACGGTTCGCAGGAAGAAGCGCAACAGAACTGCGCGAGGTGCTGGGTCTGCGTCGATGGAAAAGTTGTGCAGATGACCGAGGCCGAGGCGCGGCAAAAAGGCTTGAAGTGCTATCCTACACCGCAAGAAGCGCAGAAGAATTGCCAGCCCTGCTGGTGCTGTCTCCGCGTCCCCGGGCGCCCTCCAGTGGTCGTCCAGACGACCGCGGAAGACTGTCAGAGAAAAGGCGGACAGTGCTTCGCTTCCGAACAGGAAGCGCGCCGCAATTGTGAGGGTCCACCACCGCCCAGCTGCTGGGTGTGTCTGGACGGGAAGGCCGTGCTCATGCCCGAGTTAGAAGCCCGGCAGAAAAACTTGAAGTGTTATCCCACCCAGGAAGAAGCACAGCGGAATTGCCCGAAGTGCTGGGTTTGCATCGACGGGCGCGTTATGCAGATCTCCGAAGCCGAGGCTCGGCAGAAAAACCTGAAGTGCTATCCGACCCAGGAGGAAGCGCAGCGAAACTGCGGAAAGTGCTGGATCTGCATTGACGGACGAGTCGTGCAGGTAACCGAGGCAGAGGCACGGCAGAGAAATGCGAAGTGTTATCCGACCCAGGAAGAAGCACAGAAAAATTGCAAACCGTGTTGGTGCTGCGTCGCCGGGCCCACCGGAAAAACCGTCGTCCAGACTACGGCGGAGGACTGCCAGAAACGAGGTGGCCAGTGCTACGCTTCCGAACAAGAAGCGCGCAGCCGTTGTGAGGGACCGCCCCCATCTTGCTGGGTTTGCATCAATGGACAGGTCAGTCAGTTACCTCCGGCCCAGGCGCAGGCAAGAGGCCTGAAGTGTTATGGTTCCCAGGAAGAAGCGAAACGGAATTGCATTCCGAAGCTTTGCTGGGTCTGCATTGACCAGCGAGCCACTCAACTTCCCGAGGACCAAGCCAAGGCGAGAGGCCTCAAGTGCTATGGTTCCCAGGAAGAAGCGCAGCGGAACTGCAAACCGGACACAGGAGGCATGTGCTGGGTCTGTATCGACGGCCGAGTCACGCAAATGACCGCGGCGCAGGCCAAGGCCAGAGGAACCAAATGCTTTGGCTCACAACAAGAGGCACAGCAGAACTGTAAGCCTCCCGAGAAGCTGTGCTGGGTCTGCCTAAACGGACAAGTCACTCAGCTGCCCGAGGCAACGGCCCAGGGGAGAGGCCTCAAGTGTTACAGTTCCCGAGGAGAAGCTGCCAGCAATTGCGGCCAAAAACCGACGCCGGGACCGCGAGAGACCATTCCTCCTACTCCCCCGAGACCGAGGTAATGGCTTCCGCCAAAGGCGTCAACATGAACAACTATCAAACGCGAACTGCGGGTCGTGCATTACGCATTCTCCTCTAAACAGCACCAGGACTTCCCATGAAACTCAATAATCAAAACCGTATTCCGAAAACGCCGATAATCCGAATAACGGCATTTCTTTCTCTCGTGTGCCTCTTCCTCATCCCGGGAGCGCCGGAAGCGCTCGCCAGCGTCTGGAAGCAAAATGCAAACTTTCAGTGTGGTCAGTCCGGCACGATCGCTTACGGGGATGACGGAAAGACAAGCTGTGGTCCCATCTGTCCGGGGACACCGATCTATATCATTTACGGAATCCAATACCCGAGCACGACGTCCGCACCCGCGGTGACCGTAACAATACCTCCTCTTCCGAGCAACTTTATTGCTAAACCTCCTCAAGCCATTAAACTCTCTAATGGAGGAGGGGCTGGGACCCCCTTAACGACGCAGCCTACCCTTCCCACTCTAGCGACGGGTTACTCGATCCCTGCCGGAACTCTCACGAGTTCCAATGACCAGGTAATCATCGTCATTGATGGTTACTTTACTCAGGCCTCCAGCTACCCCATCTCCTTTACCGCCAACGGAGGCGGCGTCTCGGAACCGACAAGTCTCAATATTAATGCCACCTGCCCCAGTAAACCGGCCAATTTGGCCATTAAGAAAGAGGTGGAAGCGTTGCCCGGTGGCAGCTACGGAACTTCGGCTTCCGTTACCTACGGAACGTCCGTCAGGTATCGGATAACTGTTACGAATACAGCAACGCCCAACGCAAATCATTCTACGGATCTTTACCTCGGTGGCCTCCTCCAGGTTAGTGATTATTTAAGTACTTCTAGTTCTAATGATGTGCCGTTGGATACTACGATTTCAAACTACCAATGCACCTCTTCATCCGGAGCAGCTAGCGTGGCTTGTCCATCCGGCTCCAGCAATTTCACACTTCCCCGCGGCAATGGTTTACAGCTCCCCAGTTCTGCTGGCTTTACGTACCCCGGTGGCTCTAACGGTTCACTTCCAGCGGGAGACTCGTTTACGATTACTTTTGATGTGCTCATCAAGTCGCCGGCGACGTGCTCTCCTAGCGACAAAAATAGCTTAGCCAATGCCGCATCGGTTAATTACATGGGTGGCAGCCTAAGCTCCTCGTCCGCTACGGTAAATGTGACGGGCCTGGCGCCTAAGAGCACACCCTGTCCGACACCGGTACCAACGCCAGCACTAACTGTCACGAAGACCATCACGAATCCACCGACGGGTGGCGGTATCCCGCCTTATCTGTGGGGTAGTACGCTGACCTATCAAATTCAGTTCACAAATCCTTCCACCACTTCCCCGGTGACTGGAATCAAGTTGTACGATCAACTCTACGGCAATGGAACTCCAGCCTTTACCGCGACTTTTTCACCCTCATCTACGAACCTGATATGCTCTCCTGCAGCGTGCACAAACACCAGCCCAACTACAACTACTTCGATAGGCGTGGGGAGCAATGCAAATGCGGCTAACCCGGCTTATCTTTTTTCCACTGACATCGGTTCGCTTGGTGCCGGCCAAACAGAAACGGTTACATACCAGGTGAAATACGATGCCCCCTGCGGGGATGTTAACACATCCGGAGACATCCAGAATCGCGCAGTTCTCGGGGGCACGGTGACTGGTGTCACGGCTTACATTCCGGCAAGGATGCCCGCCGTGTCACTGTGCGCGTTAGAAGTTGATAAAACGGAGACCACTGGTGTCACAGCGTTCTCGTCCTATCCGCAAAACCTTAGCTATCACGTCGTATTCAAGAACAATTCTCCCCAGCCGATCACGGTGGGAACTGTTGTGGACTCAATTATCGAAAATAGCTCCGGGTATGGGAATCTACCGATCGCGTATTCCTACCAATGCACCGTTAAACCCAATGGTGTATCGTCGAGCTCGCCGAGCGTGACGATACCTACTACTGCATCTGCCCTGACTCAGTCTGGAGCGACTTCGGTAGCCGGGTATAACACGTCAAGTACGTATGGTAACCAACTCCTAAATTTCTCCGGCTCTACTTTTCAACCAGGAGGATATATCGATTGTACTCTGAATGTTACCTTGAAGGCACCCCCCACGACAGATTCACTTTGCGAGGGGAATATGAAAAAGCACGACTTCATTAATGCGGCATACATGAATCTGACCCCTGGGAACTACAATAAGCCGCCAACGATGGCCCCCCCGTCTCCGCAGTGGTACCAGGATGTCACTACGCCGTTACCGGACTGTGTCTCTATTATCGTCCAAAAAGCCGCGCCGCAGACCGTGACACCGGGTGGAGCAGTTACGTTCACACTGACCGTAACTAATACAAGCACGAGCCCTGTTTCTGGCGTCATTTTGCATGATATTGTTCCGACGACACTGACAGGGCCGTATACATGGTCATGTCAGACAGGCTGTACTTCCGTCTCACCAACTTCCGGGACGGGAGACATTCTTGCGACTTTAACGAATTTACCCGCCGGGGGCAGTATCACCATGACTCTGAAAGCCACTGCACCGGATCAAATTCCCGCCACCGCTATATGCAATACTGCCACTGCCACGTTCACGCCGGGTCCACTTCCGCCTAATACTTATTTTGAGGGGGATCAGGGCCCACTTACCAAGGCGCCAGCCTGTATCCAGGTCGTCCCGGCAGATGGTACGTCACCTACACCGACCCCGACTCCTACGCCAGGGGCTACCGGATGCGCGAAAGTCGCCGACAAAGACATTCATTGCCTGCCGAACGGTGACTACAGCTACACGTTCGATGTCACGAACAACAGCGGAAGCCCAATGTCGCAAGTTCTGCTGACACCGGTGAGCGGCAGCACATTCACGCTCGCTCCCCAGCTCTCGAATCTGCCGTCGCCCTTGGCGAATGGCCAGTCCACGACCGTAACAGTAAACATAGGGAAGGCCAAGCCGGGCGATAAGGTCTGCTTCTTTGCCAGCCTGATGGCAGACCAGACGGCGTGCTGCAACATCCAGGTCTGCACCACGCTGCCAAACTGCAACGCCACTACTACTTCGCCAACGCCAACGCCAACGGCGACCGCAACAGCAACCGCATCGCCAACGGCGACCGCAACAGCAACCGCATCGCCAACGGCAACGGCAACGGCAACGGCAACCGCATCGCCAACAGCAACGGCAACAGCGACGCCCGCGAGCTCGTCAGCGCCAACTGATAGGCGGCGGCCGTAACCGCGAGAACTACACTCCTCTTCCGCGCCAGTTTGCAGTGAGCGTAGCGTGGCTTGCGCCCAATCGGAATTGGGGCCCGTTGCCATGTCGATCGCGGGGCGTCGAAACCGGTGCAATGGAAGCCGCCAACTCTGCCGCGGTGCCATGATTCTCGACGGCGTTCTCAAAGAAGGCGATCCGCTCCTGTCCGTGCATTGCCAGTCGGATCAGATCTACATCTGCGCGCTTGACGTTACGTGAACCGTTGTGGTTACGCACCCGGACGAGGATCGGCCATCTGGCTCGCCAGTACTCGTTACCAAAGCGCCAACGTCCGAGACGTGATGAGTATTAAAAGAGCTTTACACACTATACGCCAGCTTGTTAAAAGCATTCCATGAACACTTCTAAATTAGTGGTTTCCAAACTTAGTGCCGGTCTATTAGTCATGGTCGGACTAATGCTTGCTGTCGTGGCGTCGGTCTCGGCAGAGCCGAAGGTGCCGACGATTTGGTGTTGCATTAACGGAAACATCGTCAATACAACCCCAGCGGCGTGCGAGCACAAAGGTGGTACAGCGTTCCCATCAAAAGCCTCGGCCATTGCAGCTTGCGAGAAAACCTGGTGCTGCCATAAGACGCCTAAGGGTTGGCAAGTTGATTACATGCCGGCGAGCGATTGCAAGAAAATGGGCGGCATCTGCTACGGCAGCAAAGACGAGGCGGCGGTGAAATGCGGGAAGAAAAAGTAGACCGCCTGCAGGGTTAGTTGAGCGGCGACCGATTCACTTAGTCAGTGGCGGTCGGCCGCACAGGCTTGTGTTCAAGTCGTAACGAAGCCAGATAGCGGACAGACGCTACTGCACAGAGCCTATTAGCGTTGCGTGGGCGCAGGTGCGGGGATTCCCTCACCGCGCGCGTGCGAAACTGGAGCCTTCATTTCTTTTCTTCCCACGCGGTTGCCAGGCTCGAATCCGAATACGGCGAAGACTTTGACACGACGCGAATCCTTCGTAGTGCCCAATAGTGGAACGAGGTCCAGATGCGTTCGAGAAGTAGGGCGCCATTGAACGCTCGGTCCGATCAGAATTCAATCGAGGGGTCGCCGCGTGAACTTCTCTCCATCGTGTGCTCGAAATTCATTTCGATACCGACACTCAATTTGCCGTCGACCGGCGGGTAGCTCACCGCCTGGCTGAATCCGAGCTCGGTCGCGCGCAGATCGCCTGTTCCCTGCTCGTAGAAAAGGTTAAACGCCCGGTGCCAGCGTGGGGCCAACTGCTCGCCAAAGAGTAGCTTAAGTTCGTAGGCGTCCGGGGCGCTGTCGTTGAATTTCCACTCGGCGGTCTTTTACCTCAATGGGCGAATGCCCACCGCGCCTCTACCTGATTGCCGGCGTGTCTCGTGGTGCCGTTTGACGTATCCTAGACGTTCTCGTAAAGATCGAGCTGAAAGCGACAGGGCAGGCCAATCTCCATCTCCGACTGAAACAGATGTTCGGACTTGCGTTCGCGCGGGAACTTGCCCTCCCGCCATTCCTCAAACTCTACCTGCCACGGGGGATAGGACTAAACGCGAGTAGCGGGAACCGGCGGTGCGCAGTCCATTCTGGCTGCAGGTTACCGCCGATTAAGTTGCCCCCTTCTCCTGCCGGGTTCAGCTGCAGAAGTGGTGGCAAAAAATAAATAAAATAAACCTTGCGCGTGCTTTGGTGTTGTAGTCCACTACATCACTATATGAGACGACGCACCCAAGCACAGCACTCTCTCGCCCGCCTCGCGTGAGGCTTATCCGGAACACAGGATGGAGCATGAGTTTCACAACAGTCAGCCGATCTACCGACAGCTGCGCCATCGTGTCGTCGCCATGATTCTCGACGGCGTTCTCAAAGAAGGCGATCCGCTCCCGTCCGTGCGCAATGTCGCGACCGAATACCGCGTCAATCCACTCACGGTCTTGAAGGCTTACCAGGGGCTGGTCGATGAGCAATTGGTCGAGGCCAGGCGGGGTCTCGGCATGTTCGTGAATGACGGGGCGCGCAATCTCCTGCTCAAGGCGGAGCGACAGAAATTTCTCAAGGAAGAATGGCCCCGCATCCACGCCACGATTGAGCGGTTAGGTCTCACGACAGAGGAACTATTGGAGACCGCACGGCGGTCGTCCTCGAAGACGGCAAGGAAGGAACGCTAAACCATGGCATGTATAGAAGCACGCGGCCTCCGCAAGGCCTTCGATACCACCATCGCGCTGGACGGCATAGATCTGCGTGTCGAGGAAGGACGCATCCTCGGATTGATCGGTCCAAACGGCGCCGGCAAGAGCACCGCGCTTAACGCCATTCTCGGCCTCACTCCCTTCGACGGGGAGCTAAGAGTGCTCGGACGCAACCCTTGGAACGAGCGCGATCAACTTATGCGCGATGTCTGCTTCATTGCCGACGTGGCAGTGCTCCCCCGCTGGATGCGAGTGTCGCAGGCGCTCGACTACGTGGCCGGCGTCCACCCGCGCTTCGATCGCGCAAAGGCCGAAGGGTTCCTGGCCAGGACGGAAATCAAACGCACGAGCAAGGTCCGTCAGTTGTCGAAAGGCATGGTAGCGCAGTTACACCTGGCGCTGGTCATGGCGATCGATGCGCGCCTGCTGGTGCTGGACGAACCAACGCTTGGTCTCGACATCCTCTTCCGCAAGCAATTCTACGACTCACTCCTAAACGATTACTTCGATCATACCCGCACCATTATCGTGACGACGCATCAGGTCGAAGAGGTCCAGCACGTCCTGACCGATCTCATGTTCATCAACCACGGCCGCATCGTGCTGAATTGCAGCATGGAAGAATTCGAGTCGCGCTACGCGGAAGTGATGGTGCGACCCGATCAACTCGCGGCCGCTGAGGCGCTGCGACCCATGCACACCCGCCAGGTCTTTGGTCGCAGCGTGATGCTTTTCGATCAGGCCGACCGGGAGCAACTCGCCACCCTGGGCGACGTCCGCACGCCGGGTATAGCCGACCTGTTCGTCGCGGTCATGAGCCCAAAAGAGAACGAGATGCCAGGAGGAGCTAAATGAATCCAGAAACGAACGAGCTACCTCAGTCTCCTCTCCCCTCGACGCCCGTCGCTCCTATCGCGCCCGCCCGGCCCTTCTATTGGTCGGTGCGGCGTGAGTTGTGGGAGAACCGCTCGATTTACCTCGCACCGTTGATCTCCGCGGCCGTCGTGTTGTTCGGCTTTGGGATCACGGCCTTCGAACTCCCGCGGCGCCGGCTCAATGCCCTGGCCCTCGAATCTGCACGGCAGCGGGCCGCCATCGAAATGCCGTACGATGCGGCGGCGATGGTCATCATGTTCACGGCCTTTATCGTGGGTGTGTTCTACTGTCTTGACGCGCTCCACGGCGAACGTCGCGACCGCAGCATCCTGTTCTGGAAATCGCTCCCGGTTTCGGACCTCACTTCCGTGCTCTCGAAGGCGATCGTTCCGCTCGCGATCCTGCCGGTGCTCACCATCGCGATCACTCTCGTCACGCAGTTCCTCATGTTGCTGCTCAGCACGCTCTTCCTGCTCCCGAGCGGCCTGGCCGGCACCACCTGGCAATTACTGCCCTGGTCTCATCTCTGCGTGATTCTTGTCTACGGGATTCTCACGTCGGTGCTCTGGACCGCGCCCATCTACGGATGGCTGCTGCTCGTCTCCGGCTGGGCGCGGCGCGCCACCTTCCTCTGGGCCGTGCTCCCATGGCTCGCGATCGCCGCGATCGAGAAGGTCGCGTTTAACACCGCCTACTTTGCCCAAATGCTAAGCGACCGGATAAGCAGCTTCGAGCATGCCTTTGTAGTAGTGAAGTATCCTAGAGGGGCGCACGTCCCGGTCGTCGACCGGCTGACGCAGATGGACCCGCTCAAATTTCTAAGTAGTCCGGGCCTCTGGATTGGCCTGGTCATCGCCGCGGTCTTTCTCGCTGGCACTGTCCGTCTGCGCCGTTATCGCGGACCGCTATGAGTCAATTCCATCAGCCAACACCAGAACCTCAAAAAAACATGAATATCAACCACCAGCTAGCGATCATTGCCGGGCTAGTTATCGCCATTACTTCCACCGCGCTAACGCAGCAAAACCAGGTCGATCTTAAACAACACATTCTCGCGCAGGCGCAAAGTCTGAGCGGCGACGAGTACGCTTTTACCCGTACAATTAAAAGCGACCAGACTTCGAACGGGAAAACCGAGCAGCACGTCACGGTAGACAAGTTCGATCCCACTAAATCCGGCGACGCGCGTTGGACGCTGGTCTCGATGGATGGCGCCCCGCCCTCCGCGGACGCGCTAGCCAAATACCAGAAAGAGACTCCGAAGCGTCGCGTTCCCGGCTACTACCGGCTCGCGAAATATTTCGGGAGTAATTCGACAGTTACTACTGACTCACACGGCCGGAGCGTGTTTCACTTCAGCTCACTCCCGAAGGATACCGCCCTGGTAATGGACTCGGATGTTTCTTCGAGCACCAGCGCCGATGTCTCGGTAACGGAAGCAAACGGAACCGCGTTTGCCGAACAAGTGCATCTGTCGGTAAAGCCGTTGCGGATAAAACTTCTGATGAAGCTGGAACGTTATGAATCCACCGCTCGTTATCGAATGGGGCCGGAAGGGAAACCGCTCCTGGTCGAGCACACCGCCGAAATGAGCGGGTCAGGCCTGGGTCAATCAGGACAAGGGCATACTGTCATTACCTACAGCGACTATCGCCCGGTCAAGTAACGCATCACGGGCCATTAGCTCCTAACAAACCTATGCTTGCCAGCCTCCGGTTTGCCTTTCGCTCGCTCCTTCGCAGCCCTGGCTTCACCTTCCTCGCCATCATCACTCTTGGCCTGGGAATTGGCGCTAACACCGCCATGTTCAGCATCGTCAATTCGATCCTGCTCAAGCCCCTGCCCTATCCTCAAAGCGATCAATTGCAGCGGCTGGATCGCGTTACCCCGCAGAATCCGCAAGGCCGGATCTCGGGGGCCGACTATCTCGATCTTCGCCGAGAGATGCAGGCTTACGGTGAGATCGGCGCCTACGCTCTGGGCGACACCAGCTTATCGGAACCCGGCCAGCCCGCTGAGATGGTCCGCGCGCTTCGCATTACCGCTAACTTATTCCCCGTGCTTCGCGTCCAGCCGCAGCTCGGCCGCAATTTCCTTCCCCGCGAAGATGTGCCCGGGAACGATCACGTCGTCATCCTGAGTCAGCGCTGCTGGCAGCAACGCTTTGGCGCCGCGCATGACATTATCGGGCGCTCTGTCCGCGTCGATGGCCAACCGCATGAAATTGTGGGCGTCCTACCTGGGTGGCTGAATGATTGGCGGCATTTCGGCCCATACGACTTCTTCCGCCCACTCGCATTAGACCAGCAAAAATCATCGGACCGGCGGACCACGTTTCTGCGCCTGCTCGGTCGCCGGCATGATGGGATGTCGGAAGCGGATGCGACCGGCTTCATCGCTAATTACGGCGCGCGGCTGGCGAAGGATTTTCCGGAAGTAAACGCGGGGACCGTATGGAATGCCGTAGCTCTTAACGGGACGGCCATGCCGAAAAATGCGCGTGCGCTCCTCGCCCTGCTGATCGGGTTATCTGCCTTCGTTCTTCTCATCGCCTGCTCGAACCTGGCAAACCTGCTCCTCGCGCGAACGATGGCCCGCGCGCGTGAGTTTGCTGTCCGCGGTGCGCTCGGCGCATCGCGCCTTCAATTGCTGCGGCCGTTGATCAACGAATCCATTCTCCTCGCCGTCGCTGGTGGCGTTTGCTCCGTCGTGGTCGCGCGCTGGGCGGCGGACTGGCTCGCGTCGCGGATCGTATCGGACAATGGCGAACGCTTCGTATTCGAATTCGACTGGCGGGTTTTCGCGTGGGCCTTTGTCGCTTCCATAGTAACGGCGGTCGCATTTGGTCTCGCCCCCGCCTTGTTCGCGTTGCGCCTCAACGTCAACGACACGCTTAAAAGCGGCGCGCGTGGGATGACGGGCGGTCGTGGTCACCAGCGTTTTCGGCACGCTCTCATCGTGGGGCAGTTCGCTCTTGCCATGACTTTGCTGGCCGGTGCCACGATGTATACCCGTGCTTTCAATGAATTGAGTGCTAGCCGCGGCGGGTGGGATTCCAGTCGTGTGGTAACTGGGACTGTTGCGCTACCGAGCGCGAGCTATGGCGATCCGGAGAAGATCAACACCTTCCACCGGCTTACTCTCGAGCGCCTGCAGGCTCTGCCAGGCGTCAGTTCCGTTAGCATCTCTTCCTTCACGCCGTTCTTTAACTGGGGCGATGTCCGCAAATACATCGTTGAAGGCCATGATCCTCCGCAGCCCGGCCAGGAGCCGGCCGCTGTCGTGAACAGCATTACTCCCGGCTACTTCGATACCTACCAGACGCGCTTCCTTAGCGGCCGCACTTTCAACGAAAGCGATACTCTCGGTTCCACGAAGGTGTTCATCATCAGCCAGACGACAGCGACCGCGCTCTTCGGAAACGAAAATCCCATCGGTCACCGCCTCGCCCAAACCGGCACGGCTACGCCGCAGTGGGGCGAGATCATAGGCATAGCGGCCGACGTCAAATCGGTCTTGCCCGATCCGGGCCCGGTGTCGTTGCAACTTTACCAGCCAATGTCTCAGGACCCCAGGCCTTACCATGAGATTGCTATCCGCACTACGGGTGCAATGCCTTCGTCACTTGTTGTTCCGATCCGCAATGTCATGACACAGCTGGATCCCGATCTGCCGATCCGTCAGCTTCAGGCCGCTGACCTGACGATCGAGCGAGCCAACTCCCAGACTTCAATCTTGCGCGACATGCTAACTGCCTTCGCTGTCCTAGGTGTAGGTCTCGCCTCGTTAGGTATCTACGGCGTCATCGCGCGCACAATGGCCCAGCGCACTGGCGAGTTCGCTATCCGTTTTGCCCTCGGCGCGTCAATCGGGGTTATCACTGGCATCGTGCTAAAATCAGGACTGAAGCTGGCGGCGATGGGCCTGAGCATCGGATTGCTCGGCGCTTTCGGTCTGGCTCGATTGCTTTCCGCCAGTAGCCCCGCCATGCACTTCAGCAATCCGTTTGCTTTGGCTGGTCCCGCGCTGCTTCTGGTGGCCGTAGCTTTGATCGCATCCTGGCTCCCCGCGCGCCGCGCCGCGCGCATCAACCCCATTGAGGCTCTCCGCTCGGAGTAGCGATGCACAACCTCCTCTTACCTATCCACGTTGCAGCAGGCGGGCTAGCCCTTGTTCTTGGCGCCGTGGCACTGTCGGTGAAGAAGGGCGGGAACGTCCACCGCCGCAGCGGGTTGCTCTTTGTCTACGCCATGATGGTCATGGGCATCACCGCGGCGATCCTGGGAAATTTCGGTGGCCTCATGGCCGTCTATTTCGTCGCAACGGCACTGACGACTGTTCGCCCCGAGTCCTCCCGGACCCGATGGATCAATGTAGCTGCGCTGGCGCTCGCGGTTGTCCTGGCGTTGCTCGACATCCTCGGGGGCGTGAAGGCCTTCAATAGTCCTCGCGGTGTCCTCAACGGCGCTCCGTTCCAAATGCTCTTTTTCATCGCCGCCGTGATGATCCTGGCGGCCGCAGGCGATGTGCGCGTCCTGCGCTTCGGCGTGCCTCGCGGCGGTCCCCGCCTCGCGCGCCATCTGTGGCGCATGTGCTTCGCGCTCTTCATCGCAGCGGGATCGTTTTTCTCGATCCGTCAGCGCGTAGCTAAAATCCTACCCGAGCCATTCACGACTGTGCCGATGCGCATGCTGCCCATCCTCCTGATCTTTGGCGCGATGTTCTATTGGTTGTGGAGAGTTCGCCGGCGTCGCCCATTGCCCGTGATCGTACGACACGATTCGCTGCCACTTCCCACTCCAGTGATGTCGATGCCCTCTCCATCCCCAGCTTAGTCATCACTCCAGGAAAAATTGTAATGATCGATCGCACTATTGGTTTCTCACCAAAGCTCTACTCCCGAATCGGCGGCGCGCTCTACCTCATGCTCATCGCCCTTGGCATTTTCGGACAGGTCGTTAAGGGGAAGGTCATCGTCTCAGGCGATGCGGCGGCGACGTCGGCCAACCTCAGGTCGATGGAGACGCTGTGGCGCTTCGGTCTCGCTCTCGAACTCATCTCCCTGATCTGCGTTGTAGCTCTCGCGATGATTTATTTTGTCCTGCTCAGACCGGTCAACAAAGAGATCAATTTGCTGGCGACATTCCTAAGGATGATCGGGATAGCAGTAGAAGCGGTCGCCGCCCTAAATCTCGCGGCGGCGTTGTTTCCCCTGGGGAGTGCTACCTACCTCAAAGCATTTACTCCGGAGCAGCTTTACGCCATGACAAGCCTTGCCATTAAATCGCACGACTATGGCTATACCCTGGCCCTGCTCTTCTTCGGGTTTACCTTTCTGTTTCACGGCCATCTCATCGCCAGGTCGGGCTTCCTACCCAGAGTGCTCGGCCTCATGATCCAGGTCGGAGGGGTGTGCTACCTCAGCAACAGCCTGGTTTTCTTTCTCGCACCCGGCCTTTCCGGCGCGCTGTTTCCCTGGATCCTTCTGCCCTGCTTCGTCGCCGAGTTATCGCTAGCTCTTTGGCTCCTGGCGAAAGGCGTCAACGTTCCACGATGGAACGAGCGGGCTTCATTAGGCGAATGAAAATCAAACGAATCCTGAAACGTGGCGCCCTCGGGCTTCTCGTTCTCCTCTTCGCCTGGTTCCAGTTCGCCTACTGGACTTCGACTAACGATTGCGGCCGCAGCATTCCTGCCGGTGCCGAGCGGATGAAAGCTATCCGTTATTGCGAATACGGCGCTCCTGACCAGGTCCTGAAACTCGAACAGGTCGAAAAGCCAGTTCCAAACGATAACCAGTTACTGGTCCGGGTTCGCGCCGTCTCCATCAGATTTTTCGACGGTGGCATGCTGGGCGGAAGCATCCCCGGCAGGCTTCTCTTCGGGCTTCGTAAGCCGAAAAATACCTGCCCGGGATCTGACTTCGCCGGAACGGTTGTAGCGATCGGCAAAAACGTGACCGAGTTCAAGGCGGGCGATGAAGTCTTCGGGGTACGGGCTGGCGCTCTTTCCGAATATATCTGCGTCAGGGCCGACCGGGGAGCCGTAGTTTTGAAGCCGAGCAACGCCACCTTCGAGCAAGCCGCGTCAATTCCCACAGCGCTGGTTGCCCTACAAGGCCTGCGCGACACAGCGCAAGTGAAAGCAGGGCAGAAGGTCCTGATCAATGGTGCCTCCGGAGGCGTCGGGACATTTGCCGTCCAGATCGCCAAAGCTTGCGGCGCGGAAGTAACAGGTGTCTGTAGCACAAGAAACCTCGACATGGTCCGATCGCTCGGCGCCGATCACGTGATTGATTACACGAAGGAGGACTTCACAAAGAGCGATCAACGCTATGACGTGATCTACGATCTCATCAGCAATCATTCCTTTGCGGAGCGCCGGGGTATCCTCAAGCCCGGGGGTATCTGTGTCTTGGCCGGCATCGGCGGCTCAGGAATGCACAAGGAGACTTTGTCACAATTTGTCAGCGGTCTCACCGCGGCTTTTCGTTCCAAATTTTCGAAGGAGAAATTTGTGAGCTTTGGTGTCGATATCAGCAAGAAGGACCTCGGGGTTCTGCGCGATATGATGGAAAGCGGAAAGATCGTTCCTACCATCACTAAGACCTATCCGTTTACTGAAACCGCCGCCGCCTACAAGTACCTCGAAACCGGCCACGTCCAGGGGAAGATCGCCATTGTGATCGAATGAAGCTCCTTAAGCGCATCTTAAAATGGACTGGTCTCCTCATTCTAAGCGCAGTGCTGATAGGGGGAGTGTTCGTCTTTGTCGCTTATTGGCGGTCCACCAACGACTGCGATCGAAACACAGCTGCTCCTAGTCGTCCTATGAAAGCTATTCGTAAGTGTGAATACGGTGTCGTGATTCTGCGCGAGGTTGAGAAGCCGAGTCCAACCGACCATCAGGTCCTGATCAGGGTTCGGGCCGCTTCGCTCAATGCCGTCGACGGGCACTTACTTCGCGGCTTCATCCCGATGCGAATTCTTACTGGGTTGCGAAAGCCAAAGGATACGCGCTTCGGAACTGATTGCGCGGGCACGGTCGAAGCCGTGGGTAAGAACGTCACGCAATTCAAGCCAGGCGACGAAGTTTTCGGCGCGGCCAATGGAGCGCTGGCGGAGTTTGTATGTGCTTCTGAAACGACGTTGGTTTTGAAACCGGATAACGTCACGTTTGAGCAGGCTGGCTCCGTTGCCGTCGCTGGCTTGACCGCCTTACAAGGTCTTCGCGACCAGGGGAACATTCAGCCGGGGCAAAAGGTTTTGATCAACGGCGCCTCCGGCGGTGTAGGTACGTTCGCGGTCCAGATTGCGAAGGCCCTTGGCGCAGAGGTAACCGCCGTCTGCAGCTCGCGGAATCTGGACCAGGCCCGATCAATGGGGGCGGATCACGTTATTGACTACACGAAAGAGGACTTTACCCAGGGCGACCAGCGTTACGACGTTATCTTCGACAATGTCGGGAACCACACCATTGCCGAGCGCCGCCGTGTTCTGACTCCCAGGGGCGTCTGTGTGCTGGCTGGAATGGGCAGCGCCGGAAAGCACGAGGGGCAGTGGTCGCGCCTGGGTGGCAACCTCAAAGCCTACTTCGTGTCCCCGTTCATCCCTCAGAAGTTCAAATTCTACATCGCCAAGACTCTTCAGACGGACCTGACCGTTCTGCGCGACATGATGCAGGAAGGTAAGCTGGTTCCAGTTATCGATCGCCAATATCCAATGAGCGAGACCGCGGAAGCTCTCCGTTACCTGGAGGAAGGGCATGCCCGCGGGAAAGTCGTCGTAACTCTGCCATGAAGTCGCCAAACCATTTGAACGTCCAGGCCTATGCCAGAGTCGCCGGCGTGCTCTTCTTGCTTTCCATGATAGGCGGCGGATTCGGGGAAGCCTATGTGCCTTCGAAGATCATTGTCTCCAACGATGCCGCTGCTACCGCCGCAAACATCAAAGCCTTTGCCTTCCTATTCAGGCTCGGTTTCGTGGGATTTCTACTCGAATCCGTTTGCGACACAACACTCTCTCTCAACTTCTATGTATTGCTAAAGCCGGTAAACAAGCACCTCGCGTTGCTCGCCGCCTTCTTTGGCCTGGTAGGAACTGCAATATTCGCCGTAACGGAGCTCTTCTACTTTATGGCCCTCTACTGGCTGAGCGATGCCGCCTATCTCAAGACCTTTCAGACAGACCAACTGCAGACCCTGGCGCTTCTTTCTTTGAAATACTATATCTACGGCAGCGCCTTGTTTACTGTTTACTACGGCCTTGCCTGGATCGTCCGCAGCTATCTGATCTTTCGTTCCGGTTATCTACCGAAGCTAGTCGGCGTCCTGATGGCTATTGGCGGTCTTGGTTTCGTGGCGAGGAATCTCCTGCTGGTTCTGGCGCCGGCTTATGCGTCAGGCATGCTCTTGATGCTGCTAGTCCCCGGCGCTTTGCTTTTGGCGGGCTGGCTGATCTTCCCCGGTGTCGACATCATCAAATGGAACGAACGAACGACCTGGACCACCGCCTAACGACTCCTATTTACCAATGAAAACACACTTGCAACTTCTCATCACCGCATCCTGGACGGCTGCGCTCCTATTCACGCTCCCCGCCCTGGCCCAGACATCGAATTCCAGCGCCGGGCACCGCATGAAAGCCGTGGTCTATCACGAATTCGGTTCGCCGGATGTCCTGCGACTGGAAGAAGTCGCCAAGCCGGTTCCTAACGACAACCAAATCCTGGTCAAAGTGCGCGCAGTATCGGTGAATCCATTGGATTGGCATTTCCTGGAAGGCACGCCCCTCCTCGGTCGCCCCCTGGCCTTTGGATTCCTCAAACCGACTGACACACGCCTCGGTGTTGACTACGCGGGGACAGTGGAAGCAGTCGGCAAGAACGTGACAGCGTTTAAGGCCGGCGACGAGGTTTACGGAAATCGGGCGGGCGCTTTCGCTGAGTATATCGTTGCGACAGATAAGGCGATGGTTTTGAAGCCAGCCAAGCTGACTTTCGAGCAGGCGGCTTCACTTCCGGTGGCGGCACTCACCGCTTTGCAGGCTCTGCGCGACACCGGCCAGATCCAGCCCGGACAGAAGGTCTTGATCAACGGTGCGTCGGGCGGCGTGGGCACCTTCGCGGTTCAGATCGCCAAATCATTTGGCGCTGACGTCACTGGTGTTTGCAGTGGCAAGAATGTGGAAATGGTTCGCTCTCTCGGCGCGGACCATGTCATTGATTACACCAAGGAGGATTTCACCAAGCGGGCGGAGCGTTACGATCTTATCCTCGATAATGTAGGCAGCCAGCCTCTGTCTGGTTTCCGCGCCGTCCTGACTCCCGGGGGGAAATACGTCGCGATCGGAGGAGGAGGAGTAAACGATGGCCGCTGGACCGGTCCGCTTGTCAGTGTGTTGAAAATGGTATTACTGAAACCGTTCGTAAGCTACCAGATGAAGATGATGCTGGCGGATATGAACAAGAAGGATCTATCGGCCCTTAACGACCTCGTCGAAGCCGGAAAGCTGAAGCCGGTGATCGACAAGACTTACCCGTTTAATCAACTGCCGGAAGCGATGCGGTATCTGGAAGAAGGCCATGCTCGAGGCAAGGTGGTCCTGACCATGGGTGATAGGATCGAATCGTTGGCACCGGCCACAAAACCCACTACGGCCCCGCTTAGTCCCCTTCTCGTCGCTCTTGTGCTCATTGGTCTCCCGCTCTGCCTTTTGATTGGGCCTGTTATCCTTGCCTTCGTTTTCAATCGCCGCTTCACGGAGCATAACCCGGAAGCTAAGGGATTTAGATGGGGCTACTACTTCAGTATCATGTCCCTTATCGGAGGCATTATTCTCGGCCTCTTTCTGGAAATTGGCGCAAGTGCCGTCATCATCTGCGGAATCCTTTACGCGGTCCTAGCCTGGTTCTTTGCTCAACGTCACCGGTGGGCCTGGATCGTCCTTACAGTGCTAAGCTTCAACCCCATCGCCTGGGTCGTTAATGCGATCTATCTCTGGAAGCGTTGGACGGAAGATCCTCCCCCTGCGCCCGCCACGTAACCGCGCCAGAGGGAAATGGGCCTTGCCGGGTACGCGGCCGGTGGTTATCCTCGGAATATGGCCGAAGCTTTTTCGAGCTGCCACTTCCGCTCTCGGAGGAGAGCTGCCAGCTGCCTGCTCGTTCTCGTCGTGCTATCAAGTTTCCCGGTCCACGCGGCCGAGAACCCTCCGGATCAATCCACGCCGCAGGCCGTCATCACCTCCTTTTTCACCGCGCTAAAAGCAAATGACAATAACTCGCTGATTACCCTCCTGGCTCCTAAACGAAAAGAGAGGGCGGCGGACGCGGAATATTTAAAAGGGTGGTTGGACGTTTGGCGCCAATACGAAGTAGTGCAATTCCTTGGACCGCCTTCCTCCACCACATCGGACTATGACGAAGCTTTGCTCGTCCCGGTCGAATACAAGTGCGCCACTCGCCCAAATTTCAAAGACGCCATCCGGGTCAGCCGGGTGGGAAAGATTTGGTATTGGGACGAAAATTGACGAAAGGACTACGAAGTCATGTGTCGAAACATCAAGACTCTGCATAACTTCCAGCCGCCCGCGACCGAGGACGAAATCCGCGCATCGTCGCTTCAGTTCGTTCGAAAGCTGAGCGGCTTCTCCCATCCTTCCAAGGCGAACGAGGTCGCCTTCGACCGGGCTCTCGAGAAGGTAACCGAAGCGGCGCGCGACTTACTCGGTTCGTTGGTCACCAACGCTCCTCCGCGCGATCGCGAAGTCGAAGCGGCTAAAGCGAAAGCCAGGTCCGTAGCGCGTTTCCAGTCGTCGGCAGCGTGAGGTCGGTGGTTAGCTGGCCATGATCGGCGGTCATAGACCGCCGCTACAGGGAAGGACTAAGCCAACGTTATTTGGGTGGTTCGGGTGGTGCCACTTCGGCCGGCGCAGTTTTGTCGAGCCCGCGGCGTTTCAAGAGAGGCGCCACGTCGGGATCGCCGCCGGTGAAGTTGCGGAAGAGCTTTAGGGCTTCATCACTGCCTCCACGCGAAAGGAGCGTCTCGCGGAAGTGATCGCCGTTCTCGCGCTTCAAGCCGCCATGCTGCTTGAACCATTCCACGCTATCAGCATCCAGGACTTCGCTCCAGAGGTAGGAGTAGTAGCCGGCAGAGTAACCGCCCGCAAAGGCATGGGAGAAGTAGGTTGAGCGATAACGCGGAGGCACCGGAGGATAATCAACGCCGGCTTTTTTAAGTGACTCGGCTTCGAAGGCGAGCGTATCGGCCGGAATCTGGTCCGGCTTGAGCTGGTGCCAGGATTGATCGAGCAGGGAAGCGGCCAGGTACTCGGTCGTCTTGAAGCCCTGGTTGAACTTGTCCGCGGCCAGAAGCTTATCGAGCAGCTCGATTGGCATGGGCTCACCAGTCTTATAATGTTTCGCGTAGTTCTTCAGGATCTCGGGCCACGTAGCCCACATTTCGTTGACCTGCGACGGATACTCCACAAAATCGCGCGGGACGCTGGTGCCACTGAAGCGCGGATATTTCACGTTCGAGAACATGCCGTGCAAGGCGTGACCGAACTCATGGAAGGCGGTGTTGACCTCATCATAGGTCAGCAAAGTTGGCTCTCCGTCCGGCGGCTTGGGAATATTAAGGTGGTTAGCTACAACCGGTTTCGTTTTGAACAGACCGCTCTGCGGAACGTATTGGTTCATCCAGGCCCCACCACGTTTGGAAGGGCGCGCATAGTAATCGCCTATGAAAAGAGCGAGCGGTTTGCCGTCGGCGTCGAAGACCTCCCAGATGCGGACGTCCGGCAGATAGGTGGGCAGGTCCTTCCGTTCCTTGAACGTCAGCCCGTAGAGTTTGCCCGCGGCAAAGAAGACGCCATCGGTAATGACGTGATTCAACTCGAAGTAAGGCTTTAATTGTGCCGCATCGAAATTGTAACGCGCCTTGCGCACTTTTTCGGAGTAAAAGTCCCAGTCGCAGGCGGCGAGCTGGAAGCCACCTTTCTCTTGATCGATGATCGCCTGCATATCCGCGCCTTCGCGGCACGCGTTGGCGACCGCAGCCGGGGCGAGATCGGAAAGCAGCTTGTTCACGGTCGGAACATCCTTCGCCGTCTGGTCTTCGAGCTGGTAAGCCGCGTGGCTGGCATAACCAAGAAGAGTGGCCCGCTCCGCCCGCAGCTTCGCGGTCCGGCTGACCACAGCCTTGTTGTCGAATTCGCCACCATGACTGTTCCGATTGAGTGACATCTGCATGATCTTCTCACGCAGTGCGCGATTCTGGAGCGAAGCGAGCGAAGGCTGGCCGCTGGTGTTCAGCATTCGGATAACAAACTTGCCCTCCTTGCCATCCGCCTTCGCAGCAGCGGCTGCGGCTGCGATCTCATTGTCCGATAAACCCGCCAGGTCCGCTTTGTTTTCAACGACGATGGATGAGGCATTTTTTTCCTTGAGGACGTTCTGTTCGAAAGTGGTTTGCAAGGTGGCAAGCTCGGAGTTTATCGCGCGCAGTTTGGTTTTATCTGCTTCGGAGAGCTTGGCGCCAGCACGGACGAAATCCTTGTAGTAACGCTCGAGCAGCCATTTCGATTCGGCATCGAGGCCGCTCTTTTCGCGATCGTTGTAGAGCGCTTCAACCCGGGCGAAGAGCGGGCCATTGAGATGGATCGCGTCGTTGTGCGCGGAAAACTTCGGCGCCATCTCCTTCTCGATCTTCTGGAGCGCGGGATTGGTATTAGCGCCGGTAAAGTTCGAAAAGATTCGGCGGGCCCGGCCGAGGAGCTGGCCGGATTTTTCGAGGGCGACGATGGTGTTCTCGAAAGTAGGCTTCTCGGTCTGCTTCGCTATCGCTTCCGCTTCCTTCTCTTCCTCGGCGATTCCCTGCTCCAGCGCGGGCTGGAAGTGCTCGTCCTTGATCTTGTCGAAGGGTGGCAACTGGTAAGGCAGCGTGCTTTCGGTCAGAAGCGGATTGGCGGAAGTCGAGGTCGTGGTCACAGGTTTGGATGGAGTGGGTGAAGGAGATGCCGGCGCCGTGGCGCGGCAAAGAGTGCTACTGGCAAAGGCCAGCAGCAAAGAGGCAACAAGAACGACACGGGGCCGGACGGTGGTGAAAGAAATGACCTTTTGCATAAGATGAATGAGAGCGCAGCTCCGATCCCCGGAGCCGATCAAGCGAAATGCACTTAACAATGCGGGGGGACTTGTGCAAGCAGAGGGATCGCGGCAGATTGCCCTTAATTCATGGAATTACTTCGCTCCCGTTTCCGGCCTCTTCATCGAATGGCAACGGGAAGCTTTCTGGTTTCACTCCTCGTGTTCTCCGCCGCCGTGACTGCCGTCGGGCAAGATGCGTCCAAGACGTCCAAGCCGGCATTCCCCACTGAGGAGCTCGAGAAGTACGGAGATCCGCCGATGTTCATCTGGAGGACCGACGTCTCGCCCAGTGCGGTCTTGCCGCACGGAGGCTTCACCAGCTACCAGGCCAACGTGGACGCCAACGGCAAAAACATCGTGGGTGACGCGGCGAACGAGCCCTCCATCGCGGTCGATCCCACCAATCCCAATAAAATGGCGATCGGCTGGAGACAGTTCAACAGTGTGAGCTCAAACTTTCGGCAGGGTGGCTGGGCGTACACGAGCAATGGCGGGGTAACGTGGACCTTTCCCGGCGTCCTCCAGAACAACGTTTTCCGGAGCGATCCGGTCCTGGCCTCCGATGCCGCCGGCGGTTTCTTCTATCTAAGTCTGGTGGAAAATTTCCTGGACGACATGTGGCGCTCGCTCAACAGCGGCCAATCCTGGACGCGCCTTGGGCCAGCCTATGGCGGAGACAAGCAATGGTTCACCATCGATACCACCAATAGCATCGGACGCGGCTTCCAGTATCAATGCTGGAACCTCCTGGGGAACAATTTTCAAGGCCGGCAATTCACGCGCTCAACGGACGGCGGGTTGACCTGGCTGGATCCGGTTAACATCCCGAATAATCCCTCCTGGGCTACGCTCGATGTCGACACCGATGGCAACCTCTTTCTGGCCGGAGCGAATTTCGAAACCAACGAAAACTGGTCTGTGCGCTCGACTGACGCGAAGAATGCCAACGTCATTCCGACGTTTGACCTGGCGGTTCCCGTGGACCTCGGCGGCAACCTCAGCGTCTACGCTCCCATCAACCCCGATGGACTCGTCGGACAAATGACCGTCGCCGTGAATCGGTCCCCCGGCAGCTTAAAGGACCAGGTCTACCTGATGGCAAGCGTGCTTCCATACGGCTCTAAGGCGGGGGCCGACGTGATGTTCGTGCGGAGCACGGACCACGGCGCCACCTTCAGTGCTCCGCGCCGGGTCAACGACGATCCGGACACTCACAACAAATGGCATTGGTTCGGCACGATGGCGGTGGCGCCAAATGGGCGCCTAGACGCGGTCTGGCTCGATTCACGCAACGCGGCGAACAACACCGATTCCCAGCTCTTCTATTCCTACAGCATCGATGGCGGCGTGACTTGGTCGGCCAACGTCGCGGCAAGCCCGCTCTTCAATCCTTTTCTGGGTTATCCGAACCAGAAAAAGATGGGTGACTACATCGGCATCGTTTCCGACGACGGCGGTGGGAACGTGGCTTATACCGCCACCTTCAACGGAGAACAAGACGTCTACTACGTCCGGGTTTCCCCGGCCGCCGCAACAATCACGCCTACCCCTACCCCAACGCCTTCTGCTACTCCGACACCTACCGCAACTCCAACAGCTACCCCCACTCCAACTCCTACACCTACTGCAACGCCCACTCCTACTCCTACGGCAACTCCAACACCTACTCCGACACCTACCCCGGCCCGCGCCTTGAACATCTCGAGCCGGCTTAGGGTGGAAACGGGCGATAACGTCATGATCGGCGGTTTCATCATCACAGGGAATGTCTCGAAGCCAGTGGTGTTGCGAGGCATGGGGCCTTCGCTGGTTAATGCGGGTATCCCGGCTGCCACGGTCTTGAACGATCCCGTTATCGAACTCCGCGCGACTAATGGCACGTTGATTATGCGGAACGACAACTGGAAAGACGATCAACGGACTCTGATCGAGAACACCATTTATCAACCCAGCGACGATCGCGAATCCGTCATTCGCACTACTCTGCCTCCCGGTGGCTATACCGTCATCATTACCGGCGCGGCGAACGCAACCGGAGTAGGCGTGGTGGAAGTTTACGATGACCCTCCTGCGGTCGATGCTCAACTGGCGAACATCAGTGCTCGTGGGCTGGTTCAGACCGATGACAACGTCATGTTCGGCGGTTTCATCCTGGGAGGTTCTGGCACCGGCAACACTCGGATAGCAGTCCGTGGGATCGGCCCTTCGCTTAAGCAATCGGGGATAAACAACGTCCTTATTGATCCGACTCTGGAGTTGCGAGATGCGAACGGAGGGATCCTGGCCGCCAATGACAATTGGACGGACGACTCGGTCTCCGCCGGGCAGTTGGACGCGAATGGCCTGGCGCTCCAGGATTCGCACGAGGCCGGTATTTTCACTTCCCTGCCGCCGGGACAGTTCACCGCCATTCTCGCCGGCAAGGACCGCGGAGTCGGGATAGGATTGCTCGAAATCTACAATCTAAAGTAGAGCGCCTGGGCCTCGGCGTGAATTGAATTGTTAGGTCGTCGACTCGGGCGAACTGCTAATTCGCCTGGATCGTCTCGCGATATTTCCCCCGAACGGCGATAAAACCTTGACGCGATTCCCGCGCTCCGAGTAAAAGCTAAGCCGGTTACGTCACCGACGTTTCAACGCATCTTTGGCCGGGATAGTAAGGGAGAGGCTGAACCTTCGCTGGGAGGTCGCTTTACGCGATCAAATTCATCCCAGCCATGAACAAACTTCTTCTCTCACTACTTCTGGCCTGTGCATCCACGGCCCTGGCGCAGACGGGGATTATTTCGCCGGACGGCACCGCCTACACGGCCGTGAGTACCAGCAGCCAACTAAATCCTGCTTACGCCGCGGCGAACCTTTTCAACGAAAATCCGACTGTAGGCGCGGAAATGTATACGTCCTCTGTCGATTCAGACAGTGGAGTTGCGTGGGGCGGGAACGTTGGCGTTACCCCGCTTTACGTGGCTTTTCAGCTCGACGCTATCTACAACGTCAAGAGGGTTTACTACGCCCAGCGCGACTTTCACAATAACCACGACCAGACCCACGATAAGATCGGTACGATCGAAGTGTGGACCAGTGAGACGACAGCTTTTTCCGCTGCCGACCCGGGGCGGCCCCCTGACGCGACCGTTTCAATCACAGACATTATCGACGATGCTTATCTAAGTTACGATTTATCCTCGCTCATTACCGGCCGTTTCTTCGTTTTGCGCTTCAGTGCGGCCGCCGGATCGGATGTGAGCGGCAGCGTATTTGGCGGCACAGAACTTCGGCTAGGCCTTCCGCCGTCCTGCACGCCCCCGCCGGGGGGCATGATCGGCTGGTGGCCGGGAGATGGTAACGCCCATGACATTTCGGGTAACGGCAACAATGGCACGCTCACGAACGGCACAACTTTTGGCACTGGGGAGGTGGCGCAAGCCTTTAACTTCGACGGGGTAAACGACATTGTCACGGCGGATGGCTCAGGCCTCTTAAACATTACGGGTGATCAGATGACCACGGATGCGTGGATTTATCCGAGAACCAACACCAGTGGCGCGTTCTATTTCGGCAAGAGCGCCCTCTCGGATCATCCTTACGTGATGTATAACAATAGTGGGAAAATCTTTGTCATCATCTCCACGGCGACCGGCGACAACCAGGAATTCGACACTGGCTATATCCCTGTGGTTAACACCTGGACGCATGTCGCGATGGTCTATGATGGCAGAGTAGGTGGCGACGGCCTCAAGGTTCTGGTCAACGGCGTTCAGGTTTTTATTACCGCCACGCCAGCGGGCAATATGCGCAGTTCAACTATTCCTTTCGGTATCGGAAATCGCGCGACTGATCCGGGAGTCTCGTTTAACGGTTTGATCGATGAAGTTGAGGTCTTTGACGCAGCCCTCACGCAATCTCAGATCGCAGCCATCTACAACGCGGGCAGCGAAGGTAAGTGCCGATCCTGCGTCACGCCGCCGGCTAACATGGTAAGCTGGTGGCCGGGCGACGATCACGCCAATGATATTCAGGGTACTCATCACGGCACGTTACTAAATGGGGCTACCTATGCGGCGGGCAAGGTAGGAAAAGCGTTCAGTTTCGATGGCGCGGACGCCGTTGACCAAGTGGCCGATGATCCGGCTTGGGATTTCCCCGCGAACGATTTCACGATCGACACCTGGGTGGAGTTCAACGCAGTGACTGGGACGGACGTCTTCGTAGCGCATGACGACGGGCCCGGTGGGACAAACAAATGGATTTTCTGGTTAAATGCTGGAAGCTTGCAGTTCCATCGAAACAATCCTGGTAGCACAATACCTTCCGTAAGTAGCGATGCGACTTTCACGCCGACAGTTGGCCGCTGGTATCACGTAGCCCTTACTCGCAGCGGAAGCACCTGGCGCTTTTTTGTAGACGGCGTGCAGAATGGTAACGATCAAAGCGATTCAGATCCTGTTCCAGATGCCAGTGCGCCCCTCACGCTTGGGAAGGCTGAAGCAATTCCGTCGCTCAATGGATTGCTCGACGAAGTAGAGATTTTCAATAGGGGGCTAAGTCCTGGTGAAATCGCGGGGATCGCCGACGCCGGCAACGCGGGCAAGTGCAAGCCCCCCCCGAACCAGCCACCAGTGGCTACTGATGATGTGCTCTCGGACATCGCGGAAGATTCCGGCACGAGAGTGATCGCGTTCTCAGCCTTACTCTCCAATGATACAGCTCCTGCCTCCGAGCCGAATCAGACGCTGACGATTATCGGGGTTGCGAACCCGGTGGGCGGCTCTGTCCAGATCAACGGCACCAACGTTGAGTTTACACCGGCTACGGACTTCAACGGTCCTGCCAGCTTCGATTACACTGTCCAAGATAACGGCCGAACCGACGGCCTTAACGATTTTAAGACCGATACGGGGCACGTGACCTTTAACGTCACAGGAGTGAATGATCCTCCCTCATTCACGAAGGGAGCTAACCAGACAGTTACTGAAGATGCGGGAGCGCAGACGATCAATGGCTGGGCCACAAACATATCCCAGGGACCGGGCGAATCAGGCCAGACTTTGACCTTCAACGTTTCGGCCACCACTACTTCCGGCAATCTCACCTTCGCTAGCGGACCGGCCATCGATGCCACCACTGGCGACCTCACTTATACGGCGGGCCTCGACACCAACGGCACCGCCACAGTGAGCGTCACTTTATCGGACAACGGCAGCAACGTAGCGCCGAATTCGAACACGAGCGCGGTCCAGACCTTTACGATCACCGTGACCGCGGTGAATGACGCGCCCACTGCGGTCGCCGATGCGTTGACGAATATCGCGGAAGACTCCGGCACGCGGACGATTCCGTTCAGCGATTTGATCGCGAACGATTCCGCCGGACCAGCGGAAGAGTCCGGCGCCCAGACGCTGATCGTGAAGAGCGTGAGCAATCCTGTCGGCGGCACGGTGAGCATCAGCGGGAGCAACGTCTTGTTCACGCCGGCAAACAATTTCAACGGCGCCGCGAGCTTCTCCTACACCGTGGAAGATAACGGGACCACGAATGGGGCGTCCGATCCAAAGGAAAGCGGAACCGCTTCAGTGAGCTTTACGATTACAGAAGTTAACGATGCGCCGATAGCAGTTAACGATACGTTACCTGACGTCCCCGAAGACTCAGGCCAGCAGAGCATTCCTTTCTTCGACTTGACGGGAAACGATAACAAAGGCGCGGCGAATGAGTTCGCGCAGAACCTGACCGTCGCGAGCGTAAGCAATCCGGTAGGAGGGACAGTCGTTCTGGATTCAGCGAACAGCCGGGTCCTCTTCACTCCCACGGCCGATTTCTACGGCCCCGCCAGCTTCGACTACACAATCCAGGATGACGGGACGACCAATGGCTCTCCAGATCCCAAGACGAGCGCGGCTGCTGCTACGGCCAGCTTTACGGTGACTGCGGTAACAGACACTCCTTCAGTCACCAACGCTACGACCAACGAAGATACTCAGACAACAACTGGATTAGTGATCGATAAGAATGCGGCAGATGGCGCGGAAGTAACGCACTTCAAGATCACCAACATTACCAACGGCACGCTCTACCAAAACGACGGCACGACCGTTATACTCGAGGGCAGCGTCATTACCTACGCTGAAGGCCAGGCCGGTTTGAAATTCACGCCGGCCGCCAATTCCTTTGCCAATGGCAGCTTCCAGGTCCAGGCGGCGACGGACTCGTCCGGCGGCGGCTTAAGCAGTGGCGCGGCCACCGCCACGATCACGGTGAACCCGGTGGCGGATACGCCATCGGTCACGAACGCGACGACCAACGAGGATACCCAAGCTACAACTGGCTTGGTTATCAGCCGCAACGCGGCGGATGGCGCGGAAGTAACGCATTTCAAGATCACCAACATTACCAACGGGACGCTCTTTAAGAACGACGGCACGACCGTTATCAACGAGGGCGACTTCATTACCTACGCTGAAGGCCATGCCGGTTTGAAGTTCACGCCGGCGGCGAATTCGTTTGCCAATGGCAGCTTCCAAGTCCAAGGCGCGACCGATTCGTCCGGCGGCGGCTTAAGTAGTGGCTCTGCTACGGCCACGATCACGGTGAACCCAGTGGCGGATACACCATCGGTCACGAACGCGGCGACAGTCGAGAATACTCAGACAACTTCCGGATTGGTCATCAGCCGTAACGGAGCGGACAACGCGGAGGTGACACACTTTAAGATCACTAACATCACCAACGGCACGCTCTTCAAGAACGACGGCACAACTCCCATTAGCAACGGCGACTTCATTACTTTCGCGGAAGGCAATGCCGGCTTGAAGTTTACCCCGGCCGCTAACTCCACGGCAAATGGCAGCTTCCAGGTGCAGTCGTCATTAAATGCGACGGATGGTGGATTAGGCGGGGGCCTCGCTACCGCCACGATCACTGTCCAGGCCGCGCCGACATTCTCGATCGACGACGTAACCCTGAACGAGGGCGATGCGGGCACAACTTCCTTTACCTTCACCATTACCAAGAGTGGCGCGACTGCCTTCGACGCCAAGGTCGATTACGAAACCGTGAATGGCTCGGCGACGGAACCTTCGGACTACACGAAGATTTCGCCTACGACCCTGGTCTTCCTGCCCGGCGATCTGAGCAAGCAGATTACTGTTTCAGTTAAGGGCGATATCACCGCCGAGCTGGATGAAGCGTTCACAGTCCATTTGTCGAACCCGGTCGCGGCGAAGATCACGGATGCTGACGGCACGGGCACGATTACGAATGATGATACGGATATTAGCGTCGCGGTGTCGCCCGCGTCGGTGGCGGAAGATGGCGCGGCGAACCTGGTCTATACCTTTAACCGGACAGGTGTAACGACCGGTTCCATCACCGTTAATTTCTTGGTTGGCGGCTCCGCAAACTTCCCGAGTGATTACTCACAGAGTGGAGCGGCCACCTTTAGCTCCACGACTGGAAGTGTGACGATGGGTGACGGGGTCACCACCGCTTCAGTGACGGTCGATCCCGCGACTGACACCACCTACGAGGCTGCAGAGACCGTAATCCTGACCGTCACTTCGGGAACCGGGTATAACCCTGGCACTCCGGCTTCAGCTTCGGGCACCATTACGAATGATGACGACCCACCGACCCTGGCGATCGGCGACCATCTCGCGTTCGAAGGCAACGGCAGCGGCACGACGTCATTTATTTTCACCGTGACCCGGACCGGAACCACGCAGGTAGGTTCGACTGTCCACTTCACCACGGCCGACGGCACGACGAACGCGGCGACGGGCGGCACGTCCTGCACTACGGGCGTCGATTACATATCGCAGACCGGCACCCTCACCTTCCCCGCGAGCGGCCCGGGGTCCACCACTCGAACTATCACCATAGCAGTCTGCAAGGACGCCACGGTCGAACCTAACGAGACGTTCTTCGTCGAACTGGATACTCCTACTGACGCTACCATCGCGGACGGGGAGGGCCGGGGAACAATCCAGAACGACGATTCACCGGGCACAGCCCTCGTCGTTAACACCACCGACGATCATGCGGTCGGAACATGCGACCCGATTGGTACCGGAGACTGCACTTTGCGCGAAGCAATTACGACCGTAAGCGCCAGTGCCGGGGGAAGCACAATAGCGATCAATTTCGCCATTCCGGCCACGGACCCGCGGCATTTCTATTATGCGGACGACGGGGTCCCAGGTCAGGTAACTTTGGCCAATGTAACAGTCACCACGGCAACGAACGATACGACCATCGTGGGAATAGATCCCGACTGGCCGCACAGTTGGTGGTCGATCCTTCCCAGCTCGAGTCTGCCCTCCCTTACTCACGCCGTAATTGTTGACGGCTATACCCAGACAGGCGCCACTGCTAACACGCTTACTGGCGCCGATAATGCAGTGTTGCGGATTGAGATCGATGGCGCCAGCGCCGGCGCAGGCGCCACCGGTCTTACTGTTAGCGCGAGCACCTCAACGGTGCGCGGCCTGGTCGTCAATCGCTTCACCAGCCATGGCCTTGACCTGCCATCTGGCACGAGCAATAGCGTGACGGGTAACTTCATTGGCACCGATGTAAGCGGCACTCTCGACCTCGGCAACGCTCTCAATGGCATCTCGACCGCGGGCAACAGCCTGATTATCGGCGGATCCACCGCTGTCGACGTCAACCTAATCTCCGGCAATGGAGGGAGCGCCCTCTCCTTCAGCAATAGTAACAGTGATCTCGTAGTTGGTAACTTGATCGGGACGAAGGCCGACGGAACCACCGCCCTACCTAACGATGGCAACGGCATCGCCCTCACCGGGGCTGGCTCAGGCTTCAACACCATCGGCGGCACTCAGCCGGGTGACGCTAACACGATTGCCAACAACGGTGGCGATGGAGTGCAGGTGGCGTCGACCGCCGGCTTCGGCAACGCCATTCGCGGCAACTCGATCTTCTCGAACGGCACCACGAACCTGCATCTCGGCATTGATCTTGGGCCCGACGGTGTGACGGCGAACGACGCCAAGGACCCCGACTCCGGCGCGAACAATTTGCAGAACTTCCCCATCATTACCGTGGCCCGCGTTACCGGCAGCACCAAAACGATCAACGGAACTCTAAACTCGACGGTAGGCGGGACCTTCGACATCGACTTCTACGCCAACACTTCCTGTGACGCTTCCGGCAATGGCGAAGGCCGGACTTACCTCGGTTCCGTCACCACCGACCCGACGGACGCGAATGGCGACGTCTCGTTCGAGTTCCACCCGGATGAAACCCATGCGCCGAGCATGACCGCCGGTAAGGTCATCACAGCGACCGCGACTTCCACGGGCGCTTCCTTTAGCACGTCTGAGTTCTCCACCTGCTTTACGGTAGTCGATGGCTCCACTGGCGCAGGTGACATCCAGTTTAAGTCGGCCACCTATGCGGTAGATGAGGCCGCAGGCACTGCTTCGATCACCGTCACGCGTTCGGGCGGAAGCAACGGCTCGGTCAGCGCCAATTTCTCGACCAGCGACGGCACGGCGCAGGCGCCCGGCGACTATGGCGCGGTAACTACCTTCCCGGTTACTTACGCGGAGGGTGAGACTGGCGACAAGACAGTTACCGTTTCGATCGTCAACGACACAACCTACGAGGGCGACGAAACCGTAAACCTGTCATTGAGCGGGACCCAGATCGAAGGCGCCCCTGCCACCTCGGCGCCACCGCACGCCGCCGTCCTCACGATTACCGAGAACGATCCGCTTCCGACTTTTGCGATCGATGACGTGACGCACAACGAAGGGAATGCCGGCACTATCTCCTATACTTTCACGGTCACCAAGACAGGCAGCACGAGTTTGACTGCGAAGGTCGACTACGCCACGGTCGACGGCACGGCGACCTCTCCCTCCGACTTCACCGCCATCACGACGACTACCTTGACCTTCCTGTCGGGGGACACGACCAAGCAATTCACGGTGCTGGTCAACGGCGACACTGCCTTTGAACCTAACGAAGCGTTCACAGTTCACCTTAGTAATGCCTCCAATGCAGCCATCAGCGACGCCGACGGAACCGGCGCAGTCACGAACGATGACACGGCACCAGCCTTTACCGTCGCAGATGTATCGGTCGGTGAAGGCGGAGGCACCGCCACGATTACGGTAACCAAGACCGGAACGACCAACCTCAGTGCCTCAGTCCATTATGCCACGAGCGACGTCTCGGCCACGGCGCCTAATGACTACGCTTCGACTTCAGGCGACCTGATTTTTGCCGCGAACGAGACTACCAAGCAGTTCACGGTGAACATTGTGGACGACGGCGTCTTCGAAGGGAACGAGACCTTTGGCGTTACCTTGAGCGCTCCGGTTAACGGGACCCTGGGAACCCCATCGTCCGCGACCGTGACCATCACAGAGAATGACCCGGCGCCTACGGTGCGGCTCAGCTCCAGCAGCTATAGCGTTAGCGAAGGAATTGGAACGTTCACTATCGCAGTGAGCAAGTCCGGATTGACCGCCGTCAACGCCACGGTTCACTATGCGACAAGCGACGGCACGGCGACCGCGCCCTCCGATTACACCACAACTTCCGGCGATCTCACCTTCGGGCCGGGCGAGACTACCAAGAGCTTCACCGTGCCGATTACCAATGATAATATCTTTGAGGCAAGCGAAGCTTTTGCAGTAGCTCTCAGCGCTCCGACCAATGCCACCCTCGGTTCGCCATCGTCAGGTACGGTTACCATTACCGATAACGATCCACCGCCGACCGTGCAGTTCAGCTCGGCCACCTACAGCGTCAACGAAGGCGGTGTCAGCGCCACACTTACCGTGACCAAAACCGGAGCGACCGCCGGCAACGCCACGGTCCATTATGCCACGAGCGACGGGTCGGCTACCGCGCCGTCCGATTACACGACAACCTCCGGTGACCTTACTTTCGCGCCGGGTGAGAACAGCAAGACGTTCACGGTGCCGATCACCAACGATACGACCTTTGAGGCGAGCGAGACTTTCGGAGTAGCTCTCAGCGCCCCCGCTAACGCCACCCTCGGTTCGCCCTCGTCCGCTACGGTTACCATTACCGATAACGATCCGGCGCCGACGGTTCAACTCACCTCCGCCACTTACAGCGTCAATGAAGGCGGTGGCAGCGCCACACTTACCGTGACCAAGACCGGAGCCACCGCTGTCAACGCCACAGTCCATTATGCCACGAGCGACGGGTCGGCTACCGCGCCCTCCGATTACACGACAACCTCGGGTGACCTCACTTTCGCGCCGGCTGAGAATAGCAAGACGTTCACCGTGCCGATCACCGACGATACGACTTTTGAGGCGAGCGAGACTTTCGGAGTAGCTCTCAGCGCCCCCACTAACGCCACCCTCGGTTCGCCCTCCTCCGCTACGGTTACCATTACCGATAACGATCCGGCGCCGACGGTGCAGTTCAGCTCCGCCACTTACAGCGTAAATGAAGGCGGTGGGAGCGCCACACTTACCATCACCAAGAGCGGAGATACGGCCCTGGCTGCGACGGTGCATTATGCCACCAGTGATGGTTCCGCCACGGCGCCCGCGGATTACACAGCCTCTTCCGGCGACGTCACCTTTGCGGCCAACGAGATTAGCAAGGACATCACGGTGCCGATCGTGAACGACACCTTCTTCGAAGGAAACGAGAACTTCGTCGTGACCCTGAGCGCTCCGGTCAACGCCACCCTGAACACACCTTCTTCCGCGACGGTCACCATTACCGAGAACGATGCCGCGCCTACCGTGCAGTGGAGCGCGGGTAACTATAACGTCTCCGAAGCCGGCGGCAGTGTCACCGTCACCGTCACCAAGTCCGGATCGACCGCCCTTAACGCTACCGTTCACTACGCCACCAGTGACGGATCCGCCACCGCGCCGGCCGATTACACCGCGACTTCCGGCGATCTGACGTTCGGACCTAACGAGACCAGCAAGCAGTTCACGATCGCGATTGTCGATGACACCGCTATTGAAGCCAACGAAACCTTTAACGTTGTCTTGAGCGCTCCGGGTAACGCAACGCTTGGCGCCCCCTCCTCCGCTACGGTCACGATTGCGGACAACGACACTGCGCCTACCCTGCAGTGGAGCTCGGCGACCTACAGCGTCACTGAAAATGGAGTGAATGCCGTCCTGACCGTGACGCGCACCGGTGGGAACAGCGCCTCAGCTGTAGTCCATTATTCCACCGCCGACGGGACAGCCAAGGCGGGGCAGGATTACACCGCTCAGTCGGGCGATCTCACCTTTAGCCCCGGTGGAGCCGATAGCCAGAATGTCACAATCCCGATTACGGATGACAGCGTCTTCGAAGGCAACGAAACCTTCACGGCAACCTTGACCGCCGTGGCTGGGGGGTCGGTGGGATCGCCGCAGGTCGCCACCGTTACCATCACCGATAACGACCCACAAACCACCCCTACTCCCACGCCTACTCCAACCCCCACGGCAACGCCTACTCCCACCCCAACCCCCGCCCCAACACCTACTCCGGCCCAGGCCTTGAACATTTCCACCCGGTTACGCGTGGACATTGGGGACAAGGTAATGATTGGCGGGTTCATCATCACCGGCAATGCTTCGAAACCTGTCGTGATCAGAGGCATGGGTCCTTCGCTCGCGAAAGCTAACGTGCCTGCCGCTCTCGTTCTCAACGATCCTGTGCTCGAGCTCCGGGCCGCGAATGGATCGACTATTCTGGCGAATGACGATTGGACTAAGAGCCCGCAACGCCCGCAGATTGAAGGCACGATCTTCCAGCCGTCCGATGAACGTGAGGCAGTTATCCTCGCCACGCTCCCGCCGGGCAATTACACCGCGATCCTGACGGGCGCGGGACAGACGACCGGCATAGGTCTTATAGAAGTCTACGATGGCAACCTGGGAACCGACTCCGTCCTGGCAAACATCAGCACGCGCGGATTCGTCCAGAAGGATGACGAGGTGATGATCGGCGGGTTTACCCTTGGCGGAAATCCGAACGACACGCGCGTGGCCATCAGAGGGATCGGACCGTCGCTGGCCAGCTCCGGTCTAAGCAATCTCCTGGCCGATCCTACGCTGGAGTTGCATAACGCTAATGGCACGATCCTGATTTCGAACGACAACTGGACTGACGATCCTGTCTCAGCCGCACAATTGAGCCTGTTCGGTCTCGGGCTTAAGGACGGGAAAGAATCAGGAATCTTCACCCCCCTGCCGCCGGGACAATTCACCGTCATCCTGGCCGGCAAGGATGGCGGAGTCGGCCTGGGCCTGGTCGAGATCTACAACGTCAAATAACTGCAGTGCTCAACTGCAGAGGCGTTCGTGCCAAGCGCCTGTTTCCCACCCGGGTTGGGCGGCCGTCTCGCCCGTGGGATTCTGGGTCTCGCCGAAACAATCTTTACCGCGAGGTCAATAACTGTAGATGCGCTCGTGTGGAAGCGCACGATGGATGAAGATTACCCAGAGGAGGGCCCCTGCCGGCTGACGTTTAGCTTTGACATTCGGCAGCACCCTGAGTCGAGTAGTGAACTTCCGCTTATGAAACATCCCTACTCGTTTTTCGTTTTTCTGGTCGCCCTGGCTTTAGCGCCGCTTCAAGCCACGCAGGCAGAGAATTCTGATTTCCCCGGTGTCGCGAAAGCCATGACGCCGGCCGATTACGAGGCCTCCGGACTACAGAAGCTCGATCCTGCGGAAAGGGCGAAGCTGGACGAATTCATCCGAAAGTATCTCGCGACCAGCAATGAAAAGGTGGCGACAGAAGCGGTCGATAAGGCGGTGAAGGAGAAAAAAGTCCAGGCTCCCGAAGTGATTCAGAGCAAGATCGTAGGTCCTTTCACCGGCTACACTGGCCACACCACGTTCACGCTGGAGAACGGCCAGCGCTGGACGCAATCGCAGCGTGATAACGCGTACTTCCCGAAAATCGACTCACCGCCAGTGATCATCGTCAAGGGTGGCTTTGGCTACCGCATGTATATCGCGGGTGGCGGCGCGATCCGGGTCACAAAGGTCAACTAGGCCTTAGCTGCTTCTGTTTTCCGCAGGGGCAATGCTCCCCGGAGGAAAGAAGGCCTACCCAACTCCAACAGGCTCGGGCTTGTCGACGAGAGCGGGTTTCGCGGCGTCGGATTCGTGGTGCATGTGGCCGCTGCGAAGGAAAGGGACGCGGTCCAGCACATTTTCCTGGAACCATTCCAACGCGAGATAGACCACAGGAGTAATGTAGAGGGTGATGAGCTGGGAGATGATCAGACCGCCCACAATGACCAGACCCAGCGGCCGGCGGGAAGAGCCATCGGCGCCGTAGCCGAGCGCGAGAGGCACCGCACCCATCAGGGCAGAGAGGGTGGTCATGATGATGGGACGGAAACGTTCGACGCTGGCTTCGTGGATCGCGCTTCGCAGATCGTAGCCTTCATCGAGACGATGCAAGGCGAAGTCGACAATCATGATGCCGTTCTTTTTCACAATACCCATGAGAAGGAAGAGACCGATGACGGAGTAGAGAGAAAGGGTGGAGTTGAAGAGCCAGAGAGTTAGTAACCCGCCTACTACGGCGGGGAAGAGAGTGGAGAGGACGGTGATAGGATGGACATAGCTCTCGTAAAGGATGCCGAGGATGACATACATGACAAACAAGGCGGCCAGGACAAGGAACGGCAGCGCGCCGAACAGTTGCTGCAGGACAAGGCCTTCGCCCTGCAGTTCTCCTTTCACGGTCGGTGGTATGACCTCGGCCGCAGTTTTCTCGATGAAGTTTGTTACGTCGCCCAGGGCTACTTCCGGTTTCGTATCGAAGCCGAAGGTAACGCTGGTAAATTGGTTGGTGTGGTTGACCGACTGGAGGCCGAGTTTCGGATCGGATTTAGTCAGCGCGCGAACCGGGATGAGCGTGGTCTTGCCATCGGGCCGGACATAAAGCTGCTGCAGATCTTCCGGGTTCGCCCGGCCCTTGTCGTCTACTTCCAGGATAACCTGGTATTGGTCATCGGGCTGTTTGATCAGGTAGACGTAGTTCTGCGAGTAAGCAGCCCGGAGGAGGTTCTGCAATTTGGTTGTAGTAACGCCGTAGAGGCTGGCGCGGTCATGATCGATATCGATGTCGATGTTGGGCTGGTTACGGAAGAGGTTGGAACGGGGGGGCGCGACGAAGCCGTTGTAATCCTTGAACTTCGCGCTCAGCGCGTCGGCCGCCGCATAGACTTCATCAGGGTTGATGCCGCTAAGGGAGTAGCTGTAGCGCCCGAAAGAGCTGCCGCTCGCGCCGATGTTGATCTGGAGCACGGGCGAAGCCGCCATTGTGGGCTGAATGCCGGGTAAAGCGGCGAGGGACCTGCGCAACTGAGTGGAGACATCCTCGATCGGCACGCGTTCTTTGGCAGGCTTAAGAAACAGGACAGTGAAAATACTGGACGAGCCGGCGCGCCCGCTCCCAGCCACGGTGAAATACTTATCGACCGCCGGGTTCCCCTGGAGAATCGGATCGAGTTTGTCCTGCATCATGCGCTGCTGCTGCGGTGACGCACCTTCTTGCATGATCAAAGCGCCGCGAATCACGCCGCTGTCGCCGGTAGGAAGGAGCGTGAAAGGCAACGCACTGAAGAAATACCAAAGGCCCACCGCGCAGGCGGCGAGAATGGGCAGCGCGAGCCAGCCGCGGTCGAGGAACCAATTGAGGCTGCGGCTGTATGAATCCAGGATCGGATCGAAGAACTTTTCGGTGAAGCGCTCCATCCAACTCTTGCGATGGCCGGGACCGCGTTCTCTCAGCAGACGCGCGCACATCAACGGCGTAAGCGTGAGCGAGATTAATCCGGACGCGAAAATCGCCACGATGATCGTGACCGCGAACTCGCGGAAGATTCGGCCGAGCAAGCCCGGCATGAAGACGAGCGGGATGAAGACGGCCGCGAGTGAGAGTGTCATCGACAAAATCGTGAAGGAGATTTCGCCGGCGCTGTTCAGCGTAGCTTTGTAGATGGACTCACCGGCCTCGGCGCGGCGCACGACGTTCTCGAGAAAGACGATGGCGTCGTCGACCAGGAAGCCGATTGCGAGAGTCAGCGCCATGAGCGTGAGATTGTTGATGGAGTAATCCAGCGCCCACATGGCGAGAAAGGTCACCAACAGCGAAAGGGGCAGCGCCACCACCGGAATGAGCGTGTCCGCGGCCCGCCCGAGGAAGACGAAGATCACGAGGATCACGAGAACGAAGGCGATGAAGAGCGTCATTTGGACGTCGTCGACCGAATTCACGATGCTTTGCGCGCGATCAAACGTGGGAATGAGATTGATCGACCCGGGCAATTCGAGGCGAAGCTGCGGCAAAAGCCTCGTGATGGAACGGGCGACTTCCACCGCGTTCGCGCCCGCCTGCCGCGAGACCGCCATGACGATAACCGACGCCGGAGGAGTGAAGCCGCGCGCAAAAAAGTGGCGGGAAAGGCGTTCGTCCTGGACGGAGTCGATTACATTCGCGACATCGCGAAGGTAAATGGGCGAGTTGTCTTTGCCGTGCGCGACGATGAGATTTCGGTAGCCCTCCGCGTTTTCGATCTGACCATTCGGCCTCAGGACAAACGAAGTGTTCTTACCGTCGAACTGGCCGGCGCCGGAATAGGAGGAGCCGGCGCGGATTGCGGTCGATAATTCATCGAAGGTGATGTTGCGCGAAGCGAGCGCGCCGGGATCGACCTTGATTCGGATGGCGCTTTTCACGCCGAAGATCTGCACCTGCGAAACGCCGGGAAGAATGTTGATCCGCTGTTGCACCTGCGACGTCGCGTACTTGTAGAGATCGCCGTCGGTCAGCGTGTCGCTGGTCAGCGCGATGTACATCACCGGCTGGTCGTTTGGGTTCGACTTTTCGAAACGCGGGGGACTCGGGAGATCGTTCGGCAGTTGTCCCGACGCGCGCTGGATCGCGGCCTGCACATCGATCGCCGCGGAGTCGATGCTTTTGGTGAGCTCGAACTGGAGCGTGATGCTGGTGCTCCCTTGCGTGCTCGAGCTGGTGCTCAGAGTCAGCCCGGGAATTTGGGTAAATTGTTTCTCGAGCGGAGTCGCGATGGTGTTCGCCATCGTTTCCGGGTTCGCGCCCGGATAATTAACGCTGACGGAAATAACCGGATAATCGACGGCCGGCAGATCGTTCACCGCGAGTTGCTTGAAGGTTAGAATGCCGAAGACGATGATCGATACCGTCAACAGCATCGTCATCACGGGCCGTTGAATGAATGGCTTGGAAAGCCCGGAGGAAAACTGGACGAGTTTGCCGGCGAGGGTTTCTCCACCGGGCTTCTCGTGGCCATGCTCGCCGCGCGGGCCGTCCGGCACCGACTCCGCTTCACCCCCGTTATCGTCCAAGCGCGACACGCCGATTACCTCAACGTTTTCGCTGCGGGTTTGGCGCCCTGCCCCGGCGATTCAATTGACTGAACCGCGACCCTGGCGCCCGGCGACAGTTGAAGCTGTCCACTGACAACCACTTTCTCCCCCGCCTTCACGCCTTCCGTCACCACGGTGAGATCGCCATGACGCTGGCCGGGCTTAACCTGCCGCAAGTCGAGGGTCGAATCGTCTTTGATCACGAAAACATAAGGGCCGTTCTGACCGATCTGGACCGCGCTGCTCGGGACCAGCTTCGCACCCTTCAAGGTTTCGAGAATTAAGCGGACGCGCACGAACTGTGCTGGCCACAGGGCTCGATCCGGATTCGGGGTGACCGCGCGGGCCTTTACCGTGCCGGCGCCGGGCTGGAGCGAATTGTCGATGAAGGCAAGTTCACCTTCGCGCGCCGGAATATCGTCGTCCTCGGCATCGGTGAGGACCTTGAGATTTTCCTTGCCGAGGTAACGCCTAACGAGTGGTAAATCGGGTTCAGCCACGGTGAAGTCCGTGTAAATCGGATCCATCCCCTGCACGGTGACAAGGACCGGCCCGCTCGCTCCGCCCCCGCCGACCACGTTCCCGACATCGACCAGCCGAAGTCCCGCCCGGCCATCGATCGGCGATTTAATGTAACAATGGTCGAGGTTCACCTGCGCCGCCTTGACTGCGGCCTCCGATTTCCTTGCGTTCGCCTGCGCCGTATCGAATTCTTGGCTGGCGGTGACCTTTTGCGCGCGCAGCGTTTCCTGCCGCTTCATGGTCGCCTGGTTCAAGGCCAAATCCGCCTCAGCGCTGGCCAGAGCCGCTTCATACGGCCGCGGATCGATGGTGAAAAGAAGATCGCCTTTCTTCACGTCGGCGCCGTCTTTGAAATCGCGCGAGATAATCTGACCGCTGACCTGTGCCTGCACTTGGACGGTTTCGAATGCCGTGCAGGTCCCAATTTCATCGATATAAAACGGGACGTCCTTGGTGACGACGACGGCCGCGGTGACCGGGCGTGGAGGCGGAGAGGTGGGCGCTTTCTGTTTGCCGCCGAAGCCGCGGAACGTGAGGAAAAGAAGAACCAGCAGAATCGCGCCACCGCCCAAATAGAGACGCTTGCGGCCGAACCGATGTTCCAGTTTCCCCACCGTCTCGCGGGTCACGACATTTGCTTTGGCCATCGTGGTCATTTCGGTTGGCCTTTTTTAGCCGCGCTTCGACGGCCATTCCGGGGGTGTCCGTTTTCCGCCGGCTGCTCGGCTTTCATCCGAATTTGCGTGAGGACCCGGATGCAGGCCTCGAGATCGTCCGGCGGAACATTCTCAATTAATTCGTGGCGGAGTCCGTGCGCGGTGTTGAAAATCTTGTCGAGCACAGGCTTCGAGCCCCGCTGGAGATGGATGGTTTTGCAACGGCGATCGCTGGGCGATTCGCGGCGCTCGATCCAGCCGTCGTCCTGCAGCCGGTTAAGGAGTCCGGCTAGGGTGGGTTCTTCAATTCCCATGCGCTCGGCGATCTCTTTCTGCGTGAGCTTGTTTCCGCCCTGGGAGAGATGAATGAGCGTGCGCCATTTACCCTGGCTGAGGCCGAGCGGGCGCAGACGCTGATCAAGCCTGGTGCGCCAGGCGCGCGCCGTGCCGAAGAGCAGGAGACCGAACTCATGGACGTTGGGTGAAGGCATTGCGGGAATAGTTAGCATGCTAACGAATAACGGCCGAGCTGTCAACCGGGCGATCCAAACCTGGACGCCCTACGGATTGCCGGCGTCGACCTTCAATAAAACGACGGTTTGCTGCCGGTAATCCGTCGCAGAGAAAATCGATCGTGGGTGTCGTGGCGCCCAGCGTTCACTGCCGACAACCGCCGGTTCGTTCGGGGACCGAATGAGGAGGAACCGTGCGTCCTTTGGCACCTCCATCACTCCGCCCGCGTAGATCAGCCGCGATTTGATGTAGAACAGGAACGGCTGGTAATCGGGATCGATGGCATAGAGCAACTGCGAGTTCGGCACGAGTGCGTCGATTTGCGCCGCAATTGGTTTCACTTTCGAACGCCTTTGCAAATAGGGAATCACCGCGACGGCGTAAATCGGAAGGGCGATTCCGGCAGCCATCGCCGTAGTGACAACCAGCCGCAAACGGCGCGTTGCCATAACAGATCCGAGCGATCGCCACCAGCCGGACGCGCGGATTTCGTCAGCCGAGAGTGCCACCGCCATCATCCAGGAGGCCGGAACCAGGACCGGCATGGAATACCGCGGCAGCGCTCCCGGTAGGAGATTCACCACCACGAAAGAGATGACGCAGCCGTAAGTCAGGGCGCGCAACAGATTCGTTTCACGGCGGGTGCGGAGCCTGGCGCCGCGAACGATCGGAAGCAGAAGTGTCCATGGCAAAAAGTAGGCGAGACCGCGGGGAATATTCAGCAGCCAACTCCCGAGCTTGAAGTCTTCCCCGGTCAGGCGGCCGGTCAGTTGTTCGGACCAGGTCTGGGCCAGATTCGCTCCCCGCATTTGCTGCCAATACGGGACAGCCCAGGCTGCGAAAATTCCCAGCATGATCAGGAGCCCGAGGAAATGAGCGCCGTGCCACAGTTTTCGCCTTTCACCCGCGACAACGAGGACGGCCAACACGATCGCGTAAAAGAAAAATAGATTGACCGGCCCTTTCGCGAGCAGACCGAGCCCAAGAAAAACCCAGGGCACCGTCCAGGTCAGCCAGGGCGACCGCTGTTCCTGCCACAAACTCAGCCAGCAAATTATGGCCAGGCCGAAGAGAGACACATACAGCGCCTCTATTTCGATCAGCCGTCCTTTCTCGATCATCCCAAAGTTGGCCAGCCAGACGAGAGCGGCGATGAGCGACCCGTTGGATCCGAGGCTCGTGCGCGCGACCGTGATGAACGCCAGGGCCACGGCGAGAACGCACAGCACTGAGGGCAAACGCGCGGTCCACTCGTTACGATGGCCGAAGAGTTTGAAGGAAGCGGCCACGAGCCAATTTACCAGGGGCGGCTTGCGGTAATACGGTTCGCCACCGACTTCCGGCACCAGGTAGTTACCCGTGTCGATCATTCTAACCGCGGGAAGAATGCGGCGGCCTTCTTCTCCTTTGATTTCAAGCGAACCGAGCCCCGGGAGGTAGATCGCGGCCCAGCACAAAATGACGATCGAGAATGTGGCGGCGCGCGACATGGTCAGGCGGAACGTCCAACGTCCCGCGCTCAAGGCAAGTTGTTGGAGACGGCCCGCCCTCGGGCCGTGTGATGTTTCCTTCCATGTTCACGACAGCCGTTCGATGTTTCATTCCATGTTCACGATACTCGATCGGGCGCGAGGGCGCGCCGGCTCCACAGATTCCAGAAGCTCTAAGGTTCATCGCGCAGTGCCTTTCCGAGCTTGACGGAACGCCCTTGGAAAATTAAGGTGAGCGCCTAGTCCGCGCTGATGGGAGTGGGAGCTGGTGTCCCACTCTTTTTAGTCTGCGGGCTACATGTTTTTTATGAACGCCGAGTTTATCGCCATGCTGGATTACCTGGAGCGCGAGCGCGGGATCAAACGCGAGATCCTGCTCGAAGCCGTCTCCAACGCGCTGCTTTCCGCCTCGAAAAAGAGCGTAAGTGCGTCGCGCGATCTTCGCATCGACATCAATCCGAAGACCGGTGAAATCCGGGCCCTGGCGAAATTGCTGGTCGTGGATGCCGTAACCAATCCAGCGGACGAAATTTCACTTTCCAAGGCGCAGAAGATCGACTCTGCCGCCGCGGTGGGTGGCGAGGTAGAAGTGGAAGTCACCCCACGCAATTTCGGACGCATCGCAGCCCAGACCGCGAAGCAGGCCATGATGCAGCGCATCCGCCAGGTCGAGAAAGAAATGATTTATGAGGAGTTCAAAGATCGCGCGGGCGAGATCGTCAGCGGCACAGTGCGCCGATTCGACCGCTCCGATGTGATTCTCGATCTCGGAAAATTCGAAGCGATCATGCCTCAGCGCGAGCGCGTCGTGGTGGAAGATTACAACGTCGGCGATCGTCTCCGTGCTTATGTCGTTGCGGTGGAAAATGGAATTCGCGGCCCGGAAATCATCGTCTCGCGGAGTCACCCGAACTTCGTGCGCCGTCTGTTCGAGCTCGAAGTGAGCGAGATCAACGACGGCACGGTCGAGATCCGCGGGATCGCTCGCGAAGCCGGGTACCGGACGAAGATCGCAGTCACGAGTGCGAACGAAAAGGTTGACCCCGTTGGCGCTTGCGTCGGCATGCGCGGATCGCGAGTGAAGAACATCGTGCGCGAACTGAACAACGAGAAAGTGGACATTATTCGCTGGAGTTCCGACCCGAAGGAGTTCGTCCTCGAAGCGCTCAAGCCCGCGAAAGTGAAGAACCTCATTTTCGACCCCGAGAAGAAAAGCGTTCAAATTTCAGTCGACGAAGATCAGCTTTCGCTCGCCATCGGCAAGAAAGGCCAGAACGCGCGCCTGACCTCGCGGCTGACCGGTTGGGAAATCAATATCGATCGCGATACCTCCGCGACCCATGCCGTCGAACAAAAAGTGGCTCAGGCCGCGCAGGCTTTGTCCGGTGGATTGCCAATCACCGATGAGCAGGCGCTCCTTTTGGTGAAGGCTGGTTTTACGAATTTGGAAGGTCTGCGCGACGCGGCGGTCGAGGATCTGGTTGAGATTCTTTCGGTAGATGAAGCGAAGGCGAAGGAAATCCACGAAGCCCTTCATCAGGAGACTCCCGCCGCGCAATAACATCGCCCGCGCCTAACGAGCCGGCGTGATCGAGAAATTTTTCAGGAAAAACGATGGCAACGAAAACGACGACCAAGACCACCGCGCGCAAGACAGTGACCGCTCGCAAGCCGGTCAAGGCCGCCGCTTCGTCTCACGCCGCGGAGGATTCGAAGCCTAAAGAGGTCAAGCGGGCAAAGGTCGATACGCCGACGAAATCGGCGCGGGCTTCTTCCACTGCAATCGCGGCCCGGACCCGGTCTCAGGCGGAAGCGAAGGATATCGAAGCCGCGAAGCCAGCGCCGAAACCGGTGATGGAAACCGTTTCGCTGATCGAAGAAAAGAAGCCGCGGCCCAAGCGCACTGAAGCCGAGACCGCGACCAAGCGTTCCTTCCTGCCTCCGATTTCGCGTATCCGCGCCACGCCCGAACCACCGCCACCTGTCGCCCCCGTTGCGCCGCCACCGCCGCCGAAGGTGGAAGAGCCCGCAGCCGTTCTACCTGAGACAGCCGCGCCGGAAGCAGCTGCGGCCCCCGCAGAACCTGAAGGCGAGCCGCAAAAAATCATTCATATCAAGCCGCCGATCATCGTGAAGGATCTGGCTCAGCAGCTAGGCGTGAAAAATTTCCAGCTCATCAAGGAGCTGATGGACGACTTCAACATTTTCGCGAATCCAAATCTCACAGTCGAGCCCGACGTCGCGACGCAAATCTGCGCGAAACACGGTTTCGTGTTTGAGATGGAACGCCGCGAAAAGGGCGGCGGTGTTCACAAAGTCGAACAGGTGGTGGTCGCTCCGCCTCCGCCCGTCATTGAGAAGGAAGAAGAACTCAAGGCGCGCGGCCCGATTATTACGTTCATGGGCCACGTCGATCACGGGAAGACGTCGCTGATGGATGCGATCCGCAAGACGCGCGTCGCGGCGGGCGAAGCCGGCGGCATTACGCAGCACATCGGCGCTTACACGGTCGATTACAAAGGGACGCGCATTACTTTCCTCGACACGCCGGGCCACGCGGCTTTCACCGCGATGCGGGCGCGCGGGGCGCATGTCACCGATATCGTTGTTCTCGTGGTCGCGGCCGATGACGGATTGATGCCGCAAACGCTGGAAGCGATCAGCCACGCGAAAGCTGCGCCCCACGTGAAGATCATGGTGGCCCTGAACAAGATCGATTTGCCCGGCGCGAACATCGACCGGGTGAAAAAGCAGCTTCAGGAAAGAGACTTGTCGCCCGAAGATTGGGGTGGCGAAACAATCGTGGTTCCAGTTTCGGCGACGAAGGGAACCGGCATCGACGAGCTGCTCGAAAACATGGCGGTGCAGGCTGAAGTGATGGAATTGAAAGCATCACCCACGGCGACACCTCGCGGAACTGTCATCGAAGCGCAGGTCGAACCCGGCCGTGGACCGACTGCCACCGTCATCGTGCAAATGGGCACGCTTAAAACCGGCGATCCGTTCATCTGCGGCGATTACGGCGGCAAGATCAAATCGCTCATGGACGATCGGGGCAAACCGATCAAGGAAGCGGGTCCCTCTACTCCCGTGAAGGTGCTGGGATTCAGCGGACTCCCGCACGCGGGCGATGAATTTTTAGTGATGGAGTCCGAGCGTTCCGCGAAGACTTTAAGCGAAGAGCGTCTCCTGGAACGACGCGCCGATAAGTTAAGCGCGCCCCAACGCGCCACGCTCGAGAGCCTGCTCGAAGCTGCCGACGGCAAGAAAAATTTGCGCATCGTCTTGAAATGCGACGCCCAGGGTTCGCTCGAAGCGCTGGTTGGCGCGCTCGGCCAGATCGAGAGCAAAAAGATCGACCTCGAGATCGTGCACGCGGGCGTTGGACCGATTTCCGAATCGGACATCCTCCTCGCCAGCGCGTCGAACGCGGTCGTGGTCGGGTTCAACATCAAAGTCGAAAGCATGGCCGTGAACGTTGCGAAGCGCGAAGGCGTGCAGGTCAAGCTCTACAGCATCATTTACGAGCTGATCGACCAGATGAAGGAAGCGATGGCGGGAATGCTCGATCCGGAGCATCGCGAAACCGTCATTGGCCACGCCGAAGTGAAACAGATTTTCAAATTGAGCAGAGGCATTGTCGCGGGCTGTCTCGTGACCGACGGCAGAATCGCTCGCACCGCGCGGGCGCGGGTGCTGCGGCGGCGCCAGCCTGTTTACGATGGGGGCCTGTCCACGCTGCGGCGCTTCCAGGACGATGTAAAAGAAGTGCGCGTCGGTCTCGAGTGCGGCATCAAGCTGGGCGACTTCAACGAATATCAAGTGGGCGACATCATCGAGTGCTATCAACTCGAAGCGGTCGCGCAGAAGCTGTAGGAAAGTTGAGAGTCGTTAGTTGAGAGTTGAGAGACTCTCGATTCAACGATTCCTTTTTCTCTCAACTCAACTTTCAACTCTCAACTTCTTGGAATGAAACATCGACTACTCCGCGTAAACGAACTGCTGAAACGCGAGTTGAGCACGATCATCACGCGCGAGTTGAATTTCGACGGCGTGCTCGTGACGCTGAACCAGGTGGATGTCACGCCGGACCTGAAGCACGCCCACGCTTACGTCAGCGTTCTCGGGAACAAGGAAGGACAGGCGGCGGCCATGCTGAAATTCGAGGAGAACCGGGTCATTTTGCAGACGGCGTTGGCGAAGAGCGTCACCCTGAAATACACGCCGCACCTGATTTTTCATCTCGACGGGTCGATCGAACGCGGCGCGCGCGTTTTTGAAATTCTCCAGCAAATCGAAACGCCCGCCGCGGAAAGCGAATGACGCAGAGCACCCTTGCAGAAATCGGCGGCGTTCTCCGGACGCATCAGCGGTTCGCTGTTCTCAGCCACGTTCGGCCGGACGGCGACGCCCTTGGGAGTCAACTCGCGCTCGCGCTCTCGCTCCGGGAGATGGGCAAGGAAGTCACGGTTTGGAACGAGGATGGTCTGCTCGAGAAATACAACTTTCTCCCGGGCGCGGAACTGGTCGCGAAGCCTCCGACAGAGCCACAGGATTTTGAAGTCGCGCTCGCGCTCGACACCGCCACGGAGGACCGCCTGGGCACCGCCGGAAAAGCGGTGGGTCACGCGGGAACATGGATCAACATCGATCACCATCCGAGCAATCCACGCTACGGCGACCTGGTTCATATCGATCCGCGTTCACCCGCGACCGGACAGATTCTTTTCGAATTGATTCGGAGCGAGAAGTTGCCGCTGGACCAGCGCATCGCCGAAAATCTTTTCGTCGCCATCTCGACCGATACCGGCTCATTCCAATACCCCAACACCACCGCGCGCACCTTTGAGATTGGAGCGGAGCTGCTGGCTTGTGGCGTGGACGTCGGACGAGTGAGCCAGCTTCTTTACGAAAGTTACCCACGCCGCCGAACCGAGCTGCTCCGGGAATTGCTCGGCACCATGCGGTTCGAAGCTGGCGGGAAAGTGGCCAGCTTCAGTCTTAGCCTTAAAGTGGCCGCGGACCTTAAGGTCAAACCGGAAGACAACGAAGGCCTGATCGATCATCTGCGAGCGATCCAAGGCGTGGTCGTCGCCATCTTTTTTGAAGAGCTGACCGACGGCAAAGTGCGCGTGAGCATGCGTTCAAAGAGTGAAGAGGTCGATGTCTCCGCGATTTGCCAGAAGTTTGGCGGTGGCGGACATAAGCTGGCCGCCGGGACCCGGATCCGTGGAACCCTCGCGGAAGCAGAACAAAAAGTTTTGAAAGCAATTTGCGATGTCATTGACTGCAACTCCTGACGGCGTCCTGCTCGTGGACAAAGCGGCCGGGATGACATCGCACGATGTCGTCGCGATCGTGCGGCGCCGGTTGCAAATGAAAAAGGTCGGCCATTGCGGCACGCTCGATCCGATCGCAACCGGACTGCTCCTGCTCACACTCGGGCGTGGAACGAAGATCCAGGATCTCCTCATGAGTGAAGACAAGGAATATGCCGGCACGATGGTGTTGGGAATTTCCACCGACACGCAGGACCGGGCCGGCGTGACCCTGGAAGAACGCCCGGTGCCGCCGCTCGAGGACGAGACGGTGCGCGCCGCGTTTGCGAAATACGCGGGAGATTTTTACCAGATGCCGCCCATGGTCTCAGCGATCAAGCAAGGCGGCGTGCCGCTCTATAAGCTCGCGCGGCAGGGAAAAACCGTCGAGCGCGAGCCGCGCCTGGTCCATGTTTATCGACACACGATCGATCGGATCGAATCGCCGGAAATCGATTTCAGCGTGGTCTGCAGCAAAGGTTTTTATGTTCGCACTTACGCGCACGATATCGGCGAAACCCTGGGATGCGGCGCGCATCTTAAGAATTTACGCCGAACAAAATCGGGCCGGTTTACGGTGGACGGCGCGATCACGGTGGAGGAATTGAAAACGTCCGAGCCGGTGGACATTCTCGGACGGATACTGACACTCCCCGAGGTCTCACGCATGCGCGGGGCGTGAGGAATGACGAATTCCGAATGACGAATGTCGAAAGAATGACGAAGCCTAAATGTCGAATAGAGCGAACGCGGTCGGCGTTCTGGCCTTCGTCATTCGGATTTCATTCGTCCTTCGTCATTCGTGCTTCGTCATTTTCATGATCGTCCTTCGTTCGATCAGCCAGCTCTCGGAACTGCCCGGCCCGCTCTTTCTCGCCATTGGAGTTTTTGACGGAGTCCACCTCGGTCACCAGGCAGTCATCTCGACCTCCGCCCGGCATGCGAAGGACGCAGGTGGCACCCCGGTGGTGGTCACGTTCGATCCGCACCCGGCTAAAGTTCTGCGCCCGAATGAAGCGCCCCACTTGATTACCGCGACGCAGCACAAAATCGCGCTCATTCGCGATCTCGGCGTCGCGCATCTCCTGGTGTTGCAATTCGATCAAACTTTCGCGTCGACTGCGCCGGAAGAGTTTGTGCGGCAATTGGTCGAACACGCCCGTCCGCTCCGGGAAATTTGTGTCGGACATGAGTGGTCGTTCGGCAAGGGCCGCGCGGGCAATCTCGCGTTGCTGAAGCGGCTCGGCACGACCAGCAACTTCAACGTGGTCGGCGTGCCGGCCGTGACCTTAAACGGCGAGGTCGTGAGCAGCACAGAGATCCGGCGGGCGGTGGCCGAGGGCAACCTGATCAAAGCGACCCAGATGCTCGGACGCGAATACACGATCCTCGGCACCGTGAAAGCGGGAGCGCAGCTGGGCCGGAAGCTTGGTTTTCCCACGGCGAATTTGAGCGCGCACAGCGAACAATTTCCTCCAAACGGAGTTTACGTCACGGAAGCCCGCATCTCCGGCGCTCTCTATCGCGGAGTCGCTAATCTTGGCTACCGGCCGACCATTGCGGCAGGAAAACCGGAGCGGTTGCTTGAGCTCCACCTCTTCGATCTGAACAGGGATATCTACGGCGAAGAAGTCGAAGTGCGATTTCTGCGGTATCTCAGGCCCGAACAAAAGTTCGAGAATGTCGAGGCGCTCGCGGCGCAGATTGCGCGTGATGTGAAGTCGGCGCGCGAGTCGTTTTTCGTTACGCCCTGAGGCGGCGTTGCGGTTATCTCGAACGTCCGCCAAAGCGGGACATGGCCGCGGCCAGCCCTCCCGCCATGACCAATCCACTCACTACCGCCGCACTCGACCAGATGATGGACGTCGGCAGCATGGCGAAACGCGTGACGGACTCGGCGACCAGCCATCCCCCACCCGAAAGCAGATAGGCAACGATACAAGCAACCGCGGTCACCCCCAGTAGAATGACCGCGCGAAGCGAATGACCTACCGGACGCGCGGGCAATTTCTGCAAGACGCCTGCGGTAAAACCGGCGTCGTCAATGTAGGCCGCGTCTTCGCGCAGCCGTGCATCGAGCCAGTCTTCCTGAAGGTTTTCGTCCATGTTTAGTTAGGTCCCCACGCCGCGAGCGAACGTTTCAATTTTTCCCGGCCTCGCAAAACATTCGTTTTCACAGTGCCGAGCGGAATTTCGAGGACGCGCGCGGCCTCATCATGGGATAATCCATTCTGGCAGCAAAGCAAAATCGCAGTCCGCTCATGCAGAGGAAGTAATTGGAGAGCATGGGCCAGGTCGTGCCGCAAAGCGGGATCTGTGGTCTGCGGATCATGTTCGCTTTCCAGTTGAGCTTCATCGATGCCAACGAGTTCCTTTCTTTTGCGAGCCTCCTCGCGGAAACAGTTGTAGGCGATCCGGTAAAGCCAGGTCGAAAAGCGCGCTTCGCCGCGGAAGCTGCGAAGGTTCTTGTAGGCGCGCAAAAAAGTTTCCTGGGCCAGATCGTCCGCGAGCGAAACATCGGCCCGAACCAGTTGGCGGAGCAAACCTCGGACGCTCGACTGATGATTCCGCACCAGCTCCGAAAAAGCGTGGTGGTCGTCACTGAGAAGAACGCGGGCGACGAGGTCTGCATCGGTAAGCGCCACGCCGGAGCTTAGGGCAACGGCGGAATTTTGTCTTTACCTCCCTCGAGCTTCCAAACGAGCAGATAACCGGCGCCGATGAGGAACGGAATCAGGCCGAGGCTCCAGACGCCGCCTTCCCAGTCGTTAACCGCTCCGAAGAAGATCATCAGGCCGAATCCGACCATGAGCAGGACTACGCCACGCCGCATGTCGGAACGTGCCCGCACAACCGGCGGAGGCGCGAAGAGCGCGGCCGGAACCGGCTGGCCTTTCTCCACCATCTCGCGCACGGTCCGATGCAAGGAACGCGACCGGAGGTAGCTGAAGAACATAATCGCGGCGACGACCAGGACCGGCGCGCCGAAGAGCGTCGAGAAAATTATGCCGACGATGGGGATGGCCGCCCAGACTCCCATATCTTCGTCATCATCGCCGAAGCTGATGTGATGGCGCTTCCGGGAATTGCTGCTGGTGTCAGAGCTGTCGTGATCGCCGAACTTGCGTTTCAACTTCCGCTCGACTTCGCTTTTTATCGATTCGTCCACCGTCGCGGAGACGGAGGCCGTCGCGGAAGCTGAGGGTTGCGGCGAAGCCGAAGTGGCCGGCGTCGGGGTTTGGCCGACGGCACACAAAGCGAGCGCGATCGAGAAGATGAAGAGAAGAAATGGTGTTTTCATAGGTGTTCTTAAGGGTGAGATGCGGCGGGGAAGGCCATTGGATTCAAAAAATTCCGCATATCCCGGCACAATACCAGAGAGATGAGACAAAAGCCTTGCGCGGTGGTGGGCAGTGGACATTATTCATACCCGCTCAAGATGCGGGTGTAGCTCAGTGGTAGAGCACCTCCTTGCCAAGGAGGACGTCGCGAGTTCGAGTCTCGTCACCCGCTCCATCTCCCTCCCGCTACAGATTCGCCAGCCATTCTTTCGCGGCCGCGATGTCTCCGGAAATCAGAGCGCGCCCGACCGACTCAAACCGCAAAGTTACCTTCGCTCCTGCCTTCCGAAACATGGCCGCGAGGCGCTCAGCATTTTCCACCGGCACGATCGGATCCTGTTTTCCGGATGAAATAATAACGCGCGCATGCGCCAGGTCTGGCAAAACGGGAGGAACGAGGGGAACCATAGCGCGAAACAATACCCCGCCGGCTAAAACTTCAGGCCGCAGAAACAGCATCCCCGCGGCAATGTTTGCCCCGTTGGAATAACCGACCGCGATCACGGCCTTCGGATCGAACTCATAGTGCGTCGCCGCGACGCCAACGAAATCGGCGAGCTCATGGGCGCGCCTGATTACGTCTGCTTCGTCGAAGACACCTTCGGCCAGGCGCCGGAAAAAACGCGGCATGCCGTTTTCCGAAACGTTGCCGCGAACGCTGAGCAAAGCAGCCACCGGATCGAGTTCGCGACCTAATGGAAGCAGGTCGTTTTCGTCTCCGCCGGTGCCATGCAGGAGGAGGAGAGTACGTCCGGAAGAACCCTCCGCCGCGGGGCTGAAACGATGGATGAATGTGAGTTCGCTCATGGAGATTGCATCGATCCTGCAAGAAGAATTGCCATAAGTTATACTGGAGCAATCTTGAAGTATATCTGGCGAAAGAGCGCGGGAGCCCTGTGGCTGCGCAAGCATGGCGAGCGCATGGCGCTGCGGTTTGGCGGCAGGCTCGCAGTGATCGAACGGCCGGCAGCCAAGCGCGCGACGGTCCAGGTTTCTTGCGAAACCGAACGCGCGGCGCGCGATCTCGTGCGGGAATTCGGCGGCGGAATCGAGCGTCTTCGCCGCGATTGGCTACAGGACTTTGCGCGACGGACTCGAGCCAAGCCGCTGCGAATCGGCTCGCGTCTCGTAATTCTAAGAACGCTTGAGGAAACCTCGTCACCCCGGCCGGTTGGCCGCGCCCGTGCGATCGTCATTCCCGCCGAAGCCGCTTTCGGAACCGGCGAGCACGCCACGACCGCGATGTGCCTGCGCCTCCTGGAACGCCTTACGCGTGGGCACGCTAGAGGCTGGTCCATGCTGGATGCGGGAACCGGCAGCGGTATTCTCGCCATTGCCGCGAGTTGCCTCGGGGCGGGACGCGTCCTCGCCGTCGAAAACGATCCTCTCGCGTGCGCCACGGCGAAGAGAAATGCGCTGGCGAACGGCGTGCGAAAAATCGAGTTCTCGACGAGCGACGTTCTTAAGCTGCGGCTCACCGGAAAGTTCGACATCATCACCGCGAATCTTTTCAGCGAGCTTCTAAGCGCCGCGTTGCCACGGTTCTCGCGGCATTTGGTTTGCGATGGGCACGTAATCTTCTCAGGAATCCTGCGAAGCCAGGAACCAGCAGTTGTCCAGGCTCTGCGGCGACATGGCTTGGTCGATTTGGAAATTCGCCGCCGCGGAAAATGGATCGCAGTGAGCGCGTGCTTTCGGCGAAAAACAGACGGCCCCGGCTAATCGCAGACCTTATCGGGGCAGCCCGGGCGACGTGTAATTCAGTGAGTTGCAGTAGGTGCAGGTGAACCAGTCCCAGGACTCCCCGCAGTAATTAGTCTGGCCACAGCTGTAGCAGACCATCGGACCCAGCTTGCCTCTCGCCCCGACTTCGGCTTCCGCCCGATCCTTGCCCAGTCCGGCTCCGCCTTCCTGGTCGGGCTTCATCCCCACATTTTCTTGATCCATGTCCTGTCATACGACGGAGGCCTTCGCGATTGCAATGTAATTGCAGGTCGCAGCTGCCGACTGGCGAAGCGCAAAGACAAAAAGCCAGTTGACGCCGTTGACTGGTAAAAGCTACGTTCCCCGACCCTTTGCGGCTCCGGTTTCCTGCACTCACGCGGTTGATCTCCGAAGCCGCGGGGAAAACCGCATGCCCGCCGAAGAGCTTTCCTACGTCATTGTCACGCCGTACTCGATGCGCAAATCGCGCACAGGCGGCATCATCGCCCGTCTCATCTCGCGCACCGGCCTCGACCTCGTGACCTCGAGAATGTTCGCGCCGAGCGAAGAGCTCGCGAAACGCTACGCGGCCACCATCGTGACCGAAACGGAACCCGGCCACCGCGCGACGCAGGAGTTGATTCGCGATTACGTCCTCAAGAATTTCACCGGCAAAGTGAACGGCCAGCGGGCGCGCGCGCTCATCCTGGTGTTTCGCGGCGCCGACGCCGTGGAAAAAGTTCACCACACCATCGGCCACATCGTGCACGAGCGGACGAGCGGCGAAACGATTCGCGACACCTTTGGCGATTACATCACGGACGATTCGGGCAAGGTCGTTTATTTCGAGCCGGCAGCTCTGGCGGCTTTCGACCCGGCGGCGGTGGAGCGCGATCTCAAGCTCTGGGCCGAATTTTCCGACAGTGACGGCGGCATCCTCGATCGCGTGATCGAATTTCCGAAAGAGGCGAAGGTGGAAAAATCGCTCGTCCTGATTAAGCCGGACAATTTCAAGTTCCCAAACCAGCGGCCCGGCGGCGTGATCGAAGTATTTTCGCGCACCGGTCTCTACATCGTCGGATTCAAGGTGCACCGCATGAGCGTGGCGCAGGCGGAGGAATTTTACGGGCCCGTTCTGCCCGTTCTCGAAGACAAACTCGGGGCCGAGAAGGGACGCAACGCGTGGGAAGACATCGTCGAGTTCATGGCGGGCGGACGGCCCAGCGCGACCTCCGGCGACCAGCGCAATGCGCCGGGTTCCGAGAAGTGCGTCGCCATCGTCTACCAGGGCGACGACGCGGTCCGGAAAATCCGCGAAGTCCTCGGCCCCACGGACCCGGCGAAGGCGCCGCCTGGATCGATCCGGAAAGAATTCGGCCAGTCCATCATGGTCAACGCGGCGCACGCGTCCGATTCCCCAGAGAACGCGAAACGAGAGATGGCGATCGTGCAGGTGGACGAGAATAACTTCAAACCTTTGATTGAAAGTTTCTACGCCCGCTCATAGCTTGCGCTCCCATTTTGCAAACACTCAACCTCACTCCGACAGCCATGGAAATTTCGTCGCGCGCCGCCCAATTAACCCCCTCTCTCACTCTCTCGATCGACAGCAAGGCGAAGGCGATGAAAGCCGAAGGAATCGACGTCTGCGGCTTCGGAGCAGGCGAGCCGGATTTCGACACGCCCGAGCACATCAAGGCGGCGGCGATCGCCGCGCTCGAGGGTGGTTTCACGAAATACACGCCGAGCGCCGGCCTGCCGGAATTGCGCCAGGCCATCTCCGAGAAACTCGAAGCCGATAATCAACTCAAATACCGGCCGAGCCAGATCGTGGTGAGCTGCGGCGCGAAGCACTCCTGTTACAACGCCATCCTCGCCACCTGCCAGCCCGGCGACGAAGTGCTCATCCCCTCCCCTTATTGGGTGAGCTACCCCGATATGGTTCGTCTCGCCGGCGCCGAGCCGGTCATCGTGCAGACCACCGAGCGCAACGGCTGGAAAATGCGCGCGTCCGATTTCGAAAACGCGATGACGCCGCGGACCAAGATGTTGATCCTGAACAGCCCGGGTAACCCGACGGGTTCCGTTTACACCCGTGAAGAATTGGAAGGGATCGTCGAGGTCGCGGCCGAGGAAGACATCTACATTCTCTCTGACGAAATTTACGAGAAGCTGGTTTACGACGAAGTGCAGCACGTCAGCATCGCCTCGCTTTCGCAGGAAGCGTACGACCTTACGATCACCATTAACGGGTTCAGCAAAGCCTACGCGATGACCGGTTGGCGCCTGGGCTACGCGGCGGCGCCGGAAGCGGTCGCGAAAGCGATCGACAACATCCAGAGCCACAGCACTTCGAATCCCTGCTCCTTCGCTCAAAAAGGCGCGGTCACGGCTCTGAAAGGCGACCAGCAGCCGCTGGCCGACATGCGCGACGAGTTCAACATGCGCCGCAATTACATGTACGACCGGATCACAAAGATCCCGAACATCACCGCGGTGAAACCTCAGGGCGCGTTTTACGTTTTGGTAAACATCAGTCAGCTCGGACTCAGCTCGCAGAACTTCGCCGATCGTTTGTTGAGCAAGGCGAACGTGGCGGTGATTCCAGGCATTGCTTTTGGTGACGATCGGACCGTGCGGCTCAGCTACGCGACCAGCATCGACATCATCAAAAAAGGTCTCGATCGGTTCCAGGATTTCTGCCGGACGCTGTAACGCGATTGCGGATCGCGGATTTCGGATTGCGGAAAGTAGGAGCAATTCGATTTTAGCCAGGCGGTAACCGGAACTCATTCCGCAATCCGCATTCCGAAATCCGCAATGTCTTCCGGTTCTCTCGCCCTCGTTCTTCACGCGCATCTGCCGTTCGTGCGGCATCCGGAGCACGAAGAATTTCTCGAAGAGGAATGGCTCTTCGAAGCCATCACCGAGACTTATCTCCCGCTGATCGCCATGATGCGGCGATTGCTGCGCGATGCGGTGCCGTTCCAGCTCACGATGACGGTCACGCCCACCTTATGCGCAATGCTGGGAGATCCGTTGCTGCAGCAACGGTACGTCCGTTATCTCGATCGATCGATTGATCTCGCCGCTCGGGAAATCGAACGCAATCGCGACCATGATCAGCTCCGGAAGTTGTCGGAATTTTATCACACGCAGTTTTCCGACTGCCGGTTCCGGTTCCTCGAGAGTGGCGGTGATCTTCTGGGCGAGTTTCGCAGATTACGGGAAGAGGGATGCCTCGAGATCATGGCCACGGCGGCGACGCATGGTTTGCTTCCCTTGCTCCAGGCGTCGCCGGAAGCGGTGCGCGCGCAAATTCTGATTGGATGCGACGTCTATCGGAGCGCGTTCCGCGCTGATCCGGCGGGATTCTGGCTCCCGGAATGCGCCTACGCGCCGGGTCTGGAAAAGGTCATGCAGGAAGCGAATCTGCGCTGGTTCATCGTCGATGCGCACGGACTCATGTTCGGCGAGCCGCGGCCGCGCCGCGGAATTTATGCGCCCTGCTTCACCGCCGCTGGGCCTGCCGCGTTTGCGCGGGATCGCGATTCGAGCCGGCAAGTTTGGAGCGCCACGGAAGGTTATCCGGGCGATCCCGCCTACCGCGAATTTTACCGCGACGTTGGTTTCGATCTTCCCGTGGAATATCTTTGGCCCGGATCAGCCATCGGCGCGCCGCGCAAGTTTACCGGCGTGAAATATCACCGTGTTTCGGGTCGTGGGGACGACAAGGAACTTTACGACCCCGCGGCGGCCGAAGCGGCGGCAGATGCGCACGCCGCTCACTTTCTCGAGGTTCGGCGTCAACAGATGAATGAGCTGCGCGCGCTAAATTTCGATCCGATTGTCGTTGCCCCGTTCGACGCGGAGCTATTCGGGCATTGGTGGTTTGAAGGGCCGCGCTTTCTCGAGTCGTTCATTCGCAAAGCCGCCTACGAACATCAGGACCTTCGCCTAACGAGCAAAGAGGGCTTCGGCCAGCCGGATCTTCAGCTCACTACCCCGACCGCTTTTCTCGGGAATCATCCGACCCAGCAGACGATCGCACCGGCCGCCTCGAGCTGGGGCGAGAATGGACATCTCAGCGTCTGGTTGGATGAGAGCAATTCCTGGATTTATCCGCATCTGCATTCCGCTGCGCGCCGCATGACGGAAATCGCGCGCGCGAACGCCTCCGCTGAAAACTCACTGACGGATCGGGTCCTCAAACAACTCGCGCGCGAACTGTTGCTCGCGCAATCGAGCGATTGGGCGTTCCTGATCAAAACGGGGACGGCGAAGCATTACGCGACGAAGCGTGTGACCGACCATCTGCTTCGGTTCAATCGAATTCACGATGAATTCACAGCGGGCCAACTCGATGAAGCATTTCTCTCTCACTGCGAAGGGCGTGATAACCTTTTCCCCGACGTGAATTGGCGCTATTACTTGTCATGCTGAACGCAGCGTTCCTCCGTCTCTCTTTCGGGTTGCTGGTGGGTCTTGCGATCGTCGCGTCAGGTCAGGAGCTCTCGTCTCCCACGCCCAACCCGAAGCCAACGCCGTCGCCGGCCGAACGAAATGTGCGCATTACCTTTCTCCCGCCGCCCCTCGACGGCACGATCAGCCTCGGCATTTATGACGCGCAGGGAAAACTGGTGCGGGTCCTTCACCGTGAAGCCGACATCAATGAATTCGATATCGGGACGGACGCGCTTTCGACGACTTGGGACGGAAAAGACGATGGCGGCGAAAACGTTCCACCGGGAAAATACAGCGCGCACGGATTCGTCGTGGGCGATCTCGGCATCGAAGGTGTCGGATTCTTTTTCAATGACTGGATCACCGCGGATGATTCTCCGCGCATTTCCAGGATCCGATCCCTGGCTTTGAAGGACGCTGATCTGCTGCTTGGTGCGGAACTGACCGATGAAGAGACCGGTCATCTGCGTTACGACATCGCCCAGAAAACGATCAAGCTTCTCGATACGGACGAATTGGAAACGATTCCCTCGCCTACTCCCGCCGAAACGATTCCGGGAAGTGTCGATCCCGTGGTCATCGTCCCGGGCCGAAACGGGACGCGCTGGATGATCGATCGCACCGCAAAAGGCGCAGCCACCACCGAGCTGAAACAGTTTTCTTCCTCCGGCGAATTTCTGCGCAGTCTGAGTGTTCCGGCGACTGAGCCGCAACCAATGGCCGTGGCGGCGTCGACGACCGAGGACAAGATTTATCTGCTCGAAGAAAACAGCGCCGCTCAACGTGTTCGCGGCCTCACCCTGCTCGCGACCAAAACCGAAGGAGGCGTCTCCGATTGGAAAGTGGATTTCGAGAAACGGATCGTCGCCCACAAGGAATTCGCTCTCGCCGAGGGCAAACCAGTCGCCACTCCTGCGCCGGGCTCGACTGTTCCGGAAAAAGTGAAGGTCAAACTCCAGGCGAATCCTTTATTCAACGATGACCGGGTCACCGTGGAATTGACGGTCGGCTTCGATGAAGACGGCAGTTTCCTGAAGACCGACGACGGACTCCCCCTTTGCAGTGTCAGCGAAACGCCCGGATTGATTCGCGGACTCGTAATAAACAATGGCGCGAATGCTCTTGATGTTTTCCAGGACGACGGCGCGGTGGTGGAGCAATTCCGCGTGACCGGCGTCGATCAAATGATGGGCTTCGATTGTGGCGGATTCGAATTGAAATAATGCGACCGCCACGCTGAGATTTACCGATGCCGCGCGACATCGTCTATTTCGACCTGGAAACGCAGCGGACTGCAAACGACGCGGGCGGCTGGTTGCGCAAAGGCGACATGCGAATGTCGGTCGGCGTTGTCTTCAGTGTCGCGACCGGGTGCTACGAAGTTTTCAGCGAAGCGCAGGTGAACCGGCTGGTGGAGCGGCTGCGCCGCGCCGATCTGGTGATCGGCTTCAACGTGTTGAATTTCGATTATCACGTTCTGATGGGCTACACGATTCTCGATCTGGTGGCCGAACTGCAAACGGCGGACCTGATGGCGGACATGGAGAAGAAGCTGGGGCACCGTGTCGGGCTCGACGCCATTGCGCACGCCACCCTGGGCATTCAAAAAACCGCCGCGGGTTTGGACGCGATCAAATGGTGGCGGGAAGGGCGCCTGCGCGAGATCGCGGAGTATTGCTGCTTCGATGTGAAAGTGACGCGGCTCGTGCATGAGCACGGCTGCCAGCACAAGGAGTTATTCTTTCACGATCGCTTCGCCCGTCGGCAGCGGGTTGAGATCGACTGGGCGCATTTGGACGAAATGGCGCCGGCCTGCCCTCAGGCCGGTTGATGATACTGCGTCAGGGCAAGAGCTGATACACTTCGACGAGCGCGACTCCGGTCGAAGTGCCACTGCCGCGAACGACGGCGGTGTATTGTCCTGGCGCCAACGTTTTCAAAATGGCCGGTTCTCTATCATCGGTCGGCGCGATGCCCGTCGCCGCGATATTAGTCTCATCGTCCGAACGCCAACTGTCGTTCGTGGCGAGAGTCGTGCCGAATGAATTATGCAATTCCAGAAATGGGTCCTGCAACGGACCAGGGACGAAGCCGGTCAACTCCGGACCGATCGCGCGGATCAACACTCGCTGCGAAGTGGAACCGCCAATGATAAAACCAGCGATCATGACGTTGTCGGCCGTCTCGACGAAACCGCGCGTGGCAATGTTGACCGGGTTCGCCGGCGCACTTTGGTCGAGGTCGTAAAGTTCCACCGAGCCCACACCTATCTCTCCACCCACCCCGCTCAAGATCGCCGTGTAATTCCCGGGCTGAAGCGTGGCGATGAGCGCGGATTCTTTCGGGTCCGGCGGAGCCACCGTGCTGTCGATGATCTGCTGTTTTTGCGAGCTGTTCATCCAATCGTCGTTCGAGATGAGCGGGTTTGAGGCGCCGTCGAAGAGCGTGAGCGTCGGATCGCTCAAGCGTCCGGGGACGGGCTGACTGCCACTGGAGAGTGAAGGTCCCATCCCGCGCAGGATCACTTTTTTCGGGACGCTGCCGGTGAGGATGAAGCCCGCGATCAAAACGTTGTTGCCGGTCTGGACCTTCAAGCGCGTCGATAAATTCAAGAGCGCAGGAGCCGCGGGCACGGGCACGACTTTCAACACGCGGCCGGTGGTGCCGGTCGGTCCGATGTTTGTGTCCGCCAGGACGTAGATCTCGCCGCTGGCATCCAGGCCGAAACTTTTCAGGAGGAGACCAAGTGCGCGGTCGTTGTTACCGATGTGGAGCTCTTTGATTCCGCCGGAGTTGAGATCGTCGAGGTAAAAGAGCCGGCCGCTCGTCGTCCCGGTCGCGGCCAGGTCACCGAAAACATATTTTCCCTGCAACGCCAGGACCGTGTTGCCACGATAGACAAAACCGCCGAGAACCGCGATTCCATCATCGTGACTATATTGCGCGATTGGATTCGTCAGAGCGGGATCGGGTGATGGATCGAGTGAGACGCTGCCGTTGGCCGAGTTGAAAAGGAACGTGCCCTCCTTGCGGTTCCACCCGTAGTTCTTGCCCGATTCGATGAGGTCGATCTCTTCGACGTGGTCCTGGCCTACCTCTCCCGCGATGAGCTTGTCGGTGGCCGCGTCGAAGCTGAAGCGAAAGACATTGCGCAGGCCGTAGGCAAAAATTTCGATGACTCTATTTGCGGGCTGGGCGCTCGCGACGAAAGGATTGGAGACGGGCACCCGGTATTTGCCGTTCGCGCTCACGGGATCGCTGCTGGAGGGAGTCAACGCCGGGGCGAGTGGATCGATCCGCAGAATCTTGCCGAGCACCGTGGTCAAATCCTGGGCGTTGCCGGTGGTCGGGTTATGGCCCGGGCCGACATCGTTCGAGGCGCCGCCATCACCTAACGAGAGGTAGAGATAGTGATCGCTCGGTCGAAAGGCGAGCGTGGCGCCGTTGTGATTCGACTGCGGCTCGTCGACCCGCATCACTTCACGGCGAGTGGCGGGATCAACCACGTCGGGGTTTCCCGCCGAAACCTGCCACTCCGCCACCACGCTCTGGTGATTGAAGGGAGCGCCGCTGATCGGAACGGTGAAATCAGCCGCGCCGGACACCGGTTCACTCGTGTAGGTATAAAGTTTCCGAAAGCCGGGGCTGGTCGAATCTGCAAATCCCGGATGAAATGCGAGCGAAAGCAGCCCGCGCTCGTCATATCCCGGGCTCAACGCGACCAACCGGCCCGAGACATCGAGAAAAGGCGTGGCCGAAACCACCCCGTTTTTCAAAATCGAAATCTTGCCGGTCTGACCGACGATGAAGAGCCGTCCGCTGCCGTCATTGGCCGAAAGCAAATCGATCGGCGCCGCGATGCCGGTCGCGATCGTCTGCAGCTCCACGCGGATTGGTCCCTTGCCAATGCGCGGCAATATTGGCGTTGGCGAAGGTGTGGGGGTTGGAGAGGGATTTGCGAGGGAAGTGGAAGTCCCGGCGTTGTTGGTGAAAGTCGCGGCGCCGGAGGTCAGCGAATAATTTGCCGCGTTGTTCGTGCTCGGCGCGGAAACTGTCCCATTAAAAAGGAGAGCGACCGTTGAGGTGGAAGGCAAGGCTCCGGCAAATGGCGGACCGAAATTGCCATCCGCATCATTATCGGTCGTGCCGGTATTGGGCCCGGTGTAACCGGCGCCGCCCCAACTGACAGACCACAGAATGCCGCCATTTCGAAACGCAAGCCGCCCAGCGGCGAGGTAACTGGCCGGGATCGCAGTCATGGTGAAATCCGACGAGATCGCGCTCGATTCATGCGACGCGAAACTTGGAGTTGTAATTAGAATGCGGCTCCCCGTGTTGGCGTTGGTCACGTTGGAGGGAAAAGTAAGAAGTGTGATCGGGTTATTTCCCGCGGCATCGAAGACGACGAGTTCCGATCCAGCGACCAGGTTTTGTCCCGCGCTTCTCATCCGTAACTGCACCGCCTGGGCTGTGGTATCCCCGTTGACCCCGCCAATCACCTGCTCGATTTGCGTGAGATGGAAGGAAGCATGGGCCGGAACCGCGAAAGCGAGGGCAATGAATGCGCCCAGAATCCGCCATCGCGAACAGGGTGGTTTCGAAGGCCGGTATTTTTTCATGGCGGAGACCTCAATGACGTTACCCCGCGCTCCCGAGCCGTCTGACCCGTTGCGCATGTGTGAGGTAATCATGAGCCACTAAACCCCGCCAGGCGCGAAAAGTAACAGAATTGTTACCGGCACCCAGCGATCGACCCGGCTGAAACCCTTCCTAGTCACCGCCCGCAATCTTTGTTTAGTTAAGCCCCGTCATGTCTTCCGAGCCGCAGCAAACCCTCGCCCGCAGCGCCAGCGTCAGCGGCACATCGCTGCATACCGGCGAAAAGGTCACCCTGAAATTGCAGCCGGCACCGGTCGATTACGGCATCAAGTTCAAGCGCAAGGATCTTCAGGACGAACCGACAATCGACGCCAGCATCGCGAACCTAAAGACGGTCGAACGCGCGACTACGATTGGCGACGGCTCGATGCGCGTGCATACGGTCGAGCACATCCTCTCGTCGCTCTCCGCCATGGGCGTTGATAATGCCGTGATCGAAATGGACGCGAACGAACCACCGATCGGCGACGGGAGCGCGCGGCCTTACGTCGAGTTGATCAAGAAGGCCGGCATCGTTCCGCAGGAGGTGCCGCGCAAGTTTTTCGACGTCCGCGAGCCGATCCACGTCGAAACGAAAAGCGGCTCGCTCCTTGTCCTGCTGCCCGATCCTAAGTTCCGCATCTCCTGCACGCAGGTCGGGCCCGACGGCCAGTTCACGCAGTTTCTTTCCACGGAAATCACGCCGGCAACTTACGAACGCGACATCGCGCCTGCCCGGACATTTGTTTTTTACGAAGACGTTCAGGCACTCATGGAAAAGAACCTGATCAAGGGCGGGAGTCTCGAAAACGCGATTGTGGTTCGGGGCGAAGCGGTCTTGAGCAAGGAACCGCTGCGGTTTCCGGACGAATTCGTGCGCCACAAAATCGTAGATATCATCGGCGACCTCGCACTTATCGGGCAGCGCATTCGCGGGCACGTGATCGCGGTGAAGCCCGGCCATGGCGCCAACGCGGAACTGGCCCGGGCCATTGCGCGGGAAGCGGCGCGCTCCACGCCACTCCTCCAGCCGCACGCTTTCCCGGCCGGCGAAGGCGGCCTCGATGTGAACCAGGTCATGGAGCTGCTGCCTCACCGTTATCCATTCCTCATGGTGGACCGGATCCTCCGGTTCGACGGCGACACGAAGTGCGTCGGTGTGAAATCCGTCACGATCAACGAGCCGTTCTTCGCCGGGCACTTTCCCGGCCACCCGGTGATGCCCGGCGTTCTCCAGGTGGAAGCCATGGCGCAGGTCGCGAGTATTCTGATGCTGAAGCTGACTAAAAGCGGCAGCGGACGGCTCGGTTATTTCGTGAGCGCGGACGAGGTGAAATTCCGCAAACCGGTTTTTCCAGGCGACACGCTCTTCATCTCGGCGGAGCTGACCAAAACGCGCGGCAAACAACTCGCGCGCTTGAAATGCAGTTGCGCGGTGAACGATGCCGTCGTCTCGGAATGCGAGTTGATGCTGAGGCTCATGGATCAATGAGCGCAGTGCAGATCCACCCGACCGCAATTGTAGATCCGCAGGCGAATATCGGCGCCGGCTCCACTATCGGCCCGTATTGCATCGTCGAGGCAGGGGTCGTGCTCGGGCCCGAATGCTGGTTGCAACATCACGTCACCCTCTGTGGTCCGATGACCGCGGGAGCGCGAAATAAGTTCTACGCCTACTGCTCGATCGGGCAGCAAACGCAGGATCTGAAATACGCGGGCGAACCGACTTACCTCGAGATCGGCGACGAGAATTCGTTTCGGGAATTCGTCACGATCAATCGCAGCACCACCGCCGAGGGCAAGACGCGCATTGGCAATTGCGGAAATTTTCTCGCCTACAGCCACATCGGTCACGACTGCCAGGTTGGCGATGCGGTGGTGTTTTCGAATAACGGGACGCTGGCCGGGCACGTGAAGATTGGCGACCACGCGGTCATGGGCGGGCTCACCGCGGTTCACCAATTCTGCCGGATCGGGCGTTATGCGATCACGGGCGGCTGCTCGAAAATCGTGCAGGACATTCCGCCGTTCATGATCGCGGATGGAAACCCGGCGAAGGTGCGCGGCATCAATCTCGTGGGATTGGAACGGAGCGGCTTTCCGCCCGAAAGCGTAAAATGGATCAAGGAAGCGTTCCGAATTATTTACCGCTCTAAATACAATACCCGGCAGGCGATCGACGCGATCCGGGCCGAATTGCCCTCGAACCCGGAGATCAATCAAATCGTCGAGTTCATCGAAGCAAGCGAGCGCGGAATCATTCGTTAGGCCATCGCGGTCATCCCGAGCCGCGCAGACCGCGAGGGACCTCCCAGTCGCAGGGTGCGTTACGCAAGAAACCTTTGGTGCAATGCGAATGCCAGGCCAAACCGATCGCGGAAGCGCTAACCGCTTTCGCGCTAGGTCCAGGCCGAACTTCGGATCACGCCTGGCGTCGCTTGCGTACCTTATTTCACGACTGTGGGGTCCCTCGCCGTCTGCGCGGCTCGGGACGACCCATGGCTTCGACGCGGCAGCAGATGTTACGGTTTGCCTTGAGTGGGTGAGCTCGCGGCGCGCGCATCCGCTTCCAACTTCTTCAGCAATGGCCCAGCCGGCGCATCAGCTGAAATACGAAGCACACTGCGGATGAGATCCAGCGCGCGTTTCGACTGCTTCTGCTTGATTAGCGCATCCGCTTCCTCCAGGACCACTCGAAGAATGTCATCGCGCTTCGCATAAACCGTTCGCGCCTGCTGAAAATAATTTGTAGCAGCCACGAGATTTCCTTCGCGAACCTCGATCAAACCGAGGTCCTCCAGCATGGGGCCGTTGCGGGTCCGTGATGCCACCTGTCGCGCGAGGGCGCGGAATTCCGGTGGCGGCTGCGACGCATTTTTGACCGCGAACTCATGGTACGCCTTCCAATCGGAAGCGCTCTTTTCGCCGTCGCGCGCCTCGTCCATTTCCAACCAGGACGCATAGGGCCGGTAAAGCGGATCTCCCACCATCACCGTCATCCAGGAAATTCCCTGGAGCGACATGTAAGCGCTCTCCGCAAAGGTGAAACCGTGGAGCAACCGATCGCTCAGCACATTCAGGTGCGAAGTGAGGACGAGATACGGTTCGTAAACATTTCCCACCGTCGCCGCCGCGCCTTTCGTCAGGAGTGGCGCCACCCAATTGGCCTTCTCGTCTCGCAGCGTGCTGGCGCTGAAAGAATGGATGTGGACCGCGACCGCTCCCGGGACAAACCGAAAGGCCGGCTCCGTGAATGGACCCGCCACCGTGCCTGAGTACCAACCGAAATAAAGCGCGCAATCCGTCATCGGATATCCCTCGGGGAAGAGCGCGGGCGCATCGTCAAAAACCAGTGGAACACCCGCCCGATGCAACTGGTCCGGGATTTCCGAGAGCCATTGCTCGCCCATGACAAAGCCGCCTTGGGTATTGTGCGCCCCATCGACATAGGCGCGGCCCCAGAGACCGGTCTTTTCCGTCTCGACCGCGTCGTTGATCATCTGACGGACGGTGGCGGCCGACGGCGCGTCGAGCCGGCAAACAAGCATGAGCGGCGCGTCGGTGAATTCGGTGATTGGGCGATAACTCTGGAAATAAGGGTTGATCAGCGCGCCTGAAATCTTGCGGGTAAAGAACGCCAGCGTGGAAAGCTCCGAATCAACCGAGGCTTCGTTGTGATTTGCGACTGGCCCCGGACCAACTTGATCGCCGGCATAATCAGAGCCCGGGCGAATTTTCAGGGGCATGCCTTTGATTAGCGCCACAAACCGGATCGAGTTCGACGCGACCGGGTTCTGGCCGTCGGGTCCTGAGCGCAGCGTCCACCATTTCCGTTGCTTGAAAACCTCCCGCAGCGGTTGCGCGATCGTGGCATCGTATTCTTCGCGGCTGATCTCTTCTTCTTTGGAACAGGTCAGCGCCACGAGATGGTCGCGCGCGATTCCGCGTTTCTGGGCGTAAAATTTAGCCAGCTCGGCCGACTCAGGAATCGCACTGTTGTAAACGACGATCGTAACCGGCGGCAACGGGACCTCCGCCTGCACCGTCGCGCTTAGAAAGACCGCGACCCACCAAAGAAGCGCGACTTTTGCAGGCGAACGCAGCGTCATCTCAGAGCTTCAATTTCAAACCGTCGTAAGCGATCCCGACGCCATTCGGGAGATCCGCTTCGCTTGATTGCGGCAGCTCATGGCAAATATGCGTGAACAATGTTTGTGCTGGCTCCACTTTCGCAGCCACTTCCAGCGCCTGCTTCACACTGAGGTGCGTGGGATGCGGTTTGTGGCGGAGCGCGTCGATGACCAAAACTTTCACACCGGCGATCTCGCGCACGATCTCCTCCGGCACAGCGCTGCAATCGCTCAAGTATGCGACCAGTTTTTCGCCGGAGCGAGAGAAGAGATATCCATTCACCGTCGATCGGCCGTGAGGCACTGGAAGCGGCGTGATTAATGTTTCCCCGAGGGTGAACGGAGCGTCCACGATGTGAGGCACCGGTACCAAATAACCTGGAAAGCGATTGAGTCCGTTGAAAGCGAATTCATAAACGCGCGCAAGATCGCGCATCGTTTCCGCGGAGGCGTAGACGGGAATCGATCCCAAATCGTAGGAATAACGCCGGAGATCATCGAACCCCATGATGTGGTCGGTGTGCGAATGCGTGAACACGACCGCATCGAGCCGTCGGATATTTTCACGCAAAGCCTGCGTCCGAAAATCTGTGCCGGTATCGACAACCCAGGCGCACTCCGGCGTTTCCACATAGATCGATGAGCGAAGGCGTTGATCGCGCGGGTCGGGCGAATGACAAACCTCGCAATCGCAACCAATCATGGGCACACCTTGCGAGGTACCGGTGCCGAGGAAGGTGAGGGCAAGTTGAGGGCTTTGCTCGCGAACACTTTCGGAGTTGAGAGTTGAGAGCGGAGAGTTCAAAACTTAAGTCGTCGCGATCTTTCCTCTCTCACCCCTCAAATCTCAACTCCCAACTTACTTCCCGCAATGTCTGCCGTCCTCAACCTCCTGCGAATCAAGAATCTCGCTCTGGTCGAGGATCTCGAATGGCAACTCGCGCCCGGCTTCACGGCAATCACGGGCGAAACCGGCGCGGGAAAATCGATTATCATCGGCGCGCTCCAGTTATTGCTCGGGGAACGCGCCGATAAATCACTCATTCGGACCGGAGCGGATTCCTGCACGGTGGAGGCGGTCTTCGAAGGCGCGGATCTTTCGCGCTTGAGTAGCATCCTCGAGGCGAGTGGCGTCGAATTGGCTGATGACGCGCTCATTTTGAAGCGGGCATTCTCAACCGGGGCCGCGAATCGCCAGTTCATCAATGGCTCCCCCACGACCCTGGCGGTCTTGAAGTCGTTAGGTGACGAACTCGTCGACCTTCACGGACCTCACGATCATCAATCTCTCCTCTCGCCGAAGCGGCAGCTCGCCCTCCTCGACGCCTTCGCGCACGACAATCTGGAATTGATCGATTACCACATTCAGTTCGAGCGCCTGCAAATGCTGCGACGCCAGCACGCAGAATTGAGCGCCGTGGAGACGAATCGCACTCAGGAGCTCGACCTTCTGCGGCATCAGGTCGGCGAAATTGTCGCGGCGAATCTCAATCCCGAGGAAGAGCGCGAAATTGAATCGCGCTACAAACTAGCAAGCAACAGCAAGCACCTGATTGAGCTGGCGAATGCGGTGGCGACTCGACTCTCGGAAGCCGAGGATTCTGTCTTGTCGCAGCTGGCGGAAACACAGCGATTGCTTCGGGAGCTGGAGAAAATTGATCCCGAGATCGCCGATCTGGCCTCGGCGCACGCGGCGAGCGTAATCGAGCTGTCGGAGATCGCACGTTCGCTGACCCAATATACGGAGCAGCTCGATCTCGATCCGGCCCAGCACGCGGCTCTCGAAGAGCGAGTTTCCCTTTTCCAGACGTTGAAGCGTAAGTACGGCAGCTCCATCGCTGACGTGATCGCGTTCGGCGAAAGCGCCGCGGAGCGGATGCGAAAAATCGAAGGGCGCGACGCGGAATTGGAGCGTCTCGCGGGTGAAATCGTCACTGGAACGGCAAAGGTGCGACGAGCCGGCGATGCCCTGCACAAGTTGCGCGCAAAGGCCGCTCCAAAACTTTCGGCTCAAATCCGCCAAAATCTCCGGGATCTCGGCTTCCGCCAATCGGAATTCGAAGTGAAGCTCACGTCCTTGGAGGAACCGAACGAAAACGGCTTCGAGACAGTGGAACTTCTCTTTTCACCGAACCCGGGTGAGCCGCTCAAGCCGCTGCGCAGCATTGCCTCCAGCGGCGAGATCTCGCGCTTGATGCTGGCGATCAAGTCTTCTCTCGCGGCGCAGGACGCGATCCCGCTCCTGGTGTTCGACGAAATCGACGCCAATGTCGGCGGCGAAATCGCGAATGCTGTCGGCGAGAAAATGAGAAAGCTGGCGAAGGACCATCAGGTGCTCTGCATCACGCATCTTCCGCAAGTGGCGGCGGCGGCGGCAACGCAGTTTGTCGTGACTAAAGAAGTGACCGGCGGGCGGACGCATTCGCGGTTGAGTGAAGTGGCCGGCAAAGCGCGACAGGAAGAAATCGCGCGCATGCTTGGAGGAAAGAGCAATTCGGCGCTTAAGCACGCGGCGACGTTGTTGAAACAGATGTAGCGGCGCTTGTGCCCAGCGCCGGCGCGTCATCGCGTCGATCATCGTCTGTCGGCCGTTTTTTAGGGCTCTTCGCCCGTCGGACCCGATTCAGATTAGGAACAACGGCCTGCCGGCGGCCGCAATTTTTACCTCGCCAGCGCCCTAACGGATTTCCTATCGTCCGCCTTTCACATGATTCAACGCGACTATCTCATCATCGGAAGCGGCATTGGCGGCAGCAGCGCCTGCGAAAGCATCCGGAAATACGACAAGAGAGGAAGCGTCACCCTCATCGGCGCGGAGACTTACCACCCCTATAAACGTTGGATGCTTTCCAAGACTTTCCTCCGGGATAAGACGCCGCCGATCAAAAAACTGCCTTGTCAGGATCCGAAGTGGTACGATTCGCACAAAATCGAAACGCGGCTCGCGACGATGGTGACCCAGGTCAATATCGACCGGCGTCTCGCGGTCCTCGGGAATGGCGAGACGATCGAATTCAACAAAGCCTGCCTCGCCATGGGCAGCCGTCCGGTGCGGCCACCGGTGGCGGGCGTGGGCCTGGGCAATGTGATTTATCTCCGCACGATTCGCGACGCCCTGGCCTTGCGCGAGATGGCGTCTCTTGAAAAAGCGATCGTGGTGGTGGGCGGTGGGTTGCTTGCGTGCGAGACGGCGGCCAGTCTGCGGCAGCTGAAATTCAAAGTCAGCATGATGCATCGCAATGCATACCTCTTGAATCGCTATCTCGATCCGGAAACGGGCGCGTGGATTACAGGTTATTTCGAAAAGCACGGCGTGACCTTGCTCCTGGGAGAAAGCCTGAACGGTTTCGAGGGCAAAACGGTCCTGCGAAACATTCAGACCAAGAGCGGCAATCGCATCGCGGCCGGCGTAGCCGTGGTGGCGTGCGGCGCGGAGCCGAACCTCGAACTGGTCCGGAACACCCCGCTCTCCGGCCCGCATGGATCGCCTGTGAGCGAATACCTCGAGACGGAGGAAAAAGGGATTTACGCCATTGGCGATCTCGCTTTTTATCCGGACCGGATCATGGGTGGCGTGCGCCGGCAGACCCATTGGGAGAACGCGCGAGAACAGGGGCTCGTGGCTGGATCGAACATGACCGGGAAGAAACGCATCCGGTATGAGCAGGTCCCCTATTTTTGGACGGAGATGTTTGACCTCAAGATGGATTTCGTGGGCGACTTTAGCCTGCAACCAACCCGGGTGAGTCTCAAAGGTTCCTACGCGAAAAAGAAATTCGTGGCGCGCTACTATCAAGGCGAAAAATTGCGGGCGCTCCTGCTTTGCCACGCCGCGCCGCGCGAAGTGGACGCCGCGAAGACAGAACTGCGGACCGCACTCGGGAAGTAGCGCCGACTACAGCTCGGAGATTTCGAGCGCGGGGTTACGGACGGAAATCAACTTCCAATCCCAGGGTTTGCTCGACTGCTGCCGCCACTCGAACTCGAACGGCGCGGAGAGAGCGTTCACGCGGGCCTGGATTACTGATGCGAATTCGCCCGCGCCACCGGTAATGGTTATTTTCGCCGTCCAGAATCCTTTCGATGTTTCAGTGCGAACTTGCGGATCGTTCGCTTCAATTCGGGACTTTGGCAGGAACCGGAAAACTTCTCGCAGGCGCTCCAGCAAAAGCGCCCGGTCATCCCCCCAACGGTCCTGATAGTCGCTCCCAATGAACTCCGCGACCGCCCGCCAATTCTTCTCCTCGATCTGCGACAGGAGATGCGCGTTATGGAGCCTGACCTGACGCTCCGGTCGCCACAGCGCGGCCAGGTAAAGACCGAGGAACATGGCAACGAGAAGACCGGCATAAAGCCCATTCCGAAAACTTAAAGGCACGCTTAACAGTAGACGCCGAAACCAATGCGTGTCATCCCAGCCCTCGCCGTCTGTGCGGCTCCGGACGGCAGCACAAAAACTCGCCGATCAAAAGTCGTTAGGCGAGCAAGCTGAGCAGCGCGTCCGGCTGTGATACGTTAGCTGGTGTTCTACCGCCCGGCCGTCGCCGCAATCCTGCAAGATCGAGCCGGGCGAATACTAATTTGCGAGCGCGCCGATACTCCTGGTGCATGGCAATTCCCGCAAGGCGGGATAGAGCCCGGCGAAACCCCCGAAGCGGCTCTGACCCGCGAAGTGCTGGAAGAAATTTCCCTCCCTCCAAAGGCCTACAGCATCATTGGCGTGCGAGGACCGTACCGTTATCGCTTCCCGGCTGGTCTTATGAAAAAGGGATTTCGCGGGCAGGCGCATCATTACTTTCTTCTCCGTCTGCGCGGAGCGAAAAGCGCGGTGAACGTCGCCGGACCAGACCCCGAATTCCGCGCGGTTCGCTGGATTCCTCCACAGGAATTCGACCTTGCCTGGTTGCCTCGGATGAAGCGGCGTGCCTATCGCCGCGTCCTCCAGGATTTTTTCGGCGAACCCGGCCGCTGATCGCGATGGATTCCGGTTGACGCCCGGCCTCCGAGAAGGCATGAACCGTGCTGACTTTATTCTGCCTTCCTCTATGCTGACTCTTGGTTCCTTCGCGATCGCTGTTTTCACCGTGTTAGGGTGCGTTTATTGGGCTTGTTTGAACGACCGCGATCAAACCTGAGTCCCAGTCATATGCTCGATCAAGATGATTTGAAGTGGATCGCGACCACTTCGACCGAGCTCAACACGATGCTGCAACAGATTTCGCGCTACGCGGATCTGGCGCGCCAGCATAAAGGCGAATTTAATTATATCGAGATGCTTGGCGAGCGGGTCGAGCTTGCTTCCAAGACGGCGCAATCGCTCTTCGATCGGGTGACCTCGCGCATTCTCGAGGGGAGCACGGCGAAAACGAAACGCTCTCCCGATCCTTCACGGCCCCCAGCTTTCACCGTCGTCCCCTCGCCGACCGAATCCGCGCCGCCAGCCAAGCCCAAGCCAGGCGTTTCGAAGCCGGCCGCTCGCGCCAAGCAGCCTGCGGCGGAAAAGGAACCGCCGCCCGAAGAGACGCGCTCGATTCCAGCCGATATCAAGGTGTTGAACGAAAAGGGAAACCGCGAGCTGATCCTGCTGGTCGATGACGAGACCGAAATTTCAGAGCTCGCTTCCGCGATGCTCACCGACGAAGGCTACAAGGTCATCCTGGCTCGGGACGGGTTCGAAGCGCTCAGGATCTACCAGCAAATCAGCAAGCAAATCGGCCTGGTCATTCTCGATTTCTTCCTGCCGGTCATGGACGGCGACGCCGTATTCGACGAACTGCGCGCGCTTAATCCGGACGTAGCGGTGGTGCTGAGCAGCGGTTTCGCCGAGCAGAGCAAGCTGGGGGTAATGCTGGCGCAGGGATTGCGCGGCTTTATCCCGAAACCGTACACGCGCGAGAAGTTGCTCGAGCAAGTCCGATCGACCCTCGACTCGGCCCGAGACTCGAGCCGGTAGCGGTTCCTCCACTGGGAGCGCGCCCGAAGCAGACGCCGCAGCGCGGCGTTTCTACCGAGGGCTTGAATCCCCGGCCGGTGGCATCGATTTAGCTTTAGCAAGGGTCGCTCTCATGGCCCGCATTGATTCATTCTTCAAGCTGATGGGAGAGCAGAAGGCGTCTGACCTTCATCTCTCCACGAACAACCCGCCGATGCTGCGCATCAACGGCGAACTCGTCCGAGTCGATTATCCGCCTCTCCAAAACGACGAGCTCAAGGCGATGGTCTACGAGATCGCGCCGGAAGGTAAAATCAAAATCTTCGAGGAAACCTCCGACATCGACTTCGGTTATGAAGTGACGGGGATGGCCCGTTACCGCGCGAATTTCTTCCAGCAGAAATACGGCATCTCCGCCGTTTTCCGTTTGATCCCTTCTACCGTGCTCACCGTGGACGATCTGAATTTGCCGCCGGTCCTGAAAAGATTTCCTCTTTTGAAAAAAGGATTGGTCCTCGTGACGGGGCCGACCGGTTCCGGCAAATCCACCACCCTGGCGGCCATGATCGATTATGCCAACATGCAGCGGCACGATCATATCATCACGGTGGAGGATCCGATCGAATTCGTTCATCGCAGCCAAAACTGCCTGGTGAACCATCGTGAAGTCGGCGTGCACACCCGATCGTTTGCTGCCGCGCTCCGCGGTGCGCTCCGCGAAGATCCGGACATTCTTTTGGTCGGTGAAATGCGAGATCTCGAGACAATCGACCTCGCTCTGACTGCCGCCGCGACCGGCCACCTGGTTTTCGGAACGCTCCATACCTCGAGCGCGTCGAAAGCAGTCGATCGTATCATCGACGTTTTCCCCACCAATCAACAAAACCAAATTCGGGCCACGCTCGCCGAATCGCTCAAGGGCGTGATTGCGCAAAATCTGTTCAAACGGATCGACAAACCTGGCCGCGTGGCCGCGCTTGAAATTCTCGTGGTCGACATGGCGATCGGAAACCTCGTGCGCGAAGCGAAGACGCACCAGATCCCAGGCATGATCCAGGTCGGCAAGAAAAAGGGGAACCAACCGCTGGACGACGCGATCATGGAACATCTCCGCCACACGCGCATTTCGCCCGAGGAAGCTTACGACAAGGCAATCGATAAAAAGAAATTCCGCCAGTTCCTGAAAGAGCCGCCCGCCGACGGTGCCGATGAATAATCCTCCAACGCGATGAGAATTCCCGACCTCGATCGAATTTTGTCCGCGATGCTGAAGACGTACGACGGCATCTCCGACCTCAACTTTTCCGTGGGCCATCCGATGCAGGTGGAAGATTACGGCGAACTAAAACCGGTCTTCGTCGACCCGCCGATCGACGCCTTGACCCCGTATCAGACGGAACAAATCGCCCTCACCCTGATGCAGGGAAATCGACGTCTCATTTACGATTATCTTTCGGGCGGTTCCTGCGATTGTAGTTACTCGCTCGGCGATGAGGCGCGTTTCCGCGTCAATATCTTCCGCCAGCAGGGACATTTCTCGATCGTTCTCCGTAAACTCGAAGGCGACATCCCTACCGTAGCGGGGCTGGGGTTGTCTCCGGTTTTTGAGGAAATCGCCAAGGAGAAAACCGGGTTGGTGTTGGTCACCGGCGCAACCGGAAGCGGCAAGACCACCACGCTCGCCGCTTTGCTGAACGAGATCAATACGCACCAGGCGGTGCACGTGGTTACGCTGGAAGATCCGATCGAGTTCGTCCATCCAGCGCTGAAGGCGACGTTTAATCAGCGCGAGCTCGGACACGATTTTAACAATTACCCAAACGGCTTGCGCGCGGCGCTGCGGCAGGCGCCGAAAGTAATTCTCGTTGGCGAGATGCGCGATCGAGCCACGGTCGAAGTGGCGTTGATGGCGGCTGAAACCGGTCACCTCGTTTTGAGCACTCTGCACACGGTGGATGCTGGACAGGCGATCAATCGTATCCTGGGTCTCTTCTCGCTCGGCGAAGAACAGCAGTTGCGCATTCGTTTGGCGGACACGCTGCGTTACATCGTCAGCCAGCGACTGGCGCCGAAGGTCGGCGGCGGTCGGCAGTTGCTGACGGAAATTTTGGGCAACAACCTGCGGACCCGCGAAACCATCGCGCTGGGAGAAGGCGAGCACCGCAACTTTTACGAAATCATCGAGGCCAGCACCCCCTTTGGTTGGTTGACCTTCGATCAATCGATCCTAAACGCCTACGAAAACGGCTTTATCACGGAAGAGACGGCCAGACTTTTCGCATCGCGCAAAGGGAAGGTCGGCCGCGGCATCGACATGATCCAAAAAACTCGCGGCGTCGACAACGATCTGGATTCGGGTTTGCGTCTCGACCGGCCCGTCAACGCGTTCCGATAAAATCATGGAAGCCCAAGACTCCTCCTTTTTCGATCTCGGCGATAACACGGCCCTGGTCTGCGTCGATCACCAGCAATATCAGAAGCTGGTGGTGCCCCAATTGATCGATATGACCTACAAGGTGCATCTCGGTTTGTTCGAGGAAGACGTGGCCCTGAAGCTAAAAACCTACAGCTATAACGTCGTGGTCGTTTACGAGAACTTCAAAGGCTCATCGCCGCAGAGCAATCCGATTCTGCGCGAGATGATCAAGCGGCCCGGGCCGCAGCGGCGCGAAAATTTCGTGGTCCTGCTCAGCCATCGCTTTGCAACGAACGATGCGATGAGCGCGTTCGTCCAGAGCGTGGATCAGATCGTTAACATTGCCGACCTCGCAAATTTCAAGCCGGTGCTTCGGCGCGGCGTAGCGCAATATCGCGAGCTCTACGGTTCGTTTAACGAAACGCTGAAAGCGATCCAGGCGATCTAGGGTCTCGGAAATCGTCGCTTTCCGGCGGCATGGGGGTACGTCCAACGTCCAGTTGCGGCGAGAGAGTCGCACACGATACTATCGGTCGACCTGTATGAAGTTGAGTAACTGGATTCGTTTTCGATGGGACCTGACCGCGCTTCCGCCTTTCGATGCGGAACTGCCGGAACATTATGAAATTGGCCCGGCCACGGCGGAAGATGAAACCGAGCTGCGTAAAGTCATCTCGAGCTCGTTCGTGCTCGACCCGGCTTGGAATCCGGAGATGCAGGAAGTGATGGAGACGATCGAATCGTGGCTTCAGCGAGCGTTTGCGTCGCCGGGCAGCACCTGCCTCGCGCTTCGCCACGGTCTGCGCATCATCGGCGCCGCGGTCGTCTCGCAAGAGCCGGAAGCGGAAATCCACCTTTCGCCCGGCCCGTGTGTCTCGATGGAATATCGGAATCGCGGCTTCGGCACGCGCCTGCTCGAGCATTCGCTCACCAAGCTGCGCGAGGCCGGATTGAAAGAGGCCTTCGGCATCGCGAAAGAAAACGCGCCGGTGACAAAATTCCTTTATACGAAATTCAACGGCACGTCGTCGCCGCACTCGCTCACGCCTCTGGTAGAGGCCTAGGCGCAGTTAATTCCTCGGGAGATGCTCCCGAAAAAAATCAACGGCGGCTGCGCGGACCTGGCTCATCGATCCTGCGCTGAAGACGTGGCCCTCCCCGGGAAAAAAGCGCGTCTTTAGAATACCGCCCCGTTGCCGTAACACAGTCACCAACTGTTTCGCATATTTCTGGAAGGGCACGCGAGTGTCCCCTTCCCAATGGACGAGAAGGACCGGCGGCATATGGCCGATGTTTTCCGCTTTACCGTTCCAGATTCCGCCGGCGTGTTCCACGATTGCTCCGACGCTCCTATTGTCAGACGCAGCGGCGACAGCCAGAAAGCCGCCGAGCGAGTAACCATAGATTCCGACGGGCGATCGATTCGCGTTGTCCTGACGCACAAACTTGATGGCGTCGCGGACTGTCTCAAGCCAGGCGGCGAAGTTCTTCTGCATGCCGGCGTCGAATCCGAAGATTGTCCCAGTGCGGTTGAAGTAATGGAGGAGATAGATGGTGTGACCGGATTCGGCCAGTTGGCGCGACACGCGCCGCATTTCCGGCCCGTCCAGGAGCGTTCCACCAGCGCCGTGCAGCACCAGGATCGGCGCCTGTTTTACAGGTTGCGACGGGGTGTATTTATCGATGGCGATCCGGCGGCCGCCGCTTTGCATCGAGATAGTGGAAACCGCAACGCGGTTTGATTCGGCAGCGCGAGTCACAACGAAAGTGGACAGACATAGGAGAAAAAAAGCGAGAGCGCCGCGAGTTTTCGACATGAAGGATGACAGTCGCTTTGGCGCGCGCGACCCGCAACTTTTGCACAAGGGATAAGAACTACGACGAACAGTTCTCGATTTCTGAATCCAAACGCCCAGGAGCCATCATCTCACTCCATATGGTCCACGATTTGAAATTCGCGATCCGGCAGCTCTGGAAGGCGCCGGGATTTACTATCGCTGCTGTGATCGTTCTGGCGCTCGGCATTGGCGCAAACACCGCCGTCTTCAGCCTCGTAAACACGATGTTCTTCGCGCCGCCGAGTTACGCGAAGCCCCAGGAAGTCGTGCAGGTTTTTTCGCAGGACAAAAAGAACCCTAAAACCTTCCGCGGTTTCTCCTATCCGACTTATCGGGACATCCGCGAGCAGAACAGCGTCTTCACCGAAACGATGGCCTACAATCTGGCCATGGTCGGGCTCGGGCAAAAAGGCCACACGCGCCGCGCCCTCGCCGCCACCGTGAGCTCGAATTATTTCTCGGTGCTCGGAATTCCGCTGGCGAAGGGCCGCACCTTTTCACCGGAAGAAGAAACACCCGGCCAGGGCGCGCCGGTCGCGGTGGTCAGTTACAGTTATTGGGCGAAGCATTCCCTCGATCCCGCGATGCTCGGCTCGCAGTTGCTCATTAATGGCCACCCATTCACGATTGTGGGCATCGCGCCGAAAGGTTTCACCGGCCTGATGCAAGTGATCGCACCGGAAGTCTGGCTGCCCCTGGGCGTTTACGACCAGGTAGCAAACGATTTCGCCGATAAAAATAACACGAAGCTCGGCGATCGCGCGGGGCAGCAATTGCTCGTCGTCGGTCGACTCAAGCCGGGAATGACGGCCGCCAGCGCGGAGCCTTCGTTGAAAGGTCTGGCCGCGAATTTAGAAAACGCATTCCCGGTCGAGCAGAAAGATCAAACTTTCCAGACCACACCGATCTCGCGTTTCTCCACGAGCACTAGTCCCTCGGGGGCAGGCGGAATGTCGAAAATCGCGCCGATGCTTCTTGGAATGGCGGTCGTCGTCTTGCTCGTGGCCTGTCTGAATCTGGCGAACATGTTGCTGGCGCGCGGCACTGCCCGCCGCAAAGAAATCGCGATCCGACTCGCGCTCGGCGGCAGCCGCAGCCGCATTGTCCGCCAGCTTCTTACCGAAGGCCTGGTGCTGGCCCTGCTGGGCGGCGCGTGCGGTCTTGTCCTCGGCCTTTGGTCGTCCGATCTTCTCGTGTCGTCGCTCAAGACGATGCTGCCGCTCGACATCGTTTGGCTGGGAGGACCGAACCTTGCCATTCTGGCCGCTACCTTCGGTTTTTGCGTCTTGGGGACGATTGGTTTCGCGCTCGGGCCGGCGCTCAAACTTTCCCGCAGCGCGGTCGTGGCTGACTTGAAAGAACAAGCGGGAGAAGACGTGTTCCGGCGGCGCTGGAAATTTCTGCCGCGGAATCCGCTCGTTGTCATTCAGATCGCATTTTCCCTCGCGTTGCTTACCGCGGCGGCATTGTTCATTCGCGGTGCGAGCAAAGCGGCGTCGGTAAATACCGGCCTGCAACCGGGCGCCAGTTTCATTGTTGAGACGGATGCAAGCCTCGCCGGTTACGAAGCAAAACGCGGACAGGAACTTTACCGCAATCTGAACGAGCGGCTGGCCGCGCTGCCCGGGGTCGAGCACGTGAGTGTTTCCGCGACGATTCCGTTCGGCATGATCTCGCTGAGCAAGAATGTACAACGCGCGGGTTTGCAGCCCGCGCCCGACGCAAAACCGGCGACGGCTGCGGAAGGGCTGGCGTTCGGCGCGGCGTGGAACAGCGTGGGCGCTGACTACTTTTTCACGGTGGGATTGCCGATCTTGCGCGGCCGCGCTTTCAGTGAAGCCGAGTCGACGCAACCCGGCGGTAACGCGGTGGCAATCATCGATGAAGCTCTGGCCAAAAAACTCTGGCCGGAAGGCGACGCGCTCGGACAGCGTATTCAATTTGCGAACGACAAAGCGCCGCGCGCCAAAGGGAGCGATTCTCACGTGGGAATGAGCGAAGACCTCAGCGGTGGAATCAAACCCGGCGAAACCATCGAGATCGTCGGCATCGTCCCGGATACACGCCGGGAACTTTTCCAAAGCGATCCAAGCGGCGCGATTTATGTCCCGTTTGGGCGCGGCTTTCAAAGCAACGTCTCCTTCCTTGTCCGTTTTCGCACGCTCGCTCCCGGAAGCGAGATCGCGACCGCCGATCTGTTACGGCGCACGGTGCGCGAGGTAGATGGCGCACTGCCGATTCTTTCGCTCAAGACCTTCGCACAACATCTCGAGAGCAATCTTCAGCTGTGGATCGTGCGGGCGGGTGCAGCCATGTTCTCGGTCTTCGGCGCGCTCGCGCTCGGGCTCGCGGTGGTGGGCCTGTACGGCGTGAAGGCCTACTCCGTGGCGAGGCGGACACGGGAGATCGGCATTCGCATGGCTCTGGGTGCGCAACGAGGCGCAGTGCTGCGCATGTTTCTCCGCGAAGGTTCCATCATGCTTCTGTGCGGTCTTGTCCTCGGCTTGCTCCTGGCCGTGGGGACAGGAAAAATCCTGAGCGGATTACTTTACGAAGTCGGCGCGCTCGATCCGATCGCGTTTACGGTCGCGCCTGCTCTGCTCGCCGCCGCCGCGATTCTCGCGACGTGGCTTCCGGCGCGGCGCGCCACGCGCATCAGTCCGATGGCGGCGTTGCGAACGGAGTAGCGTTTACTCCACATCCTTTGGCGCAAGCGACGCGACAATCTTTTCAAAACGCTCGTAGCCGCGCAGAGGATCCCAGTAAGGATACAGACGCAGTTGGCCATAGCTGACGGACGCAGGAAGTTTTGTGATGACCTCCAGCTGTTCGCACGCGAGGTCTTTCTCCCCGGTCCAAGCATAGATCACGGCAAGAATCTCGAGGACTCGCACTCCATTGAGGTTCTCAGTCAGAAGAGCCTGGATCGTATTCTGCAGCGGTCCTGTGGGATCGGACATCGCTGGAAACCTACCTTGGTCGCTCCGCTGCCGGAGCTCAAGCGGGTAGTGTACGGCGCTTAGTTCCCAAGGAAGCCCAAGCTGGCACCTTTCTCGCTATCTCCAGAAGATCTGTGCTCCCTCGGTTTTTATTCCCGGTATTTGCCCTTGGCCTAACGGTCGGACCTATCCGAGCTCAGGCAGTTATTGAAGGCACAGTCCAACTGCCAAAGCCCTCGTCCGACCGCGGCCTGAATCAACGGTATTCCGCCGGCGCGGATGTCTCCCTTGCCCCGACCAACCCCCCGGCCGCGGTGGTTTATCTCGAGGGCAATTTCGCGCCTCCACCGGCGTCCAATGCCCCCGCCCAAGTGGCGCAAAAGAACATCGCGTTCGCGCCCGATCTCCTGCCCATCCTGGTCGGCAGTTCAGTCGAGTTTCCGAACATGGACGACACGTATCACAACGTTTTTTCCTACTCGAAGATCAAGCGCTTCGACCTGGGCCGGTTTCGGAAAGACGAAAAGCCGACCACGGTCGTTTTCGACAAGCCCGGCGCGGTCACCATCCATTGCGAAATTCATGAAAGAATGCGCGGCGTTATCCTGGTCCTGGAGACGCCGCATTTTCAGAAAACCGACACCGCGGGTCGCTACCGGCTGGAACATCTCCCGGCTGGGAATTACGTGCTCAAAGCCTGGGTGGCTGGCGACGATATCCGGCAGCGTCCAGTGGAATTGAAAACCGGCATGACTTTGCATGTCGATTTTCCAGCGAAGTAACCAGGCCATTAACTTCAACCATAATTTCACCGGACGGCTCAGTTTCCGGGCGAAGCTGCTTCTGGCGATGATGCTCGTCGTCTTCGCGGTCACGTCCGCGACGGTATATCTCGCGGAAGAAAACCGGCGGACGAATCATCAGCAACTTCTCGACGCGCAATTCCAAAATCGTGTCCAGTCGTTTCTAAAAATCCAGGAAGCGCAATCGGGTATCATCACGGAAAAATGCCTCGCGCTTTCGCATGCGGTGCGGCTGCGTGCGGCTCTGGAAGAAAGAGACGTCGATGACCTGTATACCAACGCGCTCACGGAACTCGGAGGCATCCTGGAACACTCAGGCGCTTCCGCCGAAAGCTCGCCGGAGATCATGCGCGCCTCGTTCTTCCGCTTCCTCGATGCCGCCGGCTCCATCCTTTCTCCTGAAAATCATCCGGTCGGTCTGGCCGACCAGGCGTCGTTGGACGAAACGTTATCCCAAATGGCCAAAGGGCTGCGGGAGGATGACGACCAGGCGGTCGGCTTCATCGCGCTCGCCCGCGGGAATCAGCCCTCGGCTCTGCGCAAAGTTGTCCTGACGAAGATCCGGGACACCACCGTAAAAAGCCTGGGCACCCTCGTGGTCGGCTTTCCGATCACTCATCTCGAAGACACGGAGACCGACCGCGTGGGCACGATCAAAAGCGGCATCTGGCTAAACCAACGTCTTTACCTTGAGGGCCTCGACGCCATGGACCGACGTCTCGTAGGTGAACGCGTTCGCGCCGCCTCGGCCCAGAAGACCGCGGGTCATTTCCCGATCGACCTCGAAAGCGGTCCTCATTTTCTGTATTACAAAGCGCTCGATCCGGAGACGCAATTCGCGCCCGCTTACCAGGTTTGCCTCTACCCCCTCGCGGCCTCGATTCAGGAAGAACAGGCGCTGCGTTGGAAGATCATCGCGTTTGGTTTCGTAGTTCTTTCCTTTGGGTTCGCCGCCAGTTTGTTCCTGGCCAAAGGTCTCTCCAAACCGGTCGAGAAAATCGTGGCCGGTTCGGTGGAGAACCTGACCCGGCGCAAGCAAGCCGAGGACGACTTGCGAGCGAGCAACCGCGAGCTCGAGAAAGCGCTGGAGGAATTGAAGGCAACGCAGCAACAGGTCATCCAGCAGGAACGGCTGAGCGCCATCGGGCGGATGGCCAGTGGCATTGCGCACGATTTCAATAACACGCTCACGCCCATTCTCGGATTCGCCGAGCTCCTTCTGGAAAATGACGCGCTGCTCGAAAACAAGACAGAGACCCGCCGCTGCCTCGAAATGTTGCGCACCTCGGCCAAAGACGCCGCCAATGTTGTGGGCAGGCTGCGCGAATTCTACCGGCCCGCCGATACCGATGAGGAATTTCCCGTGGTTGATTTGGCCAAGATCGTGCAGCAAGCCGTCGCCCTGACCGAACCGAAGTGGCGCAATCAAACCCAGGCCCGCGGCCTGACCGTCGAGGTCGTCGCCAAGGCCAAGGCGTCGCCTTATGTCGCGGGCCAGGAGTCCGCTCTGCGCGAAGTGTTAACCAATCTTATTTTCAACGCCGTGGACGCCATGCCGGAAGGCGGCCGCATCTCGCTCGAGACCTCGGTCGAGGACGACGACGCCGTCATCCGCGTCAGAGATAGCGGCACCGGCATGACGGAAAGTGTGCGCCAGCGCTGTCTCGAACCATTCTTTTCCACCAAGGGCGAACGGGGCACCGGCCTCGGCCTCTCCATGGTCTATGGGATCGTCGAGAGACATCGTGGAAAATTGGAAATCGAATCGGCTGCCGGAAATGGGACCACCTTCATCATCCGGCTGCCGCGCGCAGAAAGTTCTCCGCTCTCAGCGATTACCCCAGCCGGGCCGCGTTCGACGGAGCGCCTGAATATCCTAATCGTGGATGACGAGCCCCGGGTGCTGGAGGTCGTTGCGGCCTACCTGCGCTGTGACGGACATGCCGTTTCCACCGCGAGCAGCGGCCGCGAGGCGCTCGAAAAATTCCGGCGGAACCAATTCGATCTCGTCGTTCTGGATCGCGTCATGCCGGAGATGAGCGGCGACCAGACCGCGCGCTTTCTGAAACAGGTGCGGCACGACATTCCGGTGATCATGTTGACCGGCTTCGGGGCGCTAATCGAAGTCACCGGTTCCCAACCCCAGGCCGTCGACGTTGTCCTCAGCAAACCGGTTACACTCGACGCGTTGCGTAAAACCATCGGCAAACTTCTCCATGCCGCCTGACTCTTCCCTCCTGTTCCGTTTGTTCCGCTGGCTGGCGCTGATTGTTGCGGTCTCGGTGGCGCTTCGGCTCACCGCTCGCGGAGATTATTTCGAAAACATTCACGAGGCGCTTTACTTCCATGACGCCCAGGATCGCGTTCGCCTTCAGATCAGCGGGCTGGTGGATGTTGAAATGTATTTCATCGATCGACCCGCGCCCGCCCTCATCTTTGCCGACCGCGAATTTCTGCTGAACCCGCGACTGACCTTGTTTGTCGACGCGCAGATTGGTTCCCAGATTTATTTCTTCGCGCAGACCCGAGTGGACCGCGGGTTCGATCCGAGCGACGACGGCGCGGAGCTGCGGCTGGATGAATATTTTCTCCGCTACAGTCCGACCCGGAGCGTCAAGATCCAGGTCGGCCAATTCGCCACCGTGGTCGGCAACTGGGTTTCGCGGCATGACTCCTGGCAAAATCCATTCATTAACGCGCCGCTGCCCTACGAAAATATCACCGGCATCTGGGACAGCTCCGCACCGGATGAAGTCGATACTCTTTTGAATTGGGCGCATGTCCGCGGATACGATGACGGCGATTATTCCGACAAGTATCTGCGCGTTCCCATCATCTGGGGTCCGAGTTACGCGAGCGGCGTCGCGGTCTCCGGCACGGTCGGCAATTTCGATTACGCTGTGGAAATGAAGAACGCGGCGCTCGCGTCGCGCCCTGAATCGTGGAGCATCACGCAAGTCGGTTTCGAAAATCCCACCTTCAGCGGCCGCGTCGGTTTTCGTCCGAACGAAATGTGGAATCTTGGCTTCTCCGCGAGCGGAGGTCCCTATCTTCTTGCTGAAGCGAATTCCAGTCTTCCAGCCGCTCGCGATATCGCAGATTACCGTGAGTTGGTTTTAGCGCAGGACCTTTCCTTCGCGTGGCATCGCCTGCAATTGTGGGCGGAAGTGTACGAGGCGCGCTTCGAAGTGCCGCTAATCGGCAATGCCGATACCGTCGCCTATTACTTCGAGGTAAAATACAAACTCGCGCCGCAACTTTTCGCCGCCGTGCGTTGGAACCAGCAGCTTTTCGCCACCGTTCGCGATGAAGAAAGCCGCGCGAAATGGGGCAATGACATCTGGCGCGTCGACGCCGCGCTCGGGTATCGTTTCACGGATCATTTGCAGGCGAAGCTCCAGTACAGTTTCAGCCGGCAAAATTCTCCGCAGGAAGGCGAACACCTCGTCGCGACCCAGGTCACCTTGAAGTTTTAGCTTCGGGATAACGGCGCGTTTGACGCTGCCCGCCAAAAGAAATAGCCTCGGGGCATGGCTAATCTCGCCGAGCCTCCATCGCTCACCTCCGAATCTCCCGTTACCACCAGCGTCCAGGTGCCGGTCGACCTAACGAGTTGGATCGAAGAGAATCGACATCTCTTCCAACCGCCGGTGAGTAATCGGTACCTCTACGACGGCCGGGACTTTTTCGTCATGATCATTAAGGGGCCCAATGCCAGGAACGACTTTCACCTGGTCGATTCCGAGGAATTCTTCTACCAGCTTAAGGGCGACATCAAAGTGCGCATCCGCGAGGGCGACCGGATCGTGGATCACCTCGTGCGCGAAGGCCAAACGTTCTTTATTCCGCCCAATGTCCCGCACGCACCGGTCCGCCCGCCCGACACCCTCGGGCTGGTGGTCGAACGCCGCCGGTCGGCCGGTGAGCATGAGCACGTCATCTTTTACTGCGAAAACTGCGGAGCGCTGGTCGAAGACATCGATTTCGATTGCGGTGACATCGTCCAGCATTTCAGCCAGGCCATGCTCGACTTCTGGAACGACGACGCGCGGCGGACCTGCAAGAGCTGCGGAGCGAAAGTAGAGCAGCCAGGGCCGACCAAGGCGTTCTAGTGACGCATGTCGCGGCGGCCTTCTCCTGGCAGGGACAGCGCGCTGCGTTGTCCGCGACGTGCGACAAGATCTTCGGGTTTTAAAGGCGTTGCCCGTGGCAGGCAAACTCTTGGACGCCGCAGCGCGGCGTCCCTACCATGAAGATCGACCTGCACACGCACATCCTCCCGCGGGATTGGCCGGACCTCGACGCGAAATACGGCTACAGCGGATTCATCAGGCTGGAGCACCATCGGCCATGCTGCGCGCGGATGATGATTGGCGATCGCGTCTTTCGCGAGATCACTGACAACGTCTGGGACCCCAAACGCCGCATCGAGGAAATGGATCGATCAGGCGTGACCATGCAGGTGCTTTCGACCGTGCCGGTCATGTTCAGTTACTGGGCGAAGCCGGCCGATGCGCTCGATCTTTCCCGGCGCTTGAACGATCACATTGCCGACGTTGTCCGTGCGCACCCGACGAGATTCGCCGGCCTTGCCACTATCCCGTTGCAAGATCCCGACCTGGCGGCACGCGAACTGGAACGTTGCGTCCGCGAGCTGGGTCTGCGCGGAGCGCAGATCGGCACCCACGTCGATGCGAACTCGCATTGCGGACGGAGCGACACCCGAAACCTGAACGACGCTTCTCTCGATGCCATCTGGCGCGCGGCCGAGCAGCTCGACGCGGCCATCTTCGTGCATCCATGGGACATGCTCGGGAAAGAGCGCATGCAGAAATATTGGCTGCAATGGCTTGTCGGTATGCCGGCCGAAACTTCCCTCGCCATCTGCTCCATGATGTTCGGCGGCGTGTTCGACCGGTTTCCGAAACTCCGCGTTGCTTTCGCACATGGCGGGGGTGCCTTCCCCATCACGGCCGGTCGCATCGAGCACGGGTTTCAGGTGCGCCCCGATTTATGCGCGACCGACAGCAAGACGAACCCGAGAAGTTATCTCGCTGAGGGCAACCGGCCCGCACGGTTTTACGTGGACTCGCTGGTCCACGATCCCGAGGCGCTGAAGCTATTGATCAAGCTCTTTGGAGCGAAACGCGTTGCGCTCGGATCGGACTACCCGTTCCCGCTCGGCGAAGAGCACCCGGGCGAACTGATCGAATCAATTCTCTCGCCAAAAGAGCAGGTGCAAGCTTTGGCAGGAACTGCGCGCGAATTTCTCGGCCTGAAATCCCCCGTCTAATCCATGTGGCGCAGATATTCCCGGTCCCACGCCGCCGGGATACTTTCCCGCGACGAATACAGCCCGGGCGTATAAGCGCGGGAGGCGATACCGAGCTGGCTTAATTCGCAAACATGCCAGTCTTGCCTGTTCGTCACGTCCCAAAATTCGACCGCATCGTCCGGGTGAAAGTCGGACCGCTCAAAGGCCTCGGGGTTAAAAAACCAGTCGCAAACGATCTGCGTGCGCTCGGGAGATTGCGGCCAGAGTCGATGCACCATTACATACTCAGGGTGCATGCTCAGGAGCATGTTTGGGAAAATGGAGTAGTAGAACACCCGCTCGTTGTCCTTCCCTCGAATGTCGCCTACGGGAAGCGCGCACGCGTTCCCGGTCACGGTAAGGCTATGGCCTTTCGTGATGGGCATGAAGCCGCCCAGGAAAGGTCCTTCGCAAAGATCGTTCTCAGCCAGGTCGTACGGGGTCAGTTTCTGCAACGCCGGGTGCACCCCCGGGCAGTGATAACACTCCGAGTAGTTCTCGAAAATTAACTTCCAGTTGGCGTGCACATCATACTCGACCCTGCGCGCGGAGCGTAGCTTTGGCAGGTTCCAATGGCTGAACTTCCCAGTTACAGGGGCGAACACTTCCTCCAGCGGGGTGGGCTCATCCGCCAGATTCACGAAAACGAACCCCTCCCAAACGGTCGTCTTAACCGGATGAAGTGAGTATTCGGCCCGGTCGAATCCGGGCACCTCGTCCATGTGGGGCGCGCCGATCAACCTTCCATCCAAAGAGTAGGTCCACGCGTGATAAGGACAGCGAATGGCGGAGGAATGCCCGGGGGATTCCTGACACAGTCTGGTCCCTCGATGACGGCAGACATTGTAGAACGCGTGCGTTTCGCCCTTCTGGTCCGACACGATAATGAGGCTCTCCCCAGCTACATCCGTGACGAAATAATCGCCCGCCTTCCCGATCTCGCTCTTATGCCCGACCAAAACCCATTGCCGGGAGAAAATTCGCTGCTGCTCTTGTGCGAAAATCTCCGGGTCCACGAAGTAGCACTGCGGCAAAGTTTTCGCGCGCTCGCTCGAAGTCGGGATCGCCTTGCCGAAAACCGAAGTAGTCGCGGATGCCATGACAAAGATACGACGAAATAAAAAGGACCATCGGGGGCCCAGCGGGCTGCTTTTCCTAAGCCGCGACTGAGGGCTCAGCCGGTTGTTCCGTGACCAGGAGACGCTGCGAAACTATCACCATGTCAGAAGCGGTCTCTCCGATGGCAAACGTATCCTGTAGAAGCGGCGCGTTAAAAGAAGCCTGTAGATCGAGACGGAAAAGCGTCTCAGTCAAGGCGTGGCGCACTTCATAGAAGAGCCCTTCGAAAATCTTGCTGAACTCAGCTTCCAACCGATCGTGAAATTCCTGCCGCGAATCCCCCAGCCTTTGTTTGAAATCCTTCAAGACACTCGACCGGCGCCAGATCAATCCCGCCACCACCAGGAAGATGCCGGTAGCCAGGAAGATTCCACCGGTAATATCGAGCCACAGGATGGGTGAAAGGGCCGCGATGATTATCCCCAGGCCAGCCAGCAGACTGCCCGCCAGGGCAAGCTTCCTCACATCCTTGGTTTCCGCGACCTTGCCTTTCATGATGTCTTCATCCACGCGGATCTCTTCCAACTTCGCGCGCAATTGTTGCAGCATGGCCGAGTGACCATCCGCTTGCGGCAACTGCGCGTTTTCTCGAGTGCGTTCCTGCCTTTGCTCGATGCTTTGAGTCAGGTCGTCCATCAAAGCCCGAACCTCATCGAACAGGTCCTTCGATACGCCTGCCGCTTCCACTTGGATCTCACGATGGGCCGAGTCCTGGAACCTTGACTTCAAATCCTGAAGCCAGGTTCTGGTATCCTTATCTCGCAGGAATGGCACTGCCCGCTTGAGCAGGTTTCCGAACCGGAGACCCTTGGCAAACTCATCCTCCGATTGCTCGGCCAGGCTGTTATAGGTATTTGAAAGTTTTTCGACTATCGCCTGCTTCAACGCGCTCGCTGTCGCTTCCCGCGCGTCCACCTTCGCGAGGAGCTCCTTATAAAAAGCACGCTCCTGATCGATCGACTCCTTCTCCGCGCGTAGATGAGCCAGGAGCTTGCCCATAACCGCCCGGATCATTTGATACGATCCTTCAATCTTCATTCGCCAGACTTCTCCACAGGCAATGGCGTTTGAGAGGTAGTTTCGAAATTCGCTGAAGCCGCTCTCGGGTGTTCCTTCCAGCTCCCGCTTGGCCGAAAGAGTGAAGATCATCGGGTTCTCCACCTGCCGGTCACGGGCATACTGGTTCACATGTTCCCAGTTCGTGGTCAGCTCTTTCTGACTGGCCCGGTCCGATTGCTGAAGGACAAACACCATCTTCCGGTGCCACTCTTTCTTGATCAGGGTCAGTAACTCCCAAGCCGACTTGGTATGAGGGTTAGCCGCGGAAAAGACAAAGACGACCAGATCGCTTTGCGGGATATAATTCTCGGTGATCGTCTGATGGTTTAGAATGATCGAGTTAGTCCCAGGCGTATCGACCATCGTTACTTCGCGGAGCACTTCCTTTGGGAGGTAAACTCGCTGCCAGGCCTCACCCAGGCGGTCCACCTTGCGGTCGATTCCGTAAACCAACTCCTGGATCCGGACCGTGCATGGTCCCGGAGCCACCTCGCACACTTCTTCCCGCACCAGGGCGTTGATGAAGCTGCTCTTGCCCGCCTTCACCTCACCCACGATGACGATCAACGCCGCGGCCTGGAGATTGGTCAGCCGGGCCCGAAGAATTTGGACCGCCTCGATGTCCGCGCACCGTTCTGCCAGCCACAAAGCGCGCTGAAGCAAATCCCGGAGCGTCTCAAACCGCTGCTTCAATTCCAGGCTGAGAATATGGGGTGTCATTGCTGCGTTTTGGCCATTCGCGTCCGGTTGCCGCTGTTCCACCTGACTCATCGACCGCGATAATATCGGCGCCCAATTATTTTGCCCATCTGAATCTTGCGAAGATTTCCCGCCCCTCCGCGTTCGACATTCGTCATTCGTCATTCCGGTGATTCTCCCTTGTCCGGTGTCCCTGCTTTTGCGACGGTTTCCGCATGAGCTCTGTCCGCCTCCTCGTCGGCACCCGCAAAGGTGCATTCGTCCTCACCTCAGACGGCAAGCGCGAAAACTGGACCGTGGATGGTCCCCACTTCGCGGGCTGGGAGATTTATCACCTCAAAGGCTCGCCCGTGGATCCGAACCGTCTCTACGCCTCGCAATCAAGCGGCTGGTTCGGCCAAATGATCCAGCGCTCCGAAGACGGCGGGAAAACCTGGGCGCCGGTCGGCAACGAATTCGTTTACGACGGCGTGCCCGGCACGCATCAGTGGTACGACGGGACCCAACACCCGTGGGAATTCAAGCGTGTCTGGCATCTCGAACCGTCGCTGACCGATCCCGAAACCGTTTTTGCCGGAGCCGAAGATGCCGCCCTCTTCCGCACCACCGACGGCGGTAAATCGTGGCAGGAACTTCCCGGCCTCCGCGGCGCCAAGGGCAATCTTTGGCAACCTGGCGCCGGCGGCATGTGCCTTCACACAATTCTTCTCGATCCGACAAACCCCGCGCGGATCTTCGTCGCTATTTCGGCAGCCGGCGCGTTCCGCAGCGACGACTCCGGCCAAACCTTCCGTCCTATCAATCGCGGCCTGCGTTCCGATCAAATCCCCGACCCCGACGCAGAAGTCGGCCACTGTGTTCACCGCATCGCGATGCACTCCTCGCGTCCCGGTATCTTGTTCATGCAAAAACATTGGGACGTCATGCGCAGCGAAAACGCCGGCGATTCCTGGAATGAAGTGAGCGGCAACCTGCCCTCCGATTTCGGCTTCCCCATCGACGTGCACGCGCACGAACCCGAAACCATTTACGTCGTCCCGATCAAGAGCGACTCGGAGCATTTCCCTCCCGACGGCAAACTTCGCGTCTACCGCAGCCGCACCGGTGGCAACGAGTGGGAAGCGCTTACGAACGGTCTGCCCCAGCGCGATTGCTACGTCAACGTCCTGCGTGACGCCATGTGCGTCGATGCCTTGGATCAGTGCGGCATCTACTTTGGCACCACCGGCGGCCAAGTCTACGGCTCCGCCGATGCGGGCGACAGCTGGAAACCGATTGTGCGCGATCTTCCCGCTGTCCTCTCGGTCGAAGTGCAAACGCTGGCATGATCCGCGTCGCGCTCCCCTTCCATCTCCAGAAGCTCGCGCAAGTAGCTGGCGAAGTAGAGCTGGAGATACGCGGCGCCGTGACCCAACGCTCCATTCTCGATGCACTCGAGTCGCGTTATCCCGTGCTGCGGGGGACCATCCGCGATCACGTCACCCAAAAGCGCCGCGCGTTCGTTCGCTTCTTCGCCTGCGAGCAAGACCTATCGCACGATCCACCCGATACTCCCCTTCCCGACGCCATCGCCAGCGGCGCCGAAACCTTCGTCATCCTGGGCGCAATGGCGGGCGGCTAAGCATGAACTAACCGCGAAGGTTTCGGGCCCAGTTGTCGCTGACGTTATTTCGCCGGCTTCGACTTCGCACGCAACGCCTGGCGCCCGGCCAGCGCATGGAGAATTTGCGGGTCGCCTTGCATCCAGGCGTTGTCGACGGTGATGCGTTTGCAACGCCATTTCTCACCGTCGCGCGCGAGCTCGCAATCATATCGATTCATGAGGAGCGCGTTCTCGGAGCCGCGAAGCGGGCCTTGCCGCGGCATAAAGTGTTGAGACAAGACATACCCATAGAGCGTGGCCGTGTCGCCGCTGATCTCGATCTGGAGATTGCTCGTGGTATGACTGGTATCGAGAGGTCCTATGAGTGGGAGGAGAGCGTCCAGGATGGCCTGCCGCCCGGTGAGCTGCGGGAAGTCGAGTTCCAGCTTGGCGCCTGCAGGCCGGAAATCGAGGACGCAATCTTCTGTCAACGCGGAGGCGAGAGAATCCGCATCCCCATGATCCAGACCAAAGGCATAGCGATGCAGTGCGTCCGCGATCTCATGGCGATCGAAAGCCAGTTGCGCCATCTCCATGCTCATAGGCCGCAGCTTACGCGGTGAACATTCCCATCGCAAAGGGCCTATCCGCGCGAGGTCTGTCCAGGCGGCCGACCTATGCCTCGTTCTATTTAGTCAACCACTCCAACGCTTCGCCTAAGGCGGCTTCGCTGGCCTCGATCGGCACGCTGGTTTCGAAGTGGCCCGCGTTCGCCAATGAGAGCAACTTTGTGTTATCGCCAGCCTTGGTGGATGCAGCTACGTAAGCCCGGACGGAGTCAGGGCTTACGATCGGATCGCGCTCGCCCTGGATGAAGACTTGCGGCACACCCAGGGGCAGACGTTGCATCGGCGAGGTGTCCGCGTAACGGCCCGCCACCGTATCCGGCCCGCCGCCGAGCAAAGGTTCCACTGAGGCGTGGCAACTCTTCGCCGGCCCTATGCGGTACTCGGAGAGATTGGTGATGGCCGCCAGTCCGAGCACGCCGCGGATGTCGATCGGGCCCGCCGCGAACAGCTCACTTTCTTTCCGGAGCTGACCCCGACTGGCCAGCCAAAGCGCGAGTTGGCCGCCGGCGGAATGTCCCGCGGCGTAGACTCGTTGCGGGTCGATCGGTTTTGTTTTTGCAATGTCACGAAGGGCGTCAGCGGCGTGCGCGACATCGAGAAATGTTCCCGGCCAACCACCTCCCTCATCGCCCAATCTTCGGAACTCGATGGTCCAGGTGGCGAACCCGTGCTCGGTCAGCCAGGCGGCCAGACGCGTGCAATAGGTGTACTCGAAATCCGCCAGCCAACAGCCGCCATGAATGATAACGAAAACAGGAAACGGCCCCTCACCCTTCGGAACTCGCAGCTCGCCGAACTGTTGCGGCGCATCGCCATAGCTGATTCGGACGCCCGCAGGAGGGAGCGGCAGCTTCGATAGCTCCGGCCAGGTGAGCAGATGATCCGGCGGCGGCATGGGAGTTCGATCATTCGCTTCCGCGCACAATGCAAGTGGAAGGCAAACCAGCAGAGCGACGCCGGCCATGATGAGTCGCGACATAATTTTTAGGATCGCCCGAATCTAATCGTGTCGACTGAAATATGTCTGAAAGTCATGGACGAAAGCGAGCGATTCAAGCAGGAGTAGCTCTGCCCTTACGGTAGGATCGATGGAAAAAAACCGAATCGAAGCATTCAGCGATGGCGTGCTCGCGATCATTATCACGATCATGGTGCTCGAACTAAAGGTACCGCACGGCTCCGACATAGCTTCGTTGAAGCCCTTACTCCCGGTCTTCCTGAGCTACGTCTTGAGTTTCATTTACCTGGGCATCTACTGGAACAACCATCACCACCTCCTCAAAGCGGTTCATAAGGTGAACGGCTCGATGATGTGGGCAAACCTGCATCTTCTCTTCTGGCTGTCACTCTTTCCTTTTGTGACCGCGTGGATGGGTGAGAACCACTTCACCGCGGTGCCGTCGGCCTTGTATGGAGCAGTCCTGCTCATGGCGGCTATCTCCTACTACATCCTCCAGAGCATCATTGTCGCGGCGAAAGGCACTCACTCACGGCTTGCCCTGGCCATCGGGCGTGATTGGAAAGGCAAATTGTCTCCCGTTCTCTATGCCATAGGCCTTGCCGCGTCCTTCATTCGGCCTTGGATCGCGGGCTGCATCTACGTGTTAGTCGCACTCATGTGGCTCGTGCCGGACCGCCGCATCGCCATGGTGGTAGACGAATCCGGTTCGTCCTGAGTTATCCTTACTTCGCTATCGCGCCGATGGGCCGTGTCATTTGCGTACAAGCCATCTCATCATCCAAACGGTTGTCATCCTGAGCGAATGCGAAGCTCAGAATGACAGAAGTAATTATGAGATGGCTTCTATCATTACCCAGACGAGCGTGCCCAGCGCCACGAGCGCGGCGAGAGCAAGGACGCCGTAGACGATGCCGTCCTGGAGACGTGCGCGGCGCGCAGCTGTAGCATATGGAATCCGAGTGAATGAAACCATGGAGTAAAGAGGCACGTAGATGCCGGGGAGAACACCTTCGAGCAGGTGATCGAGTTTTTTCTTGGCTCGAAATGTTCGCGACGCGGTCTTGTCGCGCATCTCAATAAAGTTGTGGACGGCAAGGTCCGCCAGCGCATCGGCGTTCTGTTTCCGCCGGGAGAAATATTCGGCAAAAGCGCGTTCGCGGTTATCGGGGTATTCCGCCAGGCATTCATCGAACACGACGCAATCTTCGAACGCAGCGTTCATGCCCTGCCCATAGAAGGGAACAACGGCGTGGGCCGCGTCGCCAACCAGGGCCAGCTTGCCTTGGTAGACCCACGGAGCGCATCGAATGGTTGCGAGCGAGCCGGTCGGGTTATCGCGATAGTCTTCCAGCAGCGTTGGCATGAGTGGAACCGCGTCGGGAAATTCTTCGTCGAAGAAGCGGCGCACTTCGTCATCGGTCTTCGTCGATTCGAAGCTGCGTGGGCCTTTGAATTCCCAAAAGAGCGTGCAGGTGAATGAGCCATCCGGGTTTGGCAGCGCAATCATCATGAAGCTTTTGCGCGGCCAGATGTGAAGAGCGTTCTTTTCCAACAGCCATGCTCCATCCGGCCCTGGCGGAATGGTAAGCTCCTTGTAACCGTGCGGGAGATAACTCTCGTCATACTGGGACTCAGCGAGCTGCCGTCGCATTGCCTGCCGGACGGCGGAGAAGGCGCCATCAACCCCGATGACGGCATCACCCTGCGCCACGATGGGCTCGTTCGTCTCCGTGTTGAGTAACTGCGCGGCTGGTGTCGCCAGATCGACGCCGGTGCAAAGGTGATTGAACATGACGCGCACATTAGGGTAACGCTGCGCCGCTTCAATCGTCGCGGTGTTGAGCGCGCCGCGGCCGATCGAGTTGATGCACTTAGCGGGGTCGCGATCGTAGGGCGCGAAGTGCAGGTCGCCGGATTTATCGTGAATCATGCGCCCGCGCATTGGGATGGCGTGCCGCATCACCTCATCAGCGATGCCGAGTTGCTGAAGCGCATGAATCCCGCGGGTGGAAAGAGCGAGATTGATCGAGCGGCCGCCGACAAAGTTCCCCGCGCGCGGGTCGGCCCGCCTCTCGTAAAGATCGACCGTAACTCCTCGACGACCGAGGAAAGCGGCGAGGACGCCACCGGCTAAACCACTCCCAACAAGGACAAACTTAGGCACGAGCGAAGGATGGATGAATCGGGGATTCAGGAAAGCAGCAAAACAAAACCGCCACGATTCTTTTGCTAGACGAGCTCATTTTAAAGTGAAAGATAAACGCATGAAACGTAAAGCATGTGTGACACTCCTCGCGCTCTCCAGCGGATTGATGATGGTCTTTGCCGTGACCCCAGACAAGTGCACGGAAAAATTCAATAGCTGCAAAGAAACGTGTGGCCACGTCCAGGCGCAGTGTAAGGCCAAGGGTTACGATCCGGACGCGTGCGACGCGCGCTTTAGAAACTGCGTGCGGGATTGCGACGCGGCACTCAAGACCTGCCAGTCCAAGAAATAGACGACAAGCTGGGATCGGCGCCATGAACCCGGCCAGCTAACTCTGGTCGCTGCGTGTTACCAGATGCCGGCGCAGGCGAGCAAGCCAACATCGACTAACGCAACGGGCGATGATCGCGTCGCCGCGAGTCTGCGCGGCTTCGGGCCGATTGGAATTCTCGTTATCCTCGCGGGCAACTTCGTTGTCGCTCCGCTCAGCGCGATCCTGGTCCTGCTGTGGGTTCGGTTGTCATGCACGCCCTGGCCCGCGATCGGTTACGTGCGGCCGGAGAGTTGGGTGGGCAGCGTCGTGGGCGGCATCAGTCTTGGAGTCGCGTTCAAACTCCTCATGAAGACGATCGTCCTGCCATTGCTGGGGGCCGATCCTATTAACCCGGCCTATCATTACCTCGCGGGAAACACCGCTGCGCTTCCGGGGATGATCCTTGCCTTAATTATCGTCGCCGGCTTCGGAGAAGAGACGGTGTTCCGCGGCTGGATGTTTGAACGTCTCGGCCGGCTCCTTGGTCGCGCCAGGTGGGCCAAAGTATTGACCGTGCTGATCACGTCCGTCTGGTTTGGAGCGCTCCACTATCCTGAGCAACGCTTAGCTGGCGCACAACAAGCCGTGATCTTCGGCCTGGTCATCGGAACTATCTTCGCGATCACACGTCGAATTTTTATGTTAATGGTGGCGCACGCCGCCTTCGACCTAACCGCCCTTGCGATTATCTACTGGGATAAGGAAACCGACGTAGCTCATTTATTCTTCAAATAAGCTGCGCTCCCCGCGCTCTGCTTTCTTTCGGCTAGCGAGGACCGGCCACGCGGCCCTATCGTTGTGCGCAGATGAGATCCGTGCTGAAAGAGCTGAAGCGACGCCGGGTCTACCGCGTGGCGATCGGCTATGGAATTTTCGCTTCGGCGATGATCCAGGTGGGTGGGACCATCCTGCCGATCTTCCGCGCGCCGCCCTGGGCCCAGCAAGTATTCATTGTGCTCATGGCGGCGGGTTTTCCGTTGAGCCTGGTCCTGGCTTGGATTTACGACATCACCGCCAAGGGGATTCGACGGACGCCCAACTCACGAGGCTCGCATGTCACCCACCTGCGCCAGCTCTGGCTGGTTGGTGTTGCCGGCACCTTTATCGCTGCGTTCGCCCTGGCCGGTTACTGGTTCTGGCATCCTTGGCGCAACGCCAGCGCGGAAACGGCGGACATGTCGAGCAATGGCGTCCCGGCCAAAAGCATCGCGGTGTTGCCCTTCGAAAACCTGAGCCCGGATAACGCGGGCACCTTCTTTGCCGACAGCGTGCAGGACCAGATCCTAACCAACCTGGCGAAGGTTTCCGATTTGAAGGTGATCAGCCACACCAGCGTGCAGCAATACCGCAATCAAAAGGACCGGAACGTGCGTGAGATCAGCCGGCAACTCGGGGTGGCTTACATCCTGGAAGGCACGGTGCAACGCGGGCCGAACCGGATCCGGGTCAACGCGAAGTTGATCGATGCGCGCACCGATTCGCAGATCTGGGCCGAGAGTTACGATCGGGATGTGGCTGATCTCTTTGTCATTCAGAGCGACCTGGCGCAGGCCATTGTGAACCAGCTTCAAGCCAGGCTCTCGCCTCAACAAAAGGCGGAGATAGAGGAAAAGCCCACGCTAGACCTGGCCGCGTTTGATCTTTATCTCCAGGCCAAGGAGATCGTCGACACCTATCTGGAAGCGCCTGATCCTCGGGCCTCTTTGCTCAAGGCAGTTCGGCTTCTCGAGGAAGCTACCGGCCGCGATCCGAATTTTGTCCTGGCCTACTGCTATGCGGGACGGGCGCACAACCTCCTCTACTTTCTCGATCTCGACCCGACGCCCAAACGCAATCTGCTCGGGGAAGCTGCGGTCAACAACGCCCTGCGCCTGCGCCCCGAATCCGCGGAGGCTCACCTCGCGATGGCCGATCATCTCTTTCGCTGCCACCGCGATTACGAACATGCGCAGGAACAACTGGCGATTGCGCGACCCGGATTACCGAACAGTCTGCCGTTCTTTAACCTGTCGGGCTATATCAACCGGCGCCAGGGTCATTGGACTGAAGCGGAACGCGACTTCGCGACGGCAGTAAGACTCGATCCGCGTAACCCCAATGCGGTCAACCTACTGGTTGATACCTTCGTGCTCGAACGGCGGTTTCCCGAGGCGAAGCTGGCTTACGATCGAGCTATTGCCGTGGGCATGCGCGAACCGATTGCCCTCGTTCGTCGGGCCGCGCTCGACTTCGGCGAAACCGGCGACCCGACTACGCTCCGGGCGGCCATGGCCGCCGCTCCGGGCACCGATGTTGGCGGAGCCGAAACCTCCTGGAAAATATTGATAGCAATCATCGATCGTAATTACGACGAAGCGCGCCGCGTGTTGGCGGCATCACCCCTGGATAACTTTCAAGACGTCGATTTCAGCTTCTACTTTCCTCGCTCGTGGTATGAAGGACTCATCGCGCGCGCCGAAGGCAATAAAGAGAAATCTGCTGCAGCCTTTACTATGACGCGCGCTCTCCTTGCCTCTCGATTAACGAACAAGCCAGACGACCCACGGACGTTGGCGGTGCTGGCGCAGGTGGACGCCAATCTGGGCCAGAAAGAACTCGCCGTAACCGAGGCGCAAAAGGCTTTGTCCCTGATGCCAGTGGCCCGGGATGCCTACGACGGACCGCTGATTCTCCAGGGACTTGCCCAGGTTTATACCTCGAGCGGCGACCAGGACCATGCCTTGGACGAACTACAAACGTTGCTGAGTATCCCTGGCTATATCTCGTACGGCTACCTTAAGACGGATCCACAATGGCACCCGCTGCGAGAGAATTCGCGCTTCCAACAACTCCTGGCTTCAATAGGTCCGCGTAAGTAACTCGCACTCCTAAGGCTGAAAGATGGCTGGGAATTTGAAGCGGTAAACCCAGAGAAGAAAAAGGGCCATGAGTGAAACGACGCCGGCCAGCAGCATTCCGGTGGGTTCCAGGAAGACGTGAAAGAGGACGATGTTCACGATGATCGGCCCGAGCAACATGAGGCCCAGCGGCGTGCACCGGGAACCGATGAGCAGGAGCAAACCGCCAATGACTTGAAGTGCGGCAATTGGATAGATGTAGCCGCTACTGATAAGCGCCCCCATAAACGCGCCGGCCTGGCCCTGCATCGGGGGCATAGGAATGAAATGGAAAAAGGCGTTGGAACCGAGGACCGCGAACATGAGTCCAAGCAGAACTCGAACGATGATAATTGCGTATTTCATAGGTGATTACCGACCTTTGTGAGCTATTGCGCTGGAAAAGCCGACATAAATTTCGCACTATCGGCTCTTATGACCTTCCGAATCCATCTCGCTGTCGGAGTTCTTCTCCTTTCCACTCTGGCACTTCGTAGCGAGGCGACCGCGGCGGAGCCCGATCCCGACAAAGACCCGCATCTGGTAAAACTTCTCAAGGAAGCGCGGACCCATATCGACAGGAAAGAGTTGCCGGAGGCTATCGAGAAATGCGACACGGTCATCGCCGCCTTCAAAAAATATTATGGAGACAGCAAAGATAAAATCTATTGCGCCCGCACCTCGGCCGAGAGTCTTGGCTATCTGCTGAAAGCTGGGGCTGAGATCAACAAAGGACAATTTCCCCATACAAAGGCGATCGCCCTTTCCTCGACCTGGGCGGACGCGTACTTCAAGAAAGCGTACGCCCTTCAGGACCTGGGGCGTTTCGCGGAAGCGAAAACGGCCATCCTGCGAGCAGTGGAACTCTCGCCGTGGAATTGCCTCTACCTTTGCGAACTGGGTAGTGTGTACAAGGTCGAGAAGGACTGGGCCAAGGCCATGGAAGCTTATCAGACAGCCGAAGATCAGGCGTCGTTAGGTCCCGATGAATCGAAAGCCGCCGAATTGGCTCAGGCGCGCCGCGGACTCGGCTATGTCCTGGTCGAACTGGGGCAGCTCGATCAGGCGGAGAAGAAATATCTGCAATGCCTCGCCACGGACCCGAACGACAAAAAGGCCGCGCAGGAACTCGAGTACGTGCGAGGACAAAAAGCGAAAAGGAAATCGCTCTAGCCTCTGGCTAGGAATGATCGGCGAGGATCTTCGCGAAACGCCATACCTCGTGAAAGGTGTTGTAGAGCGGGGCCGGCGCGGCGCGGATCACGTTCGGTTCGCGAAAATCGCACTTCACGCCGGCGGCTTCGAGTTTGCCGAAAAGTTCCTTCGGATGCTCGTGGACCAGGATCGATAGCTGACAGCCGCGCGCCTCTTCTTCGCGCGGTGTGATAATCGTGAACTTCGAATGCCCGGCTCCCTCGAGGAGAAACTGAAGGTAACCGGTGAGCTTGATCGATTTCGCCCGCAGCGCTTCCATTCCGCCCGCCTGATCGAAAATCGATAACGATGCGCGTAACGGCGCCATGGAGAAAATGGGCGGATTACTGATCTGCCAGCCATCGGCGGAAGGAACCGGGATGAACTCTGGCTCCAAGTGCAGGCGAAACCTGGTGGACGGATCGTTTCCGAACCAACCGGCCAGCCGCGGCAATTCGCGGTTGGTGGCGTGGCGTTCATGCACGAACGCTCCCGCGACTGCGCCCGGCCCCGAATTCAGATACTTGTAAGAACACCAGACCGCGAAGTCCGCGTTCCAATCGTGCAAGGCCAGCGGCACGTTCCCAATCGCATGCGCGAGATCGATCCCGACGAGGCAACCTCGCTTCCGCGCCGCCGCCGTGATTTTCTCGAGCTCAAATAACTGCCCGGTGAAGAAGTTCACGCCGGCGATGAGAACGAGCGAGATCTCGCCGGCCTGCTTCTCCAGCAATGCCTCGATGTCATCGTGACGAACCGTGGCCTCGCCCTCGCGCGGACGCGCGAGCACGAGAGCCTCCCTCGGATCGAACCCATGATGCGCGATCTGGGTTTTGATCGCGTAGGTGTCGGAAGGGAAAGCCGGTTCCTCCATCAGGATCTTGAAGCGCGCTTTCGTCGGCCGATAAAACGTGGCCATCATCAGGTGAAGATTCACCGTGAGGCTGTTCATGCAGATCACTTCGTTCGGTTGCCCGCCGACGAGCCGCGCCATCGGCTCGCGTAGCGTCTCGTGATACGAATACCACGGAGTGGCCGCACCAAGATGAGCGTCGACCGCCAGCCGGGCCCAATCGTCCAGCTCCTGCTCTACAATTTTCCGCGCGGACTTCGGCATCAAGCCGAGTGAATTACCGGCGAGATAGATCAGAGGCTCACCGTCTTGGTGCAGCGGCAGATGAAATTGATCGCGGAACCGGCGCAGCGGATCTTGTGCATCGAGTTGCAGAGAAAAAGTTTCGTCGACGGAAAACTGCATGGTTATTTCTAGAGAGGATTAGCCCGATTTTCACGAGACCCTAATCCCAATAATCCCGTGAATCCTGTCTATTATTCAGGCGGTGGCTGCATCAGCTCGATGGTTGTTCCATCCGGATCACGAACATAGACAACGCGCTTTCCGGCATTCGGACCTAATCGAAGAGTTTGCGGTTCACCGGCTGTTTCCCAGCCGAACGAAGCAATCGCGTGGAGGACCGCATCGAGATCGTCCACGGTTAGCGCGACGTGCACCGAACCGACATCGCACGGCCGCGGGCGAAAATGTTGGCGGGCAGGCGGAGCGAGCCATTCGAGGAGCTCGATCTTATGCCCGGTGGGAGTCTTAAGGACAGCGAGCGAGATCTCGGCGCCGGGCACGCCGGTGATCTGTTCGGCGAGTTCACCGATTTGATGCGCGCGGTGGGAAAGTTCGAAACCAAGCAGGTCACGCCAAAACAACAGGGATCGCTCGAGACTGCGAACTGTGATGCCAGTGTGATCCGCAGCCAGGATTCGAAACGACGGAGCTGTGCTCATGCGGCCGATTTTCGCATCATGGAATGGCTGGCCGCAAATTCCATCTGGTAGGGACATCGCGCTGCGATGTCCGGGACGTGTCGAAACCGTTCGGACGGCGCAGCGCGCCGTCCCTACCGTACCGCTGCGATAACTTTCAGTTCGATCGCAATTGGCGTGGGCAGCGCGGTGACCTCGACGGTAGTGCGCGTCGGATTTGGTTTATCCGCGCCGGCGAAATATTCCGCGTAGATGCGGTTATAGACCGGGAAATCCTCTTTCATGTGCGTGAGGAAAACCGTGACATCCACAATGTCGTTCCACCTGGCGCCGGCATCTTCGAGGACAAACCGAACGTTTTCGAAAACGGCGCGGCATTGCGATTCAATGTCGTGGTTAACCACTTTGCCGGCGGCATCGAGCGTCACGCCGGGAATCTCCTTACTGCCGCGGACACGCGGGCCAATACCGGATAGAAAAAGCAAATTCCCCACCCGCTTCGCGTGCGGGAAGGCGCCCACGGGCTCAGCCGCGCGCGAGCTTTCGATGGATTCGCTCATGTCAAAGTAGAATTTGGCGGAACGTCCGGGGTCAAGAATCTCTCCGCTACTTTTTCTTCTGCGCTTTCTCTTCGTCCCGGCGCTTTTCATAGGCCGCGGTGGCTTCGGCGACCACTCGTCTCTCCAATTCCTTCCGATATTCCGGGGAGATTTTCGCCATGCGGGCATTCAAGGGTTTCGACAATTCCATCGCAAAGATCGATTCGTCGGTCGCTTTCGCTTCCTGCACGGGTTTCGTCAGAATATTGTTCGCGTTGGCCCAGGCCAATTTATACTCGTCCGCGGTCTTGGTGTTGGTCCGAGCGGCTTCCAGGGCATCCAGGGATTTTTCAACCTCCTGCACTGCCGCCAGGATGCGCTTCTCCGCTTCCTTATTCTTCGGACGAATATCCTTGTACTCCGCGCTGAGCAATCCCGCCTCCTGCCGGACCGCTCCGATCTCTTTTCGGAACGACCAATAAATAGCGGCGAGAAGAAGCAGCGCCGCCGCGGCAATCGCACCTGTCCAAAGCCGGCGCCGATGCTCGCGTCGTTTCTCTCGTTGGTAAAGATCGTCGAACCCAACCCCGATGAGGCCGGCCACGATTTTCAAACCAGCGCGTTGCCTTCCATCGCCACCCGGGCGCAAATCAGCGGCGATCGGTTCGACCCGAACCGGAGCTGACTCCGCGCCCTCGCCTTCGAAGCGCAAACTATAGGGAAAACATTCGGCGTCAGTCGCGGGCCCGTCACTGGCATTAGGGATACCACTCCCGATGAGAGCGATGATCCGGTCCCGGCCATGCCATTTTTTGAAGGCGCGAATTTCTTCCTCGACCCAGCGCGATTGAGCCGCGGCCGGAGAACAAATGACGACGAGATAGCGCGATTGCTCGAGGGATTTCTGCAGATTGTCGCCCAACTGCGAAGAGGTCGGCAGTTCCTCGCGATCGCGAAAGATCGGAATGAGGCGCGCGGGCACCGTTCCATCGCGGCTGGGCGTGCCAACGAGGCTCGCCGGAACGCGATAGGTTTCCAGCATCTTGTGCAGCCAATCGGCAATAGCCGCGTCTTTATGGCTGTAGCTGATGAACGCCCAATACTTCATCGCGCCATTCAAGCCGATTCAGGCCGTGCAAGCCAAGCTTAACCAGAGATCAAAAGTCGGAGATCAGATATCAGCGAGTTCTTCTCTTTTGTTTCGCCAGCCATTCGTAAAGGTCAGGCCGATCGTAGACATCGAGAATGTAGTGATCGCGGCCGGGAAGGACGGTCAGTTGCGGATGGCCCCCGGCCCCTTCCACTGCGTGCACCAATTCCTCGACCTCTTTCAGCGGGGTGTATTGATCGTTCGGTCCGTGAAACAGCCAGAGTGGAATGGCGGCCAGCTTCTCCGCCCAGGCTGCGATAAGACTGACAGGACCGAGCGATATCACCGCCGCGAAGCGTTCGGGCATTTTGTATGCGGCATACAGGGCTCCGCGTCCTCCCATGCTGTGACCGGTCACGTAGACGCGGTCCGGATCCACGCGATGCGTCTGTGCCACTTCATCGAGGATCGCGCCGAATGCATCGACATCGGTCCAGATCTCTCCCGTGTGACATTGGGGTGAGACCACAATGAACGGAAAGTCAGGATCCTTTTCCACTTTCTCGGTCAGCCCCCATTTCAGCATCTGGCTAATGTCGTTCCCGCGCGGAGTTCCGCCATGGAGATAAAGAATGAGCGGCCAGCGTTCCGCGCTCTTTTCGTAGCCCTTCGGCAGAAACAACAGGTATTGCATCTGCACCTTGTGAGGAACGTCGCGCTGAACCATGTGCGCCTGCTGAGAGCCCCGAGTCGAAGCAGGCTCACCTGTCGCTTGGTTGGAAATGCTAATCGAAAGAACAACTGCAATCCCACTGAGAAGGCCGCGCAACGGACAGATACTCACAGATACAAGCTTCGCGGTTATTTGGCGATGCAGACGTTTTTGGGCTCGGTGAAAAAGCGCAGCGCTTCCTCGCCGCCCTCGCGGCCGACGCCGCTTTGTTTCATTCCCCCGAAAGGGACACGGAGGTCACGCACGAGCCAGCAGTTCACCCAAACCGTGCCGGTGTGAATTTGCTCCGCGACACGATGCGCGCGATTGAGGTTTTGCGTCCAGACGCTCGAGGCCAGGCCGTATTCGTTATCGTTGGCGTACCCGATCACTTCTTCTTCGCTGTCGAAGGGAGTGATCGTGACGACCGGGCCAAAGATCTCTTCGCGGTTAACGCGGCAGGCAACCGGCAACCCGGTAATGACCGTTGGCGGAAAGAAGTAGCCCGACTGGCAACGATCGTTAATCGATTCCGGTGTCGCGCCGCCGAGCGCGATCGTTCCACCTTCCTCCTTCGCGAGCTCGACGTAGAACTTCACCTTCTCCAGTTGTGTCTTAGACACGATCGCGCCCTGGTCTGTCGTCGCTTCCAACGGATCGCCTATCTTCAGTTTTGCGGCGGCCGCAACAAACCGATCGACAAAATCCTGGTAGGCGGAGCGCTCAACAAACACGCGCGAACCGCAGAGACAGACCTGGCCTTGGTTCGCGAAGGAGGAACGCAGGCTGCCGGCGATGGCCGCGTCCCGGTCGGCATCGGCGAAGATAATGTTGGGATTCTTGCCGCCCAGCTCGAGCGATACTTTCTTGAACATCGGCGCGCACGTCTCGGCCACCTTGCGCCCCGTCACCGTCCCGCCCGTGAACGAGATGGTGCCGATCTTCGGATGTGCCGTAATCGGCGCTCCCACATTTGGTCCGGTCCCATGCACGACATTGAGCACGCCGTTCGGCAGGCCGGCTTCGCGGCAGGTTTCGCACAACAGATAAGCGGTCATGGGCGTGAGCTCGCTTGGTTTGGCCACCGCGGTGTTCCCGCATGCGATGGCGGGCGCGATTTTCCAGCTCAATAAATACAGCGGCAGGTTCCAGGGCGAGATGAGGCCCGCAATGCCGCGCGGCTGCCGGAGCGTGTAGTTGAAGGCGACGCCGTCAGTGACGTGCGCTTCGTTTTCGGTGTGGAGAATCGCGGTCGCAAAGAAACGAAAATTGCTGGCGGCCCGCGGAATGTCGAGGCCGCGCGCGAGAGAAAGCGGCTTGCCGGTGTCGATCGACTCCGCGCGCGCGTATTTGTCCAGGTCCCGTTCAATCAGGTCGGCGATGCGCAGGAGAATGCGCGAGCGATCCATAGCCGGAGTGCGAGACCATTCCGGGAACGCCTTTTCCGCCGCGGCCACGGCCAACTCCACGTCGCGACCGTCGCTGTCCGGAACCTGCGAATACGGTTTGCCTGTCGCCGGCTCAATGTTGTCGAGATACTTCCCGCCGACAGGCGCCACAAATTCACCGCCGATAAAGTTTTGGATCTGGAGCGATTGCATTGACACCCTTGTTCGCACTCAACTTCCTGCCGCTTTCCGTGGGCCTTAGATGGAGAGAAACTCAATTCAGGACTCGGTCACCCGGCAACAGCGTAGAGCACCGTCTCTTGATCGATCAACAGATAATGATCGACGAAGAGTCGGTAATTGAGCCCCAGGGCCAGGACAAGTTTCGGAATGAGAAACAAGTCTTCCGGCCGATGATAGATCGAAATCGCCAGCTTCGGTTGGAAACGTTGAATCGTCCGGGTCGCTCCCTCCAACGCGGCGTATTCCCCGCCTTCGATGTCCATCTTGATGAAGTCCACTTTGTCTAACTGACGAGACTCAACGAAATCGTCGATACTGATGGTCGTGGCCTGCGCACTATTTGGCGGAGGCGTTTCGAACAGCCAGGTGGCCGGTCCCCGGTCTTCGTAATACAAGACGTCACCACTGCGCCGGCCCAGAGGGCGTTCGACGAGTTCGAGGCGCGGCCTGATCCGTGGATTCAGGTCAAAATTGGCAGTCGCGCGGCGCACGTTGCTCTTAACGAATTCAAACACGTAGACCTTGCCGGTGTCCCCGACTGAATCAGCAAAGGCAATGCTGGTGTCCCCCCAGCAGCCCCCGGCATCAAGCACGACGTCCCCAACCTCGGGCCGAATGCGCACCTCCCGGTTGTAATAGTACTGGCCTAACAAGAAGATCGTGAGCAGCCCGCCCTGATGCCCTACATACTGCAAATCGCGGATGGCCAGTTTCGAGAGCGGAATGATCCAACTCTTATCGATGTTCCGTTCCACCACGTACTGGTCGAGGTTTTCTCGCAACGCCCAATACTCAGGGGTGTTGAGCGGCAGCTTGACGTGGAGGTAGCTCAAGACGCGATAGAGCAGAATGTGCTCGAGCACGTTTTGGGAATGGGCGTCCGTGATCGGGGCCCAGGCCTCCACCAGATCGTCCCAGTGGGTCACGATAAAATCCAACCATTGGGCCCCTTCCTCTGGGTTGGAGTAATGAGGGTCGGGTTTGCCGAAGGCAAGATCGTCCCAATTGTTTTCGACGACGTCGTGAGCAGAGTTAATGAGCCTGCTGAAAAACTGCCGCCTTGAAAACATGCTTTGGGTTTTTCCGATTCTCAGAAAATGGTGGCTGGGGAGGGAATTGAACCCCCGACACGAGGATTTTCAGTCCTCTGCTCTACCAACTGAGCTACCCAGCCGTGGAACCCGCGATCCCGCGCTTCGTTTAGAGGGCGTCACTATGCAACAATCCGGTTGTAGGGCAAGCGCTCCGCTTGCCGCCCATTCTGTCTTGACCCGAGCTGTCCCAAATCGCATCATCCTTTGTGGGTTGAAGGCGGACTTCAACGTCGATCAACTCCAATCCAGGAGCGGGATATGGGACAATTGCTTCAGCTTGGGAGAAACGAAAATCTCTTCAAGGCGTCTTTGCAGGCGGCAATTTTTGGCCTGTTATTCGCGCTGGCCATTTCTTCTATCGCAAAGGAGCCTCCGCGATACGCGTCAGAAAGCGCCGCCGCGGCTGTGACGGAGATACCGCCGTTTGTCGGCACTCACTCGGAAACGTGGGAAGAATTTCCGGTAAGAAAATTCGGTAGTGAAGAAATCTCCATCCTCGGAGGCACCGCAGTCATATCTGGAGATAACCTGGAAACCGCCACGTCTCAAAAGTTTCTGCTTTGCACCTTCTATGCCAGGCCGACCGACGGAAAAATTCTCCTGGGGTCAGACGCGGCAAGCGCGGGCATGAAAATTTCCTTCTCCCAACCAGTCTCGGCCTTCGGCGCGTATTGGGAAAATTTCCCCGGAACTCCAGACATCTGCGGTAATATTGCTACCGATACAATTTTTCGCTTCACCGACGCCGCCGGAAAGCTGGTGGGCGAGGCCTCATACCCACCGGGCCATGGCGGTCCGGCCTGGCACGGTTTTACATTTACCACGTCCGTAAAGACTATTGAGGTCGTTGGCTCTTATTTGCTGACGGATGGGATGCAAACGACCGAGTCCCTTCCGAACTCGCTCTCCAACATCTCTACGCGTTTGCGAGTGGAAACAGGTGATAAGGTGCTTATCG
>JBEEHV010000018.1:0-114524 GCA_041167585.1 Verrucomicrobiota bacterium
CCGGATGAACCACGAAAGTTCCCCGAGATGACCTCGACGTTGTCGCCTTTCCGGACGTGCAGCTTGATTCGGTTCATAAAACTTCCGGAGCAAGCGAGACGATTTTCATGAAGTTCCGCTCCCGCAACTCGCGCGCGACCGGCCCGAAAATACGGGTGCCGCGCGGATTCAGATCCTTGTCGATCACGACGATCGCATTGTTATCGAAACGGAGGATCGAGCCGTCGCTGCGCTTGATCGGCTGCCGAGTCCGCACCAAGACCGCGCGAATGACTTCGCCCTTCTTAACCGTGCCGGTGGCGCTCGCTTCTTTCACATTGGCGACAATCACGTCACCGATGCCGGCCGACTGCGCGCCGCCCTTGCCGATCACGCCGATCATCGTCGCCATGCGTGCGCCGCTGTTGTCCGCCACGTCGAGTCTGGATCGTAGGTAAACCATAAAAATCTTCCTCTTACTTCTGCACCACTTCGACCAGCCGCCAGCGCTTCAATTTGCTCAGCGGCCGCGTTTCCATGATCCGCACCGTGTCGCCGGCCTTGGCTTTGTTCTCTTCGTCGTGCGCGTAAAACTTTTTCATCTGCTTCACGATTTTGCCGAACTTCGCATGCGGCACTCTCGTGACAGTTCGAACAACAATCGTCTTGTTCATCCCGCTCGAAATCACTTCGCCGGTCCTCGTCTTGCGGGCTCCACGCGCAGTCGTGTTCGTGCTCGATTCGTTAGTCTCTTCAGCCATAAATCCTTATTTTTTCTCCGCTTTCGCGGCGCGTTGGGAGAGAACCGTTTCGATCCGCGCGACTTCCCGGCGCAACAGTCGCAACCGGCTCGGCTGCTCCAATTGCCCGCTCTGCTGCTGCAAACGCAGATGCAGGCTTTCCTGCCGCATATCGCGTTTTTTCGTCACCAACTCGTCGCTGCTCATCTCCGATACTTCCTTGAATTTCATATTCGTTAGGCCGCGGCCACGTGGTGTCGGGTCAGGAATTTCGTCCGGACCGGCAATTTATCCGCCGCTAGCCGGAGCGATTCGCGCGCGACCGACTCCGTCACGCCGTCCAGCTCGAACAAAATGTTGCCCGGCTTGACCGTCGCCACCCAATACTCGGGCTGCCCTTTTCCCTTACCCATTCGGGTTTCAGGCGGGCGCGACGTAACGGATTTATCCGGGAAAATGCGGATCCAAAGCTTGCCTTTACGCTTCATGCTGCGGGTCAAGGCCACACGAGCCGCTTCGATCTGCGTGTTCGTGATCCAGGCGCGCTCGAGCGTTTGCAAGCCGAACTCGCCGAAATCAATTCGCAGATTGCGCGAAGCCGTTCCCTTCCGGCTACCCCGCTGGGTCTTCCGGTACTTCACGCGTTTGGGCATCAATGGCATAACAGTCTCCTAAAAAAAATTAAACCTGGGCCGGCTCCGGCGGTGGCGGCAGAACACCAGGCGCCTCGGCAACCGGTTCTTCCTTCTTACACAGCCAGCATTTCACGCCGATCTTGCCGTAAACCGTGTTCGCTTCCGCAAATCCGTAATCAATCGGCGTCCGCAAGGTATGGAGCGGCACCTTGCCTTCGCGGTACCATTCTGAACGGGAGATTTCCGCGCCGTTCAGTCGTCCCGAGCTGCGCAATCGAATTCCCTGCGCCCCAAAATCCATCGCGACCTGCACCGCTTTCTTCATCGCGCGGCGGTAGGCAATCCGACGCTCGATTTGCAACGCCACGTTCTCCGCGACCAATTGCGCGTCAAGCTCCGGCGTCTTGATCTCCTGAATGTCGATCTTGATCTGTTTGCCCGACGCCATCTTTGAGATCTCTTCAGTCATCTTCTCGATTTCCGCGCCTTTGCGGCCGATCACGATGCCCGGGCGCGCCGTGTAGATGGTCACACGAATACTGTTCCAAGCGCGCTCGATCACGATCTTCGAGACCGCGGCAAACTGGAGCTTCTTCTTCACGTAGTTGCGAATCTTGAGATCGCTGTGGAGAAACGCCGGCATCTCCTGCGGCGAGGCGTACCACTTCGAACGCCAGTCGCGATTCACCGCGAGACGAAAACCAATCGGATTAACTTTTTGTCCCATAAATTATTCTTTGGTCTCTGGCTTGGTCTCTTCAGCCGCGGCTTCAGGTTTCTCAGTTTTCAACTCAGCCTTGTTTTCCTTCGTGCCCTTTGTGGCCTTCGTGTGAGCCTTCTTCTTCCCGCCGGATTTCTTGCCGCCCTTTTTCTTATCCCGCGTCTTGATCTCGATCTCGTCGGTCAAAATGATCCGGATATGGCTGCTGCGTTTCAGGATGCGGCTGCCGCTTCCACGGGCGCGCGCCATCATTCGCTTCATGGTCGGCCCCTCGCCTACGGTCGCTTCTTTCACGACCAGGCCATCAACCCGAAGATTCGCGTTGTTCTCCGCGTTCGCGACCGCGCTCTTCAACGTCTTTGCGATGAAGCCGGCCGCCTTTTTCGGGCTGAACGCGACGAGATCGAGCGCTGCCGAAACCGGCAGGCCCTGAATTGCGCGCGTGACTTCGCGCACCTTGAAGGGCGAAATCTTCGCGTATTTATATGTCGAGCTAACTTGCATTTTTAAATTTATTTCGAACTAACATCCTTGCGGGCATCCGCCTGGAGGCGGTCACCCACTTTAATTTTCTCAGAACCCATTTCTTGAATCACCGCGCCGCAAATCTTCTGGCGCACATCCACCACCCGCAGCGTCGCGATCCGCTTGTCTCCCCGCATCACCCGCAGCGGCATTCCCATCTTCACCCCCTGCTTCTCCCCGAAATTGCCCACCACCAGTGACCATTCTTCCTTCACGCTGATCACGCTGCCGTCCATCAATGTCGCGGTCTCCGCCGGAGCGTTCTCCGCCTTCGCGATCAATTCACTCGTCGCCCGCAACTGCGCTTCCACGTCCATCCGCGCCTGCGCCTCGCCTCCCGTCGAAGTCTTGAGCAGGTGCAAAATCGCCTCGCTCAAACGCAACGCCTGGTCGCGATACTGTTCGCGCTCCTTCTGCACTAATTGCAGATCGGACACCGCGCTCAGCAGCCGCTGCTCGATCTTCGCGCGATCCTTGTTCGCCGACTCGAGCCCGAGCGCTTCCATCCGCAACTGCAGGTCCGAATATTTCCGGCGATAAACTTCCGCCTCCACATTCGACGCCGCCAGGCTGTCGGTCAATGTCTTGACCGACTCGCGCGCGAGCGAAAGCTGCCTCCGCAACTCTTCGTTCTGTGAAAGAAGAGACGCAGCGGTCATCCCGCCATCGCGGGATGTCGCATTTTCAATTTTGGATTCTGACAAAGAACTATTCCCCTCTGCCGCCAGCCCTCGAGCCAGCGTCATGCACCCCAAGACTACAAAAATTTTCCTCAACTACTTCGTCACCTTAGCGGTGTGCGAACCGTGTTTCTTAAAGATACGCGTGGCCGAAAACTCACCGAGCTTGTGACCGACCATGTTCTCCGTGACGAAGACGGAGATAAAAATTTTACCGTTGTGGACCATGAAGGTGTGGCCGACGAAATCGGGCGTCACCATCGAACGGCGCGCCCAGGTCTTGATCGGTTTCTTAACGCCCGACGTATTCATCTTGTCGATTTTCTCGAGAAGATGCGGCGCAACGAACGGCCCTTTTTTTAGCGATCTAGCCATAAATCAAAATTACTTCTTCCTCCGGTCCTGCATGATGAACCGATCGCTCGGCTTGTGCTTCGAGCGCGTCTTGAATCCCTTTGCGAGCTGGCCCCACGGACTGACCGGGTGATGCCGCCCGCCGCCGCCCTTCGATTTACCCTGGCCGCCGCCCATCGGGTGATCGATCGGGTTCATGACCATGCCGCGCACGTGCGGCCGCCGGCCTTGCCAGCGCGTGCGACCGGCCTTGCCGCTCGCCACGTTCATGTGATCGACGTTGCCCACTTGGCCCATCGTCGCGAAACAGCTGTCGTGAATCCGGCGAATCTCGCCTGAAGGAAGTTTGACGAGCGCGTAACCAGCTTCGCGGTTGCTCAGCGTTGCCTGTTGGCCGGCGCTGCGCGCGATCTGCCCGCCGCGGCCCGGCGCGATCTCGATGTTATGAATGTTCGAGCCGAGCGGAATGACGCTGAGCGGTAATGAATTTCCGAGATCGGGCGTGGCTTCGCTTCCGGACATCACGGTCGCGCCGACCGTCAGTCCATCCGGCGCCAGGATGTAGCTCATCTCGCCGTCCGTGTACTTAATAAGCGCGATGCGCGCGGAACGATTCGGATCGTACTCGATCGCCGTCACTTCGGCGGCGATCCCGTGCTTCCGCCGTTTGAAATCCACCCGACGATATTTCTGTTTGTGTCCGCCGCCGATGTGCCGCGAAGTCAGCCGGCCGTTGTTGTTCCGGCCGCCGCTTCTCTTCTTCACCTCGGTAAGACTTTTGTGCGGAGTGGACTTCGTGATCTCGGTAAAAGCCGGCAGCGACTTGAACCGGAGCGCGGGAGTAAGTGGACGAAAAGTTTTGAGAGCCATAACCAGTTAGACGAGATCGATCTTGTCGCCTTCCTTGAGGGTCACGATTGCCTTTTTCCAATGCGGCTTGCGGCCGAAATCGGCGCGGCGTTCGCGCTTTTTCTTGCCCGCGTAATTGCACGTGTTCACCGCCACGACCTTCTTGTTGAACAATTTCTCGATCGCGTGCTTGATCTGGATCTTGTTCGCGCGCGGTGAAACGCGGAAAACGTATTTGTTCAGCTTCTCGCTCAGGAGCGAAGCCTTCTCGGTGAGCCGAACGGTCTGAATGAGATCGTATGGTTCGTTCATTCGCGATTCATCCTTTCGGCCAGTTGTTCCAATGCGGACGGCGTGATCAAAATTTTGTCGAACGCGAGAAGTTGTTCCGCATTCACGTTCATCCCGGTGGCGAGCAGGACCGGCTTGATGTTACGCGCCGACCGGTAGGTGTTCTCATCGAACGAATCCGAGAGCACCAAAACCTTCCGCGCGTCGGTCTGCTTTTTCAGCATCGCAACAAACGATTTCGTCTTCGCTTCCGTGACGGCGAACTTATCCACCGTCAGCACATCGCCCGCCTTGATCCGCTCGCTCAGCGCCTTCTGGAACGCCAGACGACGCACGGTCTTGGAAGTTTTCTTGGAGTAATCGCGCGGCTTCGGTCCGAACACGACACCGCCACCACGCCAGATCACAGATGATTTGTAGCCTGCGCGCGCGCGACCCGTTCCTTTTTGCCGCCACGGTTTCGCTCCGGAAAGATTCACGTCCGCTTTCGACTTCGTGTTCGCGGAGCCGGAACGGCGCGCGGCGCGCATCGCGACGACAACGTCATGGAGCGCCTGCGTTCCGCGAGAGTTCTCGATCAGCTCGATCTTCGCTTCCTTGGCCGCGGCTGCGGTTAAAACTTTCGCGCTCATTTCGCCTTCTCTTCTCCCGCGGGTTTCTTGATGGCAGGCCGGATCACGACATAGCTGCCGTTGGATCCCGGCACCGCGCCGCTGATCAAAATCACTTTCTCCGATTCGCGCACCTGCATCACCTGCAAATTCTGGACGGTTACGCGCTCGTCACCCATGTGACCGGGCATGCCCATGTTTTTCCAAATGCGTCCGGGCGTGGATCGATTGCCGACCGCACCGTTCCGCCGATGCGTCTTCGAGCCGTGAGAGGAGCCTTGTCCCTGGAAGTTGTGCTTCTTCATCACGCCCTGAAAACCCTTGCCCTTCGACTTGCCGATGACATCGACCCAGTCGCCCGGCTGAAATTGCGTGACGCTCAGATTGATTTCGCCTTCCGGTGCGTCCGCCTCCAAACGAAATTCCTTCATCAATTTCTTCGGCTCCGAACCGGCCGCCTTGAATTCTCCCAGCCGCGCTTTCGTGACGCGCGATTCCTTTTGCACGTCGAAGCCGACTTTGATCGCGGAATAACCGTCGTTCTCCGCCGTGACCCGGCGCAGCAACACGTTATCGCCCGCCGCGATCACGGTCACCGGACGCATCCGACCATTCGCGTCGTAAACGCTGGTCATGCCGATCTTTTGTCCTAGTAAACCGATGCTCATGGTCGTGGGTTTGCAAATGGGTTGAAGCTGAGACCGCTAAATCTTGATCGTAATATCCACGCCCGCCGGCAGGTTGAGTTTCTTCAACTCGTCGACCGTTTTCGCGGTCGGCTCGATGATGTCGAGCAGGCGTTTGTGCGTCCGAATTTCAAATTGGTCCATTGACTTTTTGTCGACGTGGGGAGAACGGTTCACCGTAAATTTTTCGATTAAAGTCGGGAGCGGAATCGGACCCGCCACGCGCGCACCGGTGCGCTTCGCTGTCTCGACGATGTCGATCGCGGATTGATCGAGCATGCGATGGTCGAATGCCTTCAAGCGGATGCGGATGCGTTGGCCGTTCGTCATTTGGTTTCCTTCTGGTCAAGGACGGCCGCCACGAGCTGCGCGGGCACCTGTTCGAAATGTGATGGCTCCATCGAGTAGCTCGAACGGCCTTTTGAAAGTGAGCGGATCGCGGTGGCGTAACCGAACATTTCCGCGAGCGGAACTTCAGCCTGGACCATGGTGAGATTTCCCTTCACTTCGATGCTCTCAATCTTGCCGCGGCGCCGATTCAAATCGCCCATGATATCGCCCTGATATTCTTCCGGAGTCGCGTTCTCGACCTTCATAATCGGCTCCAGCAGAATCGGCTTCGCCTTCTTGAACGCGTCTTTCACCGCGAAAATCGCAGCCAGCTTAAAGGCCATTTCATTCGAATCGACATCGTGATACGAGCCGTCAACGATATCGATGTTCGCATCGATCACCTGATAGCCGCCAACCACCCCGTTGAGCATCGCTTCTTCGATCCCCTTCTTACAGGCCGGGATGTATTCCCTGGGAATATTGCCGCCGACAACTTTGTTCTCGATCGTAATGCCTTTGCCGCGCTCGTTCGGCTGCACCTTGACGATGACGTGACCGTACTGACCGCGGCCGCCTGATTGTTTGATCAGCTTGCCCTCGCCATCGGACGGGACGGTGATCGTCTCGCGGTAGGCGATCTGCGGTTTGCCCGCGTTCGCGTCCACCTTGAACTCCCGCAGCATCCGGTCGCGAATGATTTCCAAATGGAGCTCGCCCATTCCCGCGATGATCGTTTGGCCGGTGTCCTCGTGGGTGAAGACTTTGAAGGTCGGATCCTCCTCAGAGAGCCGCTGGAGCGCGATGCCCATCTTCTCCTGGTCTTGCTTCGTCTTCGGCTCGATCGCCATCGAGATAACGGGATCAGGGAACGAAGGCGGCTCGAGCAGGATCGGAAAATCTTCGTCGCAGAGCGTGTCGCCCGTTGTGATGTTTTTAATGCCCACGATCGCCGCGATGTCGCCCGAATAGCAGGTGTCGATATCCTCGCGCTTGTCCGCTTGAATTTGAATCAAGCGGCTGATGCGTTCCCGTTTGTTAGTGCGCGGATTGTACACGTTGTCGCCTTTGCTGAGCGAACCGGAGTAGACACGGAAGAAAACCAGCTTTCCGACGAAGGGATCGCTCCAAAGCTTGAACGCGAGCGAACAGAATTTGCCGTTGTCATCCGTCGGCGCATCCATCTTTTCGTGCGTGTCAGGCTCCATGCCGACTGCTGGCGGAATGTCGAGCGGACCGGGAAGGTAATCGATGACCGCGTCGACGAGATACTGGACGCCTTTGTTCTTGAAAGCCGAGCCGCCGACCACGGGGACGAACTTGTTGGCGATCGTTTGACGACGGATTCCCGCCTTGAGCATCTGCGGCGTGATCTCCTTCTCTTCTAGAACCGCCTCGGCGATTTCATCATCGATGTTAGAAATTTGTTCTACCAGGGTTGCGTAAGCCTTTTCGACCAGCGCCTTGTTCTCTTCAGGAATCTCGCGCACTTCGTAGATGGAGCCCATCGAGTCGTCGTCGAGATAGAACACCGCCTTGCGGTTCACGACATCAAGCTGGCCTTTGAGATAATCTTCCTTGCCGAGCGGAATCAAAATCGGCCACGCATTTGCGCCGAGTTTTTTGTGCATCGAGTCGATCGAGGCATCGAAGTCAGCGCCGACGCGATCCATTTTGTTGATGAACGCGATGCGCGGGACATTGTATTTGTTCGCCTGACGCCAGACCGTTTCTGACTGCGGTTGAACACCTGCAACAGCATCGAACACCGCGATTGCACCGTCGAGGACACGCAAGGAGCGCTCGACCTCGGCGGTAAAATCAACGTGTCCGGGCGTGTCGATGATGTTCACGCGCATTTTGATGCCGTCGTACATCTTGTAAACACCCGGCTCGGTCTTCTGCATCCATGCGCAAGTGGTCGCCGCCGATGTGATCGTGATGCCCCGCTCGCGCTCCTGCTCCATCCAGTCCGTCACGGTCGTGCCCTCATGCACCTCACCGATCTTGTGGATCATGCCGGTGTAAAAAAGAATGCGCTCGGTCAGTGTCGTCTTACCGGCATCGATGTGCGCGGCAATGCCGATGTTCCGCGTCCGCTCGAGCGGATACTTGCGATCCGGCGAATTTGGATTCGCCGACGCAGCTGCCTTTTCTAGAGTCGCGGTCGCCATAAATTTACCAGCGGAAATGGGCAAAGGCGCGGTTGGCCTGCGCCATCTTATGAGTGTCGTCGCGCTTCTTGATCGCGTTGCCCTGACCAGACGCGGCGTCCTTCAATTCGGCCGCGAGCGCTTCCGCCATCGGCATGCCGCGACGATTATCGGCGTATTGTACGATCCAGCGCATCGCGAGAGAAACCTGGCGCGCCGGCGTCACTTCCATCGGCACCTGGTAGGTGGCGCCACCAACCCGGCGTGATTTTACTTCGAGGCGCGGCCGGACATTCTCCAGCGCTTTGTTGACGATCTCGAGCGGATCGACCGCGTCTGAGCCTTCGCGCGATTTATCGATCGCGGTGTAAACGATCCGCTCCGCGAGCGACTTTTTGCCGCGCTTCATCACGGTGGAAATGAGGCGCGCGACCGCGGGACTTCCGTAACGCGAGTCGAGCTTCTCCTCTTTTTTGTAAACTTTCCGCCGACGAGACATGTGATGCTGTTTCCGTACTTATTGCTGAGCTAAAATTTATTTCTTCTTGCCGCCATCCTTGGCTGCGGCATCTCCGCCGGCCTTCGGACGTTTCGCGCCGTATTTCGAGCGGCTGCGCCGGCGTCCGTCCACCCCAAGGCTATCGAGCGTTCCCCGCACAATGTGGTAACGCACGCCCGGCAAATCTTTCACGCGTCCGCCTCGCACGAGCACGATGGAGTGCTCCTGGAGATTGTGTCCTTCGCCGGGAATGTAGGCAATCACTTCCTGGCCGTTCGTCAACCGCACTTTTGCCACTTTCCGCAGCGCGGAATTCGGCTTCTTCGGCGTGCGGGTCATGACCTGCGTGCAGACACCGCGGCGCTGGGGACAATTCTTCAGGGCCGGTGATTTTGATTTCACCGAAACCTTCTTTCGTCCCTTGCGAATAAGCTGATTAATTGTTGGCATCTTCGTTAAATTAAAAGCCGCCCGATCTTCGTAATCCGGGCGACAAAAAAACCGCACAGGCCGCGTTTAGTTCCCACGCACCTGATGCGGAGAGCGGGCAATATAGGAACGATTCCAGAGCCTGCAACAATATTTTCTCAAGTTTGCCGCACTGCGGTCAATCGACCGCAAGCAGGCCTGCCACAGCTCCTTTTGAAATCCACCATTGACGGATCCGCATGCTTTCTCTAATTTCTGTTTGGACAGAATAGACTGACATTTATGGCAAAGCTTTCTCCCGTCGCGCAAAAGTTTGTTCTCCATTGGGGCGAGATGGGCACGCGCTGGGGCATCAACCGCACCGTCGCCCAGGTCCATGCTCTTCTGTTCCTTTCCGAAAACCCAATGCCCGCCGAAGAGATCGCGGAAACACTGGGCATAGCGCGCTCCAACACAAGCAACAGTCTGCGCGAGCTGCAGACCTGGGGCATCGTCCGAGTTGTCCACCTCCTGGGCGATCGCCGCGATCATTTCGCTTCGATGAAGGATGTCTTCGCCATGTTCCGGGCCATTGCCCACCAGCGAAAGAAACGTGAGATCGACCCGACCGTGCGCGTCCTGCGCGACTGCCTTGCGGAATCGGACAAACCCAAAGCCGCCGATGGACATATCCGGAGCCGCCTGACTGAACTATTGGACTTTTTCGAGTTGGCCGGCTCGGCCTACGAACGGCTGGAGAAGTTGCCGACACCGGCTGTGATCAAGATTGCGAAGCTCGGAGATCGCGCGCTGCGAATGGTGGGCATTTCCAAATAGTTATCGGGGCCGTGAGCATCGCGACCGCCAGCAGTGCCTTGAGCGAAGCGGGCAGGCGCCGGATGCTCTCGAAGCCGGGCGAGCCGCTCTTCTTCGGCGCCTGGAACAAAGCCGTCTTCATTCACTACGAGACCGATGCCGGCATCCTGCAACGTCAGATTCCTTTCGAGCTCGATTTGCGGGACGGACGCGCCTTTGTCAGCATCGTCGCGTTCACTCTAGTGCGGATGCGGCCGCGCCTCGGCGGCAGAGTGGGCGAATGGCTTTTCAAACCAATTGGGACCCACGAATTCTTGAACATCCGCACTTACGTCCGGCATCGCGGCGAGCCTGGAATTTATTTTCTCGTGGAATGGCTGTCGAATCCGCTCAGCGTGCGCCTCGGACCGCGGAGTTTCGGATTGCCCTATCGTTTTGGGCGAATCTCATACGAACATTCCCGCGACGGCAGCGACCTTCGAGGGAAAGTGAACGCAGACGACGGCAAGTTGGCTTATGAAGGGAACGCTTGCGGCGGCTCTTTCGGGCCCTGTGAGGCCGGATCGCTAAATGAATTTCTCCTCGAGCGTTACACCGCTTTCACTAGGAGAGGCGATCGGGCGCGCTTCTTTCGCGTCTGGCATCCGCCCTGGTCCCAGGCCTCCGCCGAAGTCGCCGTGACGGTCGATTCACTAATCGCAAGCACCGGTCCCTGGTGGAAGACCGCGCAGCCGATCGGCGCGAATCACTCGCCGGGAGTCGAGGTATGGATGGGCCGGCCCCACCGGATCAAATGAAGCACTCCTTCCAGAACGAGCCGCAGGGCCAGAAATTCCGCGAAAAGGGTGACACAAAACTGGACCGTGGAATAGCGAGGGCCGTCGAACACCTGCAGGATCGCTACTTCAAGACACGCCGCAGCGTTATAGACGAAAACCAATAGCGTCACGCCCGCCAGCCAGCCCATCTTTTTTCGAAGATCCGTTCGAAGAGATGCGGCCGAGATGACGAGCGTCAGCGCCAGCAGCGGCAGATAAGCGCTGGCAAGAAAAGCGATTGTCCACCGAAGCAGTCGGTTCTGCTCGATCGGCGGCGCAGTCTCCCCGAGCACCGCGCTACGCCCGATCAACTCGAGCGCGGGCGGATACGCATTGAAAACTTCACGATAAGACTGGTGATCGAAACTGTGGGCGCCAATTTTATACAGAAGCGCAAGTGGGACGGATTTTCTGCGGTCGTAGACAGGAGAAACCGGCGCGTAGAATAACGCGATCTGCCGGCCGATTTTCGTCAGCATCGCAATGGGCCGCTGTTGCCACGTCCGCCAGTAACACCAGCGATAAAAAGAAGCGATGGCAGGGATGTCGTCGTTGAATTCCTGCGCCACCTGCTGGGCGATCGAAGTCCCGGTATACATCAGGTAATCCGGAGAGAATCCCAGAGATGGAAAACGCGATCCCTCAGCAGCCGCGGATTTCTCAATCTCAACCGCAAGCTGCTTCTGGATTTTGTCGAGCCACTCGGACTTGTAGGGAAGACTCGCGCCACTCCGGACGTCGTCCGCGAGCTGGGCGCGAATCAGATCGGCGTGCACGACAAAAAGATTCGTGGGCAGGAAAAGTGCGCTCCGTTCGTCGCCGCGGCTGAGAAAGCTTTCGGGCACCGCAACCATAGCCGCTGAGAGCGCGACACCGAGCCCGAGACAGATTTTTGGCCGAAGCGAATTTCGCGTCGCCAGGAAAAGCGCGATGGGCAGAAGCGAAACCAGGGCGAGAAAGACGAAGCTTGGCTTGACGGCGGCGACGAGAACCGCGGAAACGTCCATGCCTATACCCCAGGCAACAGGCGCCTTGTGGGCGACAAATCTTTGCGCCAGAAATCCAGTCAAGAAATAGAGATTGAGCGCGAGAAGAAACGCACAAATGGCTTCGGGCCGAATTTGCATTTCAGCCCGAATTGGTTCCCCGGCGAACAAAAAGACAGCGGTGAGAATCAGCCCGAGCGCGATGTGCACCCGATCGCCCATCGCTGAGCGCTCGATGAAGCTACGAACGCGGCGCCAGGTCAACAGGACCAAAACGCCGCCGGCCAGCCCAAGGATATGTTGCACAATAACGATCGCGCGGAGGTGGCCAAACATCCGCAGAAGCAAGAGCACAAGACCGGGATAAACGAAATTCCGACCGGCGTGAACGAAGCCGCGTCCGATTAATTGATTGAGAGCCGGGGAAAGATATCCCCACGTGTCGAGATCGGCGATCGGCTCGAGCGGAGCACGGAACCGAACCCAGGCTCCCACGATGAAGAGAATTGCGACCGCTCCTCCGTAGGCGAGTTGCGAAGTTCCGATACGCCGCCGCATATTAACTCAAGCGCGCGGCCGCGCCTGAGATCTCCCCGAGCTCGGCCCATCGGGCGTAAAGGCGTGCGACTTCGTGGCGTGCCTCACTTAATTCCACCTCGACCTTTGCGAAATCGGTCGCGTGCGTTGTGTAAAAATCCGGCGCGGCGAAGATGCCTTCAATCCTGGCGACTTCGTTCTCCGCGGCGAGGATCGCAGCCTCGATTCCTTCGAGCTCTCGCTCCTCTTTCCATTTCAGCTTGCGCGGCTTCGCTTTCTTGACGCTGGGATTGGTAGTCCCGGCCGATTGACGCGACTCGGGGCCGGGATCAGGGATCGGGGCTACCGCGCGTTTTGCCAGGTAGTAATCGTAATTACCGACGTGGTAACGAAGAGCTCCACCGCCTTCGAAGGCGAGGATCGCGGTGCAGACGCGATTCAGAAAATAACGATCGTGGCTGACCACGATCACGCTGCCCGTGAAAGCGACGAGCGCTTCCTCGAGCAACCGCAGCGTGCCGAGATCGAGATCATTCGTCGGCTCGTCCAAAATGAGGACGTTGCCGCCGCGCTTGAGAATTTTTGCGAGCAAGACCCGGCTTCTCTCGCCGCCGCTCAGCTGGTTGATCTTCGTGTTAATGCGCTCCTCGGTGAAAAGGAACCGGCGAAGATATCCGCGCAGCGTGATGTTCTCCTCGCCGAGGCGCACATACTCACTCCCCTCGCCCACTTCTTCCCAAACCGTTTTGGCATCGTCGAGCAAGAGCCGATTTTGATCGACGTAATTAATCTCCGTCCGCGACCCGATCTCCACCACGCCACTGCTCGGCTCCAATTGTTGCAGCATGATCTTCAGCAGCGTTGATTTTCCCAGGCCGTTTCGACCCACCACGCCGAGCCGCTCTTTGGCTGCCAAATTCAGCGATACGTTCTGGAAGAGCGTGCGTCCGCCGAGCTCCATGCCCACGTCGCGCAACTCGATCACGCGATTCGCCAGCTTCGGCGCGGGCGGAATGATCAGGTCGACATCGAGCTCGGCTTCCGGCGCATCCTGCCCGGCCATCTCGAAATATCGCTCGACCCGGTCCACCGATTTTGTCCGCCGCGCTCGGGGCGCTTTCCGGACCCATTCGAGCTCGCGCTTCAAAAACTTCTGGCGCTTGTGCTCCTGCATCTCTTCGACCGCGGCGCGGGCCGCCCGCGCCAGCAGGTAATCGGTGTAATTGCCCTCGTAACTGTAAAATTTTCCGCGTGAAAGTTCGACCACGCGCGTCGCGATGCGATCGAGGAAATAGCGATCGTGCGTAACGAAAAGGCAGGTCCCCGAGTAGCGCGCCAGGAAATCTTCCAGCCATTCGATCGATTCGGTGTCGAGGTGGTTGGTTGGTTCGTCGAGGATCAGAAAATCCGGACGCGCCAGCAACGAGCGGCAAAGCGCAACGCGCCGCTTCTCTCCACCCGAGAGCGTCGAAACCATTCGCTCCGGCTCGGGCGCGTGCAGGTTCGTGATCAGGCTTTTGATCCGGTGTTCGAGGTTCCAACCGTCGAAGTGCGAGATTTGATCGAGCAAAATCCCGCTCCGCGCGCCTTCAGCGGGCGCGGTCTCGTATTCCGCGATCAAATCGAGAACGCCTTGCGCCCCAGAGAGAATGTTGGCGTGGACCGTGGCCTTCTCATCCAGCTCGAACATTTGCGGCATGTAACCGACGACAAGATCCCGGCGCTGACTGAGCGCCCCTGCATCCGGCTTCATCACGCCCGCCGCGATTTGCAGGAAAGTCGATTTGCCCGAACCGTTGCGGCCAACTAACCCGACCCGTTCGCCCTCGAGAATCGTGATCGTGGCGTGATCGAGCACCGCCTGGTTGCCGAAGCGCACCACGAGTTCCGTGGCGCTGGCGATGGAATTGAGAACTGGCTCCGACATTTTTCCCGATACCACATTGTCCGCCCGGGATCAGCCGCCGAGCGCGTTTCAGTTGGTTTTTTTGACGACGAAACCGACGTAGCCCCAGCGACCCCATTCGTGGTGGGTCGTGCGCTCCGTGTCGCGGACTCCTTTGACGTCGCGCGCGTGCGTCTTCGCAACGAACTCGGCAAAGGCCGCATTGAAATGGACGTCGTGCGACACGAGCAGTCCGCCGTCGGGAAGCCGTTTCCAAAACTGCTCGAACTCCCAAAGCATGTGGCGATAGCGATGCGAGCTGTCGTGCAGAAACATGTCAATCCGTGCCGGTAATTCGCCGCGATCGAGAAAATCCTCCACCCGTCCTCGGAGCGAGACGAATTGCGTCCGCAATTCATTAGGAATCAGCGCGCCATGATCGCAGTCCGGATTCATCTCCAGGCTGTACAGCTTTGCCTCAGTCAGGCCTTCGTCCGCCAGCGCCTTGAGAATGAAAGCTGACGACATTCCGAGATATCCACCCGTCTCCACCACCACGGCTGGCCGCTTCCAGCGGGTCAGGCCGTAGAGCGTGGCGCAATCCAGCACGCCCATGAGTCCCTCACCGCCGGGGCCCTCGAACTGCCGGCTCATTTCGGCCATGAATTCGCTCTTCTGCATTTTCGCCGCGAAGTGGGCTACGCGCTCCCACAGATCGTGAGTCGATACGGTTGCGGGGTTACTTTGCCTCGCTTTTTCTAAGTTCCGCCCTCCCCTAAACATTCTCGAAAGCGCACGCATTTTCTCGCTCAAGGTAACACATGTCCGCTTGCGATCAGGCATCGGCCTCCGCAAGCTGCCGCGCGATATGTTCGAACTGCTCGGCAAAGATGCGACCTCCAGAGCGCGGCGTGGGCGCCTAACGACTGGTCATGGCACGATCGAGACGCCGGCGTTCATGCCGGTGGGCACGCAGGGGAGCGTGAAGGCGGTTAGTCCGCAGGAGCTGCGGGAGTTGAAGGCGCAGATCATCCTGGGGAACACTTATCATCTGTTCGTTAGGCCGGGAGTCGAGGTGATCCGGCATTTTGGGCGCTTGCATCGGTTCATGAATTGGGATGGGCCGATCCTGACCGACAGCGGCGGCTACCAGATCTTCTCGCTCGCGAAACTGCGCAAAATCACGGAGGAGGGCGTGGCGTTCCAGAATCATCTCGACGGAACGCCGACGTTCATCAGCCCGGAGATTGCGATGGAGATCCAGGCCGCGCTGGGAAGCGATATTGCGATGGTGCTCGACGAATGTCCGCCCTGGCCGTGCGAGTATGATTATGCGGCGCGGAGTTTGGAGATGACCCATCGCTGGGCCCGAAGATGCAAAGATGTAGCGGCGGGTGTCTCACCCGCAAGCCGCGTCGATCCCGCGGGTGACATCGATCCCGCGGGTGAGACACCCGCCACTACAGCAACGCAGCTCATTTTCGGCATCGTCCAAGGCGGGACGTTTGAAGATCTGCGGCGAACGAGTGCGCAAACTTTGGCGGCGATGGATTTCGATGGGTACGCCATCGGCGGCGTGAGCGTGGGCGAACCGGAGCCGGAAATGATGCAGGCGGTGGAATGGAGCGAGCCGCATCTCCCGGAGAACAAACCGCGCTACGCCATGGGGCTGGGCACGCCGCCGCAGCTGCTGGAGCTGGTCGCGCGCGGAGTGGACATGTTCGATTGCGTACTGCCTACTCGGCTGGCGCGGAATGGAACTGCCTTCACCGCCCAGGGAACGCTCAACTTAAAGAACGCTGAGTTCACCCTGCAGAAAGGGCCGATTGAAGAAGGTTGCTTTTGTCCCGCTTGCCGGGATTTCAGCCGCGGCTATATCCGGCATTTGGTGAAATCAGAGGAGATTCTCGGATTGCGGCTCATCACCCTGCACAACCTCCATTTCTATCTCGATCTCATGCGACGCGCGCGCGTCGCGATCGAAGTGGGAACGTTCCCGGAGCTGCGCGCCAGCTTTGTCGCCGGTTACAAAACGCGCGGCGACTCTTCTAACTCTCTTTCAGCCGGCTAAACTTGCGGTCGCGAACGCTGCGCGACAGCTTCGAATCGAGATCGCCTTGAATGCGACGGGCCCACGCTTCCGAAGCTTCGCTATTATAATGGATGCCATCGCCGCCGGTCTTGCCCTGGACGTAACGCGTTACCTCCCGCGAATCGATCACCTGAAACCCGTCGCGACGGGCTGCCTGGCGAATCACCCCGTGCACTCTGCCCTGCGTTTTCCGTAACCGGGACGAATCGGGCGGCGCGATCCAAATGATTTCCTGCACCCCGCCACGCCTGGCCTCTTTCACAAAGCGGTCCAGGTAGTCGTTCATCTGCGGCTCACTCAGATTCCGGTCCATCCAGTTCGTGCCGAGCTGGACGATCAGGATCGTGGGCCTGTGTTTGCCGATCAGCCGCGCCAGCTTCGGCGTGAGGGTGGCTCGCGGGGGTTTTCCATTGGTGAAATCGCGGAACACATCGGAATCGACGGTGTGCTGGCGATACCCGCACTTGGTAATGAAATCCTGTTCGCCGGTGATCCAATGTTCCGGCGACGAGCCGCACGAAGCGTAAGCCGCCACCGGATATTTCTGGGCGAGATGCAGTTGGACCACTTCGCCAAATTTCCCGACCGACAAGGAATCGCCCACCATGAGAATGCTCGGCGGCGGACCTTCGGGAATGGCCTTGTGCGACGACTTTTGTTTGCCGCTCGCCACCAGGACGAACGAACCGATCCCGACTAGAAAAGCGAGCGGCAACAGCGCCGCCTGCAACGCTGGCCAATTTTTCTTAATGCGCATGCTCAGGGTGTTTAACTTCATCCTCGATCCGGATGTAGGGCTGGAGATTGATCGACCCGGAATCATCCTTTGATTTCACGGTTTTCCAAACGGTCTCTTCCAGCTCGTGGAGCTGAAGCTTGTAGGTTTTGCCGACGCGGTATTTCAGCTTCTGCTTTTTCAGCCCGATGTAGGCGGGATGCATCACCAGGATTTGTTTCTCGGAATACTCGCCCGCGAGGAGCCTGTTAATCTCATAGACGTATCCGACGAGATATTCCTGGTATGGCAACAATTCGTTTATTGCGATCGGCTCGGTCTTGAAGATCAGTTTCGCTTTGACTTGAAGCCGTATCTCTTTTTTTGGCTTTTCCGCGGGGGGCGCCGGCGTTTCGCGCGTCACCGCGAATGCGGCAGCTCTTTCAGAAAGAGGCTTGAGCGAGGCAAGAGGCTGGCGGGAGAGATCGTGCTCCACGAAATCGAAAACTTTGTCCGCCCAAAGATCCATGTCGGCGCCGAGGAAATGCTCCTTGTCGGGCTCCATGTGGTGGTATGGATAGGGAACCAGCGTCCGGCTATCGATGATTTCCGCGATGCCGCCGATATCGGCTCGCGTTTGTTCGAAGACGAAATCCTGAATTTCCTTCGAGACCCGGCCGGAAGTGGGCGACGTCACCCAATATATTTTTCGCAAGCTGGCGGAGCCGGCGATCGCTTTGTTCACGAACGGAACGAAATAGTTTCGCAGTTCCGCGCCGTGACGGCCCGGGTTCACCGTTTTATGATCGGGGAACAAATCGAAGAGGTTCGTTCCGGTTTGCATGATGAGAATGTCGGGACGGAATTTCGCGACCAAGTCTTCAATCTTCGGCACCGGATGCGCGCTGGGGGTATGGCCGCGCCTCATGCCATAGACGTCTTCGAGTTCCTCGTATTCGTCGGGGCCGGTGGAAATCATGCTCACGAATCCACAATGCGTTTTAATGTTGGTGTAGGGCTTTTCCTTCAGCCAACTAAGCGGGTTCGTCCCACAGGCGAGATAGGTAAACGTCGCTTTCACCCGCGGATTTTGCCGAAACCTTTCGTCGAGGCGTTTGCCGAATCCACAGAGCGCGAGGGAGTCGCCGAGAATTAAAACGTTGATGCCCTCCGAGGACGCGGCGGGCGCTGGGGTTGGCGCCGGTGGCGCGGCAGACAACGAAGGCAGAAGCGCAAGCGCGACCAATGAAGAAAAGATTCGCGTGAGCGGAGCGATCATTTCAGTTTCGGAAGATTCCGCACGGCAATCGCTTTCCCGTTAATCAGCTCGAACGTCAAGAACGTTTCCGTAAGTGCCTCCAGAACTCGCGCCGGCCTTTTTTTTGAAAGGGAACTTCCTCGAATGATTGCTAACTCCAAAAGCTTGTCATCCTGAGCGAACGCGAAGGATCTCTGACTATTTCCCCGTTCGATACCGCCAAAAACCGGAAATGATCAGAGATTCTTCGCTTCGCTCAGAATGACAGCGCCATTTACGAGATGGCATGTCCTCCAGGATTGCTCCTTTGCCCCCACGTTGCTTGGGATCGATTGTTCATTTCGAAACCGGAACCTTGGCCCAGCCTTCCGAGGCTTCGGTGAATTCCCGCGCGGCAAAACACCAGACGACCACTTTTTTCTTCGCGAGATAATCCGGATTTTTCAGACTGTGACGGTAAAGACTAATGCGGACCGGGGTCGCGCCCGAGCCGCGTGTCCCGATGAGATCGGGCGCAAAGCCGAGTTCCTGGGCCAGTTGATCGACGAGGCCCGAGCGCTCCGCCAGAAAATCGTGGAAGACGAGCGTGTGGCTGTCGCCTAAAAGAAGCAGCGGACTGTTCGGGTCTGGTTGAACCGCGGCGCCGGTGCCCTTCTCGCTCACGCTGCGAACTGCGATCTTCTCCGGGCCCGGCTTGGCGGAATCCGGCGGCAGAAGAGTTACCAGGTCGCCAGTCACCTGCGATTCTTTCCATTCCGAAACGAATTCCTTGCGTGACGGAGGAGCGGTCAGTTTGGCGCGCACGCTTTCCGCGATCGCTTGTGCGGCGAGCATGCAGCCGAGACCCGACCAATGGCTATCGGTCTTGCAAAAAACTCCGCCGCGACGGTCATCGCGATTTTGGAGGAAGAGCGGTGTGAGATCGAGCACGTCGATCCCCGCCGCGCGCAGTTCCTCATAAAAGCGATGCAAAAGCGGAGCGGCGTCGTCAGTCCGGACGTTGAATCCGGGGAGAATTTTTTCCGGGTAAACCGCAGCCTTGGGCGGAACTGGGACCACGAGCAGCTCGATCCCGCGCGCCTTCAATTGTTTCTGAAAATCGACGATCGCTGGAATCGGATCAGCCAGATCTGGTTTATGCGAACGGCTCACCTTGGCCGCGGCGTCCCCCCAGAAGGTTCCGAGAGAAAGCAGGCGAAATTCGGCTGCGAAGAAAAGCCAGCCGTCGGCTTCCGCGCAGGCTGCGGCGTTTTTCTTTTCCGAGACCTGCACCTTGCCCGCGAGTTCCGCCCGCAATTTCTGTTGCGCTTCGGAAAGGGGAACCTGCACCGCCGTCCCTGCCGCGAGCGCCGCGGAGATGGCACAAATGAAAATGAGAAAGCGGAATATTTTCATTAGGAGTTGAAAGGCGGTAGCGATAATACGCATTCTTTCAACTTCGCCTCGCTGTTTTTTGTTCGCCGCCGGACCATTAGCTTTTCGATACCCAAGTGGTTTTTAGTTCACACCTTTTTGTCTATTACTTCCTGCCGCTGGCGCTGCTGGGCTATTACCTGCTGGCCCGAACTCCGCAGCGCTGGCGCAACGGCTGGCTCATCCTGACCGGATACACCTTCTACGGCTGGGCCGAGCCGCGGTTCATGCCGCTCATGTTTGCGACCACGTTCATCGACTGGCTGATGAGCCTGGTCATCGCGCACGACACCTGGAAATTCTGGCGCGTCCTACGCAGACCGGTGACTCAGCTTGAGCGCCGAACGCCGCGCACCCGCACTCAACGCCACGCGATTTTCATCTCGGTCCTGCTCAACCTGACGGTGCTCGGCTTTTTCAAATACTTCAACTTCGGCATCGAAAGCTGGAACGGCTTCACCGACGCGCTCGGACTCCACCACGCGCAGTTCGACACTTTCTTCCGCGTTGTCCTGCCGCTCGGGATCAGCTTCTACACGTTCCAGGCGCTGAGTTACACCATCGACGTTTATCGGGGCGAGGCCGAGGCGATGTCGAACTTCATCGATTTCTCCTGCTTCGTTTCGATGTTCCCCCATCTGGTGGCCGGGCCGATTCTGAAGTTTTCCTTCCTGGCCGAGCAACTCAAGCATCGCTCCCTGACCTCCGACAAATTCGCGCGCGGCGTCGCTTTCTTCATGCTCGGGCTCGCGAAAAAAATCCTGCTGGCGAACCCCTGCGGGAAAATCGCCGATACCGCGTTCAACGCCGGCTCGGTCGGGACGCTGGACGCGTGGTTCGGGTCGGTCGGCTACGCGTTCCAGATCTACTTCGATTTCAGCGGCTACTCGGACATGGCGATCGGGCTCGGGCTTATGTTCGGGTTCGTCTTCGCGAAAAATTTCGATTCGCCTTACCGCGCGGAATCGATCACCGACTTCTGGCGACGCTGGCACATCTCGCTTTCGACCTGGCTGCGCGAATACCTTTACGTTCCGCTAGGCGGCAACCGGCGCGGAATTCGTCGTACCTATTTCAATCTCACTCTCACGATGCTGCTCGGCGGGCTCTGGCACGGCGCGTCGTGGAATTTTGTGATTTGGGGCGCAATGCACGGAGGCATGCTGGCCTTTGAACGCAGCCAGGGCCGGGAAGGCTTCTACCACAATCTTCCCCGGCCGCTCCGCATCGCCTTCACCTTCGGCATCGTGCTGATCGGCTGGGTCTTTTTCCGCGCGTCGGATCTACCGCGCGCCGTCGCTTATCTCACCAGCATGTTCGGTCTGGGCAAAACCGATCCGAGCGCCGTGTTGCTCGGGGGAATTCTCTACAAGCCGTATTACCTGCTTTCCATCGGTGCGGCGGCGCTCGTGGTCTGGGCCGGGAAACAAACCTGGGATTTCACCCAGCGCATGACGCTGCCCAAGACGGCAATTTGTTTCGCGCTGGGCTGGACGGCCTTGGTCGTCCTGGCGACGCAGGAATACAACCCGTTCATCTATTTCATCTTTTAGAAACCGAAAAACGTGTCCGAAGAAATACCCATAGTCGGAGGCGAAGAGCCGCGAAAGCCGACGCATTCGCTGCCGCGTTACAGCGAGCCGACCCCGGAAACACACCGCAAAGTTTCGCGCGAAGAGGAGGCGGAGCTCGCGCTCAAGCACACCATTTTTACGCCGGGCGCGCGCTGGCTACTCATCGCGTTGTTTGTTCTCACGATCACTCTGGTTCCAGCGATCCAGCTCGCGGTCGAGCTGCGCACCCAAAGACCTTCGGGAGGGCTGCCGACCTTCGGCGTTTACAAGACCTTGCCGCCGTGGTCCAAAATCCGAGCGGTGCGGAATGTGAAGGATGTCTGGCATCTCCTCCCGCGCGCGGCCGATTTGAAGGCGGCGGAAAAATCAATCGAGACGGAGTCGGTGGTGTCGGCCTGGCTCCTGCCACGCGTTCAGTTCCTGCTCACCGGAAAACTTCGCGCGGGCAACGAGCAAGTTTATCTCGGCCGCGATTCCTGGCTCTTCTATCGGCCCGACGTCGATTACGTCACCGGCCCGCCCTTCCTCGATCCCTCCCAGATGAGACACCGCGCACGCGTCGAACGGGTCCAACCCGATCCGGTGAAAGCCATCGTCGATTTTCGGAATCAACTCGCGGCTCGCGGCATCGAGTTGATCGTAATGCCGGTGCCGATGAAGTCCGGGATCGACGCCAACAAATTCACCAACCACGTCGACGGCAGCGCGCCTCTGCAGAACGCGTCGTTTATCGAATTCAAAGCGCGTCTGGAAAACGCCGGTGTTCGCGTTTTCGATCCCGGCCCCTTCCTGATGCGGGGGAAGAGCGGCGCCACACTCTACCTGGAAAGCGACACCCACTGGCGGCCGGATACGATGCAACGCGTAGCGGAAAATCTTGCCTCGCTCATCCCGCCTTCCACTTCGACGACGCGCGCGCCGTTTCAACTCGTGGCCAGGGAAGTGAGCGGTCTCGGCGACATCGCAAGAATGCTGAGCCTCCCGCCGTCGCAAACTCTTTACCGGCCGGAAAAAGTAACGGTCCAAGAAGTCCTGCCGGGCAACACCACATGGCGTTCGAGTAACGACGCCGACATCCTGCTTCTCGGCGATAGTTTCTCGAACATCTTCTCGCTCGAAGCCCTGGGCTGGGGCGAATCCGCGGGGTTCGCCGAACATCTCAGTCACGCGCTGGGCGATCGCCCTCTCGACTGCATTTTGCGCAACAGCGATGCCGCCCACGCCACGCGCAATATCCTGGCGCGCGATCTGGCGCGCGGCCGAGATCGGCTAGCCGGAAAGAAACTGGTCGTGTGGGAATTTGCCGCGCGCGAGCTGGCTCTCGGCGATTGGAAAATGATCGAGATGAAATTAGGCAAACCGGCGCCCGCCAGGTTTTTCGTGCCGAAGACCGGCGAGGAAATTATTGTGCGTGGAACAGTCGAGTCCATCTCGACCGTACCGCGCGCGGGGACCGTTCCGTATCGCGATCACGTTCTCGCGCTGCATCTGACGGACGTTTCCGCGGACGGCCGACCGCTCGATGCGGGTTCTGAATCGCTCGTTTATCTCCAGAGCATGCGCGACAACATGTTGACTCCCGCTGCGCGCGTGCGCCGCGGCGATACAATCACCATGCGGCTAAAGCCCTGGGCCGACGTCGCTGACCAGTACGAGAAGATAAACCGCAGCGAAGTCGAAGACCCCGGCGTGCAACTGGAAGAGCCGTGCTGGGGCGAGCTGGTAAAATAAAGCTGCGCTGAGTCGGCGTTATCGAATCGTGCTGAGAAATTTCGCGGCGCGATCAAGTGCTTCGCCGGCCTCGGGAACCAGCCCGTCGCACATTTGCCAGCAATGCATCGCCTCGCGGTAAACCTCGAGTTCGGCCTGGCCACCTGCTTCGATGATGGCGGAATACAGCCGGCGCGAATCGTCCAGGAGCAATTCGGTCGAGCCGACCTGGATTAACATGGGGGGCAGGCCGCGAAGATCCGCCAAGAGGGGCGATGCTCTCACGTCGCGCGGATCGGCGTCCCCCAGATACGCCGACGCGAATTGCGCGATGTTCTCAGGATAAAACATGGCGCACTTGCCGTTATTGATTTGAAGCGATTCGCCCGTCCCAACCAGGTCGGTCCACGGAGAGAAGAGGGCGACCGAGGAAGGCATCGGTAATCCCTCATTACGGCAGGCACCCAGAAAGGCGAGACTCAAGCCGCCGCCAGCCGAATCGCCGGCGAGCGCGATCGTTCCACCCCCGGGGGCGTCCGACAATAGCCGTCGGTAAGCGTCGAGCGTATCGTCCAACGCGGTGGGAAATTTGTGCTCGGGTCCCAAGCGATAATCGAGCGCAAAGACCCGGCGGCCCGTGCGCCGGGCGAGGCCGCCGGTGATGGGCCGGTAGCGCGCGGCAGACCCGGAAATGTAGCCGCCGCCGTGGAGGTAAAAAATTATTCCCGGCCTAACGAGCGGAGGCACGATCCACTCGCCTCGCGGTTTGCTGGACTCGCGCACCTCCAATCCAATCGTCCGCCACCGGCTGTAAAGCCTGGGTGCACCGACCAGAAATCGCGCCCGCCGCGCCAATGCGGCCTCGTCGCCCCAGTGGTGGCGGCGGAAAGTCAGCTTCGTTAAAAGAGTCGCGAGCCGAGAGGCAAGACTGGGCGGACGCCGGCTAATCTCCACAGGAATAGTATCAGCCGGGGCGAGATTTCTCCAAACGCGCAAGTGATCGTTCCGCATCCAGCCTCCCTTGCATTTTGCGCGGCTCTGTGCTCAATAAGAAGCCGCTCTTCCGTCTCGCTGCCCACAGCTCGAGGCCTTGAACGCAATCTTCCTTTTATGTTCGCCTTTTTTCTCGCAGACGCAGCGCCCGCGGCTCCCGGCTCCGGCCTCATCGGCATGCTGCCGTTCGTTTTCATTTTCATCATCATGTATTACGTGATGCTGCGGCCCCAAATGCGCCGACAAAAAGAGCAGGCCAAACTCGTCTCCGCCCTCAAGACGGGAGACCGAGTCGTCACCGCCTCGGGAATTCATGGCCTGATCTCGAACGTGAAGGACACCACCGTGATCGTAAAAGTGGCCGATAACGTGAAGCTCGAAATGGAAAAAAACGCAGTCACCAACGTGGTGAAATCAGTTGAGAGTTCGTAGTTGAGAGTTGAGAGAAAATGCAACGGAAACCCGACTCGATGTCTTTCAACTTTCAACTTTCAGCTCTCAACTTTCCCAAATGAGTCCCGCCTACACCTTCCTCATTCTCCTCGGCCTGCTGATTCTGTTCGGCTGGTATTTCGCCACTGACCACGGCGCGCGAAAACGCGTTCTCGCCACCGCGTTGATGGCGCTGCTCGTTATCTTCAGCCTGATCACAATTTATCCGCCGGACAAAAAGATCCGGCTCGGGCTCGATATCCAGGGCGGCACTTCGTTCCTGATCCGGATGGAGCAGGCGGAGAAGGCCATCACGAAAGAAATGCTCGAGCAGGCCGTGGAAGTGATCCGGAAACGCGTCGATTACTTTGGCGGCGGCGAACCGGTCATCAGCCCGGTGGGCAAGGATCGAATCCTGGTGCAGATCCCGGGCTTGGGCACCGAGAAAATCGCCGAGGCGCGCCAGCAGCTCTCGCGGGTGGCTAAGCTCGAGTTCCGGCTGGTTTATCCGGATAATGGCGCACGCCTGCAAGCTGTCGACGCCGGCACAGAGGTGGTCCCGCCTGAGTACAAGGTCGAGACCTACAAACCCCACGTGGAGGAAGGCAAAAAGCCGCGAGAAGAGCGGCTCCTGGTTAAGAAGAAGGCTGACCTCGGTGGCGAGCACGTGGTTTCAGCGCGTGCTGGATTTGGAAATGAAGGCTGGGAAGTGGGACTGAACTTCGACGCCGAAGGTGCGAAGATCTTTGGCAACATTACCCAGGCCCATACGAACCACCGGTTCGCGGTCGTGCTCGACGGCGTCATTCAATCCGCCCCCAACATCAAGGAGCCAATCTACGGTGGCAGCGCGCGCATTTCCGGCAGTTTCGGCGAACAGGAAGCGCGCAGCCTGGCCAGCGTGCTGGAGAATCCCCTGCAAACGCCGGTTCGAATTGAAGAAGAACGCAGCGTCTCCCCCACCCTTGGCCTGGATTCGATCCGGGCGAGCATCATCGCCGGTCTGATCGGCCTCGCGCTCACGCTGGTTTGCGTGATGATTTATTACAAATTCGCCGGCCTGATCGCGAACCTGGCGTTGCTGATCAACATCATCCTGCTCATCGGCGCGCTGACGATGTTCAACTTCGTGCTCACTCTGCCCGGCATCGCGGGCATCATTCTCACGATCGGCATCGCGGTCGATGCGAGCGTGCTGATTTACGAACGATTGCGCGAGGAACTTGCGCTCGGCAAATCGCTCAAGGTCGCCGTCCAGTCCGCCTACGACAAAGCGTTCAGCTCGATCTTCGACGCCAACGTCACCACCCTGATCACGGCGGCAATCCTGTTTTGGAAGGCGAGCGGCCCGGTCAAAGGTTTCGCCATCTCACTCTCTCTCGGCATCTTGGCTTCGCTCTTCACGGCGCTCATCGTCGGACGCAATGCGCTGAGCTGGTTTGTCGACACCGGGAAGGTCAAGCGCATCTCGATGTTGCACCTCATCTCGTCGCACAATTTCAACTTCCTCGGCAAAGGCTTCATCGCCTGCATGTGCTCTTTTGCGCTCATGATCGCGGGCGCGACGGCGTTCTACGTTCGTGGCGATCGGAACTTCGGTGTGGATTTTCGCGGAGGCGATCTGCTCACCCTAAGCAGTACGCAGCCGGTCTCGGTCCATGATGTGCGCCAGGCCCTGGAACCGATTCACCTCGGTGAAGCGCTGATCCAGCAGTCGTCCCAAGGCGGCAAAAATTACATCACGATCCGAAGCTCGATCAACACCAGCGAGGTTATCCAGAAGCAGGTCGCGAGCACACTGCCGCAGGCGCAATTCAAGGTGGAACAGGCGGAGCGGGTCGGGGCTCTGGTCGGTGGGGAGCTGGCCAAAACTTCGCTTTGGGCGCTCGCTCTCGGCATTCTCGGCATCCTCGTTTTCGTTACCTTCCGCTTTGAACTCTCGTTCGCAGTGGGCGCCATCGTGGCTGTGCTGCACGACGTCATTATCACCGTCGGCGTCTTTTCGCTCCTTGGGCGCGAGCTCACGCTCACCATGGTCGGCGCGGTGCTCACGATCGCGGGCTATTCGATTAATGACACTATCGTTGTTTACGACCGAATTCGGGAAGGCCTGGCCAGCGGCAAGCGCGGTTCGATCGAACAGATCATGAACGACAGCATCAACCAGACGCTGAGCCGGACGATTCTAACCAGCACGGTGACGTTGATCCCGATTCTCTGCCTCTTTTTCTTCGGCGGTCCGGTTCTGCGGGATTTCGCGCTGGCTATCATCGTAGGCGTCGTGGTGGGAACCTATTCATCGATCTTCATCGCTGCGCCCATCGTGCTCTGGTGGAATCGCGCCCGGGGCCGCACGGCCTCGTCGTTGCGCCGGGAAGTGACCGAGAAGGCAGCGGCTGCGGCGGGACCAACAGGGGCTTAAGCCTTCTCCCAAGGAAAGTTATTCACAATAGTTGACGCGCTCACCCCACCCGAGTAGGCTCGGCTTCGCCGGTAGAGCCGGGAAACATTTTTAAATCGAAGGAACAACCCATGCCAGAAGTTATCGTTCGTAAAGGTGAGCCGGTCGACCGCGCGCTGAAGCGGTTGAAGAACAAGCTGGACGCTGAAGGCATTCTCGAGGAGGTCCGGCGCTTGCGGGCGTTTGAGACACCGACCCAGAAGACCCGGCGCAAGGCCAAGGCTAACGCCAAGCGTGGCCGGACAAAATTCCGCTTCAACCCTTCCTAAACCCGTTCTCCCGGCAGATTTCCAGAGGCGGTCGCCGTGGCGACCGCCTTTTGTTTGTACTCGCGCGAATTACTCGCACTCGCACACGATCCGGAATCCGAGATCGTTGCAGGAATAGTTCGGCATGTTTGAGCCGCGCGCGGTGGCCCGGACGCTGTTGAAGCGCGATTTCCAGCTTCCGCCTCGATAAATGCGCTTCGCTCCGACGGTGGGACCGCGCGGATTCACCTTGGGGGTTCCGCGATACGGTTCCAGGAAATCCATGCACCATTCCCAGACGTTGCCTGCCATATCCTCCATTCCAAAAGGACTCGCGCCAAAGGGAAACGCTCCTACGGGGGAGCTTTCCGGATACCCGTCATCAATCTCGTGGTCGCTCCAGGCGAAAACCGTATTCCGGTCGGCAAAATTGGCTAGGTCACCACGTCCGTCGTGATTTCCCCAGGGATATTTCCGGTTGTCAGTCCCTCGCGCCGCGTACTCCCATTCGGCTTCAGTGGGCAGACGATATTTCTTTCGCTCGCGCGTGGAGAGCGATTGGCAAAATTTGATCGCCTCCAAGCTGCTGACGTAGACCACCGGGTGACGATCGCCGGCTCCCGCGGCGCGTTTCCGGTCGTGCGTAGGATCGAACTGTTCGAATTCCGCGTTCGTGATCGGATGCCGCGACATGTAGAAAGCGCTCAGCGTCACTTTGGTGAGCGGTTTTTCGGCGGGTCCGGCGTCGATTGCGTTGCTGCCCATGATGAATTCGCCCGACGGGACGAAGAGCATCTGGCTGCCAACTGAATTGAGGTAGTTCGTAACCCGATTCGCTTCGCTCGCTACAGCCGCAGTCATCGGTTTCGGCTCGGAAATGACCTCGACCACCGCAGCCGGTTTAGCGGCAACATGAACCACAGGGGCACGAGGGGGCGGCAGTGCCTCGGGGTCGGACAACTGGTCGGCCTCCTCCAGGTAAAGATCGACGAGATCCTCTGCGTCGCTGGCATCAATACCGAGGTTCTCGGCCATGTTGACGAACGCATCGCGCGTCTCGTCTGCCATGCCGTCACTGTCGAGTCCGCTGAGCCGCAGCATCCGAAGAAAATCTTCCTTCGGATCGAGCGATTTCTGGCGGCGTGCTCTCGCTTCTTTTTTCGCCTCGGACGAAACGACCGGCGGCGGCGGCGCCGCGTTTGCCACCACGCGTTGTGCGCCGCTGTCTTTCAGCTCGGCCTCGATGTACCCGACAATCTGCTCCGCGCTCAGGCCATGTTCGGTCCCAAAACGATGCAGGCTTTTTTCCTCCTCGGCGGTCAGGACCCCGTCCGCGAGCGCGAAAGTGAGGTATTTGTGAAACTCGATGACCGCCTGTTCGTTGGCCTGCGCGGCGAGTTCCTCATCCAGGTGCTGGCGCCGGGCAGGATCCAAAAGCTCGACGCGCGCCTCGGTCAAATAGCGGGACGACTCATCCAGCCCGGGCCTGAGCAACTGCGCGAGCGGATTACTGGGCTGATTTTTTAACGGCAGTTTTTTCTGCCACCACCGCATCAATTCGCGGCAATGTTCCTCGATCAGCTCGTTGCTTGGGTTGGCGCGCGGGTCGAGGCAAAGGCGCTCATAAAAATTGGGCGACTTGTACTTACTCCAGCCGTCCCATTTCTGCGGATCGTCCGGCAGCGGGACAGGAAAATTTCCCTCGAATTGCATCATCTCAGGCGACCGCAATTGCGCCTAAGCCCGCGGTCGCGCGCTCGACTTCATCGGGCGCGAGTCCGGTGTTTCGCTCAATCGTCACCTTGGCCTGGTTGCCGCAGGCGTTGACCGCGACCTCGAGAACCTGATTCGCGTTATACTCGTAAGTCAGCTCGACCGGGGACCCTTTCGGCAGGAACGCCGGCAGCTCCACATCGCAGAGGCCCAGGGGCGTGCATTCCGCCGGCAAGGTGCTCTCGCCTTCTACAATCCGCACGCGCGCCCGTTGCATGTTCGCGCTGGCGGTGCCGAAGGAATTCTTCGCGGTAGCCGGGATCGCCGTCATTTTCCGGATCATCGGGAAGACGTATTCCTCGAGATGCCCCTCGTCCCAGAGCACGACGCCGAGCGTATGCGAGGTGATATTCGTCACCTGGATCAAACCGCCGTCGCGCGCAGAGAATTGTTGCCGGGTGCTTTCCGGGAGCGTTTTCACTCCGGAGACCTCTTCTTCCTGGAGCAACGACAAGATCGCCTGAATGGCGGCGCCAACGGCCACTGCTTCATCCGGGTTCACCTCGTCCACCATCGCCGCAGCCGATTCCTCTGCGATCATGTTACGGACCATCGGCATTCGCGTCATTCCGCCGACCAGCAGGACTTTGTCCATGTCGCTCCAGCTCATTTTCGCTTCCTGGAGAACCATCTCGCAAATCGTTTTGCACTTTTCGACCAGGTGCCGGGTCTTCAATTCGAAATCGTCGCGCGTGAGCTCGACCTTCACGCTCTTGCCGTTGTGGCTGTGCACGATCGCGGTCCGCGGACGGCTCGAGAGCTGGATCTTCGCGGCCAGGGCCCGGCTCTGTAAATCCTGATAGCTCTCCGGATCGAGCAGCGGGTTCTCGCCGTGCGCGCGATCGAACTCCTCCGCGACGTAATTCACGATGACGTCGTCCCAATCCTTTCCACCGAGGCGATGGTCGCCATTCGTCGCCAGCATCTCGATGCCCTGGCCCTGGATGCGCATGATCGTGACGTCGAACGTGCCGCCGCCGAGATCGAAAACGAAAACCGTTTGGTCTTCATCCAGTTTGTCGAGGCCGTAAGCCACCGCCGCGGCGGTCGGTTCGTTGATGATCTGGAGAACATTAAGCCCGGCGAGCTGGCCCGCAGTGATGGTCGCGGTCCGCTCCGCGTCGTTGAAATAGGCCGGGACCGTAATTACGGCGTCGGTCACCGGTTCTTTCAGGTATTTCTCCGCGTCCGCCTTGAGCTTGCGTAAAATGAGGGCGGAGAGTTCTTCCGCCGAATAAATTTTCCCATTGAACTCGCGGTGAAATTGTTCTTTCGGTTTGCCCATCTCGCGCTTCACGAAATCAACAATTCGTTCCGCCTCGGCCACCGAATTGTTCTTGGCCAGGGTGCCGACAATCACGGAGTCGCCGTCAAAGAGAACGACCGAGGGCGTGATGCGTTCGCTTTCCGAGTTCGGGATGATCTGGGGCTTCCCGTAGAGGTCGATATGCGCCACTGCGCAGAAGGTAGTGCCAAGATCAATTCCAACTGCTTTTCGTCGAGTCATGGTTCAGAAAAAATTCGGATTGAGCGAAACGGTGAATCCGCCACACGTGCAGTTGCAATTTCCATGCCCGCGAGGAGTGGGAATAGTGCGGGATTGTTGGACCCGCTTTACCGGGGGAAACGTCGCTCCAGTCCGACCGCTATTGAAAGCGTTTCGCGACTACTTCTTCCGGGCGCAAAACCTGGTCGCGCCAGAGGAAACCGCGCTTGACCCGCATCACGATCTGGCCGTCCTCCTCCGCATAATCCGCCGGCTCGTAACTGACGACCCGATGGAAGGCCCGATCGACTTTTTCCCTCGCTTCGATCTCGCTCACTTCCATGCGGTGCAGGATCTCGGTCAGGGAATGGATCGCGTTCTCCAGGTTATCCCGCCATTGCCCCAGAGCGCCGCGCTTCGACTCATTGTTTTCGATTGCGGTTTGGAGCTGCGACGAGACGGCGCTCAGATCGTCGAATAAAATGACGAGATCGCGGATGAATGGCTTTTGCAGCGATTCATGGAGGAAATTGTCGCGATACTTGATCAGCTCTTCGTGCAGCGAATCAAAGAGTCGCTGATTCACGCTTTCGGTATTCCGGAGCGCCGCCATGTGCTCGTCCATTTTGCGAAAGCGCGCGTCCAGGTCGGTCGAATCCGAGGCCGGAAGTTTCTTCAGCCCGACGGCCACGGTCTCTTCAAGATTCTGCATCCGTCCATTCAAAGTGCGGAACTCTTCCAGGAGTTGCGCGTGCTGCTCGGCGCTCGCATTGCTGTCCTCCCAGGGATTCTCGGGAAGGGTCTTCTGCGCTTCGGCGCTTAGCTGCTGCATCGCCGAGGTGAATTCGTCGGTGAGTTTGATTTCCATTGGCGTTACTTCCCAGCCTCGTTCAGGAAGAATTTTCGGATCGCTTCCACCAGACCCGGGATGTCGTGGCGCCGCGCTTCCAGCGCCACGGTCAGGCCGAGATCGCGGGCGGTGGCCGAGGTCACCGGGCCGATGCTCGCAACCTGCATTCCGGCCGGCCAGGGCAGACCGAGAGCCTGAAAATTTTCGACCGTGGAGGAGCTGGTGAATGTGATCAAATCGGCGCCTTCTTCCAATAACCGGCGTCGCGCGCCGCTAGCGTCGCGCGTTTCGGGCACCGTGCGGTAGGCCAAACCTTCGTCCACAATAGCTCCCAAAGCCGAGAGCTCTTTGGGTAGCAAATCCCGCGCCTTTTCCGCGCGGGCGAGAAGAATGCGCAAATTCTCCACGCCGCCCTGCTTTTTGAACTCCCGCACGATCGACTCCGCGACGAATTCTTCCGGCTGGAGGTCCACCTTGAGATGGAAATCCTTGATCCGCTGGGCGGTCGCGGGACCGATCGCCGCGATTCGAACCCCGCCGATTTCCCGCGCGTCGTCGTAAAGTTTATAGAACAGATCGAAGAAAGCCGTAACGCCATTCGGACTGGTGAAGATGATCCAGTCATACGCGTGCGAATCCTGCACCAGTTCGGCGAAAGCGCGGAGATCGGTCGGCGGCTCGATCCGGATGGTGGGCAGCTCAATCACATCGGCGCCGAGTGCGCGCAGCTGCTCGCTCAGCACGCCCGCTTGCGTCCGGGTGCGCGTGACGACGATGCGTTTGCCCGAGAGCGGACGCTTTTCGAACCAGCTCAATTCGTCGCGCAACGCGACCACTTCTCCGAAGACGGCGACGGCGGGAGCGGCGAACCCGGTTTCCACCACGCGCTGCGCGATATTCTCGAGAGTTCCGACCAGCGTCTCCTGCCGGCCGGTGGTGGCCCATCGAATTAACGCCACCGGCAGATCGGTTCGCATCCCGTTCGCCAGCATCTCGCGCGCGATCGCTTCAATCCGTTCGACGCCCATCAGCATGACTTGGGTGCCGCCAAGTTTGGACAGAGCGGCAAAGTCGATCGACGTGTCGGATTTCTCCGGATCTTCGTGGCCGGTGAAAAAGGTGACGTGCGAATTCTTTCCGCGATGAGTTACGGGAATCCCGGCGTAGGCCGGCCCGGCGATCGCGGAGGTGATGCCGGGCACTACCTCGAAAGGCACTTGGGCAGCGGCAAGGGCCTGCGCTTCTTCCGCCCCGCGCCCGAAGACAAACGGATCGCCGCCTTTAAGCCGGACGACTTGCTTTCCCTCTCTCGCTTTCTCGACCAGGAGCGCAGTGATTTGATCCTGCTTCAGCGTGTGCTCGCCCGCTTTCTTTCCGGCGTAAATGATTTCCGCGCTTTCCCGCGCCCATTTCAACGTCTCCGGGTTGGAGAGGTAATCGTAAACGATCACTTCGGCCTGTTCGATGCACTCTTTCGCCCGGAGCGTGACCAGTCCCAGGTCACCGGGCCCGGCACCGACCAAAAAACATTTCCCCTTCGGTTTTTTATCCGCCATTGATTCGCTCCAGTAACTCCACGGCCATTTCCAGGCCGTTCTCCATTGCCCCAGCGACCACAGCCATCCGCGGTTCCGATTTTCCGTGCTCGAACACTTGCGCGCTCATTTTCATTCGGCCCGTTTCCGCAGTGGCCAACACACCGACCGGCGAATCGCAGTCGCCCTGCAACAAACGGAGGAATTCACGTTCCGCCTGCAAACAGAAAAGCGTCTCCACATGATTTACGCGGTCGACCGTCTCCCTGGTCTTGTCGTCCTCGCTGCGCACTTGCAGCGCGATCACGCCCTGACCGCCAGCCGGGAGAAATTGCTGTTGCGGCAAGACCTCCGCGTAAAGCTGGGCGCCTTCAAAAATGAACGCCCCAGCCGGCAACTCATAGCCCAGCCGTTCCACGCCGGCACGGGCCAGGACGATCGCATCCCAGTCGTTGGTGACTAATTTGCGCAAGCGCGTGGGGACATTGCCACGCAGATCGGCGATTTCGAAGCCGGGATGTTTCCATCGTAGCTGATATTGGCGTCGCACACTTCCCGTCGCGACCAACGCGTTCGGCCGTAACGAAGCCAGACCGCCCGGAACCTTGCTGATCAGGATGTCGTCGACCGCCGCGCGGGGCAGAGCACTCCGCACTTCTGCGCCGGGGCTAGCTTCGCTCGGCAAATCCTTTGCGCTGTGCACCGCGACATCGATCCCTCCTGCGATGAGAACGCGTTCAATTTCAGCCGTGAAGAGTCCTTTGCGACCGGCATGCGGATCAATCGCCTCACTCCGTTTTCCACCACGTTCATCGCCACTCGTCGCGATGATCTGCACCTTCACTTCGAGTTCCGGCCGCGCCTGTCGTAGGGCCGTCGCCACCATCGCCGTCTGAGTCCGGGCGAGTTCGCTGCCTCGCGAACCGAGAATAATCTGCTGCAAAAAATCGGCGCTCATGGAGCGCGGCTACAGTTCGGAAGGACGCAGCGCCGCTTCGTTGAGAACGCGCGGATTCGGCGAAGCGCTTCTCTCCGTCCCCCGGCCCAGCCAGGCGCGGAACTCGGAGACGTGTTCGGCAATGATCCCCTCTCCCGCCGTGATCTGCTGCCGCCGAAGCGTGAGCGATTGCTCCGCGATCGATTGCAAGGAATCGATGTCGTAAAGAAAAACGCCATCCATTTCATTCACTTCCGGGGCGACGTCGCGGGGCACCGCAATATCGATGATGAAAAGAGGCCGGTCCGAGCGCGCTCGAATGAGCGGAGCCAAAATCGCCGGGGTCAGGAGCGGTTCGTCGGCGGCGGTGGACGAGATCAGGATGTCGATTTCGCCACACTGAAGTTGCCACTCGTGGAACGAGACTGCGCGGCCGCCGACCAGTCCGGCCAGATTTTCCGCGCGTTCATAGGATCGATTGCTCACTCGAAGATCCGTGACGCCACGTGAATTCAATGCGCGCGCCGTTCGCTCGCTCGTCTCCCCGGCGCCGAGAATGAGCACTTTTCGCTGGCGCAGATCCCCAAAAATTTTCACCGCGAGGTCGACCGCCACCGAGCCGACCGAGACCGCGCCCCGCGTAATGTCCGTTCTGGTTCGCACCTGTTTCGCGACGCGAAAAGCGCGCTGGAACAGGCGATGCAACAATGGCCCGACGCTGCCCGATTCGCGCGCCTGGGCGTAAGCCTTCTTCACCTGGCCCAGAATGTCGGTTTCACCGATCACCATGGAATCCAGGCCGGCGGCCACGCGAAAAAGATGCCGCACACATTCTTCGCCCTCGTAGCGGTAGAACGCGCTGGCGTCGGCGTCTATTGTCGCGCCTTCGCGCGCCAGCCAGCCGGTAACTTGTTCCGTCGCGATGGGGGCAGTGGCGCAGCCGTACATTTCCACACGGTTGCAGGTCTCCAGGGTCAGCGCCTCAGTGCACCCGCTCTCCGCTCGAAGAGCCCCCGGCGAGCGTTGCGCCGCGTAACGCTCGCGCGTTTCCACCTTCGCGGTGTGATGACTGATGCCGACGCAGAACAAGTTCATGACGAAGGCCGGTTTTGCGAAACGAAGTTGATCGCCCACAGGACCGAGATGGCGGCGCTGAACGCGACCACACAAAGCGCCGCCACCCGTTTCGGCGCAAACCACCGCAGATGGCGGCCCTGCAAAATGGCCCCATAAAAAAGCCAGACGGCAAATGCGCCGATCATCTTGACCCGCGGCAACGGTCCGCCGGTGAAGAATCCACTCGCGAGCCCGGCGGTGTAGAGCGCGAACCCGAGCCAGAGCAGACGTGTCAGCGCCGCGAAAAGGTTCGTGAGCGGCGGCAGATGATAGAAGATCGAATGCAACTGATGGGTCTTGAGCTGCCGCTCTTGGACCAGATACATAACCCCGGCCACGCAAGCCAGGGCGAAGGCGCCGTAGGCAATCATCGAAATGGAGGCGTGAAATTCCAGCCATGGATTAGCCGGCAACCGCATCCGATGCGGAACATCGATCGGCGAAATCAGCGCGAAGCTTTGCAAAGCGAACACCAGCGGCGCCGTGAACGCGCCCATGAGCGAAAGCCGATAAGCCGGCCCGACCACGAGATAGATCAGCGCGACCGACCACGCGAGAAAAACAAAGACCTCAAAGAGATTGGTCAGCGGACAGCGTCCGATGGCGTGACCCCGCACCGAGAGGAAAGCCGTCTGGAAAAGGAAACCGGCGCCGATGGCGAAAAAATTGAAACGCCCATGGAGCGCGACGCGCGCCCGCGCGGCCAGGAAAGTGCGCACGACCGCTCCGAAATAGCAGAGTGTCGAGGCGAGAATGAATTGGCGATCCATCGGGAGTGCCCAGTGTAAAGAAGCGGCCTCCCCTTGGCAAACCCTGCGGAGTGGTAGGGACGGCGCGCTGCACCGTCCGAACGCTTTGGAAAAATTGGCCCCGTTGAATCTACCTGCGGTAGGGACGCCGCAGCGCGGCGTCCCTACCGTGCTAATCGCGGCCCGTTACCTTGTCGACCTTCCAGATGGTTCCTTCTTTGGCCAGCGCGACGGTAAGTTTTCGGTTCATATCCTTGCCCTTCAACAGGACCTCCGCCGTCGCGGTCGCCCCACTCACTTTCACATCCGAGACGGTGATATTTTTCGCCCACTGATTGTCGAAATCCTGCGCGTCCACGAAGTAATCCCCGTTCAGCCCTTCCGGGCCTTTCTTCATTTTTCCGAGTTCTTTTAGGAGTCGCGCGGTCGCGAAGCGCTTCAACTCATTCCGGTTCTCCATCGGATTATGATTGGCAATCAGCTCGGCCACATACCAGCGGTAGAATCCGGTGATGGCAGCCTCTGGAGTCGCGGAGGTTTCGGCTGCGGAAACGGCCGGCGCGGAGACGAGGGCCACGACCAAGGTGAAAACGGCGATGGGTAGTTTCATAAGTTAAGAATGCGGGACCATATGATAAGAGCGCGCGAAAACCAAGGCCCGCCGGCCGTTGACCTTTGCGACCGAGCCGCTAGCGTCTCCGGCCATGCTCTCCGACTCCATCGAACAACTTCGCGCCGCCGTGCGCGACGTGCCGGATTTCCCGAAGGCGGGCATTATCTTCAAAGACATCACGCCAATCCTGAAAACCGGAAAACTGTTCCGCGCCTCGATTGAGGCGTTTCTGGAACAATGCCGCGGCAAGGATATCGACAAGATCGTGGGAATCGACGCGAGAGGATTTCTCTTTGGTTCGGCTGTTGCCTATGAACTAGGCGTCGGCTTCGTGCCGTTGCGAAAAAAAGGCCGGCTTCCCTACAAGACTGAGAGCGCCAAATACTCGCTCGAATACGGCGAAGCGGAGATGGAGCTGCACATCGATGCGATCGAGCCCGGAGAAAAAATTGTCCTGATCGACGATCTCCTCGCCACGGGTGGGACTTCCGCTTCCGCAGTCACGTTGATCAAGAAAGTCGGCGGCGTGCTGGTCGAAGCGCAGTTCCTGATCGAGCTGGAGTTCCTGCACGGCCGAGAAAAGCTGGCGCCGACCAAAGTAGTTTCGTTTCTGAAATACTGACACTCAGCCTTGGCGCGTCGGAAACATGCTTGTCATCCCGAGCCGCGCAGACGGCGAGGGACCTCACAGTCGTAGATGACGTTACGCAAATAACGCTTTCGCGATCCGCAAGGCGTCAGCCCTCGAACCTGCGAAGCGTGCCTAGTGTGAATTAAGACCTACTGTGAGATCCCTCGCCGTCTGCGCGGCTCGGGATGACAGCTAAATTCACGTGTTAACTCTCGTGACACGCGCACGCGTCGCCACAACCCTGCTGCGCGACAATCACTTCCATCTTTATTTCCTGAAGCGCGATCTGATCGTGGATCAGGTTGAGCAGGCCCAGCGCCCGATCGTCCGGCATGTAATCGCAGCGCAGTTCGATCCGCGCTGATTTGCCCGCCAGCTCTGGATGCGCGGCTATCATTTCCCCATCCAGCAGAAAGGAAACATAGGCGTTGAATTTTTCCTGCAGCTCGTGCAACCGCTCGTCCGAACCGTCCCAAGCCCGCGGCTCATTCATCGCCAGGAGAATTTCGTCCGTCTTGGGATCGTGCGCGAAGAGGTCGATCACCGCCGGGTTGGCCACTCCCGTGATTAACGTCTCTCCCTCGTGATCGTTCTCCTCGTCGCGGTCGTAAATCCCCATCCGGGAAGGTTAAACATCGAACCTGCCGCGTCCAATGGCACAGTCCTCGACACGCCAATCGAATGGCATATTTTCGGAAGATGTTTCGCCTGCTCGCGGTCTTCGCTTTTTTTTGTGCCGCGAAAACTTTCGCGCAATTCGCCCCTGCCCTCCTCCAAAACAACAGCTACTGGCGCGACGGCAAAGCGGAGTTCAACATCTACGACGCGCAAATCGCGCGTTACGGCGTGCCGCGGCCGTGCGAGGTCCTGCACATTCTGGTGCGCGAGCCGTTCGACCCGAAACAATTCGTGAAACCGGAAGGCGGTCCGAAACCTGAGACCATCGCCGTTCTGAAGCTGAACCAGATCCTCCATGTGCCGACGGGCCTCTACGTTTACCAGCAAATGCACTCGAATTTCTGGCGCGTGGATAACGCCCAGCTCCTGAAGTTTTCGCTCACAAGTAACGACAGTTGCGGCAACACCTACAAGGAGGCCCGACGCAACGGCGAGCAGTTCAGCTACGAGTTCCGCACCTACTGGGATGGAATGGCGGAGGGAAAAGAGAACATCACTCCGCCCGCGAATGGATACTTCTACGACGAGTTGCCCTGGCTCGTGCGGACGCCCGATTTCTCCAAACCGAGCGGTGAATTCGAAGTGCAACTGGCGGGATCGACCATCAATTCGAAGAAAGACACGATCGCTTTCAAGCCCGCGAAGATTTCATTCAAGTCGACCGAGCGAACAATCGATGTCGCTGTCACGCACACGGGCGGTGTCGACCGTTTTCTCCTCGACCGCGACGGCCCCCATCTCCTCCGCGAATGGACGGCGGCCGACGGCAGCCACTTGAAACTGAAGCGCAATTTGAAAGTAGATTATTGGAACTACAACAAGCCCGGCGATCGCGAACGCGCTTTCAACAATCCGATGCTGCGGCAACCGGACTAATCTCTTCTTCGCAATCGTGCTCATGCTCGTGCTCGTGATCGAAAGCGATTGAAGCAAAGTTCCCGACCGCGTTTACTCTTCCACGTGGCGAAACGAAACAAATCGGCAGGACTGACGCTTCTCGGCAAAAGCGAGACGCGCCTGCCCTCTTCTCCCGGGGAAGCACGCCTCGAAACATTCCCCAATCCAGCGCGTCGCAATTATCGGATCCGCTTTGAGACCGCGGATTTCACCTCGCTCTGCCCGGTCACGGGCCAGGTCGATTTTGCGCAAATCACCATCGAGTACGTCCCGGCCGCGCTCTGCATCGAAACCAAGTCGCTGAAATTCTATCTCTCGTCCTACCGCAACGAACGCGCTTTCAACGAAGCAGTCACCAACCGGATTCTCGATGATTTCGTGCGCAGCTGTTCACCGCGCGAAGCCGTGGTCACTGCGGAATTTGCAGCCCGCGGCGGGATCGCGCTTACGGTCCGCGCGGAGTTTCCCAATGCTAAACCAAGGTAGGGACGCCAAGCTGCGCCGTCCGGGTCGTTTCCGCCACAACGTTGGTTTGGAATTCGCCGGCCGGCGGAGCGCGCCGTCCCTGCCAAAGCAATGAAGCGCGCGGTCGTGCTTCTTAGCGGCGGGCTCGATTCGGCCACGACGCTCGCGATCTGCGCCAGCGAAGGATTCGAATCCTACGCGCTCTCCTTCGATTACGGACAACGACACCAAATCGAAACGCAGGCCGCGAAACGCGTGGCCGCCTCGCTCGGCACGCGCGAGCATCGAATCGCCAAAATCGACCTGCGCGTTTTTGGTGGATCGGCTCTGACGGATGAGATCCCCGTGCCAAAAAATGAAGGGGAAAAAAAGGCGGGCGGCATTCCCATTACCTACGTCCCGGCGCGCAACACGATCTTCCTCTCCTACGCGCTGGCCTGGTGTGAAGTTCTCGATGCCGCCGATATTTTTCTCGGCGTAAACGCAGTCGATTACAGCGGGTACCCCGATTGCCGGCCCGCGTTCATTACCGCTTTCGAAAAATTGGCAAGCGTTGCGACAAAGGCTGGCGTCGAAGGCACACGGTTTCACATTCACGTGCCGCTGCTCCTTATGTCGAAAGCACAAATCATCGAGAAAGGATTTGAACTCGGCGTCGATTTTTCGCTGACGCACAGCTGTTACGATCCGGCCCCAGATCTCCGTGCCTGCGGCCAGTGCGATTCCTGCCGGATCAGGCTGGCAGGCTTTCGCGAAGCGGGACGGAACGATCCGATCGGCTACGCCACAAAATGAAGCGGGCTTTCGCGATGTTTGTTCTGACGCCGGGCGAACAGCGCCTCGTTATTTTCGTCATGCTCGCGCTCGTCCTTGGTGTTTGGATCAAGCATCACCGCGACATGAGCCTGAACGATCGGCCGAAGAGCGGCGCCGAAACTTCCCTGGCCTCCCCCACGCCTAACGAGCGCTAGCTACAACCCCGGAATGTGTCCATAGCCAATGAAGGATGGGCTCAATCGGCCTTCCTTGGTTTTGTCCGGGCGCGGAATTTTGAAATCGAAAACGCTGACTCCATAACGCGATTCGCCTTTGTAGGTCCGGCCGTCGCTCGCGCCTACCATGATCCGTTGATTCGTCCCTTTCTCGCGTCCCAGATAAATCATCGCGTGGGTAATGGGCGGGTCGCGCTCGATGTTGTAAGTCCCCGTCCAAAAAAGTAGATCACCCGGGACCAACTCCTCCAGCTCGAAGGTATCCTCCTGGCGGCTATTCACCGCCCTGAAATTGCCCGCTTTGCGCAACCAGACGTACTGCTGGCTCGAATCGCGCGGCACATCGCGCACGCCGTTCTGCGTTAGCACATAAAAAACGAAGCCGGAACAATCCATCCCCCCGCTCGTGGGATCGGCCGACCCGTACTTGTATTCGAGATTCCGGGTGGTGAGCTCGAGTGCAGTGTCGGTGATCTTGCGCACGCTGGGCGCGTAATTTTCATAACCGACAATGTCCTTCCCCGCGATTGTGGCGGGGGCGCCTTTCTTTTTCGCGGTGGGGGAAGGCGAAGGTGACGGACTGGGCTTCGGCGTTTCGCCCGCTTCGGGCGTTGGGCTCGGGCTGGCCGACGGAATCGGGGATTCTCCGGGTGTTGGGGTTGGGGTGGGAGAGGGCGACGAAGAATGTTTGCGCTTCTTTTTAGGGGACGCGCTAGGTGAGGCATCCGATTCGGGGGCCGGTGAAGATTTCTTCTTTTTCTTCGGTGAAGTAGAGGCGCTCGGCTCCGGCGAATCCTCGGGCGTCGGACTCGCGGAGGCCTTTTTCTTTTTCGAAGGTGAAGGAGACGGGGACTTTTCCGGACTGGCCGAAGGCTTTGGTGTGGGGGATTTTCCCGCGTCCTCCTTTTTCTTGGAAGCAGTTGAGGTCTTGCGATGTTTCCGCGGCGCCGGAGTCGGAGTTGGCGCGAAGATTTTCTTGATCTTGGTGCCTAACGACTGTTCAGCCGGCGCCTGTTGCGAAAGTCCGACCAGCAGCGCGGCGACGAAAATGGTCGCCGTGATTCTTCGGATTCGTCGCATGGGACCGTGAAAGTAGCACAAGCGTCGACGATGAATAACCCGCGCGACAACATGCCTGTCATCCCGAGCCGCGCAGACGGCGAGGGACCTCACAGTCGCAGGGTGGATCACACGAATTCCGCTTCGCGATCCACGAAGCGCAGACTGTCGAGCGTACCGATCTCACTTGTGTGATTTTAGAGCGACTGTGGGGTCCCTCGCCGTCTGCGCGGCTCGGGATGACAGGCAAGAATCAACGCCGAACCGACGTTCGCTCGCCTATTTTTTAGCGAGCTCGGCCAGGACCGCTTTGTTCAAGCGAATGCCCGCTTCCATGTTTTCGAGCGGGAAATTTTCGTTCGGTGAATGCGCGCGGCAATCGGGCAACGCGAGGCCCAGCAATAGTGTTTCCACGCCGAGGATGGTGCGGAACTGCGAGACGATTGGAATGCTGCCACCTTCGCGGATCAGCGCGGGCTCTTTGCCGAACGATGCACGCAACGCGTTTTGCGCAGCCTTTCCCACCGCGGAATGCGGATCAGTCAGGTACCACGGCCCGCTGTGACCTCGCGTAATCTCCATCGTCACCCCCGGCGGCAAATGCTTTTCCAAGTGTTTGATCGCGAGATCGAGAATCTCGTCCCCCTGCTGGTTCGGCACGACTCGAAAAGTGAGCTTAGCCATCGCGTGGCTTGCAATCACCGTCTTCGTTCCGACGCCCTGATAGCCGCCGCCGATGCCGTTGATCTCAGCGGTGGGCCGACCCCAGAGCCGTTCCAAGGTGCTAAAACCTTCCTCGCCAAAAATAGAGGGCGCGCCTGTCTCCCTGAGAATTTCCTCGTCGCCATTAAGCGGCAATTCGCGCCAAGCCTTCCGCTCCCAATCTTCCAGCGGCTTCACCGTATCGTAGAATCCCTCGATCGCGACGCGGCCCTTGTCGTCATGCAACGTCGCCAGCAAACGCGCCAGGGCCGTGACCGGATTCGCCACCGCGCCGCCGAACACGCCCGAGTGCAAATCCATTTTCGCCCCGGTGATCTTGACCTCGAGCGCTGTGACACCGCGCAACCCGTAACTCAAAGTCGGCACTCCGCGTTTTACCATTCCGGTATCGGAAACGAGCGCGACGTCGCACTTCAGCGCCTCCTTATTTTCCGAGAGAAATTTCGGGAGATTGCCACTGCCAATTTCCTCCTCGCCCTCGATCACAAAATGCAGGTTAACCGGGAGATCGCCGTCTTGTTCGAGCGCCTCCTGCACGCCGAGAATGTGCGAGAGAATTTGTCCTTTATTGTCCGTTGCGCCGCGCGCGAAAACGTAGCCGTTTTTCTCCACCGGCTCGAACGGGGGCGAGTCCCAAAGGTCGAGCGGATCGGGCGGCTGCACATCGTAATGCCCATAGATCATGACGGTGCGGCGCCCGGCTTGATGTTTGTTTTTCGCCCAGACCACCGGATGCCCCGCGGTCGGGATCAGCTTTGTCTCGAGCCCGATGCTCTCCAGTTTTTTCACGAGCCACTGCGCGCAGTCATTAACTTTTCCCTTGTATTGATCGTCGGTGGAAACGCTCGGGAATCGGAGGAACGAATAATAATCTTCGAGATGTGCAGCGCGCATAGTTCTGCACGTTAGACAGGTTCTCCGCCTTTTGCTATTCGCATTGAATGTCTAAAGCATTCGTTCCCGCAGCGGCGGCCGAAACCGACGCCCAATTGGTTCGCGGGATTGGATTGCCCGCCCTCACCGCCAACATCATTAACACGACCATCGGCGCGAGCATTTTCGTCCTGCCCGCGACGATGGCGGCAATGCTGGGCGGCGCGGCGCCGATCGCGTTTATCGTCTGCGCAATCGCGCAGTCGATTTTCGTCACCTGCTTCGCGATCGCCGGCTCGCGCGTTTCGCTGACCGGCGGTTTGTATGCCTATGTGGAGGTGGCCTTCGGCCGCTACGTCGGCTTTCTCGCCGGGCTGATGAATTTCACGACCAATCTTCTCGGTGTCTCCGCCGTAATGAATGTTCTCGCTGCGGCAACAGGCTCGCTCTCGCCGGTTTTGGCGACAACCGCCGGACGGCTGATCATTATGGCTGTCGTGGCCGCGACGCTGGCCGCCATCAACGTCCGCAGTGTCCGCGCCGGGGCGCGAGTAGTGACGTTCGTCACCCTCGTCAAAGTGCTGCCGGTGCTCCTCTTCGTGGCCGCGGGAATATTTTTCATCAAACCCGATGCGCTCGCCTTTAGCACCGCGGCCAACACCGAGTCGTTAGGCAATTCCGTTTTGCTGCTGATGTTCGCGTTCTTCGGAATCGAGAGTTCCCTCACGCCGAGTGGCGAAGTACGCAATCCCGCGCGAACTGTTCCGCGCGCAATCTACCTGGCACTGAGCCTCACGACGGTCGTCTACATCCTGATCCAACTTGTCGCGCAGGGCACGCTCGGAGTCCCCCGGCTCGCAGCCAGCACCAGCGCGCCTCTAGCCGAAGCGGCCGGCGTATTCCTCGGCCACTGGGGGCGAACGCTGCTCATCGTCGGCGCCACGATCTCCTCCATCGGATATATCACGAGCGATATCCTGAGCGCGCCACGGACGCTGTTCGCCTTCGGACGCGATGGTGTCCTCCCGAAGTGGTTCGCCCATGTCCATCCGCGATTTCGGACACCCGACCTTGCTGTTATCTTTTATGCGGCGGTCGCATTCGGCCTCGCCATGAGCGCAAGCTTCGAAGGCCTGGCCGTGATGGCGAATGTTGCCGCCTTCCTCCTTTACGCTCTATGTTGTGCGGCGGCTTGGGAACTAGTCCGGCGCGACGTTCGCACAGATGGCAAGCCATTCGGCTTTCCCGGCGCGCAAATCCTCCCGTTTGTTTCGGTCGCATTCGTCGTGACGCTGCTTATTGGAGCACTGATCAGCAACACAGAGGTGGGGAGTGACACGCGAGCCGCCGTTAAGATTTGCGGGGCGGTCCTTGCCATCGGATCGGTGCTCTTCTGGCTGCGGCGAGTGACTCGGGCCCGGTAAGTCAGAGCGCAATATTTTGTGGTGGGCTCGGTCGCCCCCACCCTATCTGGCGTTATTTTGCTTGCCAGAGGTATCCGTTGGGGGGTTAATTTCACCACGACGGCGCTTCCGTTCTCACATGCATCTTCATTCGCTCGAACTCATCGGCTTCAAATCGTTTGCCGAAAAAACCATCTTTGAATTTCACGAAGGCGTGACGGCCATTGTCGGCCCGAACGGCTGTGGAAAATCGAACGTGCTCGATGCCGTTCGCTGGGTCCTGGGCGAACAATCGGCGAAGGCCTTGCGCGGGGGCGAGATGGCGGACGTTATTTTCAACGGCACCGAGACGCGCAAGCCGGTCGGGTTCGGCGAGGTCTCGCTCACGTTCACGAATTGCGGCAGCGAGCTTGGCGTAGACTGGCACGATGTGCGCGTGACCCGCCGCGTTTATCGCGATGGCAATTCCGAATACCTTCTCAATAAGACGGTTTGCCGTTTGCGGGATATCCAGGCGCTCTTTGCCGATACCGGGGTTGGGCGCAGCGCCTACTCCATCATGGAGCAGGGCAAGATCGATTTAATTCTCAGTTCGCGTCCGGAAGATCGCCGCGCCGTTTTCGAGGAAGCCGCCGGAATCACCAAATACAAAACGCAAAAGCGTGAGGCACTCCGCAAACTCGAAGCGACCGAGGCGAACCTCCTGCGCATCGGCGACATCATTAAGGAAGTGAAACGCCAGATCGGCTCGCTCCAACGGCAGGCCGGGAAAGCGAGACGGTATCAGACGTTGCTGGGCGATCTTCAGGTGCTCGACACGCATCATTCGCACCGGCAATTGAACGAACTTCAATCCGAAACCGAACAGGGTCGCGCGGAAGTGGCGCGACTGGAAGAAGCGGAGCAGAGCGCTCACTCCAAAATCGAGACGAGCGAAAACGAATTGGCCGCAAAGCGCCGCGACCTGGATGAGATCGATGGCCAGATCGGGGACGCGCGGGCCGAAGTGCAGCGCCTGCAAAGCGAGATGGCGGCCTTGCGCAACCGGATCGATTTCAACCGGCAGCGGGCCCAGGAGCTCGGCGAATTAATCGAGCGCTATGAAAGCGACATCGCCGCCGCCGAAGCAAAACGGAGCGAACAGGAGACGCAGATTCATGAAGCTGATGTCCTCATCGCCAAGACCAATCAATTGCTTCAGACAAAAGAAAACGAAGTCGAACAACTGACGGAAACCTTGCGCACTGCGCGAACCGAGCGCACCCAACGCGAAGAAGAACTGCAGGCGCTTCATCTTTCCCTTTCAAAATTCGAAAGCCGAATCACGACCTTCCAGAATGATTTGACCGGCATCAGGGCGCGACGCGACGCGACCACGGCGCGAATCTCCGAGCTGAATCGCGTTCTGAGCGGCGAGACCCATCACGTCGAAGAAGCGCGGAGCTTTCTCACTGGCGCGCAGGCAACGATGGAAAGCGAAGAGCAGACAGTGGAGCGGCTGCGCGAAGGTTTGCGGCAGGCCGAAGAGCAGCGGCAGCAGGAGCAGGCCAATCTCAGCCAGGCTGAGAAAGAGATCGCGCGGGTTGAGCGGGTCATGGCCGAAAAGCAGGCGCGCCTCGATGTGCTGCGGCAGATGACGGAAGAAGGCGAAGGATTGGAGAAGGGATCGCAAGCCGTCTTGAAGGGGCTCAACGATCCGGATCGGATTCGGCCCGCGCTTTCCGGAGCGCTCGTGGCCAATCTGAACGTCGATCGCGAATTCATTCCGGCATTGGAAGCGGCTTTCGGCCGGTCGATGCATGCCGTGGTCCTCAACAACACCGAGCTCGCCGCGGAGATTTTTCAGACGCTGGCCGAAAACAAATCGGGCCAGGCCGCCCTGGCGATTCCGCAATGGCCGGGGGACGTTTCCAAAACTCCGCCGTCAAATCTGCCGGACGGCGCGCTGGCTTGGGCGCTCGACAAGGTCGACACCCCGGAAGTGTTAAAGCCAATCGTCGAAAGCCTCTTGCGCGACGTGGCGATTGTTACCGATTTGTCCACGGCGCTCGAGCTGAAGAAGCGTGGCGGCGCTCTGCAATACGCCACGCTCAGCGGCGAGTTTATTTCCGCCGATGGAATTATCTTCGGCGGCAGCACGGTCGCGGCCAACGATTCACTTCTGGGGCGTAAAGCGATCCTGACCAGCCTGGCGCAGGAGTGCGATTCGCTCGAAACCGAACGGAAAACCCTGGTCGTCGCGCGCGACCGCGCGCAAGAGCAGGTCGAAGCGGCAATCGGCGCGGTGGAAGAAGCGCGCCGGAGCCACGAAGCGGCGCAGCGAAACCATTCGCAGGCCAGCGTCCAGATTCTGTCGGCCGAACGCAGCGTTCAGGATGCGGAGCAAAAGTTGGCAAATTTGCAGACGGAAAAGAATACGCTCGAACAACAAATCCGGAGCGCGGACGAGAGAATCGCCGAACTGGAAGCGGATCTCGGCACCCAGCGGAAAACTTTCGAAGCAGAACTCGAACGCAAGAGTGCCGCCGAGCGCGAGCGCGATCAGGCCCGAGCACAGGAAGAGGACGCGGCGGAGAAACTCAACGAGCTCCGGCTCGCCGTGGCGACGGAACGGCAGCGTCACGAAAGCCTGGTGAACCATCGCCAGCCGATGGCCGCGCGCGAAGCGGAGCTAGCTGATCTGGTGGCCGCGCGCCGCGCTGATATTGCGACTTACCAAACTCGGCTCGGGACGCAGGCGAAGGAATCCGAGGAAGCGGATGCGAAGATTTTGGGCCAAAGCGCAGAACTGGAAGCAGCCAACGAGACGCTGGCTGCGCTCGCGGAAGATCGCGGGGCGCGATTGGCCGCAGTGAATGCGCAGGAATCGCAGGTGCGTGCGTTGCGCGATTCGTTGAACGATTTGCGCGATCTCCGGGGCAAACAGGAAGTCCGGCAAACGCAGTTGCAATTGCGGATCGAGAATTTGGCCGAACACGTCATGCGGCGTTATCAGATCGACCTCCGCGCCTTTACCACAGACACGTTCGCGTTTCAGAAGACGTTGAGCGTGCTGACGAAGCGCCGGGCTGGTGGATCGACCCCGAATGCGTTCGGGGCCGATGAGAATAATAACGAGGCCACCCCCAGTGCCCCATCGCCCGCGGAGCGGCCAATCTACCTTGAGGCCGACAGTCTCGAGCAGATTATCGCGGACCTGACCCGCCAGCTCGACAACATGGGCCCGGTGAATCTCGAAGCCGTCCATGAATACGACGAGTTGGAAGAGCGTTATCGTTTTCTCGAAACGCAAAACAACGATCTCATCGCCGCTCGCCGCGAAGTGCTCGATGTTATCACTCGAATCAACAGCACGACGCAGAAACTTTTCGCCGAAACCTTCGCGCAGGTGCGGGTCAACTTCCGCGAGATGTTCGGAGAACTCTTCGATGGCGGGCGCGCCGATCTCTCGCTGGTCGATGAAAACGATCCGCTCAACTGCGGCATCGACATCACCGCGCGGCCGCCCGGGAAACAGCTCCAAAGCGTGTCGCTCCTTTCCGGCGGCGAGCGCACGATGACGGCGGTAGCGTTGCTCTTTGCGATCTACATGGTGCGGCCGAGCCCGTTCTGCATCCTCGATGAGATGGATGCGCCACTCGACGAGAGCAACATCAACCGGTTCATCCGCGTGCTCGACCGGTTCGTGACCCAAAGCCAGTTCATCATCATCACCCACAACAAGCGCACGATCGCGAAGGCGGACGTTTTGTACGGCGTCACGATGGAAGAGCGCGGCGTGAGCAAGCTGGTCGGAATGAAGCTGGCCGCGGAGCGCGGAGCCGATGGCGAGTTGAGACGGACTGCGTCGAAGAGCAACGGCAACGGGCAGGGCAAGGGCGCGGCGCGTGAACACAGCACGCGTCAGGAGCAGTTCGCTCTTGCGGGCGAAGCCGAAGAGAGCCGCCACGACGTAGCGGCGAGACGTTAGCGTCCTTTCGCGCGCTAATCTTGCTTGTCATCCCGAGGCGCGTTCGACGCCGAAGGACCTCGCCAAAGCTCCTCGGTCACACTAGGAACTCGCGACGTTATTCAACGCCGAGCTGCGCCCTTCGTGGAGAGGTTTATCGAGGATCTTCCTTACGACTGCGAGGTCCCTCGCCGTCTGCGCGACTCGGGATGACGGCGTTCCGCGCGTTTCAATAAGGCGCTTCGCCAAAAAACACTTTGCGGAGCTTTCGGCTCAATGGCTAAATCGAAGATGCTTGAAACCGCGGAACGCAGCGCTGTGAAAACGGCGCCGCACGAGAAATACCTCGAGGCGTTCCGCATCATGCTTCAGACGCGCATTTTCGAGGAGAAGCTCGCCAGTCTTTATCGCGGCGGCATGATTACGGGCGGCGTTTACCTTGGCAAAGGGCAGGAAGCGGTCAGCGTGGCTTGCGGCCTCTTTTTGCAAAAGGGCGACGTCTTCGCACCGTTGATCCGCGACCAGGCCGGACGTTCCGCCTTCGGCGAACCGCTGGTCGACGTGGCGCGGACTTATCTCGGTTCGCGCCAGGGGCCGATGCGCGGGCGCGATGGCAATATCCATCGCGGTTGCCCGGCAGCGGGCCAGCTCGCGATGATCAGCCATCTCGGCGCGATGATTTCGGTCGTGGTCGGCAAGTTGATGGGGAAGCGGATGAAGGGCGAGAAGGGTTTCGTTGGCCTAACGACCATTGGCGAAGGCGGGATGCAGACGGGCGCATCGCATGAAGGCATGAACATCGCCGCGGTCGAGCGCGTACCGCTGGTCATGGTCGCGACCAACAATCATTACGCGTATTCCACGCCGAACGACCGCCAGTTCGGTTGTGAAGATCTGGTCGATCGCGCGAAAGGCTACGGCTACGAAGGCAGCTCGGTCGACGGCACCGACCTCACCCAATGCCTGGAAGTTATCGGCGCGGCGATCAAGCGAGCGCGCGCGGGTCGTCCACCGCAGCTCGTCGTCGCATCGACTTTGCGTCTAGCCGGACACGGGGAACACGATGATGCGAGCTACGTGACTGACGACATTAAACGCGAGGCGTTCGCGCAGGATGCGCTCCAACGCACAGAGCAATTCGTTCTGGAACAGGAACTCATGGACCGCGAAGGCCTGCAGCAGATGCGGGCCGAACTCGCGGCCGAAGTAGACGAGGCCGTCTCAACGGCGCAGCAGGAAGACGCGCCCGTCGGCAGCGAGGAAGATTGGCGAGCGCTTTCGACCGCAGAGCTCATCGACAAGCCAGCGGAATGACGAAATCCGAATGACGAATGTCGAAACAATGACGAAGCACGAATATCGAAAAGAAAGCGCGGAGCGTAGTCCTTCGGATTTCGTCATTCGTCTTTCATTCGTCATTCGTCATTCGGATTTCGTCATTTTCCCCTCATGAGCGTCACTTACCTCGAAGCGATCCGCGAGGCGCAGACGAAACTTTTGCGCGATGACCCCCGCGTCTTCATTTACGGCCAGGATATCGCCGGGAAATTTGGCGGCGCCTTCAAGGCGACGAAAGGTCTGGCGGAACAATTTCCCGGGCGCGTCTTGAACACGCCGATCAGCGAGGACGCGATGGTCGGCACTGCGATCGGTGCCGCGATGGAAGGGATGCGGCCAATCGTCGAGATGCAGTTCGCCGATTTCTCCAGCATCGCGCTCAACCAAATTCTGAACAACGCCGGCACGCAGTATTGGCGCACAAACACCCCCTGCCCCATCACGGTGCGCCTGCCCTCCGGCGGGACGAAAGGCAGCGGCCCGTTCCACAGCCAGAGTATGGAAGGAATTTACTCGCATTATCCGGGGCTGGTCGTGCTCACTCCGGCAACGGTCGAGGACGCCTACACGATGTTAATCGACGCGGTGGCGATCGACGACCCGGTCATCTACTGCGAACACAAGTATCTCTATTACCATCTCAAGGCCGACGCACTTCCGACGGAGAAATTGCCGATCGGCAAAGCCCGAATCGTCAGGCCAGGCCGCGACATCAGCATCGTGACCAACAGCGCGATGGTGCACGAAGCGCTCGCCGTTGCGCAGCAATTCAGCGCCGACGGCATCGAAATCGAAGTGGTGGATCTGCGTAGCGTGAAGCCGCTCGATACCGACACCGTGCTGGCCTCGGTCGCGCGCACCGGGCGGTTACTTTGTGTCGGCGAAGCTTTTCCGTGGGGCGGCGTGACCGCGGAAGTCATCGCGCGCGTCGCGACGGAAGGTTTTCACCTGCTCGATGCGGCGCCGGCCCGGATCAACGCGAAAGACACTCCGATTCCTTATCACCCGAATCTTTGGAGCGAGCACCGGCCCAACGCGAAAACGATCGCGGCCAAGGTGCGCCAGGTTCTTCAAGAATAACGATTTTTTTATGCCGCAAATTCCTATCACCATGCCGCAGCTCGGCGAATCGATGGCCGAGGCCACGATCGTCGCGATCAAGGTCAAGCCGGGCGAAAAAGTTTCCGCCGACCAGGAAATCATCGAGGTCGAAACCGACAAGGCGGTCATGGGCGTGACAACACCCTGCGCGGGCGAAATCGCAAAGATCGATGCGGAGGTGAAAGGCACTTATGCCGTTGGCGCGATTCTCGGTTACGTCGAGGCGAGCGACGCCGATGCGGCGCGTTTCCAGAAGCGCGCGCCGCAGCCGCCGAAAGACGATGTGGCGAAGGAAGTGCCGGGGCGCGAAGAGGAATCGGCCAAAGCGGTGAAGACGCAAGAGGGCAGCGGCTCGCATTTCCAAGTCGATGAAACGGCGCTGCCCCAAGTAGCGGCGGGTTCGCATTTTCAGGTCGACCAGGCCGGCGTCCTGCCGGTGCCCGCTAGCACAAAAGGCGCGGGCTATATGTCGCCCCGGGTGCGCGCGCGGATGGCCGAACTGCAACTGACCCAGGCCGACCTGGCTGGAATCGCGGGCAGCGGCAACGCGGGTCGGGTGACGGTCAAAGATCTCGAGAAGTTCCTCAGCGGAATTGACGGACAAACAGCTGAGAAACCGAGCGCGATTCGCACCGGCGTAGCGGATGCGATGCGGCGCAGTTGGACGCGACCGCTGGCCACAGTAGGCCTTTCTGTTTCAATCGACCCGATTCTCGAAGACCGCGCCAAGCGGGACCCAAAGCCGGGCCCCGCGCTTTACGCGTTGCGTGCCCTCGCGCTCGCACTCGCGGAGCAACCAAACGCTGCCGCACGTCTGATCGGCGGACGCGCGATTCGCTCGGAATCGATCGACATCGGCGTCGCGGCCGAAGCACAGGACGGCATCATGGTTCCCGTTATTCGCAACGCGGACAAGACTTCGCTCGCAGACCTGACGAGTCGTTACACGGAGCTGGTGGAACTGGCCCGACGACGCCGGCTCACGGGTGATATGACTTCGGGCGGTATCGCGTCCGTTTCAAATTTCGGGAGTTTCGGTTTGGAGTGGGGCACGCCGATTCCGTTGCCGGACCAGACGCTGTTGCTCGGACTCGGCATGGGGAAAAAGGTGCCGGCGTGGGATGAAGGCAAAGGCGAATTCGTCCCGCGGACTGAAGCGCAGGTCACGCTGAGCTTCGATCATCGCAGTCTCGATGGCGGCGGCGCCGGGCGTCTGCTCAAGCGCATCGTCGAGCTCCTCGCCGATCCCGCGAAACTCTAGGCGCAACTTGCGTTGTCATCCCGAGCCGCGCAGACGGCGAGGGACCTCACAGTCGCAGAAAGGCTCCACAAGAAACCGCTTCGCGATCCACGAAACTAACGCTGTCGGTCACGTCCACTCCTGGCTTGTGTGGTCCGCGAGCGACTGTGGGGTCCCTCGCCGTCTGGCGCGGCTCGGGATGACCGCGCTCTGACCCGAACCTGGCGTATCCCCCCGCCGTCTTGCGGATTCAGTCCCTGCGCCTAACTTGCTGCGTCATGGAGACAACTGCCGCCATCGATCCAAACATCACGATGCAGGAACTGCTCGTGCAGTTCCCGGGCGCCCAACGCGCCCTCTTTCGCAAATATCACATCGGCGGTTGCAGCAGTTGCGGGTTTAGTCCGGATGAAACGCTCGCCGGCGTCTGCGCTCGGAATGAAAACCTTAACGTCGACGAAGTGGTCGAACATATCGTCTCCAGTCACGAAGCGGACTTGGCGATGCAAATCGAGCCCCGCGAGCTATCGAATCGCATCGCAAGCGGCGAAAAAATCTATCTCCTAGATGTGCGCACCAGGGAAGAATGGGAATCGGTCAAGCTGGCGAACTCGCATTTGTTTACGCAAGAGTTGCTCCAGGAAATTCTCTCGAATGAATCGAGGACCGACCTGCTCGTGATCTATGATCACAAAGGAGCGCGCAGCATGGACGCCGCCGCATTCTTCCAGGGACACGGTTTCGGAAATGTGAAAAGCCTTCGGGGCGGCATCGACGCCTGGAGCGCCGAAGTCGACTCAAAGCTGCCCCGTTATCATCTCGAATGAGCGAATCCGCGAACGACGATCTCCAAACTCGAATTGAGGAAGCGGTCAGGAATCCGCGGAACCTCGGCGAGATGAAGGATGCCGACGCGGTCGGCACAGTCGGCAGCGCCGATTGCGGCGACATGCTGCGGATGTGGGTGAAGTTTAAGGAGGAAGGCGGCCGCAAGGTGATCGATCGCGCGACCTTCCAGACTTTCGGTTGCCAGACCGCGATCGCGGTAGCCAGCGTCGCGACGGAGATGCTGGCCGGCAAGACGATCGCGCAAGCGCAATCAATGTCGGGCGCAGATCTGGCGGCTCCGCTCGGCGCCTTGCCTCCGGTGAAAATTCATTGCGCGCAACTGGTCGAAGGGGCGCTGCGCTCGGCGTTATCAGGTGAGACAGCACCGGCGAAACCGGAAGGGACCGCGCCCAGTGCTCCCACTTTGCTTAGCCAGCTCAGTGCAGGTCAGAATCCGGAGCGCAAAGTCAAAATCGTTCTCGACCAATAACGTCAGGGCGCGTCCAGCGCTTTGACGGGTCTCCGATCTCGCCGACATTAGGAACAGCACCATGCACGAAAATACCGAATTCACTTTGGCGCGGGATGTTGAGGCGATTCAGATCCCGAGCGGAAACAAAACGACGATCCCGGCAGGCACCCCGGGCGTCATCACGCAGACGCTCGGCGGCAGCTACACCATCGCGACTTATCAGGGACTCGCTCGCGTAGCCGAAAAAGATCTCGACGCTCTGGGCCTGGAGAAACCGGCCTCAGCCAACGGAGCCGCGGAAAAACCCGCGTCGTCCGGGTCCGGCGATGTCGATGACAAGGCGGTCTGGGATCAGTTGAAACAATGCTTCGATCCTGAAATTCCCGTCAACATCGTGGACCTCGGTTTGGTCTACGATTGCCAGTTGACCAAGGGCCCGGAAGGCGGCGTGAAAGTGGACGTGAAGATGACGCTCACCGCCCCCGGCTGCGGCATGGGTCCGGCGATTGCGCATGATGCGCAAAGCAAGATTCTGACGATCGACGGCGTGGATGAAGCCGATGTCCAACTGGTCTGGGATCCGCCATGGAACCAGAACATGATCAGCGAAGCCGGCCGGATGAAGCTCGGGATGGTCTGAGGAACGAAATCGGTTTCGCTGTTTGACACCGATTGCGTCAGTCCTATAATCCTGCTCCCCGCGCCTGCCGAATTCGTCGTGGCGCAGCTCTACCAACCTTATTGCATGCCTTCCACTGAAATCATTCTGACCGAAAACATCCCCGGCCTCGGCGCTGAGGCGGATGTCGTTAAAGTGCGCCGCGGTTACGCGCGCAATTTCCTTTTGCCCCAGGGTAAAGCCTACGAAGTGACGAAGCGCAGTCTTCGGCAGCTCGACAATTTGAAAGCCAAACGCGCCGCACGCGAAGCCGCGGAACTAAACGAAGCGGAAGAGCTCTCGCGCCGGATCGGCAAGCTCAAAGTCGTCTTCACCCTGGAGACGGGCGAAAGCGGAAAAGCCTTCGGATCAATCACCGCGCAGGATTTGGTGAAGCGCTTGAAGAACGAGCTTGGCAACGAGATCGATCGTCATCGCATCGTGCTCGAGCATCCGATCAAAACGACCGGCGAACACGAGGTGCCGATCAAGTTGCACCACGACGTCACGGCGAAATTTGTTTTCCAGGTCAAGCCCGCGAAAGAAGAAGCGCCGGCCGCCGAACCTACGGGTGAGGTCTCCGAAAAAGCGCGTCCGTTCAGAAAACGCACCGACACAAAATAAATGGCTACTGAACCATCCCTTCGGGGAGGTCAGCAGTCTCGTGGTAAAGCGGGCAAAGAGCCCGGCCGAGGCTGGCCGGAAAAAAATGGCGGCGCCAACGGAGGCGGGTCATTCACAACTTCCTCGCAGGATATTCACCGGACGCTGCCTCACAGCGTCGAGGCCGAGCAGGGAGTGCTTGGTTCCATGCTCATCTCGCCGCGCGAAATCATCGCGGAATGCGTCGAGAAAATTAACGAAGAATACTTTTACGTTCCGGCGCACCAGACAGTTTACCTCGTCCTGGTCGAGCTTTGGAATGCCGGGCAAGGCATCGACTTGATCACGTTCACGCAGGTCTTGCGCGATCGGAACGTGCTCGAGACAGTGGGCGGCGCGGCCTTCATCACGAGTCTTTTCACTTTCGTGCCGACGGCGGCGAACGTGACCTATTACCTGGAGATCGTTCGCGACAAATACATCCTGCGCCAGATCATCGCCGCCTGTACCGAAAGCGTGCGGCGCTCGTTCGAAGAACAGGATGAAGTGAACAATCTGCTCGACGAAGTGGAGCAGAAGATTTTTTCCGTCGGGGAAGATCGATTCAAGGGCCAGGTCCTGACCATGAAGGACCAGGTCATGGAAGCGATCGAGGCGATCGAGCAACTCTACGAGCGGCGCGGCGGGATCACGGGAATTTCCACCGGGTTTGCCGAGCTGGATCGGATGACAAACGGCCTGCACGAATCCGAAATGATTGTGATCGCGGCCCGGCCCAGCATGGGCAAAACGGCGCTGGCCATGAACATTGCGGAGCATGTGGCGATCAACGAAAAGATGCCGGTCGCGGTGTTCAGTTTGGAAATGAGCGGGCAGCAACTGGTGCAACGGCTTCTCTGCTCACGCGCGCGGGTGAATTTGCAAAAGGTGCGCGATGGCTTTCTGGCGGAGCGCGATTTCCCCAGCCTGACCGCGGCCGCGTCAAAGCTGGCCGAATCGCAGATCTACATCGACGACACGGCAGGCCTCAGCATTCTCGAGCTGCGAGCAAAGGCACGTCGCCTCAAGGCGCAAAAAGGCATCAAGCTGATTGTGGTCGATTATCTGCAGTTGCTGCGTTCGACCACGCGGCGGGCGATGGATAATCGGCAATTGGAAATTTCTGAAATCTCGGCCGGGCTGAAGGGTCTCGCGAAAGAATTGAAGGTTCCGATCATTGTTCTGGCGCAGTTGAATCGGCAGCCGGAAGCGAGGACCGGAGGCAAGCCGCGTCTCAGCGATCTGCGCGAATCCGGTTCGATCGAGCAGGATGCAGATTTAGTGGGATTGCTCGTCCGTCCGGAGATTTACGAGGAAGATGAAGATGCGCGCGCGGAGAAGGCGGGGGAAGCGGAACTGATCATTGCGAAGCAGCGGAACGGCCCTGTCGGCGAAATCGCGCTGACGTTCTTGAAGGAATTCACGCGGTTTGAGGATCGCGCGCGGAACGTGGCCGAGCCGAATTAAGCGGAGCAGCTGTCATCCCGAGCCGCGCAGACGGCGAGGGATCCCACAGTCGCCCTTGGGTCACACTGATTAGCTTGCGCAGGTTCAAGGCGAACGCCTCGTAGATCGCGAAGCGTTTTTAGCGTGACTTCCCCTGCGACTGTGGGGTGCCTCGCCGTCTGCGCGGCTCGGGATGACAAGCAAGAGGCGACGCGGCAGAGAGCGCCATCGCGGCAAGTCTCTATTTTAGCGACTTCGCGGCTTCGACCACGTGGGCGGGATCGATGCCGAATTCTTTCATCACCTGATCACCGGGCGCGCTCATGCCGAAGCGGTGCAGGGCGATGATTTTTCCATCGAGCCCAACATATTGGGACCAGAGATGCGGAACACCCGCCTCGATCGCGACCCGACGACGACAAGACGCGGGCAAAACTTCCTCACGATATTCGGCCGATTGACGATCGAAGCGTTCGAAGCAAGGCATGGAAACGACTCGCGTGCCTCCGCCCAGTTCGCTCGCAGCTTTCATCGCGTGCTGCAGCTCGCTCCCGCACGACATCAGGATAAGCTCCAGCTTCCCGCTTTCGCGTTTGGCAATGTAACCTCCGCGCGCGACACCTTCGCGGCGCGTCTTTGCTTCGATTTCGTTTAACATCGGAACAGCCTGGCGCGTGAGCGCGAGCAGCGTGGGCCCATCGATATGCTGGGCTGCGGCAATGAACGCACCCGCTGTTTCCTCCGGATCCGCGGGCCGGATGACGTCGAGTTGCGGGATGACGCGCAACCCGCTCACGGTCTCGACCGGCTCATGCGTCGGCCCGTCTTCACCGACCCCGATCGAGTCGTGGGTAAAAATGTAAATGTTCGGCAACTTCGAAAGGGCCGCGAGCCGGATCGACGGGCGGCAATAATCCGCGAAGACCAGGAACGTCGCACCCGAGGCGCGGAAGACGCCGTGATAGCCGATGCCGTTCATGATCGCGCACATGCCGTGTTCACGAATCCCGAAGTGAATGTTCCGGCCCGAATGTTCATCGCGGGTGAATTCCCCCGCCCCCTCGATGTAGTTCAGCGTCGATCCGTGAAGATCCGCACTGCCGCTGATCAGGAACGGCATGGCTTTCGCAAGCGGCTGCAGCACATCGCTGCCTGCTTTTCGCGTCGCAATCTTCGCGTCGGCGGCGAAGACGGGGATCTTATCGGACAGATCAGCCGGAACTTTCTTGTCGATGGCGTCATCGAGCTGTTGCGCGCGCTCGGGATTTTTCGAGCGCCACTCCTGATACGATTTCTCCCAGCGATCGTATTCTGCGACCAGCACCTTTTTGTGTTCGGCAAAATAATCCCGCACATCCTGCGAAACGAAATAATGTTCCTCCGGCAAACCCAGGGCTTTGCGCGCGGCATCCACGTATTTCACTCCTGCCTCCCCGTGCGCCTTATTCGTGCCCGCGACTTCCGGGATGCCTTTTCCGATAATCGTTTTCGCGACAATCATCTGCGGTTTCCCGTTGTCGCGCCTCTTGGCCGTGTTCAAAGCCTCGAGAAATTCAGTCATGTTGTGGCCGTCGATTTTTTGGACGTCGAACCCGTAGGCTTCGAAACGTTTGGCGGTGTCCTCGCTCTGGCTCGCGCTGGCCATGGCATCGAGTGTGACCGCGTTGTTGTCATAAATCAGGATCAGGTTATCGAGCCCGAAGTGTCCGGCGAACGAGCTAGCTTCGGCGGAAACGCCTTCCTGCAAACAGCCGTCGCCGGCGAGACAGATGATGTGTTGATCGAAGATCGTGTGCTCGGGCGTGTTGAAACGCGCGGCCGCCATTTTCGCCGCCACGGCCACGCCGACGGCGTTGCCCACGCCTTGTCCGAGCGGACCCGTCGTGCATTCCACGCCCGGCGTTTCAAAAAACTCCGGATGCCCCGGGGTCTTGCTGTGCAATTGCCGAAAACGCTTGAGCTCCTCCATGGGCAGGTCGTACCCGCTTAGATTCAGCCAGGCGTAGAGAAACATGCTGCCGTGGCCGGCGGAGAGAATGAAATAATCGCGCCCGATCCAGCGAGGCACATCGGGATTGTGCTTGAGTGCGTAGCCGTAAAGCACCGCTCCCATCTCCGCGCAACCCAGCGGCAGACCCAGGTGACCCGACTTCGAAGCTTGCACTGCGTCCATGCACAAGCCGCGGGCCTGGTCCGCCGCGCGCGAAAGAATTTCGACATTTAAACTCATGAGAACGGGTATAATTGGAGCATCCGTGGAAACCAAGCTGAAAGCAGTCGCGCAATCTCAAATCCGTAATCCAATCGGCCTCAGGCGGACTAACCCGGCATGAACCGCGCATCTCTCCTCCACATCATCGAACGGCTCGAGGGTTTCCTGGGGAAACTCCCCGCCTCGATCCAAAAGCCAGTGCTCCACGAGCTGACGCCGTTAAAGGAATTGTTTCTGCAACAACGGGCGCCGCGTTTCGTCCTCACCGGTTCGAACAAGTTTTCGATCCAGGAAGTGGTCGCGACACTTTTTGCCTGGGCGCCGCCGCCAGAATCGCGCGATATCCTGATGGAACTTTTCCGCTGGCAGACCATTGATCTCGGCGGGCACGGCACCATCGCGCTCCTCGATGCGCGCGGCGCAGATGCCACAAAAATCGCGCTCATCGACGAAGAGGTAAAAGAACAGCCAGCCGATGCGTTTCTCCACCTCGGGGACGACGGCGGCCCGGTCAGTTTTCCGGCGCCAGAATTGGAGAACCTCGCTTCGCTCCACTCTTCGAACAGTGCGGCGCGCCTGCCAGCGAAAATTATTGGAGTCGTTTTACACGACTCAGGCCGCGCCACCACCGCACCCAATGGCAGCAGCGCGATTCATCCACAGGTAAGTCCGCGCAGGAGGCTGCAAAGCGCGCTGGAAGAAAAGCCGGTCGTTCGCGAACACTTGCTCCAGGTCTTCGAACTGGCTTTCATCCCGCCGACCACCGGTGGCCTCGAAATGAGAGCCGACGCGCAGGCCTTCATGTCGCTCCTGGCGCGAGAGCTTCCGAACGAAGCTCGAGTGGAAATGGTCCGGATCGCGCGTGATCGCACGGCGCAAATCGAAATTGCGCAGTCGCTGGTCAAATCGACCACTGCCATCTGCACCGCGATCGGTGCGCAACCCATCCCCCTGGCCGACCTCCCGATTCTGACCGCCCTCCAACTCGTCATGGTTTCGGGCATCATGTACATCGGCGGCCGGGAGCGCAGCCTGCGTGCGGCCACGGAATTCATCGGGGCCCTTGGAGTAAATGTAGGCGCGGGCATGGTCCTGCGGGAAGGAACGCGCGCGCTCCTAAAATTTTTCCCGGGTTGGGGTAACGTGGTCTGCGGCATGGTCGCCGGCGCCGGGACGTATGCGATTGGCCGCGCGGCGATCGTTTATTTCCTTGAGGGCCTCTCGCTCAAAGACGCCCGGCGAACCTACCTGGCCAGCCGGAAAAAGCGCGCCCAACGCGAACCTGGACGGCTTAAAGTGCTCAGGACGGCGTCCATTGCTCCGGAGGCGGCAACCCCCATCGAATAACTTGTGAATAAGGAGCGCAGGCACGGTGCTTTTTGTTCACATTTTTTTGTGAACAAAGCGCCGATTTCACCCGCCCGCCTCGGTTGAGCGCCCGGTTCCTATGAAGCTCTCTGAAATCGATGCTACTCTGCGCGAGATCCGGGTCGCGCCCGTAAAAACACTGGGACAAAATTTCCTTCACGACCGCAACCTCGCGCGCTGGATCGTCGACAAGGCAGAGCTAACCGGAGACGATTACGTAATTGAAATCGGGCCTGGTCTGGGAGCGCTAACGGAGCTTGCCCTGGAATCCGGCGCGCGTGTTCTGGCGATCGAAAAAGATCGACGGCTCGCGGAATTTCTGCGTCAGCGTTTTACCACGGAGCGCCTCGAAATTCTGCACGCCGACGCGCTCGACTTCGACGTTCGGAAACTTTTTGCGGAGCCGCGAGTCAAGGTGCTGGGCAATCTTCCCTACTACATTGCGAGCCAGCTGCTTTTGAAGTTCACAAAATATCCAAGCCCGATCTCTCTCTGGTTGTTCATGTTACAGAAGGAGATGGCCCGCCGTATTTCCGCGGCGCCGGGCACGAGCGATTACGGCGCGCTCACGCTCCTGGTGCAACTTCATTATCGCGTGGAATATTTGCGCACGGTTCCGGCCAGCGTTTTTCTCCCACAGCCGGACGTCGACTCCGCCTTCGTGCGCCTTTCTCCGCGCGCTCCCAATGAACTGCCGGATTACGACGCGGAAACATTTTCACGCGTAGTGAGACGCGGATTTTCCCAGCGCCGTAAGCAACTTCGGAATCTGCTTCGCGAAGAGATCGACGATTGGGATGCGGCGGCGAAAACGATCGGCTTCGATCCGCGCGCGCGGGCGGAAGAACTCGCGCTCGAGCAATGGATCGCGCTCTCGAATCTGGCCCTGCCGGCGGAGGGTAATGAGCCGGTTCCGGCTGCTGTGGAACAATTTCCCGTGGTGGACGACGAGGATTGTGTCGTGGGCGAGGCGACGCGCACCGAAGTGCATGGGAATAACTTGCGCCATCGGGCTGTGCACATTCTGATTTTCAACCGGTTAGGCGAGCTTTTTCTGCAAAAACGCTCCCGCTGGAAGGACCGGCATCCGTGCCTTTGGGATTCCAGCGCGGCGGGTCACGTAGACGCGGGTGAGGAGTACGATGCCACGGCAGTTCGAGAGCTCCAGGAAGAGCTGGGAGTGGCGGCCGAATTGACGCGGGTGGCGAAGCTCCCGGCCTCAGAAAATACGGGGCGGGAGTTCATCTGGCTCTACCGCGCGCAACACGATGGCCCCTTTGAACTAGCCCGATCCGAGATCGAGCATGGCGAGTTTTTCCCGACAGATCTCGTTTCCGCCTGGGTCAGCGCACGCCCGTCCGATTTCGCCCCTGGTTTCTTGGAGTGCTGGCGCGCCTTTCGCGCCGTACCTTAACGCCCGCGCTTTTTGACAGCCTTCGCCGGCGATTTTTTGCCGCTCGAAACTTTGCTTCGTGTCTTCTTCGCGCTGACCGGGCCACGAAAAACACGAGCAGGCAAATCGCTCATTGCCGAACGCTTGAACTTCCTGGCCGCGCGTCGCGAGCCTTCTTTCCCGCCGTATCCGTTATCGCTGAACAAGCGCGTGACCGTTTCGCCTCCGCGGAGGAAATGGACCTGAAAGCCGTGCGTTTGTTTTTTCGCGCGCGGTTTCGTATCGATGCGACGGATATTTTCTTCCGAGTCGGGATTAGATCTTTTTTTCATGCGGGTGGACCTAGCGCACCAATGTAAATAGACCGCGTGCAACTGCAAACGCGCAATGCATCTCAGTGCTCAACCTTCCACGACTCCGGCGGAGGCAAATGCCACGCCTGCCACTTCTTTTCATACTCCGATTGCGGCAACAGCACATAACAGGGATGCCGCGGCGCCCTCATCCAGGTGATCAATTTCACGAGCTCGGGCTCCGCCATCGTCGTGCAACCGGCGGTCGGCCGATCGACTCCGCGCCGGATATGAAAGAAAATGGCACTTCCGGCGCCGGGCACCGGCGGATCGGAGTTATGCCGAATCTCCACCAGCCAGCGGTATGCAAAATCGTTATGCCGCATTTTTTGTTTCGCGAACCAGGGCGGCGGATTCGCAGGATCGGGGATCGTGACGAAGCGATTGTAGTCCGGGCTGGTCACGTCATCGCTCCAGGCGTCGGCTGTGGTCACTTGATGAAACGGGTAATCCGCGCCCGCCGGAAGTTGCGCGTCGTAAGTGTAAATTTTTCCCATCCGAAAAAGCCCGGCGGGAGCGCGGCCGTCCCGCTCCGTCTTGCGCAGACCGGCTTCGTCTTGCCCGCCCAGACCGCTGCCCCATGCCAGCCCGCTCTTGCCGAACAAAACCGGCACGGGCGGTGCGACAGGCGTCCAGTTCGCGCCGGGTTTCCGCTCGAATAACTGCAAGTGGCCGCGCATGGAATTCCAGTTCGGCGAAATACCGACGATCAATTGCGTGCAATCATCGGGCACTCCGGCGGCGCGGCTGCTGTGGGCGAGCAGCAAAAACCAGAGGAAGAGAATTTTTCGGAGAGGCATCGGTGCGATAAACATTCGCAAACTTAGACGCGCATCTTATTGATTCTGTCCAACGCCCAGTGAAAAAATTTCTTGCTCCTCTTGTTTTGGCCGTGCTCGTCCTGGCCGTCTACGCCCCCGCGTTGCGGAACGGTTTTGTCTGGGACGACACCGCCCTGGTCCTGCGGGATCCGCTCATCCGGAGCTGGCAACTCATTCCGGAAGGCTTTCAGCACTTTCTTTTTACCGACGCGACCGCCTCCGATTTCTATCGCCCCATTCAACGGCTGACTTACACGCTCGATTACGGCGCGTTCGCCTTTCAACCCGCCGGTTATCATCTGACCAGCATCCTTTGCCATCTCGCCGCGGCGCTCGCGTTGCTTTTGCTCGCCGGAGAGCTGCTGGAATTATTCGGAATCGAAGAACGGAAGAGAAAATGGATCGCCTTTCTCGCCACGCTCACCTGGGCCATTCACCCGGTGCACAACGCCGCGGTAGTCTATATATCCGGCCGGGCTGATCCGCTGGCGGCCCTGTTTGGATTTCTCGGTTTATTCGCGGCGGTTCGCAGTTTGCGGACCATCGGGCGAAATCGCTGGACGCTCCTGGTGGGCGCTGGCGTTCTCCTTCTTCTCAGCGCGTTGAGCAAGGAAACGGGGCTCGTTTTCCTCGCCCTTTGGTTCGCAGTTCTGTTGCTGAAGAAAAGATGGAAGGACCTTTTGCCCGCGACCGTGATCGTCCTTTTCGTGGCCGTTGGTTATCTGAGCCTTCGACTGCCGGCCGAGCATACACCGGCGCCGACGCTTCACCCTCCGGCGCCATTACTCGTTAGGCCGGTTCTCGCGGCCCGGGCCGTCGCGGAGTATGCCGGGCTGATTTTGCTCCCGCTTAATCTCCACATGGACCGTGATGTGGAGACGCATCCGGAAGGGCCAGGCCCAAATCGCGCGAACACGGCGGCGTGGCGGGAGTTGCAAACCCTGCTCGGGATCCTGCTCGTGGCCGGCGCGGTTTTCTGGCTCTGGCGGAGTCGCGCCCGGGAACCGGCAATTTCTTACCTCCTGATCCTGGCGGCAATCGCCTACCTGCCGGTCAGCGGATTTTTCCATTTGAACGCGAGCGTGGCCGAGCACTGGATCTATCTGCCGGTCGCTTTTCTTTTCCTGGCCCTCGGTCTCGCGCTCTCACGGCTCTCCTTTCCGAAAGTTGTGACCGCCTCTGTCCTCGCTCTGTGGTTGATTTTCCTCGGGGCGCGCACGTGGATTCGGACCCTTGATTGGAAAGATCAGCGAACGTTTCTCGAGCGCACTGTCGCCAGCGGCGGAGATTCGGTCCGGATGTTGATCAATCTCGCCGTGCTCGAGCTCGGTGAAGGACATTACGATGTCGCGAAAAAACATTTGGCGCTTGCGTTGCGCAAAGAGCCGGATCAACCGCTTGCGGTGCTGGCTCTCGCGTCCGTCGCGATTCGGCAGGACGACTTCGATGGCGCGCACGAGCTCTTGAATCGGGCTACGAAAATGGAGCTGGTGGAAGCGCGCGCTCACGAACTCCTTGCGGTTCTGGAACAACGGGAACACGGCCGGATCGACCTGATGCGGTTGCGGCTCGCGTCGCGGACGGGAGCGCCGAATTGGTGGATTGAGAAACGCTATGTGGAGGCGCTGGATCAAAGCGGTGAGACGCTAAAAGCGATCGCCGAACTCAAATCATGTCTGAAGACGCAATGGTATCGCGCCAGCACCTGGCAATTATTGAGCGAGCTTCTGGCTAAAATCGGTCAGACCGGCCCGGCGGCGATTGCGAGGGAAAATGCCGAGGCCTACGACGTACACCTGAGCACGCCTTAGTTGGAGCGCACCATCCACCTACCCAGCAGCGATCGCTTCGATGAACGCGGGCAGATAACGCTGCGCCTTGATCTCCCCCACGCCTCGAATTTTCCGTCCAGCCTCGAGCGATCTCGGCTTCAAGCGCGCAAAGGCTCGTAGCGTTTCATCCGGAAAAATGACGTACGCGGGAACGTTCCCGTTTTCGCGCGCCAGTTCGAGCCGCACTTTCTTCAGCCGCTCGAAGACCTCGGCATCGACCGGAACCATTTCTTCCAGTGCAGCCGCTCTCGATTTCGATTTGCGCGAGGAAGATTTCTCTCCGCTGGCCGCAGAGCGCTGGGGCCAGTGCAGTTCGTAGTCGGTCCGGCCTTTCATGACCTCTTCACCAAGCCTCGTCAGCGTGACCATCGGATATTCCCCGCCGCTCGAGATCAGCATGCCGCTGTCCTGCAACTCGCGCATGAGCTGATTGAGATAGGCGACGCCTTCGCTCTTCAACAGGCCGTAGGTAGAAAGCTGATCGAGCCGGGCCTGGATGATTTCGCGCGACCGGCTGCCGACCAGGGTTTGGACAATCCTGCCCCGGCCAAAACGCGGTTCCCAGTTTTCCTCAGACCGCGCGGACATTCTCGCGACGCCGCTGAGCGCTTTGCGGACGATAAGCGCTTCGTCCTCGTTCGGCGCGCGTGAAGGTCCCGCGCTTTCCAGACAGATGTCGCAATTGCCGCAGCGCGCCGGTTCCGCCTCACCGAAGTAACGCAGGATCGCCTGTTGCCGGCAGGTCCGCGCATACGCGAGATCGACCATCAGTTTCAGCTTCGCGCGATCGCGGCGTTCCTTTTCCTGGAGCCGGGCGGTGTCGAGTTGGAGTTGCGGCCCGCGTACCTCCGGCTTGAGCAACCGCGTTCCGCGCACCCGCTTGCCCGGAATATCGAAGCGATCGATGTAGCCCTCGCGATCGAGCACGTGCAACGACGAGCTCAACATCATGTCGTTGCCCTCGAAGTTCATGCGCGAGGCCATCTCCTTGATCGAGATTTGCAGCTCGTGCTTGTCGTCGGCCTCCCGCCGCAGCATTTCGTAAATCTGCACGATTGTGTCGAACGGCGGATTGCTGCCCTCGATAAAAAATTCCTGCACCCGTGTGTCGGCGTGATTGAAAAACAGGTCGCAGGTCGCGGCTTCCCCATCGCGCCCGGCGCGACCCGCCTCCTGGTAATACGCCTCCACGCTCCCCGGCACGTCGAAATGCACGACGAAGCGAATGTCCGAGCGATCGATCCCCATCCCGAACGCGTTCGTCGCCACCACGATATCGCGCCGGCCCTGCATGAATTCGTTTTGGGCCTGCTCGCGCTCCTCGTCGCTCATCCCGCCGTGGTAAAGGATGCTCGAGATCTTCGCCATCTGCAGGGTCGCTGCCACGGCTTCCACGCGTTTTCGGGTCGAGCAATAAACGATGCCGGTTTTGTTCTCGCGGATCAGCGCGTGCAGGCGCTCATATTTCTGCGCCTCGTTCGCGACCTGCGAGATGAGCAGTTTCAAATTGGGTCGCGCGAAACCGGCGACGAACTCGCGCGGTTCGCGCAAACCCAGATGCGTGAGAATATCGCGACGCACTTCCGGCGTGGCAGTCGCGGTGAAGGCGGCGACCTGCGGCCGGCCCAGGGTTTCGAGCACTTGATCGAGCCGGAAATAATCCGGCCGAAAATCGTGGCCCCACATCGAGAGGCAATGCGCTTCGTCCACCGCGAAAAGCGCGATCGTGCTCTGGCCCAGTGCCTCCAGGAATGAGCGGCTTCGAAAACGTTCCGGGGCGATGTAAACGAGTTTAAACTCGCCGCGGGCCAGGGCGCGGATACGCTCGCGTTGCTCGTCCGGGCTTAGCGAGCTGTTGATCAGGGTGGCTGAAATGCCGCGGCGCTGGAGGGCATCGACCTGGTCTTTCATCAATGCGATCAGGGGCGAGACCACCACGGTGGTTCCCTCGAGCAGGAGCGCCGGCAGCTGATAGCAGAGCGACTTGCCGCCACCGGTCGGCATGACCACCAGGGCGTCGGCGCCGCCGGTAATGGCGGTGATGACTTCCTCCTGCGCATCGAGGAACTCTCGAAACCCAAAATATTTTTCGAGAACTTCGTGGGGGGTCATGGCGGTGATGAATGTGCCGAATTCGAAGAGTTCACACAAGTGCCGCTGCCGCTGAATCGATGATTACTTCCGCTCTTGTCGGCGGGTTCCGCGCCAGATTTAATTCGGGTTTCGAATGATCGCGCGAATCCTGCAGCTTCTAAGCACTTTGCTCACGTTGACGGTCACCGTTTCCTTTGCTCAAACGGGACTCGAAAGCGAATTGGCGGCGGAAATCGCGCAGATCAAGGCGATCGATCACCACGCTCATCCCCTGCGTTTCGTCGCGTCCGGCGAGCCGGAGGACACCGAGTATGATGCGCTCACTTTCGAGGAAATGGAACCCGGCCCCATGCCGGCACGGTTTAGCCCGGACAACCCGGAATACATTCCGATCTGGCGCGCTCTCTACGGTTACACGCACGCCGACCACACTGAGGAACATGTTCGCGAGTTGATCGCGTTGAAGCGCAAGGCGATGGGGACTCGCAGCGAGGAGTATCCGGCCTGGATCCTCGATCAGATCGGCATCCAAACGATGTTTGCCAATCGCGTCGCGATGGGCAGCGGGTTGATGGCGCCGCGCTTTCGCTGGGTCGCTTTCGACGACGCCCTGATCTTCCCCCTCAACAACGAAAGCCTCCGCCGCCTCAATCCAGATTACCGATCGTTTTTCGTGGGCGAAGGAAGATTGCTAAAACGTTATCTCGACGACTCGGGGGTGGAAGCGCTCCCCGCGACGTTGAAGGAATATCTGAGCAAGGTGGTGCTCGCCACCTTGGAACGCCAGAAAACGGCCGGAGCCGTCGCGGTCAAATTCGAAGCCGCTTATCTACGCTCGTTGGATTTCGCCGACGCGCCGGAGAAAGAGGCAGAGGGCGTCTATACTCGCTTTGCCAAGGGGGGTGACCCATCGCCTGCAGAATACAAAATCCTTCAGGACTTTCTTTTCCGCTTCATCGCGCGAGAAGCAGGACGACTCGGACTCGCTGTGCACATTCATTGCAGCCCGGGCGCGGGCAGTTACTACAGTTTGCGGACGGCGAACCCGCTCCTGCTCGAACCGCTCTTCAACGATCCTTCCCTGCGCAAAACGAATTTCGTCATCATTCATGGTGGCTGGCCTTTCATTAAGGAGACCGCGTATTTGCTCCACAAACCGAACGTTTACGCGGACTTTTCCGTGCAAAACCTGTTGCTCTATCCGCGCGCATTGAGCGAAACCCTGCGGACCTGGTTGGAGATGATCCCGGAGAAAATTCTCTTCGGCACCGACGCAATGCCCCTGACTCCCGAGGTCAACTGGGAAGAGACTGCGATGCTCGCTACCAACACCACGCGCCGAGCGCTGGCGATGGCCCTCTCGGGAATGATTTCCGATGGCGAGATCACTCGGGAACGGGCGAGTGCGCTGGCGCGGATGGTCATGCGGGAGAACGCGCTGAAACTCTACGGGCTACCGCCAAAGTGAGCGCGCCGCAGTTGCTGATTGAGTTCAGCAAGCGCCCTGATGGCAGCACTCTTCTCCACTGCACTCGCGCCGATGGTTCCGCCACCTGGCAGCGCAACGACAACCAGAACGCCCGCTTTTTCCCGCTGCATGATTTGACCCACTACGCGGTTGAATCCGAACTGGGGTTCGCTCAAGGGTTTTTCGGCCTAATCGCGGAGGGCTGGAAAATCGATGAAACAACCGGAAAGACTGCGCGCGGGGCGCTGCCCACCGAAGCCCTCGAAGTCGAATACATCGTCTCCGCGTTTTCGGCGGAATCAGCAGGAGGTGTTGCTGTTTCCGCCGTAGAGTTCAATCAATTGGCTAGAACCTTTGCAAGCGCGAAGGGAATGCCGCGACCGCGTCAGTTTTCGGACCAGGATTTGGCGAGGGTGCGAACACGCATGAACGAACTTTTCACAGCCTGGCGCGGCGTTCTCCAGGGTGAAACACTTTGCCTCGAATTTCGGTCTCGTTAGGTTTCGCAACGCAACAATCCTGTCATCCTGAGCCTGTCGAAGGATCTCTAACTATCGAGCGCGTAACGACAGGCAGAAGAGTTAGAGATTCTTCGACTCCGCTTCGCTGCGCTCAGAATGACAATTTGTGTTTACGCCGTCCGGCCGCAGCAGTTCTTGAATTTCTTGCCGCTGCCGCAGGGACAGGGATCGTTCCGCCCGACTTTGGGAACCTCGCGACGAACCGGCGCGAGATCGAGCTTCAACTCGGAGCCGTCGCCATTGCCCGAACCGCCATCACCGGGCTCCGACAGCCGCTCGCCGTGGCGCCCAGGGAGAGGTCCCGTCGCGGTCGGCCCCTGCTCGCGGAGGAGAAACTGGGGCAGGGTCGAAAGGAAATTCTCGAAGGCCTGCAAGTTCGAGGTGCTCCGGAAAAGATTGTGCAGCACTTCGTTCTTAATGTTCGCCATCAGCTCCACGAACATTTCGTACGCTTCCGTCTTGTATTCGATCAGCGGATCCTTCTGCGCGTAACTGCGCAGGTAAACGCCCTCGCGCAACGCATCCATCGCGTAAAGGTGCTCCTGCCAGAGACGATCGATCGCGTTGAGAATGATGTAACGTTCGAGACTCTTGACTGCGGTCGGTTCTTCGTGACTCGATTTGCGCTCGTAGGCGTCCGTGATTTTTTCGATCAGGAACTGCGCGTTCTCGTCCACGCTGCGCGTTTCGAACTGCGCTTTTTCTCTCGTTAGGCCAAGAGGGAAAGTGACGTTGACCCAATTCAGGAGCGACGCATAATTGCCCTCTTCGCCCGCTTCGCCGGGGCCAAGATGTTCCCGAACCTTCGCCGGAACCGCTTCCTCGATCACTTCGTAAACCAGTTTGCGCGGCTCATCCGAATCGATGGTGTCGTTGCGGAAAGTGTAAACGACCTCCCGCTGATTGTTCATCACGTCGTCGAAGTCGAGCGTTCGTTTGCGCGCGAGATAATTCCGCTGCTCGACCCGTTTCTGCGCCGTCTCGACCGACTTGTTCAGCCACGGATGTTCGAGCTCCTGGCCTTCCTCCAACCCGAAGCGTTCCATGATTTTCGTCATGCGATCGGCCGCGCCGAAGTTGCGCATGAGATCGTCCTCGAAGCTGACGTAGAAGCGCGATCCGCCGGGATCGCCCTGGCGCGCGCAACGGCCGCGGAGCTGCCGATCGATCCGGCGCGACTCATGCCGCTCGGTGCCGACCACGAAAAGACCGCCGTGATCCGCCACACCGGCCCCGAGCTTAATGTCGGTGCCGCGACCGGCCATGTTCGTCGAGATTGTCACCGTTCCGGGCTGGCCCGCACGCTGGACGATCTCCGCTTCCTGCATGTGATATTTCGCGTTGAGAACGTTGTGCGGAATCTTCTCCCGCTTCAGCATCCGGCTGAGCAACTCGGACGCCTCGACGCTAACCGTGCCCACGAGCACCGGCTGGTTCCGCGCGTGGCAATCCTTGATCTCATTGATGACGGCGTTGTATTTTTCGCGCCGCGTTTTGTAGATGCGATCGTTCGCATCTTTCCGCGCGACCGGCCGGTTCGTCGGAATGACGTTGACGTCGAGTTTGTAAATGTCGTGGAACTCCGCCGCCTCGGTGTCGGCCGTTCCGGTCATGCCGGCGAGTTTGTGATAGAGCCTGAAATAATTCTGGATCGTGATCGTGGCCAGCGTCTGGGTTTCGCGATCGATTTGGACGCCTTCCTTCGCTTCCACCGCCTGGTGTAACCCGTCGCTCCAACGGCGGCCCGGCATTTTGCGGCCGGTATATTCGTCCACGATGACGACCTTGTTTTCCTCGATGACGTAAGCCACGTCCTTCTCGAAAAGACAATAAGCGCGGAGCAGTTGGGAGATGTTGTGAATGCGCTCGCCCTGCGCGTCGCAATGCTGCTGGCGTTCGACTTTCGCCTTCTCTTTTTCCTCGTCGCTCAGCGCGGGATCGAGATCGATCTCGGTGAACTCGCTGATCAAATCCGGCAGGACGAAGGAATCGGGCTCATCCGGATTCAGGAACGCGCGGCCCTGTTCCGAGAGATCGGACTCGTTCGACTTCTCGTCGATGGTGAAGAAGAGCTCTTCCTTCAAGGCGAAGAGTTCTTCCTTCCGTGTATCCTGGTAAAACTGGAGCTCGGCCTTGTCCATGGCCTTGCGCTTTTCCGGGTCCTCCATCATGCGCATGAGCGGTTTGTTGCGCGGCTGGCCCAGCTTGACCTTGAACATGACCAGGCCGGCATCTTCGATCTTCCCCTGCTCGAAAAGTTCCTTCGCTTCGCTCGCGAGCCGGTTGCAAAGCATGGTCTGTTTGCGCACGAGCTGATCGACCAGCGGCTTCCATTTGTCGTACTGATGGGTCGAAACCGTGGAGGGCCCGCTGATGATAAGCGGCGTGCGCGCTTCGTCGATCAGGATGGAATCGACTTCATCGACGATGGCGAAATTATACCCGCGCTGAACCTGTTGCTCGCGCGTGGTGGCCATGCCGTTGTCGCGCAGGTAATCGAAACCGAACTCACTGTTCGTGCCGTAAGTGATGTCCATCGCGTACTGCGCGCGGCGCTGGTCCGGCGGCTCGTCGTGCTGAATGCAACCGCAGGTGAGCCCGAGGAACCGATAGAGTTCGCCCATCCACTCGGCGTCGCGCCGGGCGAGGTAATCGTTCACCGTGACGAGATGCGCCCCTTTGCCGGTCAGCGCATTCAGATAAAGGGGAAGCGTCGCGACCAGCGTCTTGCCTTCGCCGGTCGCCATTTCCGCGATGCGGCCGCGATGCAAAACCATTCCGCCCACGAGTTGCACATCGAAGTGCACCATGTTCCAGGTCATGGGCTGATCGCAGACCGTGAAAGTGTGCTGACGTTCGGTCAGCCGGCGCGCGGCATTTTTCACCACGGCAAAAGCTTCCGGCAGAATTTCGTCGAGCTTCGTCCACTGGTCTTCCAGCTCGGGAATTGCGGCTAACTCCTTTTGCCAGGCGGCGGTCTTGGCGCGGAGTTCGTCATCCGAAAGCGCTTTAAACTGCTCGTCGAGCTCGTTGATTTCACGAACGGTCGGCATCAGGCGCTTGATTTCGCGCTGATTTTTCGATCCCAGTATTTTCTTTAATATCCAGCCAACCATATGAGGTGGGTAATATTGACGGAATTCCGTCAGAAACAACCACTGGAGACGGCCTGCCCTCAGGGCGTGACGGAAAGCATGATTCCATTCTCCCTTGGAGACGGCCTGCCCTCAGGCCGTGAGAGAAAAGCAATGCGTCATAATCGGCGCGAGGGCACGCCGACTCCATTAAGGCGCGCCGGCTCCAGATGCATTTTCGATTTGTGTTCGTTGTGCGGGGTGCTTTTCCCGCTAAGCTCGGCGGATGAAGAAGATCATTTCGACCACTGAGGCTCCGGCGGCGATCGGGCCTTATTCGCAGGCCGTTCGGGTCGGCTCCCTGGTATTTTGCGCGGGACAGATCCCGCTCGATCCCCAAACTGGCCAGATCGTCTCCGAAGACATTTCAGAACAAACACGGCGCGTCCTTGATAACGTGACGGCGATCCTGAAAGCGGAGCAGCTGACCATGGCTAACGTGGTCAAGACGACTGTCTTCCTGGCCGACTTCGGCGATTTCCAAAAGATGAACGAAGTTTACGCGACCTACTTTTCCGATCAGCCGCCGGCGCGCTCGACGGTGGGCGTTTCCACGCTCCCGAAGAACGCGCGAGTCGAGATTGAAGTGATTGCCTTCGCGGGCGAGAGCGGCGCAGGCGGGGGGAAGTCAGTCAGCGACACCTCGGGGTAGGCTTCTGCGCGAATCGCATGACCGACGATTTGCTCACGCTTTTTCGGCAAACGGGCGCGCTGCTCGATGGGCATTTCGTTTTGCGCTCGGGGCTGCATAGCCGGCAGTTCTTCCAGTGCGCGCTCCTTTTGCAGGATACCGGCATCGCGGCGGACGTCTGCGCGCGGCTCGCCGAGAAACTGCGCGGGATCGAGTGCGATGCTGTGATCTCACCGGCCCTCGGGGGAATCATCGTGGGTCAGGAAGTGGGACGTTCCCTCGGGAAACGACACATTTTCGTGGAGAAAGAAGCGGGCGGGCTGGTCCTCCGGCGCGGATTCAAGATTGCGCCCGGCGAGCGATTTATCGTGGCGGAAGATGTGGTCACGCGAGGTGGACGGGTCCAGGAAACAGTCGATATCGTGCGAGCGCACGGCGGGAGGGTCGCGGCGATCGGTGTCATCGTGGATCGCAGCGGAGGAAATCGGCCTGACTTTGGCTGTCCATTCGTCAGTCTGATCGAAATGAACGTCGATACCTTTCAAGCGGATCAGCTCCCGCCCGATCTCGCGGGAACTCCCGCGATCAAGCCTGGCAGCAAATGATGCAAAACCTTCCATCATGAAAATTCTGGTCTCCGGAATTTGCGGTTTTGTGGGGAGCACCCTCAGCCAGGGGCTGCTCGATCTCGATCCCTCCATCGAGGTCATCGGGCTTGATAATCTAAGCCGCGGCGGCAGCCACCTGAACATCGAGCCCCTGCGCCAACGTGGAGTGAAGGTCGTCCACGCAGATCTCCGGGCGGCGAGCGATCTCGAATCAATCGCGGCCGTCGATTGGATCATCGACGCGGCGGCGAACCCGAGCGTGCTTGCCGGCGTGGACGGCGCCACCAGCAGTCGTCAGTTGATCGAGCATAATCTCTACGGAACCGTCAACTTGCTCGAACTGGCCAAACGCCATCGCGCCGGATTCATTTTATTGAGCACGAGCCGCGTTTACTCCGTCCGATCGCTTTCCGGTATTCCAGTGAAGGCTACGGGCGGCGGATACAAGCCGGACCCGGACGCCGATCTGCCCCAGGGTGTGAGCGAGCACGGCGTCGCGGAGAATTTTTCCACCACTCCCCCGCTCTCTCTATATGGTAGCTCGAAGCTCGCGTCCGAAAGCATCGCCTTGGAATACGGCGAAACTTTCGGCTTTCCCGTCTGGATAAATCGCTGCGGCGTGCTCGCGGGCGCCGGGCAGTTTGGCCGGGCAGACCAGGGCATTTTCTCCTTTTGGGTCAATGCGTATCTGAGGCGCGCGCCGTTGGAGTATATCGGGTTCGACGGCAAGGGTCACCAGACCCGCGACTGCATGCACCCACGTGATTTGCTGCCTCTCTTGCAAAAGCAAATGGCGGCCGGCAATTCACATAAGCCGCGCGCCTTAAATCTCGGTGGCGGGACGGCGAACAGCATGTCGCTGGCGCAATTGAGCCAATGGTGTGAAGCGCGTTTCGGCGCGCACCCGGTCACGAGCGATCCGAAGCCGCGTCAGTTCGACGTGCCCTGGCTCGTGATGGATTCAGGTCTGGCCGACGCCACCTGGAACTGGCGGCCGTCGATTACCCTGGATGCAATCCTCACGGAAATTGCCCAGCATGCGGAGGCGAATCCGCGCTGGCTGGAGATCTCCACGGCCCTATGAACGTGGAAGGTGCCAGCGGCACCGAACTGAAACTCCTTTCCGTGGTGATTCCGGCGAGAGACGAGGAAGGATGTATCGCCTCAACGGTCGAGCATCTTGGGATCGAGCTGCGGCTGAATAATGTGAACCACGAAATCATCGTGGTGGATGACGGCAGCACCGATCGCACCTGGGAGATCCTCCAGAATTTACGCGAGAGAATTCCAAATTTGTCGCCGATCCAGAATGCCGGTGCGAACGGATTCGGACGCGCCATCATCTGGGGCCTCGACCATATGAAAGGCGACGCCGTTGTCATCATGATGGCGGACGCATCGGACGATGCGCGCGATGTCGTGCGCTACTGGAATCGGCTGAACGAAGGGTATGACTGCGTTTTCGGCAGCCGCTTCATTAAAGGCGGGGGCGTGATCGACTATCCGAAAATCAAATTGTTCCTGAACCGGCTGGCGAATTACTTCCTGAAAGTTCTCTTTCGCATCAAACTGAACGACACCACCAATGCCTTCAAAGCGTATCGCCGGGAAGTGATTGAAGGATGCCGCCCGCTGATTTCGCCCCATTTCAACATCACGGTGGAAATTCCGCTGAAGGCGATTGTCCGGGGCTTCAGCTGGACGACCATTCCGATTACCTGGCGGAATCGGCGAACGGGCACGGCCAAGCTAAAGATTAAAGAAATGGGCGGCCGTTATCTTTTCATCTGTCTCTACGTCTGGCTGGAGAAGTATTTCAGCGGCGGAGACTACAAACGAGCCGCGGTTCCGAGAGTACCGCAGGACTAAAGACGAGGCGGCAGTTTCGCTGGCGATTTAAGGACGGACCGGCGTACCACAAACATCGATAAATTTGTGGTCGCGGCGTAAAAATAGCTTGTTACCACGAGCGCCCGTCCCTAAAACAGCTGCCTTACCATCTCTCAACATGTCTTATCAACCGCGCTCCTTATTCACCCACCTAACCTGCTTCTGCGTGGCTTTGATTGCGCTTGGTCCGGCGGCGTCGAAAGGGTTCGCAGCCGGTGCGACTGTGAATGTGCCGGCGGACACCGCATCGATTCAAAACGCCCTCAACATTGTTCCGGATGGAGGGACGATTGAAATAGCTGGCGGCACCTATAACGCGCCGAACGGCGGGTTTACGATTTATCCCGACCTCAACGGCGCGACAAAATCGTTCACCGTTAAGGCCGCCTCGTCCGCACCGGTGGTCCTAAACGGAAATGGCAACACTGATATTCTACGGTTCACGACGCCGAAGCTGGTGACCTTCCAGGGCATCACCTTCGCCAATGGATTCTCTAGCGAAGATAATGTCGGCGGCGCGATCAGCATGGGGCGAAACATCCAGGCGCATTTTGTTTCGTGCACTTTCGATAACAATGCAGGCAATGCGCGGACCGCCGGCGGCGGCATCCGAATCGACACCTCCACCGTTTCCTTCCAATCTTGCTCGTGGTTTAACAACCGCTCGGCGACCTACGGGGCCGCGTTTAGCGCATTCAATTCCCGGGTGTTTGTGACTGATTGCCGATTTATCGGCAACCGAATCAACTTCCCGGGCCACTCCGCTTTCTCTGCCGGCGGCGCCATTCACGCAAACGGATCCGACCTGCGCATCGCTCATTCCCGCTTCGAAAATAACCAGGCGGGTTATGTGGGCGGCGCCATTTACGCCTACGGGCCTTGGACGGATCCCAATAGCGTGCCAACGATGAAGCTAACGGTAAGCGACACGCTCTTTACGAATAACATCGCGCTCCCGGCCGCGGGCACCAGTCAAACCGCTAACCCCGCTGGTGGCGCTGTGACTCTTGAAGATCAGACCACGGCGCATTTTTACAATTGCCGCTTCACGAACAACACCGCCGAGCAAGGTGGAGCGATCAGCAGCTACCGGACGATCACTGACATTCACGACAGCGTTTTCCGAAATAACACGGCCACCGGCAACAGTGGCTCGGAAGGTTTTGGCGGCTCCATCATTATTCTTTCCGACGACAATCGCGATGACAGCACATTGAACGGCACGCGCAATCGCCCCACGGCGAAATTGACGGTGGCTGACTCACTCTTTCAGGGACCGCCGGGGAATACCATGAGCGCCCGGCAGGGAGGCGCCATCTTCGTCGCCGGCGACACGCACGCGAACTTCGGCATCGGCGTCCCGCAAAATGGAAGCGTGGATCAGAACCGGATGGTAGTAGACCTGAAGCGCGTGGTTTTTGCGGACTTCAACACGAGCGACAGCGGGACCGGGACGGGCGGCGCGCTGACCGGCGACTTCATCGCCTTGACCGCAGAGAACTGCATTTTCCAAAATTGCAGCACGAGCCACTTCGGGGGCGCCATGGAGCTGGTCCGGCAGTCGAAGGCAACGATTAAGAGCTGCTCCTTCGCCGGTAACAAGAGTGGGCTACTGGGCGGCGCTCTAACCATGTTCGGCGGCTCGCTCAACGTGAACGACTCAAGTTTCCTCGACAATCGAATCACTGGCAACGGGGCCGGGTCCGCCATGTTTACATCGGCGGATGCGGGTGGTGGCACCGTGCCGCCCTCAGACATGACGGGATTGATGCAAAACTGCGTCTTCAACAGCGCTACACCGGCGGTAATGATTTACGATGGCGACTCACTTTCTCAAGGCCCCTATAACCGAATGCAGTACAGCGGGAACCACATGTTTCCCTCCGACGGCTCCACCTATTTCACCGACAGTCTCGGGTCCTTTTCGGTGCCGGCCTTGAACGCTCTGGTCAGGACTCGCGATAACGGGAGCGCTGCCACGGTGAAAGCGCCCATCCCGAACATTGCGAATACATCGCCAGGGGTAGCGGGCGCTTTGGTCATGGTTCCGCGGCAGAAATTTTCCTCCGGCGCGCCGGACGAAAGCTTTCCTCTTCCGGCTTATCTCGGCTTTACCGCGGGCGGGGCCACGCCTTCGCTTAATGGCGACTCTCAACGCGCCTCTTTCGATGTAGTGACTGCTCCTAACGACGGTGTCCACAACCTGGTTGTCGGCGGGTCCACTTTTTCAACGTCGCCCGTGCCTGCCTCCGCTCTCAATATTTCGACGCGATTGCCCGTGGTGGCCCAAGGCGACGGCGCTCTCATCGGCGGGTTTATTATTGCCGGGCCGACAGCGAAAAGAGTGATCATTCGCGCGACCGGACCTTCGCTGACAGCGCTCGGCATCGCCGGGGTGTTGCAGGATCCGGTTTTGGAATTGCATGATGCCTCGGGAACTATCGCCAGTAACGATAACTGGCGGACGACGCAAACTGGCGGCCTGATTGGATCGAGCCAGGTGGTCGACATTCTGGCGAGCACCATTCCGCCGTCGAACAATGCCGAGTCGGCCCTCATCGCGACTTTGAATCCCGGCGTAAATTATACCGCCGTCGTTCGCGGGGTGAACAATGGCGCCGGCATCGCCGTGGTCGAAGTATTCGATCTGGACCCGGTGCAGGATGCTACTCTGGCCAACATCAGCACGCGTGGATTTATCCAGACCGATGACAACGTAATGTTCGCTGGTTTTTACTATCTCGGCGGTCCTGGCGCCACCAGGGTGGTTATCCGCGGGATGGGACCATCGCTGCGCGCGGCTGGGATTTCGAACCCACTCGACGATCCCGTGCTCGAATTACGCGACGGCAACGGCGCACTGGTAGTAGCCAACGATGATGCATCTCAATCACCGAACGCGGCCGTGCTCCAGGGCCTCGGTCTGCTACCCAGGGACCCTGAGGCTGTCATTTATCAGAACTCGCTCCCGCGCGGCGCCTATTCGGCGATCGCCCGGGGGAAGAACCGCGGAGTCGGCGTAGGCCTTATCGAAGTCTACGTCTTCGAGTAACTCGCGCCAAAAGCTTGTTGAACATTCGGAGCACGTGATGAGACATGCGGCTGTTATCGCAATCCGTCGAACGAGTTTAGTGATCGCGACGGTAGCGGCGTTCTTGACCTGCCCGAGAGCGATCACGGCCGGAGCGACGGATCCTCACCTCGCTAACATTTCCACCCGGCTCGCCGTCGGCACTGGAGATAATGTGTTGATTGCAGGTTTCATCATCACGGGTTCGCAGCCAAAAAAAGTGCTGCTGCGCGGGTTGGGTCCGCGTCTGCTGGTGACTGAGAACCTCGCCGACCCGACGCTGGAATTGCATGATCCGTCGAACGCAATCATGGCGGTAAATGACAACTGGCGGGACACGCAGCAGGAGGGATTACAGGCCACCACCATTCCGCCGGGCGATGACCATGAATCCGCGATGGTGCAGAGTCTTAGTCCCGGCAATTACACAGTTATCCTGGCTGGTAAGGGTGGAACGACCGGCGTCGGTCTGGTTGAGGTCTATGACCTCGACCTGGCGGCGGACTCGAAGCTGGCCAACATCTCTACTCGCGGATTCGTTGATCGAGGAGACAACGTTCTAATTGGCGGCACGATTGTCACGGGCAATGCATCGACCAACGTGCTCTTCCGCGCTATTGGCCCAAGCCTGTCCGGCATTCCAGGTACGCTGCAAGACACGACGCTCGAGCTACACGACAGCCAGGGCGGCATCCTGGCCACCAACGACAACTGGGAAGACACCCAGGCCGACGCCATTCGAGCAACAACGATCCCGCCGAGTGATTCGCGTGAAGCTGCGATCCTTTATCAACTCAATCCGGGCACTTACACCGCGATCGTCCGGGGCAAAGACAACACCACTGGCGTGGCCGTGATCGAGGCCTACCAGCTTAACTAACGTCGTATGCGACTGATTCAACGAGCTGGCACTATTTGCGGGATCGTAGGCGCTTTACTCTGTGGAGGAGTTACCGTTCGTGGCCAGGTCAGCGGCGATTCCATTATTGGCGCTACCGTTCTGGGGCAGCCGTTAACTATAAGGACATCCAGTCAATACGCCGGCGCCATTGCTTCTCTCAAATGGGGAAACAAGGAATTCGTGAACGATTGGGACCACGGCCGTCAGTTCCAGACTGCCCTCTCGGCCTTTAATCGGTACGAATGTTACAACGTCTACGAAGCCGGAAGTAAGCCCGATGGCCAGGGACCCACCAGTTCCAGCCGTTTACTTTCGCTCAGCAACAACGGCACCCGCCTGGATACTCAAACCCAAATGTGTTGGTATCAGCCCGGACACGAGCCGCGCCCGGGAGCGGGAGATCTCTGCGGCGACCCCGCCAATTGGTTCCCAGTCCCACCTTACACTGGACCGCTTTCCGATTATCAGCACGGCAAGACAGTCGCGATCGGCTTCGGCGGAATCTCCAACGTGATCGAATACGACACCCGGATATCGGTTCCCGAGACGATCCGAAAAGGAGAAGTCCAGACGGTCATTGCCGTTATGCCGTATGAATTCGCCACCGTCCGGAGCTACGACATTGTTTCGAAGACGTACCGGAATCTGCACCTGAGTCACGGAGAGGATGAAAGCGTCAAAGTCATGTCCACAACCGATGGCTCTTATGCCATGGGTTATTACTCGCCGGAATTACTTCAGCCTTATGGTAACGGCAGCGCGGGCGGTTACAGGTGGAGCATTGTTGCTCCCGACCCGTTTTTCGGAAACGATCCTGACTATCCGTTGGCCAGCGTAGGGGGTTTAGACCGCTTTGATACCTTCGGTCCTGGTACCCTTGGTTACCGCTCCTACCTCGTGATCGGGAATTTGGAGCAGATAAGAAGCTCACTAGGTACTCTCCACGACCAGTTCCGAGTGTTCGACCCCGATGTCTTCAATTGGCGCGAGTATGTCTCCATCAATAACCTGCAGGCGGTCTGTCCCACGCAGGTGACAGCAGAGAACAACTGGGTCACGGAAGGAATTTCGGCCGGTAGGGTTGCCTCGAAGACCTTCTCGGCCTCGCAGTATCTGAAACTGAATCCGGATGTCGCGAGTGTGTTTGGCGCGACGAACTACCAGGGGGCAATTGATCATTATGTAGGCGCTGGCCGGGCCGAGGGGAGAAGCACGGTAGCGAAGGTAGCTGCCGGGATGCAGCACCTGCTCGGCTTTGCGCGCAGGACGGTGAACGCGTCCGGCCAAAATACCTACGGCCAGCTCGGTGACGGAAGTCTGGCTCCCGCGGCTTCACCCAAGCGTATCTCAAGCTTGGATAATACGGTGACGGAGATTGCCTCCGGGGACTATACTTCCTTTGCCGTGAGGAACGATGGTTCCTTGTGGATGTGGGGATCGAACCAATACGGTGCGCGCGGTGACGGTTCCAGCGGCAACGTGATCGAGAGCCCGATTCAAGTACCCCTACCCAACCGCGTTACCACGCCGACGCGAGGCCGGAAGCACGTGGTCACCGTGGGCACCGGGGTGTATGCCGCCATAGACACTGACGGTCTGGTTTGGACGTGGGGGGTTAACTGGAATGGCCGTCTCGGAGATGGCTCGGTTATTTCCCGCTATACCCCGGCGCGAGTAAAGCGGAGTTCGGCTCCCAACGATTATTTGAATGGCATTGTCTCACTCGCGGCCGGTGGCGGCACGATGGCCGCCATTGATGCCGATGGCTTAATCTGGACCTGGGGCGCAGGTGCCAATGGCGCGCTCGGGAATGGCTATGTCCTCGACAGCCCCTACCCGGTGCAAGTAATGACAGTGGACGACAAGGGTGCGGGTATTCCACTAGTCGGGGTAAAGGAGGTAGCTTGCGGTTCATCCGGCTTTTGCATTGCGCTGACCAGGCTCGGAAAAGTTTACGGCTGGGGTAGCAACGCTTTTTCGCAATTAGGTCTTCCTCCCGGCGGCGCCCTCTCCGTCGCTACACTTATCCCGGTCGGCCCAGCCAATTTTTCGATTGATAACATTGCGGCCGGCTCTGCCCACTGTCTCGCCCACAGCCTGGATGGAAACGTATATGGGTGGGGTTACAATGGCCGGGGACAGCTCGGCACAGGTTCCACCAGTGTGACTCAAGTCACACCCGTCGCAATGAGCTACGGGCCGGATGGGATGAACGAGATCGGCGATCTTGTCGCCGGAGCGAATTTCAGTGCCATGGTTCGAAACCTGGATCGCGCGGTGTTTGTGACCGGCGATAATCAATCCGGCCAACTCAGCGTTTCCGGCAATCCAACGCGTCAGCTCGTGCCAGTCATCAGCGCCTACTAAATCATTCCTCGGGCATAGCGTTGCCCGACGGCGGCAAGTTGGGCGCACACTGTCTTTGGCGCGCGGCCATTCCTCACGCTAGAGTCCCACGGAATGACTCCAACGCGCACGGCTCGTCTCCAAGAAATATTGAAGGCGGCCCTCTTCGCACTGGGTGCGACGATTACCTGGTTGCTCTTGCTCGATTTCTCCAAGGCGCCGTTAGTCCCGCAACTCGAGCCCTCCTGGATTGCCGCAATCACCTTCGGAGCGGCGGAAAAACTCCAGTTCGGTCGCGAGATTATTTACACCTATGGCCCGCTCGGCCACTTGGTCTTCAGCACTTACTCCCCCGTTCTCTTCACGGCCGACTTCATTATGGAGATCTGCCTCAAAGGCACCTATGTCACGCTCATCTGGGTCTTAAGCCTGCGCTTGCGACCAATAGCGCGCGGTTGCTTCCTTCTCGGGGCCTTTGTCGTGGCAGTTCTGAGTTATCAAGCGATGTATGTTTTCGTCATCGCCGCTCTCGGGTGGGTCCTGATCGAGCGGTCCCGTTCGAATAACCTTCTTCTTGTTCCCCTTCTGCTTTTTGGCGGCATCGCAGCGCTAATCAAAATAACTTTCCTCTCGTTCGCAGTTGTCGTCCTGACCGGGGGGCTGACGGCCTGCCTGGTTCAGCGGCGGTTCGTTCGCGCAGCTGTGGGAATGTTGGGTTTCACTGGCGCCTTCTGCCTTGCCTGGATTTTCTCGGGACAGCAACTGGCCCATTTACCAGAGTTTCTTTGGGCGGCGAGCGAGATCACACGCGGGTACCCCAAAACAATGAGCCTTCCGGCACCCGGCTCGATTCTGGCGGCGGGATTCGCCGTGGGACTGCTGATCTGTGGGCAACTGACTTTTTCATTTCTGCGGAGCAAACGCCAATTCCCGAGTGTCGCTCTCACTCTGCTGTTGGGAGCAGCTGTTTTCCTTTCCTGGAAACTTGGCTTTTCCCGGGCGGACGGGCACACCGCGGAGTTCTTTTACCTCGCGATCCTGCTGGCGATTTCGATCCCACTTTTTTACCACGAGGAACTCACTCCGTTCGGGGTGATCAATGGGGCGATTGCGGCCGGCGTGGTGGCCATCAGTGCCTCGACTTTATACAACCAGGACCCTGGTCTCAGCTCGCATTTCACCGGGATCGTGCGCGCGCGCGGCCAATCTAATTTCAGCACGCTGCTGCACCCCGCGGCTGACGCCGCCCGATGGCAGGCGGCAAACGCTCAATACCAAAAGGAGTTCGCCCTTCCCCGGATAAAGCAAACCGTGGGAGATGCGCCGGTGGATGTGTTCGGATACGAGCAGGCCATCGCCATTGTGAATGGCTTGAACTACCGCCCGAGCCCGACAGTGCAGACCTATTGCGATTACTCACCCGCTCTCTCCCTGGCGAACGCCGCCTTCTATCGATCGAGCCGCGCCCCCGAATACGTCATCTTCAAAAACCAGCCCATCGATAACCGCCTCCCCACGATTGATTCCGCCGAGGTGTTCGTGCGGCTCCTGCAGAACTACGAACCGCTCTTTGCCGAACGGGGCTATCTCTTGTTAAGACGGCAAAAATTTTCAGAAACCTCACTGGCGAGCGAGGTGCGGCTGCTGGAGAAGGGTACGGCAAAAATCGGCGAAAGCATTCCTGTGCCGCAGGGCATGATCTGGTGCGAACTGGAGATCAACGAAAGCTTCGTGGGCAAGCTTACCGGCTTTCTCTATCACTCCCCTGAGATGTATCTTCAGATGACGAGTGCGGATGGTGAAGTAACGCAACGCCGCATTTTCCCCACTCTCGCTGGGATCGGGTTTCTCGTTAATCCAATGCCAACCTCGGAAAGTGATTTCGTGGAAGCGGCCGCGGGGCGTCCCTCCGCTAACTCGACCATCCGCACGATCCGGGTGGTCCAGAACGCGGCGATCGGCCGGCTCTATCGCTCCCGGCTTACGTTTCGCTTTTCCGAGATATCGATGCCTCCTCTCTCCAAGCCTTATGCGGATGCGCTCGCGCGGGAGCTTCAAGGCTACACCGACGTTTTTTCAACGCCGGCCGTAGCAGTCAAATCCGGCTTTCCCCTGGAACGATTCGTCCTCGATGGAAAACGCTTCCTGCTCGTCCATCCTGAGGGAGAAGTGCGCTTCAACATTCCTCCCGGCGCCACCGCCGCAGCTGGAGATTTTGCCATTCGTCCGGAAGCTTATCTCGGAGGCAAGACGGATGGCGTGGAGTTCCTGGCGGAATTTGCGCCGTCCGATCAGGCTCAACCTTCAACGGTCTTATATCACCGGCTGCTCCAACCGGTGACAGTCGAAGCGGATCGCGGCATACAGCGATTTCGGGTCGAACTGCCAGCGGGTGCCAGTGGTCAATTCGTCCTGCGCACCTTGCCCGGGCCGGCGGGGCGGTACGACTGGGATTGGGCGGGTTGGTCGGACCTCAGCTTCGAACCCTTCGCCGTTTCGCCGCGCGTCGCGCACGACATCAGCGATCTCGCCGATCAGTATGGCGATATCTTCAACCTCCGGCCGCTCCGCATTTTTTCCCCGGCGCCCTTGCAACGTTTTAAGGCGGGCTCGGGAACCTTCCTTCTGGTGCATCCTCTGGGCGAGGTGGTGTTCAAGATTCCTCCCAACACGAAACAGGTCAGCGGAAAATTCACGATCGATCCGAGGGTTCGCGACGCCGGGCACACGGACGGGGTGGAATTTCGGATCGCCCATGCGCCGGATGGCGGCGCTCCGGAGCAAACGCTTTTTACCCGCACTCTCAAGCCGGCCGAACAAGCAGGTGACGCGGAGGTGCAGGAATTCAGCGTTACCTTGCCAGCGGGCGCTGGAGGCACCCTGATCCTCCGCACCCTTCCGGGCCCTGCCCAAAATTCCGATTGGGACTGGGCCGGCTGGTCGGGCATTCGCTTCCAGTGAAAGGCCGCTTCGCCTCCCTCGACGGCACAAGCGATCATGGATAGGATCGAAGCAGTGATATCAAAGGCAGTCGTCCAAGGCTCATGAAAGTTTTTGTCAGCGGCGGCGCGGGCTTCATCGGCAGTCATCTCGTGCCTCGCACGCTAAGGGATGAAAAGATCGAGCGGGTTGTCGTCTTCGATAATTTTAGCTCAGGCAAGGAAGCACACCTAAGCGCGCTTCAATCCGATAAACGCCTGGACGTTATCGTGGGCGATTTGAAGGACGCAGATGCCGTCACGAGCGCGATGGCCGGGTCCGACACTGTTTTTCATCTGGCCGCGAATCCGGACATCGCCAAGGCGGTAACTCAACCCGACATCGATTTCTGGGAAGGCACTTACCTTACTCAAAACGTCCTGGAAGGTATGCGCAGGACGGGAGCGCAACAAATTTTCTATACCTCAGGGAGCGGCGTGTATGGCGACGATCCTTCGGTTTCATTTCGCGAAGATCACGGCCCCTGCCTGCCTATTTCCACTTACGGAGCGAGTAAGCTGGCGTGTGAGGGATTGATTGCCTCCTACTGCCACATGTTTGGCCTGCGCGGCCGCGCCTTTCGCTTTGCGAATGTCGTAGGTCCGAGACAAACCCACGGAGTCGGCTATGATTTCATCCGTCGCTTGAAGGCCGATCCCGGTCGCTTGCGGATCCTGGGCGATGGTTCGCAGCGGAAGAGTTACATCCATATCGATGATGTCCTCGCGGCCATCGCTCTGGCGGACGCAAATTCCGCGGCGGGTTATGACGTTTTCAATGTGGCCACGGACGATTACATCACGGTGCGCGAGATCGCGGATCTGGCGGTTCGCATCAGTGGACTACAACCGGGCGACGTCCACTACGAATTCACGGGCGGCGATCGCGGATGGAAAGGCGACGTTCCTATCGTTCGATTCGATTGTACAAAGATCAAGGCGCTCGGTTGGCGCTGTCGCCGCACTTCAGCAGAAGCAATCAGTGACGCCATGACCGCGATGCTCGAGGAGTTAGATGGCCAATAACTCATCGGCGGAATTTCCCGAACTCCGGCATATCAGGCCCGACCATGCGGCGGAGGAAGTAGAGCTAAGCATTGTCGTGCCAGCCCTGGATGAACGGGTCACGATAGGTGAGTTCGTGGACTGGTGTAAGGAAGGCCTCCAGCGCGCCGGAATAACCGGCCAGATCCTTATCGTCGATAGCTCTACAGACGACACCGCCCAGATCGCTCTGGAGCATGGCGGCGAAGTCCTCCTTACTCCCAGGCGCGGCCTGGGACGGGCCTACATCGACGCGACCCCTTTCATCCGCGGTAAGTGGATAGTTATGGGGGATGCCGACCTTACCTATGACTTCCGTGAGCTAGCGCCGTTCGTAGAGCAATTCCGGAAAGGCGCTGAATTCGTCATGGGTAGTCGCTTTCGCGGCAGCATCGAAAAAGGCGCCATGCCAGCGCTCCATCGCTACTTCGGGACTCCTCTTACTACCTGGCTCCTGAATCGCATCTACCATGGCCGCTATACCGATATCCATTGTGGGATGCGAGGCCTTACTCGCGGAGCTCTGGAAAAAATCGCCCTTAAGTCGCAATCGTGGGAGTACGCCAGCGAGATGGTCCTGAAGTCGGCCCGCCTCGGCCTGACTACCGCAGAGGTTCCAGTAAAGTTCTACAAGGATCGAGAGGGCCGTCTTAGCCATCACAAACGCATGGGCTGGTTGTCACCCTGGGTAGCCGGCTGGCTCAACCTCAAAGTTATGCTTGTCTACACGCCCGATTCTTTTCTCCTTAAGCCAGGCATGGCCCTGACTGCTCTTGGACTTTTACTCTCCTTCGGGCTGGCGCGAGGCCCGATCACGATTGGTCACATTGGCTTCAGCCTTTACTGGATGCTTCTCGGTGTAACCTGTGCCACGCTAGGTTATAGCTGTATTCAGATCGGGCTGCTCGCCCGGGTCATGCACAGCCTCAGGCCCGGCTTTGTCGATCGGGTGCGGAATGTACTTACCTACAATCGCGGGATGCTTGCTTCCGCCGGGCTTTTGCTCGTCGGTGGAGTCCTGCTCGGCACGCTGGTTTACCGATACGTCAGACACGGGTTGCGCCTGGAGTCAGTCTCTCATGCCGCTATCCTTGGCCTTCTTCTTATTATCCTGGGGTTTCAAACCTTTTGCTTCACGCTCTTGCTGGAAATGGCGCAACGCGTTGCGCCGAAAGCTCGCGAATGAGCTCACGCACAAGCGAAAGTTACGGCCAGGACAGCCTTACCCTGGTCGACCGGTTTGGGGAATGGCTTTCGCAGCGGGCCATACGGCGTTCCATTCCAAAAGAAGCCGGCCTCGAGATACTTGAACTCGGATGCGGTTATTATGCTACCCAGCTCGTTTCCCTCCGGCCGTTCCTGAAACGCGGGATAGGAGTTGATTACCGAATCGCGCCCGAACTGCGCGGCCTGGAGCATTTCACCTTTCACGAATGCGCCATCGAGGAGGCGCTGCCGGCCCTGGAGTCGGAGAGGATGAACGTCGTTATGCTTCTGTCGGTCCTGGAGCATCTGGCCAAGCCTTCGGCCATCCTCGAGTTCGCCTGGAGGATTCTAAAACCGTCCGGCGTGCTGCTCATCAACGTTCCCACCTGGCGAGGAAAGAGCTTCCTGGAATTGTCCGCCTTTCGATTTGGACTCAGCCCTAAGGCAGAGATGGATGACCACAAGATGTATTACGATCAGCGTGATCTCTGGCCGTTATTAGTTCGGGCCGGATTTAAACCAAGCCAGATCAGGTTGCGCTACCATAAGTTCGGTCTGAACCTGTTTGCGGTAGCTACCAAATAGGTGCCGTTGCGGCTGGCTCACTATGATCCTATTTCTTTTCCTTACCTCTCGTCGATGATTATCACCCGCTCGCCATTACGGATCTCGCTTGGAGGTGGTGGCACCGATCTTCCTTCCTACTACCGCGAACACGGTGGGTTCCTCATCGCGGGTGCGATCGACAAATACGTTTACATCAACGTCCATCGCCGTTTCGTTGAGGGATTCCTCTTGAAGTATTCGCAGCTCGAGGAAGCGGGCACGATCGATGAGATCAAGCATCCCATTATCCGGGAAGCCTTGCGGCTGGCCGGCGTGGCGGAACGCAATTTGGAAATAGCCAGCATGGCCGATATCCCTGCCGGGACGGGCCTGGGATCGTCCGGAAGTTTTACCACGGCCTTGTTGAAGGCCCTTCACGCTCTGCGAAAAAACATCGTGCATCCCGCGCAACTGGCGGAGCAGGCGTGTGAGATTGAATTGGACAGACTGCGCGAGCCAATCGGAAAGCAGGACCAGTACATTGCCGCTTACGGCGGCATTACCTGTTTTCGATTCCTGCCCGACGGACGCGTGGAAGCCTTTTCACTCAAGCTTCCCGAAGAGACCTTCTTCAATCTGGAGGATAACCTCCTTCTCTTCTTTACCGGTTACTCACGTTCCGCGTCCGAGATTTTGAAAGAGCAGGACGACCGGAGCAGGCAAGCTGACCCGGCCATGATCGACAATCTCCACTTCGTGAAGGGTCTTGGGTTACAAAGCCAGCGTGCCTTGGAGACGGGCGATTTACCCGAGTTCGCGCGGCTGATGGACGTGCACTGGCAGCGCAAGAAAGAACGCGCGCAAGGGATGAGCAATTCCAAGATCGACGAATGGTATGACGCGGCCCGCGCGAACGGCGCACTCGGAGGCAAGTTGATTGGCGCGGGCGGCGGCGGCTTCCTGATGTTTTACGCCAGCGATAAGACCCGTTTGCGGCACGCGCTGCGCGGGAAGGGATTGGCCGAAGTCCGCTTTCGTTTCGAATTCGAGGGAACCAAAATGCTTTTGAATCAATGAAACCACGCGGCGAACGAGCCGATCTCGCGGCGTGGCCTGTCGCAATTCTCGCGGGAGGACTCGCCACGAGGCTCGGGCCAGTCACGGAAAAATTACCGAAGGCCCTCGTGCCCGTAGCGGGTGAGACGTTTCTCGCTCACCAATTGCGCTTGCTCCATTCCGCTGGCCTTCGCCGCATCGTTATCTGCGCGGGGCACCTGGGAGATATGGTTGCGGAGGAATTCGGTGACGGCTCCGATTTCGACATGCAGATCACCTATTCCTTTGACGGCCCGCGATTGCTGGGAACCGGCGGCGCTCTGAAACAAGCTCTCCCTCTGTTAGGCGAGCGTTTTTTTGTTTTGTACGGCGACTCCTATCTGCCGATCGACTATCGCAGCGTCGCGGAGGCCTACCTCAGAAGCGGAAAGCCGGCGCTCATGACCGTGTTCAAGAACGAGGGCCAATGGGACACCAGCAACGTCTGGTACGAAGATGGAGCTATTCGCCTCTACGACAAGAGCGCCCGCGAGGAGAAGGTGCGTCACATCGATTACGGCCTCGGAATCCTGAGCAGTAAGATTCTGCGCGACTGTCCGGCTTCCCAGTTCGACCTGGCCGCTCTTTACCAGCAACTGGTGGCGCAGAACCAACTTGCGGGCTACGAAGTGACTCAGCGCTTCTATGAAATCGGTTCGCCGGAAGGTCTGGCGGAACTGGACGAATTTCTCCGGCGCCAACCCGCTCTTACCGCACCGTGAATTATTCCGAGCAGCACCTTCAGGAAACGGGGAGGATTCTCTCCCTCGTGGATCCCGCCCTTTGCGAAAAAGCGGTCGATCTCCTAGTGGCGCTGCGCGCGCGGGCGGGCCGCCTCTTTATCCTGGGCGTGGGCGGAAGCGCGGCGAACGCCTCTCATGCCGTGAACGATTTTCGCAAAATCGCCGGGCTCGAAAGTTACGCGCCCACGGACAATGTCTCAGAACTTACCGCACGCACGAATGATGATGGGTGGACCACGGTTTTCGCCGAGTGGCTCAAAGGCAGCCGTCTGAATGAAAGGGACGCTTTACTTGTTCTTTCGGTCGGCGGCGGGGACGCGGAGAAAAACATCAGCCCAAATCTGGTGGCGGCTTTGGAGCTGGCCCGGGAACGTGGCGCCGCTGTGCTCGGCATCGTCGGCCGTGATGGCGGATTCACCGCGCGAGTCGCGGACGTGACCATTCTCATTCCCACGGTGAACCCGGAAAACTCAACTCCGCACACGGAAGCGTTCCAAGCGATTGTCTGGCATCTTTTAGTGAGTCACCCAAAGCTCAAGATGGCGCAGACAAAATGGGAGAGCACCAAGTAGAGCGACGCGCGGTTTTCCTGGATCGGGACGGTGTGCTGAACCGTTGCGTGGTGCGCGATGGTCGCCCTTATCCGCCATCCTCCGTCGAAGAATTTGAGTTGTATGAAGAAGCTGCGCAGGGATGCCGGCGCCTTAAAGAGAATGGCTTCCTTCTCGTGGTGGTCACAAATCAGCCGGATGTGGGTCGCGGCACGCAGACGCGGGCGAAGGTCGACGCAATCCATCAAAAACTTTTGTCGGCTTTGCCTATGCTCGATCGCATTGAAGTCTGTTTTCATGCCGGTCGCGCGCACGCCGACCCGTGCTCCTGCCGAAAGCCGCAGCCCGGCATGCTCCTCGCGGCCGCCGCCGCTTTGCAGATCGATCTTTCACGCAGTTACTTGATCGGCGACCGCTGGCGCGACATCGATTGCGCCCGCGCGGTCAGATGCCGCGCCATCTTTATCGATCGCGGATACGGCGAGCCCCTTCGGGAGATCCCCGACGCCACGGTGTGTGACTTCGCCGCGGCAGTGGCGTTCATCCTGCAGGCAGACCCTTGCCTTCAACGGGAGTCGCCCGTTAACGTGCCTCGTCCATGAGCGAAGACCTTCCCGAGCTAAAAGCGAACTCCTCTTCAGCGGAGGTCTTTACCGGGTGCACCATTGTGGCTCCCACCGCGATCGCGCATGCAAAGGTTCTGGCGAATTCGTTCCGGCACTTTCACCCCGGGGGCCGTTTCGTTGCCCTCCTGCTCGATCGGAAACAGCCGGCGGAATCGAGCGAGGAAATCGAGTGGATAAAACTCGCCGATCTTTGTCTCGAACCAGGAGACGCAGACCAGCTCCCGCTCGTTTGCAATCTCGAGGAAATGGCGCGCGCCTTGAAGCCCGCACTCTTGCAGACGCTTTTTTTGAAGCACGGCGGCGTGATCGCCTATTTTGATCCTGGCTTCAGGGTTTTCTCTCCTTTGCCTGAAGTGCCGGAAAAGGCGCGCAAACAGTCGATCGTTTTGTTCCCCTTCTCATCCGGTCCGGCGGATCCTGATTCCTTCGATCCCTCACTCATCGTCGTGGGCCCGGGCTCGGAAGTTTTTCTCGATTGGTGGAAACACCTTACCCGAACTCAAAGCTACGCGAATCCCGGAGCTTTGCTTCAGACCGAGCAACTCAGCCTTGGATCTGTCTCCACTCTGTTTCCGACCCATGGCACCGTCGCAGCGCCGGCTTGGAACGCGTCCTACCGGAATCTAAGCGGCCGGAAATTTACCTGGAGCGGCAGCCGTTACGAACTCGACGGCGAACCTTTGCGCCTTTTTCATTTCGACGGTTACGACCCTGCAAAGCCCCACCTCCTGAGCGAGCAGCAAGGCGAAGCACCGCCTGTCCTCCTGAGCCGCGAGCCAGCCCTCGCGAAGTTATGCGATGAGTATCGCGACGCGTTATTGAAAGCGGGCTTCGATCGCAACGAACCGAATTCGGGAGGCCTCGATGTGTTGCCAAACGGTCTAAAAATCGACCGGCACATCCGCCGGATTTACCGCGACGCACTGGCAAAATTCCGAGCCGGCCAGGGTTCGGAACCGCCGAATCCTTTTGCTGCCGGTGATGCGACGGCGTTTCTCGATTGGCTGAACGAGCCGGTGCCCGGTGCTTCCTATCCCATCAGCCGTTACCTGTTTGCGATTTACGCGGTGCGCCCCGATCTCCAGAACAACTTCCCGCATCTGCTGGGCACTGACGCCGCCGCATTCATCGAATGGTTCGTGCACTACGGCCGCCACGAGGAGAACACCGGTGACGCGCTGGTGCCAGCGGCTCCGCCCGCCGTAGCTTCCATACTCGATTCCGTCGAAGCCTCTCCGACCGAGCTGGTCAACGTGGCCGGATACTTCCGGGCAGAACTCGGCATCGGGGAAGCGGCGCGCCTCCTGTTGCAGGGCTTGAAGGCCGCCGGGATCGCTTCTCGCGCGATTCCGTATTCCACGACGGCTAGCCGCCAGGATCATCCGTTCGAGAAAACGCCCGAGACCGCTGTTACCGGCGATATCAATCTTCTCTGCGTAAACGCCGATCAGCTCCCGCTCTTCGCGCAACAAAACCGGACCCTCTTTCGTCCAGGCCGTTACTCGATCGGAATCTGGTTTTGGGAGGCGAGCGACTTCCCGGTTGAGCTCTACCGGGCGTTCAATTACGTGGACGAGATCTGGGTCGCGAGTGAATACATGCGGCAGACTTTGTTCAAGGTTTCGCCGAAACCGATTTTCAAGTTCCCCCTTCCGATCGTCGCACCAGAGATCGATCCAACGGTTTCGCGGAGTGATCTGGGCCTGCCCGAACGGTTCACGTTTCTGTTTTCCTTTGATTTCCTCAGCGTGCTCGAGAGGAAAAATCCAGTCGGGCTGATCGAGGCCTTTAAACGCGCCTTCCGCCCTGGGGAAGGACCGGCGCTGTTGATCAAAACGATCAACGGGGACAAGCGGATCCTGGAAATGGAAAAGCTGCGCTACGCCGCGGCGGATCATCCTGACATCCTGATTCGCGACGAGTACGCGTCGGCCCTTGAAAAAAATACGCTGATGGCGCGCTGCGATTGTTACGTTTCCCTCCACCGCGCCGAGGGTTTTGGTTTGACCATGGCGGAGGCCATGGCGCTGGGCCGGCCGGCGATCGCGACCGGATTCTCGGGAAATCTGGAATTCATGAACGCGGAGAATAGTTTTCTCTGCTCCTATGCGCTGCGAAAAGTCGGACCGGGCGCGGAACCTTATCCGGCAACTTCAGAGTGGGCGGAGCCGGATCTCGACGAAGCCGCGGCTTTGCTGCGGCGGGTTTATCTTCATCCCGATGAAGCGCAAGCGCGCGCCCAGAAAGCGCTGAGCGATATCGAGCGTCTGCATTCCCCCGAAGCTGCCGGCAAGATCCTCAAGGAGCAACTCGCCCTGATTCGCCGGCGGCCACCGGCTGAGGACCGGGCTGTGCCAGAGCTTACGAGGACCTCGATGACGACGCTGCAGCTTCGAGAGGCGCTGGCCACGACCGAGAAAGCCCTCGCGGCCAGCGAGAGCGAACGGCGCGAGATCGGCAAACGGGTCCGCGCGATCCACGCACGTTCGCGCGCCGAAGCGCGCAAGACCCAAATGGCGGTCAACACCTTGTCGGCTCGCCTGGAAAAAGCAGAACGGGAGACCTGGGACACCAAAGTGCGGCGCGCTGCCGCCACCGCCCAACTCCGGCAACGCGATCGCGCCCTTCAGCAAATCCAGTCCTCCCCAGTCTGGAAAGCAGCAAAGCCTTTTTGGAAATTTTTCCGTCGCCTCCAGGGCGAAAAATCCCCACCTAAAGCATCACCGCAGGACGAATTGCTCTTCGCCCTGGACGCGCCAACCACCTGGACGACGACGCGCGAAATTGTCGTAATCCGAGGTTGGTGCTTCACCCGTTCCGGCCTCGCCCTGGCCGGACTTCGCGCGAAAATTGGCAGGAAAAGCCATCTGGCGCGGTACGGCCTTCCACGCCCGGAACTGGCCGAATCCTACCCAACTTTTCCGGAGGCCGGCCACTCCGGATTCACGATCGAGCTCAAAGGAGTTCCGGAAGGCGTCTCCTCCATCGCCCTCGAAGCGATTGTCCAGGGACAAGATTGGCAGCCGTTCTTCTCTCATAATTTGTCGCGGACGCCCGATCCGAAGAGCAGAGCATTGAGCGCCGGCTCGGCTAACGGCAGCAAGCAAACGCCCGCCGAAAGTCCACTGCTTCTCTATCCCGGTCTCCGCCCCGCTCAGCTTTTGCGCGAGCTCGAACCGCTTTTCAAGCGACACGCGGAACGCGCCCTCAGTGAGCAGCCGCTCTTCACCCTCATCACGCCCACGCACAATACGAAGCCGCAATGGCTCGCGGAAGCCGCCGCCAGTTTGCTCAATCAAACCTTTGCCGATTGGGAATGGTGCATCGTCGACGACGGTTCGGAGAGCCGGGAGCTGCGCGAGATGCTGGAAAAATTCACCGCCCTGAGCTCGCATATTCGAGTGAAATTTGTGGCGGCGGGCGGGATCAGCGCCGCCAACAACCACGGCCTGGAAATGGCCCGCGGCGATTATGTCGCCTTTCTCGATCATGACGATTTGCTCGATGCCGACGCTCTCCGAATGATGGCAGCGAAAGTGGGCGAAGAGTGCGATGCCGTCTATTCCGATGAGGACAAGCTGGACGACGCAAACGGCCAATTAGTCGAACGGTTTTTCAAACCCGATTGGTCGCCGGAGTATTTCCGCGGAGTGATGTACGTGGGGCACCTGCTCTGCGTCCGGCGCGAGATCGCAATGCAGATACGCTTCGATTCCACCTTCGATGGCGTGCAGGACTTCGAGTTCATGCTGCGCGTAAGCGAAACGGGCGCAAAGATCGCCCATATTCCGCGCGTCCTTTATCACTGGCGGAAAACCCCCGGCAGTATCGCGGAGAAGGGCGACGCCAAGCCGCGCATTGCCCTCCTCCAGCAGCAGGCCGTCACCGACCATCTCGCGCGGGTCGGCTTGCAAGCCCGGGCCGAACCATGCGCTCATCCTCATCGACTGAAAATCGTGCCGGCGAAACGCTCGGTTTTCCCTTTGATCAGCATCATTATCCCCACCAAGGATGCGCCGGAACTTTTGGACCGTTGTCTCAGGAGCGTCTTCCAGAAATCTTCCTATCCGAACATGGAAGTAATCCTGATGGATAACGATACGACCGATGAGGAAGCGTTGTGGTTGATGACCCAATTCCCCGTCCGCCGGATCAGATTTCCCGACCCCTTCAATTTTTCCCGCGCCAGCAATCTGGGCGCGCAACAGGCCGCCGGGGAATATTTGCTCTTCCTCAATAACGACACGGAAATCGTGGCGGAGGATTGGCTGGAACAGCTTCTTTATTACGCGGAGCAACCGGATGTGGGCGCGGCGGGGGCGCTGCTCTTATACGAAAACCGCACCGTGCAGCACGCGGGCGTTGTCCTGGGCATACGGGGCACCGCGGATCACGCCATGCGCGAGTTCCCCGGTGACGCGGATGGCTATGCCGGCAGCCTGGCCTGTGCTCGAGAGGTTTCCGCCGTGACCGCAGCCTGCTCGATGATGCGCAAAAGTCTGTTCCGGGAGAGCGGCGGATTCAACGAACACTTCTTCACCGCCTACCAGGATGTTGATCTCTGCCTGCGCCTGCGCGCCCGGGGTCTGCGCATTATTTACACGCCCCGGGCCATCGTCATCCATCACGAGTGGACCTCGCGCAAAACCTACTACGACATGGTGGACCGCATGCTTTTGCTCGATCGATGGGAGCCGGTGATCGAACGCGGCGATCCGTACTACAATCCAAATCTCGCTCTGGAACCGGGCGACTACAGCGGCCGTTCATGAGCAATATCCTCTTTGTGCTCTATCACGACTTCACGTCGAACAGCGCCATCCATGTCCACAATTTTGCGGGTCACCTCACCGCGCTTGGACATAACGTCGCGGTCGCGGTCCCCGAAAACAAAGAGACGGCCGAGAATTTAGGGGAGCGGAGTTACGCCGTCGCGGTGTTTGCGGAATGCGACGGAACTTGGGACGCGCTTTTCGCCGACGGCAAGGGCCCCGATGTCGTTCACGCCTGGACGCCGCGAGAAAATGTCCGGCTCTTTTGTGACAAATTGATGGGGTTCGGTTCTTTCACGCTGATCATTCACCTCGAAGACAATGAGGAACTGATCCTGGAAGTGAATCTCGGGCGTTCGTTGCAGGAACTCGAGAAAATGCCGTCGGAGAGTTTGCCGCACAATCTCTCGCATCCGCGAAACTATCGCCGTTTTCTAGCCGGCGCCGACGGCGTTACCCTCATCATGGATCGCCTGGAGAAATTTGTTCCGCCGGAGATTCCCAGGCTCATTCTCTGGCCCGGAGCGGACCGGGAGCTTTTTTTTCCACGGCAAAAAGACGAGGCCTTTCTCGCGGACCTGGGCGTCCCCCCGGAGGACATCGTGCTCTGCTACACCGGTAATGTTCATTCGGCGAATGCGCGGGAAGTGCGCAGCCTTTATCTGGCCGCAGCTGTCCTCACCCGCGAAGGGGTTCCGACCACGCTCGTTCGCGCCGGCAAAGATTATTGCCCCTTTCTCGGGCCGGATGAAACCTGGGCCCGCGAAGTTTCGGTTGAACTGGGCTACGTCAAGCATGTCGATATTCCGCGGGTCCTTAGTCTCGCCGATTTTCTCATTCAACCGGGCACGGACGACGCCTTCAACGAGTACCGGCTGCCGGCGAAGTTGCCGGAATTTTTCGCGATGGGACGACCGGTGCTTCTGCCGTTCACCAATGTGGGGCGCTTCGTGCGCCACCGCGAAGAGGCCTGGGTCCTGCCTGCGATGGACGCGTTCGGCATGGTGGACGCGTTGAAGACGCTGCGAGAGGATGAGGAACTGGTGCAGCGCCTTTCCGCCGGTGCGCTCGCCTTTTGCGAGGAACACTTTAACTGGAGCAAAAACACCGGAACGCTTGAGCAGTTTTACGAGCAGATCCGGGCGACCGAGCGAGAAAACGCACATGGAAAAACCGCATCGATATCTTAAAAAAGCCGGGATGGCCGAGGCGATTGTCGAGCGTTACGGCACCGCTGATAAAACGCCGGAGACCAGTTACGCCCTGGTGCGCGACTATTGCGACAGCCTGGATCAGCTGCCGCAGATCACCGGGTTGGATGGCGACCTCAAGAACGTGCAGCGCCCGTGGGCGGTAAAAGCGCTTCTGCGTTGCGTTCCGCCCCCGGCACGCGTCATGGAAATCGGCGGGGGCGAACCGATCGTCAGCGGATTCCTGAATGAGCTCGGTTACGACGTTACCCTGGTCGATCCGTATGACGGTTGCGGCAACGGGCCGACGCAATACCAACAATACGTTGAGATGTTTCCGAATGTGAAAATCGTGCGGAGCTATCTCGAGCCGGGCATTCGAACTTTCGCGCCAGCTTCGTTTGATGCGATTTTTTCTGTCTCCGTGCTCGAGCACCTGCCGGTCGAGAAGGCAGTGGTCGTTTTCCGCGCAATCGAAGAGTTTCTCGCGTATGGCGGCGCCTCCATCCATTGCTTTGATTTTGTGCTGCAGGGCATCTCTCAGGAATATTACGTGATGCTTGCTCGGCACCTCCTGGCTCAGCAGGCCCGATTGGAAAATCGCGCGGACGAATGCGACCTCGATGAGCTGCTCGAGCGGTTGAAAGCGGACCTCGAAACTTTTTATCTCTCGCCCCAGGGTCACCATCATTGGCGGGGTGGTTTACCCTACGAGCATTTCCCCTTTCGAAAGGTCATCTCACTCCAAAGCATCGCGTTCCGGCCAAACTCGAACGGCGCCTGACCGCGCCTTATTTCCGCGTCGCCGCGATTTCCCGCAACCGCGCCAGCATTCGCTCTCCCGTTGCTTTCAGTGCGATTTTTTCGCGCAACTCCACCTGCGCACGAGCGCCGAGAGCCGCGGCACCCGCCCGGTCCTCAAAGACCTGGCGCATGTATTCAGCCGCCTGCGCCTCGGAAGGCTCGGCCCAAAAACTCCCTCTTTGATAGATGGGACCGCTTTTCAGAATATCGACCAGCTTGTAATCGACCAGCAGGCTGTTTCCGGAATTCATGAAGTCGAGGTTACCCGAGTAACCCGTCGCGATCGTCGGCTTCCCCAGCAACATCGCTTCGGCAAGCCCCAGCCCGAAACCTTCCGAGCGGTGCAGCGAAACAAAACAGTCGGCCATGTCGATGAATCCATAGGCCTTCTCGCGTGTCACCACCTCATCGATGAAAACGACTCCCGCCTCCTTCGCCGCGGCGCTGAGGCGCTGAAGCCCCGCCGGGTCCGCGTGGCCGCGGCTCACTTTGATTACCAGCGTCGCCTTTTCGTCCGGTGCGAACGCGACCCGGAAAGCGCGAATAACCGCGAGCGGGTTCTTTCGCTCGATCTCGCTGTACATGTCGAACATGAACAGAAAAACGAACTGATCTTCGCTAATGCCTAGCGCCGATTTCGACACGGCCTCAACGCGGTCGACCTCGACGCCCGGCTCCATCTTAAAAACGGGCAGGGGCATGCGCGAGCGCATCGCCTTGGCGACGAATTCGGTCGGCGCCCAGATCTCGTCGAGCAGCGGCGCGACCTCGATCCATTCGTCGGGAATGGTCTCGAGTTCCCAGGCCCAGTAGGCAATTCGATAAACGCCGTTGCGCCGATGCAGTCCGCTGCGTTCATACGCTGGCGCGAAGTAGGGAGTGGGCGCGACGTTCAAGATCGTAAAAGGATAAATCTCCAGCCCGAGCCAGTCCGTGCGATCGAGAAACTCCGTCTTGAGCGGCACGGGAACATCGCGGCACGACGTGCCCAGGCCGCAGCGCTCCAGCGCGGACTTGGCCCAGAGCGCGGCTTGTTGAATGCCGGAGGGATAACAAAAGTGGCTCAGAATATTGACGCCTTGGATGGAAGGAATGCCGTCGGGCTTGACCGAGTCGTTAGGCATCTCGAGCGCACGCTGATGTTGCGGGGAAAGAAGCGGTGGCGGCGCTGCGCTCAGGCGGTGCCGCCGAAAAAAAACAGAGTGTTGCTGCTCCAACGGCCGGATAAAGTCTTTCCAACCGCCGGGCGTGAGAGCGCGCGGAAATTCCCGCTGCCACTCCGGATTCACCAAGTAAGAAAGCGCGAGTCCCTTTCCCAAGTCCTCGCTCGATTCGTGCAGGAACCACAGAATTTCTTCGTCCCGGAGGAGCTGGTCCACGCGCCCGTGCTTGATCATCCAGTCGAGAAACGGTCGCTGCCCGATCGGCGAAAGCCCGAGCGGACAAAGGCGCTGCAGTGCCGCATCGACCAGGTAAATGTCGTAGATCCGTTTGCCGGGTTGGCGACGGAAGGCCCCGCGAATTTTTTTCACGGCGCGATCCGACAGCCGAAACTTTCGCGCGCCGCGGCCGCAGAGCCATTTGCAAAATGGACCTTCCACCCCAGCCGAAAGTGCATCCGGAAAACGCCAGCGCAGCCACCGGCTGCGGCGAAGAATTCCCAGGACAAATCGAGCCGCGAATGCCTGGCTGATTTCCGCTTCAGCCGCGGTGGCTTCCGGAAGCGCAAGACGGTGTTCCAGGCAGAGGGCCGGGAAGGCGTCGCTCCAGACCTCTATGACGGGTGATTCGGCAGTCACGATTTCTTTTTGCTCCGGGGCGGACGAGGAACTCGGCGCCCAAAGACGCATTCGACGTCTTCAACCGCGACGGGCCCACGAATCCTATCGCCCGGCAAAATTTGGTCAAACTTCGTCTCGCTTCCCCCGGCCACGCTTGACACTCCTAGGCCGACTTCTAGTTTCAACTGTTCAGTGGCCGAGCGCCGAACCTGCAAAAAAATGTGACCGCATCTTCTTCGTTTTATCGCTCCTCCGTGGGCAAAAAGATGATCGTGGCGGTCACTGGAGTGGTGCTGATCGCCTTTGTGCTCGGACATCTTCTCGGGAACCTCCAAATTTTTCTCGGACCGGATTGGGTAAACAGTTACGCAGAACATTTGCGCGAGCTCGGCCCGCTGCTCTGGGCCATCCGGGCTTTTCTCCTGGTGAACGTGCTCCTGCATATTTATTTCACGATCAGTCTGGCGATCGAGAACCGCCGCGCGCGGCCGGTGCCGTACGAGAGAAAGGACCACGTCAAAGCTACCTTCGCCTCGCGCTACATGGCGATGAGCGGGTTGATCGTCCTCGCCTTCATTCTGTATCACCTCGCGCACTTTACCGTCCGTGTGACCGATCCCCGCTTCCTCCTCCTCAAGGCGGATCCGCTCAATCGCTACGACGTTTATTCCATGATGGTCTACGGTTTTCAGAATATTTTTGTCTCCGCCTTCTACATCATCGGGGTGTTCCTGCTCGCACTTCACCTGAGCCACGGAACCTCGAGTTTCTTCCAGTCGTTAGGCCTGAACGATCGGAAACTGGCGCCGCGCCTCGCCCTCGCCGGACGCATTTTCGCGTGGCTGATTTTTGTCGGCTACACCTCGATCCCGGTCGCGGTCCTTCTCCATCTCGTGAAACCGGCGCAGGCATTATGATCGGCAGCCTGGACTCCAAGATACCGGGCGGGCCGCTCGCGCAGAAATGGTCGGCGCATAAAGACCACGCGCGCCTGGTCAGTCCAAACAATCGCCGGAAGTTCGAGATCATCGTGGTGGGGAGCGGCCTCGCGGGCGGGGCGGCTGCGGCCACGCTGGGCGAGCTCGGCTACAAGGTGAAATGCTTTTGCTATCAGGACAGCCCGCGCCGCGCTCATAGCATCGCCGCCCAGGGCGGAATCAACGCCGCGAAGAATTATCAAAACGATGGCGACAGCGTCTTCCGCTTATTCTACGACACGATCAAAGGCGGTGATTTCCGCGCGCGCGAAGCAAACGTCTATCGCCTGGCGGAAGTCAGCAATCTGATCATCGACCATTGCGTCGAGCAGGGCGTTCCGTTCGCGCGCGAATACGGCGGGTTGCTGGCGAATCGATCTTTCGGCGGCGCGCAGGTCTCGCGGACGTTTTACGCGCGCGGCCAGACCGGGCAGCAACTTCTGCTCGGCGCTTATCAGGCTCTTTGCCGCCAAATCGCGGCCGGCACCGTCGCGATGTTTCCGCAGACGGAGATGCTCGATCTCGTGCTCGTGGACGGACACGCGAAAGGAATCATCACGCGCAGTCTGGTTACGGGAAAAATCGAATCGCACTCGGCCGATGCCGTCGTGCTTGCGACCGGCGGCTACGGAAATGTTTTCTACCTCTCGACTAACGCGCGTGGCTGCAACGTCACCGCCACGTACCGCGCGTACAAGAAAGGCGCGCTCTTCGCCAATCCCTGTTTCACGCAGATCCATCCGACCTGCATTCCGGTCAGCGGTCAGAACCAGTCGAAGCTGACCTTGATGTCGGAATCCCTGCGGAACGATGGCCGCGTCTGGGTTCCGAAAACGGTGGGCGACAAACGTTCGCCGAAGGAGATCCCCGAAAACGAACGGGACTATTATCTCGAGCGCAAATATCCGAGCTTCGGGAATCTCGCTCCGCGCGATATTTCGTCACGCGCCGCGAAAGAGGTTTGCGATGAGGGCCGGGGCGTGGGTGAGAGCGGGCGCGGCGTCTATCTTGATTTCGCGGATGCGATCGCACGTGTGGGCGAGAACACGGTCCGGGAACGTTACGGAAATCTTTTTCACATCTACGAAAAAATCACCGGTGAAGACGCTTATCACCGCCCGATGAGGATTTATCCCGCGGTCCATTACACCATGGGCGGATTGTGGGTCGACTACAATTTGATGAGCAACATCCCGGGGCTGCACGTCATCGGCGAAGCGAATTTTTCCGATCACGGCGCGAATCGGCTGGGCGCCAGCGCGCTCATGCAAGGTCTGGCCGATGGATATTTCGTCCTGCCTTACACGCTGCCGGTTTATCTCGCCGGGCAAATCGGGAAGCGGCCCGCGGCCGATCATCCCGAGTTTCGCAAAGCGGAGGAAGATGTGCGCGCCCGCACCACGAAATTGCTTTCGATCAACGGGAGCCGGTCGGTCGATTCATTCCATCGCGAGTTGGGCCTCCTGCTTTGGGACAAATGCGGCATGGCGCGGAATGCGCGCGGCCTGCGTGAAGCCCTGGCCTGGATCCCGGAAATGCGGGATCATTTCTGGCGGGACGTGCGAGTCCCCGGGATCGGCAAGGAATTCAATCAATCCCTCGAGCGCGCTGGACGCATCGCGGATTTCCTGGAGTTCGCCGAGCTCATGTGCACCGACGCCCTCACCCGCGACGAATCGTGCGGCGGGCATTTCCGCGAGGAACATCAAACGCCCGATGGCGAAGCGTTGCGCGACGACGAGAATTTCGCTGATGTTTTCGCGTGGGAATATCAGGGCAACGGCTCGGTCGCAGCGCCGAAGCTGCATCGCGAGCCCCTCGTTTTCGAGACCGTTGAACTGACGCAGAGGAGTTATAAGTGAACCACCCTTGTCATCCTGAGCGAAGCGCAGCGAAGTCGAAGGATCTCTTGCATTGTCTTCTCGGGGCGCCCACAAGAATAACTAGAGATTCTTCGACTGCGTTTCGCTGCTGCGAAACTTCGCTCAGAATGACAAGGAAGGGGTGCGCGCAATCGACGCTATGAATTTCAAACTCAGAGTGTGGCGGCAAAAGACGGCGACGGCTCCGGGCAAACTGGAATCGTACGAAGCGAAGGACGTTTCGCCGAACACCTCGTTTCTCGAAATGCTCGACGTGGTGAACGAAGGACTCGTCGCGAAGGGAAAGGAACCGATCGCGTTCGATTCGGATTGTCGCGAAGGCATCTGCGGGACCTGCTCGCTCACGATCAACGGCGAGGCGCATGGTCCGGATCATCCGGGCGCGGCCTGCGAAGTCTATATGCGCCGGTTCAAGGATGGCGAAACCATCATAGTCGAGCCGTTCCGCGCGAAACCATTTCCGTTGATCAAAGATCTGGTGGTCGATCGCAGCGCGCTCGATCGCATTGTCCAGGCGGGCGGTTTTATTGCGGCCCGGGCCGGCTCCGCGCCGGAAGCGAATTCGATCCCGGTCCCGAAACACAAGGCCGATCGTTCCATGGAAGCCGCGGCGTGCATCGGCTGCGGTGCGTGCGCGGCCGCCTGTCCAAATGCGTCGGCCATGCTCTTCACCGCGGCGAAGGTTTCGCATCTTGCCTTCCTCCCGCAGGGCCAGCCGGAACGCGCCAGCCGCGTTCTAAAAATGGTGACCGCGATGGATGCCGAAGGATTCGGCAATTGTACCAACACCTACGAATGCGAAGCCGTTTGTCCTGCGTCGATCAGCGCCAGTCTCATCGCGAAACTCAATCGCGAATATGCTCTGGCTACGCTCAAGAAACGCGGCGGCGAATAGGGCCGCGCCCTACAGGGTCTGGCAAATTCGTGTCCACAAGGTTGGATCGAAATGCTCGCGCACACGCATGGCCATCTCTTCTCCTTGGTTCGCATCGCTTAAGACGGCGAAGACGGTCGAGCCCGAGCCGGACATCAACGCGGCGCCCACTTCCGGTTGCTGGGGCAGCCATGTCTTCAGATGCGCGAGAAGGATAAATTTTTCGAACACTGGCCGTTCGAGATCATTCACGAAACGCACAGCTGAAAATTCCTGCGGCGCGTACTGCACTCCGGGCAACTCTCGCGAATCCTTCCACCTTCCGTAAGCCCACGGCGTCGGCACGCCGAATTCGGGTTTGAGCAACAGGAGGGTTAACGGCTTCGCCAGCTTCGTTGGCGTCACAAGTTCCCCACGGCCCCGACAAATCGCGGCGGAACGCGCAATGAAAAAGGGAACGTCCGATCCGATTTCGGCGGCCAGTTCCATTAGCTCTTTTTGTTTGAGTCGCGTTGCGAAAAGGTCGTCCAATCCGAGCAACGTGCTCGCGGCGTCACTGCTTCCGCCACCCAATCCAGCGCCGTGCGGAATTTTTTTCTCAAGCGTGATCCTGACGCCGGCAGCCACCTGGGCCGTTTTTAGAAAAAGCCTCGCGGCTCGTACCACCAAGTTGTCATCGCCCTTCGGCAAAGAGGGATCGTCGCAGGAAAACTCGATGCCTTTCCCCTCCGGCTCGCGTTCGATAGTCAAACGGTCCGAGAGTGAGATCGGAGACATGAGCGTTTCGATTTCGTGGAAGCCGTCCTCGCGCCGGCCCTTGATCTCGAAGGAAAGATTGATCTTCGCCGGTGGGTAAAGCTGCATATCTTATCTCTCCATTAAATATCTCGGATTTACAGAATGAAGTCACCGAAGATCAGCACGCGCGACCGGCTGATTGTGGCCCTCGATTTTCCAAGCCAGGCGAAAGCGCTCGCCCTGGTCTCGACCTTATCGGGCGCCGTCTCCATTTACAAAATCGGGCTGCAACTCTACACCGCCGCTGGACCTGAGATCGTTCGCGCGGTCGCCGCAACGGGCGCCGGGATTTTTCTCGATCTCAAACTGCACGACATCCCGAACACGGTCGAAAAATCCGTCGCCGCGGCGGGTGAGCTCGGCGTGCGCATGCTAACTGTTCATCTGAGCGGTGGACGCGCCATGCTCGAAGCTGCAGTCGATGCAAAAGCGGCCGGCCTCACCCTTCTTGGCGTGACTGTTTTGACCAGCTCAACGGAAGAGACACTTCGCGAAACCGGTGTTGGTTCGGGACTCGACGCGCAAGTTCTTCGTCTGGGCGAGCTCGGGAAGAAAGCGGGCATCGACGGTTTGATCACGAGCCCGCAGGAGGTGCGCGTTCTGCGCGAAAGGCTCGGTCCTGAAATCACTCTGGTCACCCCCGGCGTTCGTCCCACCTGGGCCGAGGCAAACGATCAAAAGCGATTCACCACGCCGCATGAAGCGTTGGAAAGCGGAGCAGATTATCTCGTTATAGGCCGACCCATCACCGCCGCCCCCGACCCACGCGCCGCGCTCGAACGCCTCATCGACGAGATCGGCAGCTGAAGATTTTGCGGAGCAACATGCTCGATCAGTTGGAGGTTTACGATGATGTCGAACCGCGCGCGGCCGCGCTCAACATGGCGATGGACGAGGCCCTGCTCGAAATCGCTTCTTCTCCCGTGCTCCGGTTTTATCGCTGGCGAAGTCCCGCGCTTTCGTTCGGATATTTTGGCTCCTTCGCCGATGTCGGCGAACAACGTGCCAACCGGGAAATCGTCCGCCGCTGGACCGGAGGCGGAGTCGTTCCGCACGGAGACGATCTGACCTATTCCGTAGTCATCCCAGCAGGGCATGCGTTCTTCGCGCGCTCGTCGCTCCAGATTTATTCGGAGCTGCACGACGCGATCCGGCGGGCCTTGAACACAAATGGTGTGGAAGCCACGCTCGCCCGCGCGGTCGCGCCGAAAATTTCCGAGCATTGCTTCTCCAATGCGGTGCGAGCGGATGTGCTAAGCGGTGGCCGGAAGATTGCCGGCGCGGCCCATCGCCGTACCCGCGCCGGTTTGCTGCATCAGGGCAGCATTCAACTGCCGGGGTTGCCGGCCAAATTCCGCGACGACTTTGCCCGAGCACTTTGCCCTAAATTCGAACGCAAAGCTCTGGCGCCGGAATTGATCGCGCGGGGCCATTCAATCGCGCAGGCGAAATACGCCACGGATGAATGGCTGATGCGCCGGTAGGGCGCTGCTATTTCTCTGCGTGCGCAGTGAAGTCTGCGACCGTGTAACTCCCGGCCGGAGCGCCCACTCCGCCGCAAGCCGCGCGAACTTCCATCAGCGCTTTGCCCAACAGATTGGTCCCGCTCCCATCGTTCAGGTCGCTCCAGCCGCCCGGATCTTTTCGGCCCGGCACGTTGTGCTCCAGCAAATAGGCGTCCCCCGTGAGCAGTAATGCCTGCTTCAACGCCGGGTCACTAAACTTCGCCGTCAGGACTGCCTTCATCGCGTCGTATGCACCTAGACCGGCGTAGCTGTAGTCCGGATTAGCGACCTTTTTCTTCCGGTCGAACGCTTCAGAGCCCGTGACGTGAGGCCACGTCGCTGCCTCGAACATTTTCCGATCGGCAGTGTTCCAGCACTTCGTCGCCTGAAATGCTGCCTCGGAGTTGTTGAAGGTCGCCGTGCTGCCGTTGATCGTCAGCGTAATGCTGCACTGGTAAAAGTTGGCCAGGAATCGCGCCTGAAAAACAACGTCCCACGGCATATCCTTGTCCGGGTAATAGAAAGCCACGAGGTTGTAAGGTTGTCCGTTGATGGTGATTGCCTTTGGTTTAGGCGCGAGCGGTAGCGGGGTGGTCATGGGGTTTCCTTTCGTGGAACTGTTTCATCGCTGAGGCTTTGAGCTGGGGGCGGACCTATTTGCTAACTTCTCGGGCCGGATTGCAAGCTTGGAAGCTTGCGCTGGATTGGCCCTCCTTCTATTCTGAGTTCGTGGAAGTTTTTACTAAATCTCGCGCACGCGCCGCGACTCCGGACCGGGCCCTTGCGCGAGTGACGCGCGGGGTGCAGACGCAATTGGAGGAAGTCGAGGCGCGCATCGCGCGGCAAGCCGCGGAGTTCGATCCGGCGATCGAAGGTTACGTGACTTATGCGATCGGCGGCCGCGGCAAACGATTACGCCCGCTCGTGGCCCTGTTGAGCGGTGGTGCGAGTGGCGGACTGACCTCAGCGCATCTCGATCTCGCGGTGATCGTCGAGCTGATCCACATCGCCACGCTGGTTCACGACGACATCATGGATGAAGCCGAGCGTCGTCGCGCGCAGCCGACGGTGAACGCGCGCTGGGGGAGTTCGCTCAGCGTTCTTTTGGGTGACTGCCTCTTTGCCCAGGCTTTGAATCTTTCGACGAACTTCGACAACACGGAGGTTTGCCGCACGATCGCACGCGCGGCCCGGGAAGTTTGCTCCGGCGAGATCATCCAGACGCAACGGCGTTTCGATCTGCACCTCGGAATCGCGGATTACCTTCGGATCGTTGAAATGAAAACGGGCGCGCTTTTCGCGGCGGCTGGTGAACTGGGCGCCGTGATCAACGGAGCGGAACCGGAGACAGCGCGCGCCTTGAAAGATTTCGGGCGGAAGATCGGCGCCGCCTATCAGATTTACGACGATTGCCTCGACATCGCCGGGAACGAAGCCGCCATCGGCAAGACTCTCGGAAGCGATCTGCGGCACGGAAAGTTGACCCTTCCGGTGTTGATGCTGCTCGGCTCCGCGCCGGCGGCGGAGCGCGAGCAATACTGCGAGCTCATCTTGAAAGAGGACTCGGGCCCGATCACCAAGCTGTTGAAGATGGATTCGCCCAATGGCGCGCTGAAGGCTTCGGTCGAGGCCGGCCACGAATTGATCCGCGACGCGCAACGTGAACTGGAAGTGCTACCGCCTAACGAATACACAGATGCGCTTTTCCAGCTCGGCGAAGCGCTCCGGGAAATGCTCGACCAGTTCCGTGCCTAAACTGAGGACCAGAGACATTTGACGGGCTCCGTGCAGGCTTCCCCCTCCCTTCCACGCGCTTTTCGAATGGCTCAAACAAAGATTCGCGAAATGCCGCCGGACGAGCGGCCGCGGGAAAAACTTCTCGCGCGCGGCGCCGCGGCATTAACAGATCCGGAGTTGATCGCGATTTTGCTGCGGACCGGACTGCCGGGAGCGAACGCAGTCGATGTCGCGCGGCAGCTCCTGGAGCGATATGGTTCTCTATCGGATTTGAGCCGGTGCACCGCGAAGGAAATCGCGGCCATTCGCGGCATCGGCGACGCGAAGGCTCTCCATCTCGTCGCCGCCTTCGGTCTCGGACAGCGCCTCGCGAGCGAACGCTTGTCCCGGCAAAAACTCGATTCGCCCGAACTGGTCCATGACCTGGTCGCGGCGGAAATGCGGACCCTCCACAAGGAATCGCTGCGCGTTATCCTGCTCGATACCCGCTATCATTTGCTGCGCATGGAACAGGTTTCACTCGGCAGCGTGAACGAGAGCATCGCGCACCCGCGCGATGTGTTCCGGCCCGCGGTGATTTCTTCGGCCTATGCGGTAATCGTGGTCCATAACCATCCTTCAGGCGACCCCTCCCCCAGCCAATCCGATCACAGCCTAACGAGACGTTTGGCGGAAGCCGCGGAGCTTCTTCAGATTAAGCTGCTCGATCATATTATCATCGGCGCGCCGGCGGAGGGCCGGCTGCCTTATTTCAGTTTCAAGGAGGCCGGCGTCCTGTGAAAATCCATCCGACCGCAATCGTGGAAGCGGGCGCGCAGATCGGCGCGGAGGTCGAGATCGGCGCTTATTCCATTGTCGGCGGCGGCGCGGTTATCGGTGAGAAATGCGTCATCCAATCGCATGCCGTGATCGAAGGCGCGGTGAAGATGGGGCCTGGGAATTTTGTTGGCCACGGCGCGATCATCGGAACCGCGCCACAGGACTTGAGCTTCAAGCCCGACATCAAAAGCGGAATCGAAATCGGCCGGGACAACGTGATCCGCGAGCATTGCACGATTCATCGCGGTGCCACGGAAGGAAGCGCCACGGTTCTGGGCGACGGAAATTTCCTCATGGTCGGAGCGCACGTCGGGCATGATTGCCGAATCGGGAATGGCGTAGTGATCGTGAACAATTGTTTGCTGGCTGGTCACGTGCGCATCGACGATCGCGCGTTTATCGGAGGCGGGTCGCGTTTTCATCAGGGCATCCGGATCGGACGCGCAGTGATGGCCGAGGGACGGTTCACGAAAAATCTGCCGCCATTTGTGATCGCGGCGAAGAACCATGTTTTTGGCGTCAACATCCTCGGTCTGCGCCGCGCGGGATTTAGCCCGGCAGATCGCGACGAGATCAAGAAGGCGTTCAAGCTTCTCTACAAGAGTGGGTTCAATACGAAGCAGGCCATTGAGGAGGCAGCGAAAGTGCAGTGGGGCGACGTTGGCCGCGAGTTTTTCGCATTCGTGGCGGAGGCCGGGAAGCGCGGAATTGTTTCCTACAGCGGCGATCCGGAAGGAGAGGATTAGCGGATACTGGTGCGGCCCACGGGGCCGCCGCTACAGAAGACTCAGAAACGCGAGCATGCGTCCGGTCCGGCCTTTTTCGGCCCGGTAGGAATAATAGCGCTCGAGATCGCAGGCGGTGCAGGTTCCGCAATCGTGCACCGACGTGACGCCAGACTCACGGGTTTGCCGTACGATCTCCGCCGCAAAATCTATTTCATAATGCGGTGGCCGAATGCACGGGCTGAGTTGCACGGTGAGATCGGAAGCGCGCGAACCAAAATGCTCGGACATCGATTTGATGGCGCGGCTCACAATGCTTTGCTCGGTGCCTTTTTTTCCCGAGTGCACCAGGCCAATCGCGTTTTGCACAGGGTCCACCAGATAAATGGCGCAGCAATCGGCCACATAAATCCCGAGACAAACGCCGCGCTGGTTTGTGATCAGCCCATCGCAGTTATCGAAGCACTTGCTCCCGGCGATCGCACCATCGACCACGCCAATATCCGCTCCATGCACTTGCTGCGCGGTCACGAACGGCGCGCGACCGAGCCCATTCCCTTCTCGGATTTCTCGATGAATGCCATCAAGCCGCGCGAGCGCTTCCGTCTTATCATGCGACATCTCGAGCCCGGCCACACGCAGGGTGAAACCGTGAACGACTTGAGGCAGCGCATCGAGCGCCGGAAATCTCTCGGCCGCAAGCTGACCTGCGTTCACTTACCGGAAGTGGTGCGCGTCGTGCGGGTGGTGCGTTTCACCTCGACCGGTGGTCGGATTCCGGCGTGATTCAATTCCAAGGGCGAAGGTTTCGGGGCCGGCGTCGGCACCGCATCGGTCTTGAGCTTGTTTCGCGTCCTCGGCTCGTCCAACGCGTTTGAATAAACAACTTCGATGGCGGTCACCCGATCGAATTGGGCCTGAGCGGTATTGTAGTCATACAACGCCTGGAGCCGGTTTGATTGCGCCTGGGTTACCTCGACCCGCGAATTCAACACTTCCAACTGCGTGCCAGCGCCCGCGCTCAGACGAGCGCTCGCAAGGCGCAGCGCTTCTTCAGCCTGCCCGACGCTTTCTTCCGTGGCCTTAACGAGTTCCGCGCTCTGCTTCACGGTCGAATCTGCCTGCTGCACCTCTAACTCAACCTGCCTGACGGCATCATCGTAGGTGATTTGCGCCTGAGTCAGAATTGCGGTGGCTTGTTTGACCGCGCCATACGTCGCGCCCCAATCCCAAATGGCCCACGATCCCGTCCCCCCAACTACGTAGCCCGAGCGCACCGCATTGATGTTTTCACTAATGGGCGAGCTGCGAAAATCTTCACCGGCTGTGATGTTGAACTGCGGAAAATATCCCGAGCGCGCCACGCGCACCTGCTCGGCATCTGAGAGCATGGTCGCTTTTTGCTGTTTCAAAAACGGCCGGCGTTCTTTCGCCAGTTCGATGGCCATCGCGAGCGGCATGCGGCGCGGAATGTAGAGCAATTCTCCGATTGCCTCGAGCGGCGCGGAATCAGAGCGGGCGGGATCGAAGTCGAGGCCTAGCGTTTTCGCGAGCTGGAGCTCCGCGATGCGGTAGTTATTTTGGGCCGTAATTAAGACCGGGTACTGGTTCGACAGCGCCACCTGCGCTTGCAGGACGTTGAAACGCGGCACCGTGCCGGCCTCGAATCGATTTTGCTGATCCTGAAGCTGGCTTTTCAAAAGCTTAATCGAATCTTCCTGCACCCCGACCAGCGCGCGGTTGAGCAGGATTTGATAAAACTGTTGCTTCACCGTCGCGATGACCTGGTCCACCGCATTCCGAAACGCGTAATAGCTGGCGTCGCGTTGGAAATCGGCCGAACGAATCTGCGAAATAATTCGCCCTCCCGCGAACACGACCTGCGTCGCCTGGATCGACATGCTGTATTGCGTCGGGACTCCCGAGAGGCCGCCGCCCGAGCCCGACGAGATGGAGCCAAGGTGCGGATCGGTGTTCTGAACGTTGGTGTTGGCATCGACCCGTGGCAAAATTGCCGCGCGCACCTGGATGTAGAGGCCCTTCGTGCGTTCGATCTCCTGCCGCGCTCGCTGAATATCCGCGTTGCGTTGCAACGCGGTCAAAATCGCCTGGTCCAGAGTGAACCTCGGGATAACCGAATAGCGGCGCATTTCGACCGCTTCGTTTCCGGCGAAGAGTCCACCCAGCGGAACCAGCGCCAGGAGAAGAAGAAGGCTTAGGACGTTAAAGAAAAGTTTTCGCATGGAAAAAGAAAGACGGAACGAAGGAAATGGGTTTCGGAGAGACGCGATCGAGGGCGTTTGCGCTGTGTGCTATGCAATCCGCGTGCCGCATTCGTTCATTGTAACTTAAACTGCTGCCTGATAGCTGCTTAAGAATTTGGGGTTGAGTGCGGGCCTCGCCAATTGTTCCCGCGTTCGGGATCAGCGCGTTCCATTTTCGAAACGCCGCGACGCCAGCAGCTCGCTTCGCGATTTACTGCGCAGCGGCGGATCGTCGTTGGTCTGGCAGTAATTGTGAATCTTGGTGTAAATCTGGAGCCAGGCCTTTTGCTCGCTGGAGGTAAGATGCGTCATCACCTTCATCAGGTTGCCCACCATTTCTTCCCGGATCCGCCGGACCAGGGCCGAGCCCTTTTCGGTAATGCAGACCATGACCTTGCGCCGGTCCTCGCGCGCACTTGAGCGGACCACGTAGCCGAGATTTTCCAGCCGTGCGACCAGTCCGCTCGCCGCCGCCGTCGTGTGCCCCATCTTCCGCGCAATCTCGGACATGGTCAGGATTTCCTTGTGGTCGAGCGCGGCCAGAAGAAAAAACTGAGGGAAGGAGACGTTGCCCGGCGCGAGTTCCTTGCACAGGTGCAGGATGAAGCAGCGCTGCATTTCCAAAATAATATGAGAGAGCCGTTCCGCGTCGGCGCGGAATTGGGCAGTGCCATTGGAGCTGAGGCTAGGGGCGGTGTTCAACGCGCATAAGCTAAAATGCGCGCGCGGAGTGTCAAACGCTGGCCGCGGATAAAGACAAATTCAGTTCACGTCCAGGACGGAGACCTTCGCGCCGCTCGGGAGCGTTTCTCCCGGAGAAACGCGGAGAAGCGCATTCGCCCGGCTCAACCCATAGAGCGCGTGCGATTCCTGGCGCCCCACCACGGTGAAGGTCCCCTGCCCTACGCGGCCACGCACATAATGAGGACGGTCGCCGGGGTTTGCCAGTTCTTCGGATAATTGTGCGGCAGAGCTGCGTAACAGAAGCTCGTCTCCGCGCGCCCCCGTCAAACGAAGAAGTGCCGGTCGCACGAAGAGCAGGAACGTCACAAACGCCGAGACCGGATTTCCTGGTAAGCCAAAAATGGCGCAGGACCCGGCACGCCCGAACAAAAATGGCTTCCCCGGTTTGACTGAGACGCGCCACAAATCGGTCCGCGCACCGACGGCGTTCAACGCGGGCTTGACCAGATCGCGCGCACCCACCGAGACCCCGCCAACGACGATCAGGACATCGCGTTCGAGTCCTCGCCGAAGAGCCGCTTCGAGTGCTGGCGCTTCGTCCGGCGAATGCTCAACCGTTGCGCCGGACGCTCCCCATTTTTCACACAGGCCCTGGAGCAAAGCCGAATTGCTTTCGTAAATTTGACCGCCCTCGAGCGAGCGACCGGGCGCGACCAATTCGTCCCCCGTCGTCACGATCGCCACACGGACATCGCCGCCAACTTCGATCTCAGCCATCCCCTGCGAAGCCAGCAAGGCCAGCGTCTGCGGCCGGATCCGTTCGCCTGTTTCCACGATCTTCTGCCCCCCGCTCAAATCCGAGCCACGACGCCGCACAAACTCACCGGGCTCGACCTTCGTGTTGATGAAAATCTCCGCGCCTTCGCGCCGAACATCTTCCTGCATGACCACGGCGTCGGCCCCGTCGGGCAGCGGCGCGCCGGTAAAAATTCGAACGGCTTCACCGGCGGAAAGCCGCAACTTCCGATCGAGGCCCGCTGGTTGTTCGCCGATCACCCGCTGGCTTCCGCCCGTTTCACAAGAGCTCGCCAGGACGGCGTATCCGTCCATCGCCGAATTATCGAAACCCGGCAGCGCGATCCGCGCGAACAAGTCCCGCGCTGCAAATCGTCCCAGCGCCTGAGCGAGCGGCACGGCGTGCGACCCCAGCGGCTCAATTCCCTCCATGATCCGGGCAAGAGCTTCGACTTCTGTGATCACAACAGGATTTCGCTCGGAGATTCGGGCTCGCAAGATCGCATTACTTTGGGCATCGACGGTTGACGACCATCCGCCCTCCCTCATATTCTCGCAATCTGCTTGGTGAGGTGGCTGAGTGGTCGAAAGCAGCGCTTTGCTAAAGCGCCGTACTCCAAAAGGGTACCGAGGGTTCGAATCCCTCCCTCACCGCCAGCTTCCGTGCGTCCTCGGAGCTTTTGCCCTGTCGCAGCGCTGGACAAACCCTGGCTTAGCGAAAACGATCGGGCGTCGTGCTTTCCTCTTCCGGCGGGGTCGGCGTCGGCGTCGCCTCGGGCTCCGGCGCGACCTTCTTCGGTTCTTTGCGTTTCGTTTCCTTGCTCTTGGATTTCTTCACCGCGCTGGTTTGGACCACCACTCGCCGATGAAGGGTGCTGCCCGTTTGTAACGGCATCTCGGCGTACTCCACATCCCTGGACGCGCAACCGGCCTCGCCCAGGGCAAAGCATGCGACAACCAAAAGAGCAAAAAAGCGCTTATCCATATGATTTCCTCTGCCGGAGAGGGAATCAGACTCCACGCGTCCGGGCAAGAACAACCGGACACCTTTTCCTTTTTTCAGCGCGACGGACCGGAATGTTTAGGGTTGAACGCCGAAAGGCTCGCATTACTATGCGCCTCCTTATGACCGGATCGTTTCTATTTCGCAGTCTGACCGCTCTGAGCATCGTCGTGCTCGGCGCCGGCTGCACCGAAATGGACACCGCTTCTACCCAGACTCAACCCGCCGCCGCGCCCACTCCGATTCCCGGTTACTGGCACGGCGACGGCGTCCCGGGTGCCGCGAAAATCATCGTCAACATCACGTTTCAACGCGCTTACTTCTATAAAGGGAAACAACTCGTCGGCGAATCGACCGTCTCCACGGGTAAGAAAGGCTTCGGGACTCCGCCGGGCCACTATCAGGTTCTCTCGAAAGACAAAGATCACGTCTCGAGTGTGTTCGGCGATTACGTGGACGACGCGGGCAACGTCGTAAAATCGAATATCGATTCTCGGAAAGACCCGCGCCCGCCCGGTTCACATTATGACGGCGCGCGCATGCCCTACGCCATGTTTTTCCGGGGCGGCTACGCCATGCACCAGGGTTACGTCCCGCCCTATGCGGCCTCGCATGGTTGTATCCGCATTCCCAGGGATATGGCGGACGTCTTCTTTAATAACACCCCGGTCGGAACGCCGGTCATCGTGAAAGAATCACCCTCCGAATATCCCCGCGCCGAGATCTACGTCCGCCCCGTCGTTCCTCCGCCAGCTCCGGCGCCTGTCCTTTCCTCTTCCCAAGTCCCAACCGTGGTTCGTCCTCCAGCTCCGGCGCCGGTCCTTTCCTCTTCGCAAGTCCGGCCCGTGGTTCGCCCTCCCGCTCCGGCGTCTGCCCTTTCCTCTTCGCAAGTCCGCCCCGTGGTTCGCCCTCCCGCTCCGGCGCCGGTCCTTTCCTCTTCGCAGGTCCGCCCCGTGGTTCGCCCTCCAGCTTCCGCCCCCACGACCGTTCGGGCTCCTGCCCCGTCGCCGTCGCCGTCTCCTACACCGGCGCGCAAGAAATTGCCGCGGCGTTCTTCCTAACCCGGCGGCCACGCCAGCGGCCGTTTTCCCAGCACGTGTAAGTGCAGGTGCGGCACGCTTTCTCCCGCGTCCGGTCCGCTGTTGATCACTACCCGATAACCTGACGTCAACAAATCCAGCTTCTGCGCGACCGCGCGCGAGGCGAGCAGCAGTTTCCCGAGCAACGCTTCATCCGCCGGCGTCGCCTCCGCCAATCGCGGGACCACGCGCTTGGGCACGATCAGGACATGGACCGGCGCCTGTGGATTCACATCGCGGAAGGCCAGCACTTCGTCGTCCTCCCAGACAATGTCCGCCGGAATTTCTCGCCTAATGATCTTCTCGAAGATCGTCATTCCTTCGTCATTCGACCTTCGGAATTCGTCATTCGCCAGGCCTAACGAATGAAGCAGCGCAGTTGTTCCAGCTCCGCACTCGACGCCAGCCGTTCGCGCACGAAGCAGATTACTTCCTCGCGCAACGTGTCGCACGTGCGCGTCCACGTCTTCGCGCCGCGCAGATGCTTCACGCACGCCTGCAGGTCGCACAAATGCAGACTGTCCGCGCCAGCCACAACCAGCGCGCTGATCCGTTTCTCCAGCCCATCGAAAAAGGCCAGCTCGTACCCGTCCCCCGCTTCCTGCGCGATCGCCAGCAGCGAAAACGAAATCGGCGGAGGCGATGGCGCGAAATGCGGCACGATCTCCTTGTAACCGATCACCTTCAGGACATAGCGCACGGTTTGCGAAAGCTGATCGAACGGCACCACTGACTCATCGTTTCGCAGCCGCAGATAAAACGCGATGCTTTCCGTGACGTGATCCGTCAGCCACCATTTCGGATAGCCCGCATCGTTCGCCGCGCGCGTGATCGCCGCGTGCAGCCAAGCCTGATCGAACTCAAAGAGCTGTCCCGAATCACAACGCAGGTAAGGAAATTCTTCTTTAAACGCGACCATCGCTTTCCCTCCTGCTCCTGCTCATGATCCTGATCTTGATCAAAATTTCTTCCTCAAACGCGACCATGGCTTTCGACTTTTATTTCCGCATCGCGACCGCCCCCAGCCGGATGCGCTCCACTCAGTTCCGGCGTGAATAATTCAGGCTGAAGCGCGTTCGGCTTGATCCGGCGTCCGAGCGCCTGGACGGCATCGACAAACTGGTCCGCATCCTCGAACCGGCGATGGACCGACGCGTAACGCAGATACGCCACCTCATCGATCTCGCGCAATTTCTCCAGCACCTTCGTCCCGATGAGCTGCGACGAAACCTCGCGCCCGCTCGTCTCGAGTTCGTGCACGATTTCGTCCACCGCCGTCTCGAGCGTCACGAGACTGATCGAGCGTTTCTCGCAGGCTTTAGCCAGGCTATTCACGAGTTTGCGCCGATCGAAAGGTTCATGAGTGCGGTCCCGTTTGATCACGCGCAGATCCGAGCGCTCGATTTGTTCGTAAGTGGTGAACCGGTACGCGCACTGTAAACAAACGCGGCGGCGGCGGATGCTGGAACTATCACGAGACTGGCGGGAGTCGATGACTTTGTCGTCACGAAAGCCGCACTTGGGACAACGCATAGTGTCGGCGGAGTAAG
>JBEEHV010000019.1:0-196545 GCA_041167585.1 Verrucomicrobiota bacterium
TTTCGCTCCTGATAGCCGTGTCGCTTCCGCTGCCTGCCTCCGAGCCGCCTCGCGCGAAGGCACTATCCCTGCCTCCACCTACGAAACTACCCGAAGCGAGCCGTCTTCATCTTGCCGGCAAGGGCGCATTCTGGCTCCTGGTTGATCCGGCCACCGGGAGAGTGACATCAATCGTGATTGAGAAGAGCACCGGACAGCCACTCCTTGACCAGTCAGCAATTCGGGCCTTCCAGAAATGGCGCTTTGCTCCGGGGAGCGTCAAGCGCGTCCACACACCAGTCATATTCACCGCTTCGTCCAATGTCGCTCGATATCAATAACTCGCTCGCATCTAACCAGACGATGGAGCGAACTCCGAAGGCTTTCGCGAGCAGGCTGACTGGCAGCTTTGGTCCCAAACTTTCCATGAAACTCCATCCTCAAACCGCAGCGACGCACTCTCCCGCCAGCCGTCGCTCATCTTATTCTCGTTAGATGCTTTGCCCCCGCCTCAGGTATGCCATCTGTTGTCTTGCGTTCGCAGCTACGTCGGGGGGCTGTTGCAGGCGGCCGACAGAGTCGACCGTTGTCGGAACTTGGAAGGACCCCAAATACCCGGTTGAGGTTACATTTCATGCAGATCACAGTTTGTGGTTCACGAATTCGAGGATCAGCTCAAGCGGTACATGGAATATCGCCGGAGAGGAGTTCATCGTGATCTTTGAAGAGGCATCGCACCCGGGCGATGACACGATGCACATGTATACCAAGCCGAAGATCTGCGGACGCAAATTTTATTTCGGTCCATCGCGCATGATCGGTCGACGCCATGGCCAGCAGATCGGAGAGACCGATACGCAGGAGGGAAGCGGATTTTTTGAACGCGTCCGATAGCTTGGCGACGCCGCATCTAACCATGCGATGGAGCGAACTCCGAAAGCGTTCGCGAGCAGGCTGGCGGACCGCTGTGCGCTCCACTTTTGAGATGACTTCCACCCCCTCACCGCAAGTGACGCGCGTTGATTCGCATTGCCCAATGCTCACCCTGCGGGCTAGGGTCCATGTCGCACCGCTTCCCGCGGGCTCCATTCTCGTCCGCCGTCGCTCATCTTGTTCTCGTTAGATGATGGCTCGCACATCCCTCCGAATCTACGGTGTCGCCCTTTTGATATCGGTCGCACTAGCCTCATACATTGTCTTTGTGTTGCCGCGGCTTCCACCCGGTCCGCCCGGCCAGTCTCCCAATCTGTTTACGGCCGCTTGCATGTGGTCCATGTATCCCACATTTCGCGTCGCTAATGCGGTTCTTCCAGCCAAGTACACTTCGATGTGCTGCGAAGACATCGATGCAAGAGATCGTATCTTGATCCCACTTCTCTTCGCGACGAACGCTCTTTTTTGGACGATGGCTTCTGCGCTCGGAATATTCCTGGTGCGTCTCGTGCGTGGCCCAAGCATCACGCCCGAATCATCTAACCAAGCGATGCAGCGAACGCCTACCCGTCGTTCGCCCAACATTTCATATGACCAAACCATTCCACCTCCGATTAACGCTCGCTCTCGGTAGGCGTCGCTGATCTTATTCTCGTTAGGCCTCAGCGTTATGCGCGAAGTCCATCAGCAGCTCGAGCAGCTCGGAGTCGGCGTCTTCATTCGCGACCGCGCATGGCAGTCGCGTCTCACTGAGGCGGAGTTCTGGCGTGCATACGAGGAGCCGATCATCGTCTGGGTGCGCAGCGACGACTTCGACGACACGTCAGTCGAGAGCTTGATTCCGTTGCTTCGCAAGTTTCCTCACATTCGGGAGCTTCGATTTGGCGGCACGCGCGTCACTGCATCCGGAGTCGAGAAGCTTTTAGTGGAGTGGCCGGATGTGAAGATCGAGGGCGTACAAAGGCCTAACCAAGCGATGCAGCGAACGGCTGGCCGCTCTGCGTTCTAGCCTATGGTAGCTACCACCTCTTCCTCGCCGCCACGCGCGCTCTCGCCAGCGGTCGCTGATCTTGTGTCTCGTTAGATGTATGAACGATCGACAGGAAACTTCATCTGGAATGCTCGTTCTTGGAGGACTCCTGCTATTCGGCGGTTTTGTGATGCTGCACATGGGCCACGCCGCGGATCAGCAGCACTCATTAGTCCCTTTCAAGCAGGGAACGATGTCTCCTCTACAAGCGTACGTGGCCGGCGGTTTGATGCTAGCGTTCGGGATCGTTGTCTGTGCGCTATGGTTGATGCGATGGCGACGCAACCACATCTAACCAGGCGATGCAGCGAACTCCGAAAGCGTTCGCGAGCAGGCTGGCGGGCCGCTGTGCGTGCACAATTGAGATGACTTCCACACCTGCACTCCGAGCGCCGCGCGCCCTCGCCAGCGGTCGCTGATCTTGTGTCTCGTTAGATGACTATCCTACGCCACGCCCTAGCGGTTGCCGCCATGATGGTGCTCTGCGCGATCGGCCCGTCACTGTTCGCTGAGCGCCCCGATGTGACTGTGCCGCCAAGCGCCACGCGCTTCATGGTGAGCACGCCAAGGCCGGAGTATCCGGACGAAGCACGATTGCGGCGCATCACTGGCAGGGGCTTGTACGACGTCACCTTCGACGCAAAGACTGGCGCGGCCACACGCGTGAAGGTGCTGGAGACCACAGGCAGCGGCGTCTTGGATGATGCGGCGACGAAGGCTCTAATGCGTTGGCGCGCGCGCCGGCCAGGAATCGTCGCTCGCGCGAGAATCCCCTTTACGTTCACCCTCATCAAGTGAACACCAAGTCATCTAACCAGGCGATGCAGCGAACCACTGGCCGCTCCGCGTTCCCACGTGCGATGCCTTCGACATTCAACCAGCAGCGACGCGCGCCCTCGCCAGCGGTCGCTGATCTTGTGTCTCGTTAGGCCCATGCAGCACTACGCACTCTCGGCCTTTGTAGCGTTGACAGCTGCCGCTTTCACGGGCTGCGCTGTCAGTCGGGACACATCTGACAATGTCGTCAGGCTGCCCGATGGTCGGCCTGTTGCAATGTTGATACCGCCGAGCACCCAGGCTAAATCCGCAAGTCTTCCGCGCATCGTGGGGAACGTCCGCGCCGTCTCGACCGCAGATATTCGGGCTGCTATAGCCGCGTCAGAAGATTTTTTGCCCCAAACCATCCGTTTCGTTCGGATTGTAGATCACAACACGATCCAACTGCATCATGAGACGTTTGGTGATCGCTGCCTACACTATGACGATATGAGGCGCAAGAAAGGCAAGTGGGCAAACAAGGGCACTGTCGTGGTGGTCGAAGACTGCGGTTACGTGCCGATGTTGTGAGTATTCCATCTTCCCAAGGCCTAACCAGACGATGGAGCGAACTCCGAAAGCGTTCGCGAGCAGGCTGGCGGACCGCTGTGCGCTCCACATTTGACATGATTTCAGCCCTTCCATTCCGAGCCACGCGCGTTGATTCGCATTGCCCAATGCTCACCCTGCGGGCTATGGTCCATGTCGCGCCGCTTCCCGCGGGCTCCATTCTCGTCCGCCGTCGCTCATCTTGTTGATGAACTCGCGCGACTCGTTCAACCTGCGGTCTTAAAGTCTATGTCGCGGCTTGCCAGTCCGCTCCATTCTCGTTAGGCCCGCAGCATGAGAACTTTCACGGCGCGGTTCATCTCCATCGTCGGACACCCGCTGGTGTTGCTGTCGCTCCTCGTGTTGTCGCTGCATCTACGCAACAGCCCGCAGAACGTCCTTCGGCTGACATTTGCCTTTACGCTGATTGTTCTGCTCCCGCTCGGCCTGCTCATCTGGCGCTCACGGGCGTCTGGACGCTGGCGAACGGTCGATGCGTCGGACAAGGCAGATCGTCCCATGCTCTATCTTGCCATCGGTTTGGTGCTGATCGGAGCTGGAGCGTACTTTCACTTCGTGGAGCATTCGGCGGCTTTCGTACGCGGATGCTTTGTCGTGGGCGCAATGATGCTGGTGGCGTGCGCTCTGAACCACTGGACCAAACTCTCGTTGCACGTTGCGTTTGCAGCCTTTTGCGGCCTGCTCCTGGGCACCGTTCAACTCCGCGCGGGATTGCTGATTCTTCTGTGTGTGCCGGCTTTGATCTGGTCGCGTTTGGTGCTGTCGCGACACGTTCTCAGCGAAACCATCGGCGGGTTGATCCTAGGCGGGTGCGGAGCTACCTATCTGATGTGGATGTGAGCGCACAAAGGCCTAACCAGGCGATGCAGCGAACCCCGAAAGCGTTCGGGGTCGCTGATCTTGTTCTCGTTAGATGGTAAAGCTCGCTCACATAGTCTGTCTCCTCGTGGTACGAGCAACGGTGTTCCTCATTTTGGCGATTTGTCTCGTTCCCAGTTCGAAAGGCGAGGACGCGTCGAGCGGGAAAGGCAAAGAACATCGAATATACAAGCCGCGCATTCCGTATCCGACCCTTCCAGACGGAACTATGCCTGAAGGCTCAGGGATTTTCGTTTGTCATATCGATACGAAGACAGGAATTGTTAAGTCCGTCTCAGTCTTAAAGAGCACTGGGTCCGCACTTCTGGACAAAACTGGCATGGAAGCATTCATGCATGCTCGCTTTAGTCCTGGGACCGACCCAGAGGTTAAGGTGCCAATCGCGTGGTCACGCCGCCATTAACTTGAGCGCCTCGACACGTGGAACACCAAGCATCTAACCTGGCGATGGAGCGAACTCCGAAAGCTTTCGGAGTCGCTCATCTTGTGTCTCGTTAGCCGTATGGGAACAACTCGCGTCCAATACCACGGTACGAAGATCATCGATTACGCGATTCGCGCTGCATTCATGAGCATTATTGTCGTTCCCGTATTGTTCTTCCTGTCGATGAGCGGTGGACTAGGGAGCGAACCACCAGAACATGGCGAAGTGGTTTTTGGCCTTATCCTGTTCGTCGTGATCGCGCCGGCTTACTATGCGGTTGCCTTGGTACACGCAGTCGGCATCTCGATCGGTTTTGTCGATTGGATGCTTGACGTTATCCTCGTGCCTCTGTTTTGGGGCGCGGTCTCATATTGTGTGGTCCAGCTCTGTCGCGTGCTGCTTCGTGCGTCACGTCAACGTCTAACCAATCGCTGCAGCTGACCGCTGGCGGCTCCGATGCCTTGCTTTTTTTGATGAAAACACCAACATCTCAATCCGCGCTAGCTCCCGCCAGCGGTAGCTGAACTCATTCTCGTTAGGGCTACATTATGCGCACTTTGATCACCTCGATTTTGTGTCTCGCGTTTAACATCGCTGTCCAAGCTGCTGAGGAGACGACCACATATCACAATCCCGTCGACAAAAAGGACTACCGCGCAAAGTGGCGCAACTACACAGCAGAGCCTTCCGGCACTCCTGCGCCGGAAGGCAAGGTGAAGATGGGGACCGTGCGGCTGCTCGCGGAGCAAGCATTGTTCGATCGGAACACATCCGCCGAAAAGATCGCTGAGTTCATCGTAGCCGCGCACAAGCGCATTTCAGCAGTGGTTCCTAAGACCGCTCCAGCTTTCGAACTTCTCGTCCAATTCACGCTTACGGCCCAGGCTCGACCAAAGGTTGAGATGTCGTCGAAGGGCGACGCATCGCAGAAGTTATTGCAAGCGATTTATGACAGTCTCGCGAAGGCGACCGATCTTCGCTCTAAGAAAGACGCGCTGCCGTTTCAAGTTCAGTTTTCCGTTCGCGACAAGCCCTAACCATGCGATGGAGCGAACTCCGGAAGCGTCCGCCGTCGCTCATCCTGGTCTCGTTAGGCTGCCGACATAACCGCCTGGCGAAACGCTTACCCGGCCTTGAGCCGCGCGTGCTCCTCCAGAAGATAGCGATCCGTCATTCCCGCGATGTAATCGCAAATGGTCCGGTGCAATCCTTCGCTTTCGATTCGCTTGGTCGCCGCGTCGCCCAGCAAATCCCGCGCCGCCACGTAGGCTGCGAAAACCGAGCGTAACATTTCGCACGCCTTCTGGTTCACTTCCGCCACGCGCGGATGATAATAGACGTTCTTATAGAGAAAGCGCCGCAGCTCCTGGTTCGCCTGGCGCCGGTCATCGCTGTAACGAATGAGAGACTCCGCCTGCCGCCTGACCTGATCCGCGCTCCGCACTCCGGCCTGGGCGATCGCTTCGGCGCTCTCCGTGATCACGTCGCACACTTGGGCGTCGATGATTCCGCCAATGATCAGCTTGTGCAGCTCTGGTTCGCGGACATCGGGATAACGCGCGGCCACGGCTTCGTGGCTGGAACGCCAGACGGCGGTCTCTTCGAGTTGCGCCGGGCTGAGGATCTCGAAATCGACGGCATCATCGAGGTCGTGGCTGTAGTAGGTGATCTCGTCGGCGAGATCGGCGACCTGGGCCTCGAGCGAGGGCCGCTGGTAATTCTCCTCGCCGGCCACGGGCGATTCGTAGGATTCATCGTGCTTCCTCAAGCCCTCGCGCACTTCGAAGGTCAGGTTAAGGCCCGGAAAAAGGGGGTACGGGTTCTCGAGCAATTCCACCACGCGCTGGCTTTGCTTGTTGTGATCGAACCCGCCGTGCTCGCGCATGCATTCGGCCAGCATCTCTTCCCCGGAATGGCCGAAAGGCGAATGGCCGAGGTCGTGCGCCAGGGCAATCGCCTCCGCCAGGTCCTCGTTCAGCGACAACGCGCGCGCGATGGTGCGGCTGATCGACGCGACTTCGATGGAATGGGTAAGCCGGGTGCGCAGGTGATCGCCGGTGCCGTTGAGAAAAACCTGCGTCTTATATTCCAGACGCCGAAAAGCGCGCGAATGAATGATGCGGGCCCGGTCGCGCTGAAACTCCGTGCGATAGACGTGGCGGGACTCCGGGTATTTTCGACCGCGGGATTCGCCTGACTTTTGCGCAAACGGCGCGAGGACCTGAGATTCATCCGCCTCCATTTGCTCCCGCGTCTTCCAGCTTTGAGGCGCGTTCGCGGCTCCCGGCGAAACATTTGTCACAAATTGATTATTCGCCGTTGCGCCCACTTTGCGAGTCTGGAGTTGTCCGCACGGGGGATGCTCGTGTTGAATTTCCGACATTGCAGGCAACGCTATGGCAATTGAATGAGTCGAAGATCGAAAAAGGCAACAGTTCCAAAAACATCTGCCGCGACTCTTCGCATCGCACCCGGCACCCGGACGGGTGAGAGCCGGCGGACGGGTTCGAAGGATGGCTGGTTCGTTTTCGGCATCTGCGCTTTCCTCGCCGTAATCACATGGGTGGTCTTCGGCCAGACCATCCATTTCCAGTTCATCAATTACGATGACAACGAATACGTCTTCAGAAACGCTCAGGTCGCCCGTGGTCTGACGCTCGAAGGAGCCGGCTGGGCCTTCACCCATGTCCATTCCGCTAACTGGCATCCGATCACCTGGCTGTCCCACATGCTGGATGGCCAGCTTTACGGACTTAATCCAGGCGGACATCATTTTACCAATGTGCTGGTGCACGCCGCCACCGCAGTCCTGCTCTTCCTCGTTCTCCGGCAAATGACCGGCGCTCTGTGGCGCAGCGCATTTGTGGCCGCGCTCTTTGCTATTCATCCCTTGCGGGCGGAATCGGTGGCCTGGGTGGCGGAGCGCAAGGATGTGCTGAGCGGCCTTTTTTTCATGCTTATAATCGGGGCCTACATTCGTTACGCGCGCGGGTCTTGGTCGCTGGGCCGATACGCGGTCGTGTTCGCTCTTTTCGCCGTGGGCCTGATGTGCAAACCGATGCTGGTCACGGTGCCTTTTGTCCTGCTCCTGCTGGACTACTGGCCGCTGAACCGGCTGGCCCCGGAGGGCAGACTCGAAGCGCGACCATTCCTGGAGAAATTGCCATTGCTGGGATTAAGCCTGGCCTCTTGCGCGGTGACAGTGATGGCCCAGCGAAGTGCCATCCAAACAGCGCCCGCAATTACGTTTCCGATGCGTTTGGGTAACGCCGTTATTGCTTACGTCGATTACCTGCGCTCATTCTTCTGGCCGTCGGATCTCGCGATTTTGTACCCATGGGACGCTGCTCGCATCGGGTGGCCGAACATTATCCTTGCCGCTCTTATCCTGGGCGCAATCTCGGCGGGCGTTTTCATGCTTCGCCGGCGGCGTTATCTGGTTACGGGCTGGCTTTGGTATCTCATCATGCTCGGACCGGTCATTGGAATTTTGCAAGTGGGTAACCAAGCCCGGGCCGATCGTTATACCTATCTTCCCCAGATTGGTTTGGGCATTCTTCTGACGTGGGGCGCAAGCGAGTTGTGCGCTCGCTGGCGTTTCCCGTTGGTGGTTCCGGCTGGTTTCGCCAGCGTGATCCTGGCCTGTCTCATTTTTACCGCGCACGCTCAGACCGCGACATGGCAGGAAAGCGAAACGGTCTGGGTCCATGCCCTGGCCTGCACGACCGACAACACCATTGCCGAAGAGAATCTCGGCGGCGCCTACCACGACAAGGGGAACATCCGCGAGGCGATGATGCATTTTGAAAGGTCACTGCTAATCGAACCTCGCAGCGCGGCCGTCCATTCCCATCTGGGAGTGTGTTATTTAGAGATGGGCCGACTGGATGAATCGCTGTCCCATCTCGAAACAGCGCTGGCCATTGCACCAAACCTCGCTGACGCCCACTACAATATCGGCAATACCTACCTGGAACTGGGACGGGCGAAAGAGGCTCTCACTCATTACGATAAAGCTTTGCAAATTGATCCGGATGACACGGAAGCCCTGAATAACATGGCCTGGACCCTGGCGACCTGGCCGGACGCTCTTCTTCGCGATGGAGCGAAGGCAGTTGAGCGGGCGGAACGCGCGGACACTTTGACCATGCGCAAGAATTCGATCATCCGGGCGACGTTGGCAGCGGCGTATGCTGAGGCTGGTCGATTTGCCGACGCGATAAGGACCGCGCAACAAGCCTTGGAGTTAGCCGCGGCTGAAGGCAATGCATCACGCGCCGATTCCATTAAAGGCCAGTTGGCTTTGTATCAATCCAGCGCGGCTTATCGCGATCGCCGCTTTAGCTCGAGGGTTCCCTAGCGCCTCTGGCCTTCTCATGGGAACGCTCCGCGGCCAGGGTAATATCAAGTGAAGAACAAGCTCGGTCATCGCGCACTCCTGGCCCTCGCCGCCATCTGCCTCATCGGCATCGGCGGGATCATCTTTCGCGACTTTCTCTTCGGCGATGCCCTGCTCGTTTATAAGGACGGGGGCAGCGACTCGATCAACGATTACTACCCTTCTTTTGTTCACCTTTCGGATTACGTCCGCAGCCACGGATTTCCTTCGTGGTCTTTCGGTATCGGCATGGGACAGGATTTGATCTACCTGGCGGGTTACCTGCTCTGGGAACCGGTCACGTGGCTTCCCCGGGAACTGATCGCTCACGGACTGGTCTATCAACATTTAGCGAAAACACTTTTCGCGGGCCTGTTGTTCTTTGGCTTTCTCCTTCTCCGCGGGTTGCGTCCAGCCGCCGCGCTCCTTGGTTCGCTCCTGGTTTCTTTTTCCGCCTACATGTGTATGGGCACTTGCTGGTATCCGCTGGCTGACGAGGTGGTTGGTTTTAGCGGACTCTTGTTCGCAATTGAAATAGCTCTGAAACGCGGTCTGTGGTTTGTCCTGGTGCCGATGGTCGCCTTGCTGGGCGCAATCGACGCATTCCATCTTTATCTCTGCGCGCTGTTCCTCCTGCTCTACGTCCCAGCCAGGCTTTTCGGGCGTTACGGGTGGCAACCGCGCACTCTCTTCCGCATTTCTCTTGTCCTTGCGGGGGCTGCGACTCTCGGCGCCGGCCTTAGCGCTCTCCTGACCCTCCCGAACCTTTACGCGATGGTAAACAGCCCGCGCGGATCAGGCACTTCCTCTTTCGCCGCCACGCTCAGTTCCTCGCCGGTGTTCGGTTTCGAATCGCACCTGCATTACGTCACGGCGGCCTTGAGGTCTTTCGCGAATGATATTCTCGGCACCGCGGAAGCCTTTCGCGGCTGGCAGAACTATCTCGAAGCTCCTTTGACCTATTGCGGGTTACTCTGTCTTATTATCGTTCCCCAGGTATTCGTCGGCGCCGGGAGCAGGCATCAGCTAATCTTCGGACTGTTCCTGGCGGTCCTGATTCTCACCACAATTTTCCCCTGGCTCAGGTACCTCTTTTGGCTTTTCCAGGGCGACTACTACCGCGCATTCTCGCTCTTCTCGATCCTTGGTTTGATTACCCTCAGCGCGACGGCTTTCTCGCGTTATCTCGAAGGCAGTCCTCTTAACCTCTGGCTTCTCGGTCTGACAACTATCGGAGTGGTCGGAGTTCTCTACTTGCCAGTCCCGGAACTACAGACCCGCATTGATCCGGCCTTGAAACAACAGGCCACAGTTTTTCTGGTTTGTTATGCCGGACTACTCGGGGCGGGCCAGTTATTGCGGCAACCAAAAGTCGCGGGATGGATCATCGTAGCCCTGGCGGCTTTTGAACTCACTCTCCTCGATCGAAACACCGTTTCGAACCGGAGCACACTGAGTAAGCAGGAGCTCAAGGCGCGCGTGGGCTATAACGACGAAACGATAGAAGCCATTCGAGACATCAAAGCCAGCGATAGCAGCGCCTTCTATCGCGTTACCAAGATTCGTTCTTCCAGCCTGGGGGTATTACCGAGTCTCAATGATGCGCTGATCTTTGGTTATTACGGCACTTCCTATTACAGCTCGTTCAATAACCTGAACTACATCGAGTTTCTGGTCGCGACCGGGGCGATTGTGCCTACCACGGAGATTGAAACACGGTACTCGGTCGGCCTGCTCAACGATCCTGTTCTCTCTCTCTTTGCCGGGGAAAAGTATGCGCTGGTGGAAGACCCGATGCCTTTCCAGCGGGCACTCCAATACGAATTCGTGCAGCAATACGGCCGGGACCATCTCTTCCGTAATGCGCGGTTCCTTCCGCTCGGACTCGCGTTTGATCGCTCCATCACGAAAGATGTTTTTCTCAAGCTCTTCGCTGCCGAAAAATCGGAGTCACTCTTGCACGCTGTGGTTGTGACGGACCAACGAGAAGCCGAGAGGCTGGGTCTCTCGCCCATGGCGCCGGGCGATTTGGAGCACGAGATTAGAAACTCATCCCTGGCGGAGGTGGTGGCCGCGCGCCGGAAGACGGCCTTGGATCTTACCCGGTTCCAGGAAACGCGGATCGATGGAAACGTAACGGTCGAGCGGAAAAGTGTGCTCGTGATTCAAACACCGTTCGATCGCGGGTGGCATGCCTTGCAGGATGGTAAGGCCGCGGAGGTGCTAAAGGTGGACCTTGGATTACTTGGCGTCGTGCTGGACGCAGGTGCCCACAAGGTGGAACTCAGTTACCGCAATCCTTATCTGGTCTCAGGGCTAACTATTACCCTTGCGTCGCTCGCGCTCATGGCCTTCAGCGTTTGGCGCTGGCCCCGCCTGCGTCTGGCGGCCTGAGGACGCGACTCTTACTTCTCCCCAGATGCGTCCCGCTCAGCGGGATCGGTTCGCGGGGCGAATTGTTCGCGAAGAGCTTTCCGCGCGTCGCGGGCTTGCGCTCGGATCGTGAGCACATCCAACAGCGCGAGCAAAAAAACCAGCAGCGTCTCCCACGCGCAGGCGAGCCAATAGAAAATGAAGCGCGCGGCGTGTTCATGCGGATTCAACCACGGGCGCAAAATCGTTAGCCCGGCCACCAGCATGAGAAGGGCGACGACCACACAAAAACCCATGGTTTTCCGCCGCGAACTCTGGTCGCGCAGCAAACCACGCGTGGCGTGAATGGCGAACGACCCCAGCCGTAGCTTCTTCTCCGGCGGCGGCGTTTCCATGGCCTAACGATTAGATCAGGAGCAGCGCCGGGTTCTCGAGGAGTTGGCGGAGTTCCTTCAGGTATTCCGCGCCGAGCGCGCCGTCGATCACGCGATGATCGCAGCTCATGCCGATGCTCATCCGCTGGCCGGCTACGAGCTGGTCGCAGTTGTCGATGACCGCTTTCTTCACGATCGCGCCGATGGAGAGAATGAAACCCTGCGGCGGATTGATGATGGCGGAAAAATTGTCGATACCGTAGCTGCCGAGATTCGAGACGGTGAAGGTGCCTCCCTGGAATTCCTCGGGCTTCATCCGTTTGTTCCGCGCGCGGTGGGCCAGGTCTTTCACGGCCTCGCTGATTTCGCGCAGCGATTTGCTCTGGGCCGCGCGAATAACCGGCGTGACCAGGCCATCCTCAATGGCGACGGCTATGGCAAGGTTCACATCGCTGTATTGCACGATGGCGTCCTGGTCGAAGGAGGCGTTTGCTTTCGGCACACGCACCGCCGCTTCGACCGATGCCTTCAGCACGAAATCATTCACGGTGATCTTCGCCGAATCGGAACCTTCGCCGCCCGATTTGAGTTCCGCGCGCGCGCTCATGAGCGGGCCGGCGTCGATCTCGATGTTGAGATAAAAATGCGGGACCGGTCCTTTGCTCGCGACCAGACGTTCCGCGATCACCTTGCGCATGCCGCTGAGATTGATCCGCATTCCCTCTCCAGCCTGAATCTTTGGAGCGGCTGCCTGCGACTGCGCGCTTTTCGACCTGGCTGCGGCGCGCACATCCGTTTCGGTCACGCGGCCGTCTGGGCCCGTGCCTTTGAGTGAAGAAAGATCGACGCCCAATTCCGCAGCGACCCGGCGCGCGAGCGGGGAAGCTTTCACCCTGGCTTCGCCACTGCTGCTTTCGCGCTTCGCTTCCGCGGCCGGTTTTGGCGCAGCCTCAGCTTTCTTCGGCTCAGCCGGTTTCTTCTCGCTCTCCTGAGGCGGAGCCGTTTCGGCTTCCTCCTCTTCCGCAGGCGCGGGCTTCTCCGTTTCGGCCTGCGCCTTTTCTTTCGGCGCCGCCTCTTCTTCTTTTTTCGCTTCCGGCTTTTTCTCTTCCTTCGCCTCGGCAGCGGCTTCCCCCTCCGCGCCGATAAACGCGATCTTGTCGCCGACGTTTACCTTCCCCCCTTCCTCCACGTAAATTTCGGTGAGCGTTCCGTCTTCGGGCGATTCCCATTCCATCGTCGCCTTGTCCGTCTCGATCTCGGCAATGACATCCCCGGTCGAAACCTTGTCCCCCTTTTTCTTTTTCCAGGCGACGAGCGTTCCTTCCGTCATCGTGTCGCTCAACTTCGGCATTTGAATCTCAGGCATGGCGATTAGTCGTTAGGCGTAACAAACCTTCTTCACGGCGGCGATCAACTTCTGCGCGCTCGGCAGGACCGCTTGTTCCAAACGTTCGTTGTATGGCATCGGCACGTCTTCCTGCGCCACGCGAAGGATCGGCGCATCCAGACCATCGAACATTTCCTGCTGGATGCGGTAGGTAATTTCCGCACCGATGCCGCAGACCGGCCGGTCCTGCTCGACGATGACCACGCGATGCGTTTTTGAAACCGATTTCAGAATCGCTTCCATGTCGAGCGGCTTGATCGAGCGCAAGTCGAGGACTTCAGCGCTGATTTCCTCTTCTTCCTCGAGTGTTTCCGCGGTCGCAAGGGCCAGCGGAACAGTCTGCGCGTAGCAAATGATCGTTACGTCCGTGCCTTCCCGTTTTATTTCCGCTTGGCCGAGCGGGATGAGCAAGTCGACGTCTTCTTCCTCGACCATCCCCTTCGAGCTGTAGAGAAGTTCTACCTCGAGCACGAGCACCGGGTTGTTATCGCGGATCGCGGTTTTCAACAAGCCCTTCGCGTCCCGTGGGGTGGCCGGCGTGCAAATTTTCAAGCCCGGGACATTCGCGTAAAGACATTCCGTGGCGTGCGAATGCGTCGCGCCAAGCTGATGAGCAGGTCCGTTCGGTCCTCGGAATGTGATGGGGATGTTGAACTGGCCGCCCGACATCGTGAGCATGTTCGGCGCGTTGTTCACGACCTGATCGAAGGCGACGAGCGAAAAGCTGAAGGTCATGAACTCGATGATCGGCCGCAGCCCCACCATGGCCGCGCCCACGCCCAAACCGACAAAGCCATTTTCGCTGATCGGAGTATCGATGATGCGCCTGGGGCCGAAACGGTCCAGTAACCCCTGGCTCACCTTGTAAGCGCCATTGTATTCCGCAACTTCCTCGCCCATGAGGAAAACGTTCGGGTCGCGCGCGAGTTCCTCAGCGAGCGCTTCATTGAGCGCCTGGCGATAAGTGATCTCTCTCACGCGCTTTGTGCCTTTGTTGGAGCCGGCCCGGCCTCGGGCCGGGATACAGCGACGGCCTCACTCCCGGGGCGGGGGCGCCCCGGCTCCAAGTAAGTGTAGTCGTAGAGCCTCTCGAGCGGGGGCTCGGGACTTTCCTCGGCAAATTTCACACTGAGGAGCGCCGTCTCTTTCGCCTTTTTGTCCATTCGATCGAACTGCTCGTTTGTCAGTTTTTCTTCGCGCGTGAGCTGTGCGCGCAAACGCGTGATCGGATCGTCCAGACGGAATTTTTCGAGCTGTTCCTTGGTCCGATAGCTCGCGGGATCGGACATCGAGTGCCCGCGATAGCGATAAGTACGAATCTCCGCGAAGGCAGGGTGTGGATCTTTTCGGATCCCTTCGATGACTTCCCCGAGCTTGTCGCGGACTTCGCGAAAGTTCATCCCGTCGATGACCAGGCCAGGGATATTGTAGCCTTCCGCGCGTTCGACGATTTCTTTGAGGGAAGTCGATCTCTCCACGCTAGTGCCCATCGCGAACAGATTGTTTTCGCAGATGAAAATAATCGGCAATTTGTAGAGCGCCGCGAGATTCAATGCCTCATGGAACCCGCCCTGGTTGATCGCGCCATCGCCGAAAAAGCAGAGCGTGACGCGGTCTTCGTCGCGATATTTCGAAGCGAAGGCCAGCCCCACGCCGAGCGGAACGTGCGCACCCACGATGGCGTGTCCGCCGTACATGTGATGCTCCTTGTCGAAGTAATGCATCGAACCGCCAAGCCCTTTCGAGCAACCGGTGGCCTTCCCAAAAAGTTCCGCCATGCAGGCGTCCGCGCTCGTGCCGCGAGCCAGGGCATGCGCGTGATCCCGATACGCGGTGATCAGGTAATCATCGGCGCGCGCGGCCGCGACCGCGCCGCAGACCACAGCTTCCTGGCCGATGTAAAGATGGCAAAACCCGCCGATCTTCTGCGCCTGATATTGTTGACTGGCGCGCTCCTCGAAACGCCGGATCAACAGCATCAGCGAGAGCATTTCGACTTCGTCGCGTTGCTCCGGCGGCTGCATGGCCGGACTAAACGGGACGAGGCAATGCGGCGGAGGTGCGCCCGCGTTCCGGGCTCCGGCCCAGATTCATGCAAAGGACGAAGAGCGCCGTGAAGAAGAGATCGCTCACGAGCGAGGTGCGGAAAAACATCCAGGTCGGGGTCGCGCTGTAAGCCGGCAGACCCACGGTGAGCGCCTGGATTAATCCACCGAAGTTTTTTACGTAACCGGGATCGAAAAGCCAGGAGACCGCATTTGTGACCACGTAAAAGATGACCGACGCCGCGATTGAAGCGGGCAGCAGCGTCTTGAGCGAGGCCCGATTGCGCAAGAGCAGGCCAAGCCCACCGACCAAAGCGAAGCCGAGATAATGCGATGCGACAAAGGGGCTGAAGAGCGAAAAGCCGTAATGATTATTCAGAACGATGTCGGAGACCAGGAGCGCGATCATCGGGACAGTGAATTTGTATTTCGCCGGGAAGTATGCGGCCGCGCAGAGGGCGATTGCGGCGAGTGGCGCGAAGTTCGAGAGCCAGGTCGAACCGGAAATTATGGCGAGCCCGGTAACTATCCGATAGCCCACCGCAGCGAGAATGAGAAGAAGAGCGGGAATCATCGGCATGAGTTTTATCCTTCCTGAAGGGTAGCGCAAGCTTCCAGCTTGCTTTCGATTACGCCGAGGGAGCGCTCGGGGCGGCGGCCAGCGACTTGTTCAAGCGGGCCTTGCGGCGCTTCGCCGCATTCTTGTGAATGATCCCGCGCTTGGCGGCCTTATCGATCGCGGAAATCATCGCGTGAACATCTTTCGCTTCCGGCTTCGAGGCCGTGCCTGAAATACCTTTCTGCATTTTGCGCAGGCGAGTCAGGACGCTGCGATTGCGGAGAGAGCGGACGGTGGTTTGGCGAGCGCGTTTGCCGGCGGATTTTGTATTAGCCATTTTGAGAAGCGGGAATTTTGTGAGCGTGGAGGCTCGCGGACGCGGGCCTGTGTGTCAAGAGATGCGAACGTCGAAGGGCTCTGCTACGCTCCGCGTCCCAGATGCGGCTGTTCGTCCGCCTCGGTGCTTTTGCGCACAGTTGAAGACCCCTTGTCGATCGCTTTCGGCTCCGTCACTTTTTCGGGCTCTGGCGCCGGCTTCGGGGGCTCTACTGAAAACGTTGTGCCCTTGGGAGCCTTCGGAACGTTCGGCAATCTGTCCGGCACAATTTCCACAATCGCTCCGATCGGAAGCTGGGCATAGAGATCGGCGACGTCGCGCGACTTCATTCGGATGCAACCATAACTGGCCGGCTTACCGATCTTTCCCTCCTCAGGCGTGCCATGAATGTAAATGCAGCGGCTGAAGGCGTGCGCGTTAGAAGGCTGAAGACCACGCAGCCAAATGATCCGAGTAATGACTGGATCGCGTCCGGGAGCGTTTGGCTTGATGATTTCCCCGGTGAAACGTCGATTCCGGAAGACCGCGCCGACGGGAGCATGGTCGCCAATTTTTTCCGCGACCTGCAAGAAACCGAGTGGCGTCGTCATGTGGCCCCAGTTATCGCCCAGACCAAATTTCGACGTCGAAACCGGATAAGTGGCGAGCTTGGTGCCATTGCCCATGACCATCAGCTTCTGGTCTTTCACGCTGATAATAACGCGGCTCGGACCATCCGCTCGGGCCGCTGGGGCTACCGCGATCAGCGCGATTAGCAGCAACGAAAGGCGAAACATCACTCGGTTTCTTAGTCCAAAAGCGCCGTTTGTCACGCAGGAAGTGTAATCTCGGCCGCGCGCTGGCTGCCCAAGGTGAACTTCGGAAACCATTGCCCGAGTGACGAAAGCGACACGTAAAGGAATCCGATCTGGAACATGGCGAGGAACGGAACGGAAAGATACTGGCCGTGCGAGATGGCGAAATAAACGAAGTAGGTAAAATAAATTGCGAACGCCATTTCTGCGATCGGCAGGAGCGATTTGAGCGGCATGTACTTGCACGTCCGCCACTGCTGCGCCTTTCGCTCGATCCCGTACTTGGGCGTGCGCGCGAAATCGGACTTGTGATTGAAAACAGCTTCCAGCACGGCGCGCGCATTGTTAAGAGAGAGGCCAACGCCGAGGGCGAGCAAGGCTGGCAGAAGCAGAATTTCTCTCATCCAGGTGCGCGGATTCAATTCGCGCTGGGCGCAAATGTAAAAGACGGCGACGGAGACGGAGGCGGTCATGAAGATCGGAACGTCCAGCAGGAAAGTCCGCAGCCACGTTCCTTGCGGACCACCGGTCGAAGGATGGAGAAGCACGCATAAACTAGCTAGCAGGAGGTATGCGAAGTTTGAGGTTAAATGCGCGGTCGCCTCGATCTTGATCGGCAACGACAGGTGGCTGCGCCAGATGGTGGGGAGAAGTTTTTTGCAGGTTTGGATCGAACCCTTGGTCCAGCGATGTTGCTGCGACTTGAAGCCGTTCATATCCACGGGCAATTCCGCCGGGGTAATGACATCCGGCAGGAAGATGAACTTCCAGCCCGCGAGCTGCGCGCGATAACTCAGATCGAGATCTTCCGTGAGGGTGTCGTGCTGCCAACCGCCCGCCTCGTCGATACACGACCGGCGCCACAATCCCGCAGTGCCGTTGAAATTGAAAAACCTTCCACTCCGGCTGCGTGCTGTCTGTTCAAGGAGAAGGTGCCCATCGAGAAACATCGCCTGGACCCGGGTGAGCAAAGAATAGCCACGATTCAAATGCCCCCAGCGCGTTTGGATCATGCCCACCTTGGGGTCGGTGAAAAAATGGATCGTCTTGCGCAACAGGTCGGGCTGAGGAACGAAGTCGGCGTCGAGGATACAAACGAAATCGCTCTCGGCCGAAGCGAGCCCGGTTTCGAGGGCGCCGGCTTTGAATCCGGTGCGGTCGGTGCGGTGAATCAATTCGACGTTGAAGCCGCGACTCTGAAGCTTCTCGACACAGGCGATGGTGAGTTCGCGGGTATCGTCCGTCGAATCATCGAGCACCTGGATGTGAAGCGAATCTTTCGGATAATCGATCTCACTGACTGACTTGAGCAGGCGCTCGACCACATAGACTTCGTTGAAGATCGGCAACTGCATCGTTACCTTCGGCAACTTCTCGAAATGACCGGCCGGCAGCATGGCCCGCTTCCGGTTTTTCAAGAAAAGGTAAATAATGACGTAGCGGTGAATCCCGTACGCGGAAAGGCCGAGCAGCACACTCAAGTAGCAGATCGTCCAGATGATAGAGCCTAGGCTTCCTTGCATAAACGGGGTAAAGAAATTGCCGCACGAAGGCGACAAGGGCGACATGATGCCGCTTCCGAAGCGTGCGTCAAATCAAAAATGGCGGTCTCGATGGCCAAAATCGACCGCTTTTCCTTGCCAAAGCGGATGAAAAGAAAACTCGTTGGCCCGCGGCGATCAGTTGCCGGGGAATGCAAGCAGGAGCGGGCTAGCGCTCGATTCAAAAGGGAATGAAAGCACCCATCCTGCCGGCCCTCTCTTCTATAATAGGGATACTGTTCCTGGCTGGTCCCGGGTTGGCGGCCACTTCTCCGCAGGAAAAGCCCGAAACGGCCGCGGAGTACGAGCGCGAAGAGCTGGGGATAAACCCATACACCGCCCCGTCCCTGGCCGACATCTTTCAGCAGCTCGACGATCTCAAGCCGGTGCCCTTCGAATTACTCAAACGTGAATTCCCGCAGGCGACGCATGCCAGCCGGGAACAGATGGGCCTCATCTTTGGCAGTCTGGTCGCGGACGGCTTTCTCATCGTGGTTTGTCAGAAGCAGAATCTGGTGGAGGACCTCGGCCGTGTCCTGCTGCGCCAGGCACGCAGCCTTGGGGTCGGCGACCGCGTAATGCGACACAGCGCCAGCCTGACCGAGCTCGGGAAACGCGGGGACTGGCCCGCGGTGCGAAGCGAGCTGATCTCGACCCAGGAAGATGTCGAGCAGGCCATGATCGCCTTGAAAGACCAGAAGATGGCGCACCTGATCAGCCTCGGCGGCTGGCTGCGCGGTCTCGAAATCACTTCCGGTGCGGTGGAGGATAAATATACGCCAGACCGGGCGGCGGCCCTATGGCAGCGCGACTTGATCAATTACTACGCTGAGGAGATGAAGACGCTTTCGCCCTTAGTAGCCCGGACTCCGCTTTTTGAAAAAATCCGCGGCGGCATTACCGAGATCCAGACCTTAATGAATCAGGCGCCGCCGGATAAGATGAGTCTGGACCAGGTCAAGACGTTCCACGCCAAGGCGAAGGAATTGAACCTGGCCATCGGGGCGGGGCAGTAACGCCCTCGCCATTTAGGGCCTTGCCGCATCCGACGATAGAGCCGAGTTTTTGACGGCGATGTCCTGGACCAAGTCGATCCCATTCTTTGCCGGCTGGAAACGCCGCGACCGCGACCGGTTCGAGCGCTTCAACATCGTCATTGCGATTCTGCTCGCGGGCTGGGTCCCTTCCGTCCTGATGCTGGTCGTCTCCTACACGATTCTGACGAACACCCTCGAATCCAAAATCCTGCACGACCGGCAGACCTTTGTGCAGTTGATCGCGCACCTGGTGGGGGACGATCTTAGCCGCACCGGCAGCGTCATCGAATATTACCAGACCCAGCCTGACGTGGTGAAGATGTTGTCGGCCCCGAACCCGGAAACAGCCGCGCAGCAATGGCTCGCGCAAACGTTCTACGCGCATCCGCGCATCGACGGCATGTTTCTCGCGGCGCCCGATGGAAAGTTGATCGGTTCCCTGCCTCCGATTCCGGCTTCGGAGGCCCAGGAATTCTCCTCTGCACTCTGGCGGGAAGGCGCGGCCGGCTCACCCGACGTGTTTGTCTCTCCGGTTCATCCGCGCCTTCCCGATAGCCGCATGACGACCGACATCGTGGGCGCGGTCCGGACTCCGGAAGGCGTGGTCGTGGGTTACCTTGGCGTTTCCGTTCTGGTGGAAAGAATTGGCCGGCGACTTTCCACGATCGACTTCGCGGACCAATCGATCTGCCAGGTGGTCGATCAGACCGGCATGGCGCTTTTCACCAATGATTTCGTGCCCAATACGGGAACGGTGGCGCCCCTGCCGGATAGCCTCATCCAGGAAATCCGGCGGAACAAAGCCGGCCACATCGAGCGGAACGGAAATCTCTATTCGTTCACCACGATCGACACGACGGGTTGGACGACTGTAGTCCAGCAACCCAAGGCCGTCGCCTACCAACCGGTTCAAGATCTTCTCGATAAAATCACCATTCCAGCGCTCTGGCTGATTGTGCTGACCGCGGTCGCGGCATGGTTCGCCGGAAAATTTGCCCGACGCCAGGCTGAAGCCGCGCGGCGGATTGAGCGAGAAGTCATCTTCAACGAAAAGATCCTGGCCAACATGCCGAGCGGCATTGCCCTGATCGATCCGGACTCGCGGCACTTCCTCCAAGCTAACCAGGCCTTCGCGGAAATGGCGCAACGCTTTGGTGAACTCCCCTCCAGCAAAGACATCCACGACGCCAGCTACGACGAAGTAAAAATCGCTTCCCCCGAAGCGATCGAAAAGGTGCTCGCGTTCGGGGCGCCCTTTCAGCTGGTGGAGCAACCGTTCCGGGATCGAAGCGGCATGACGCGATTTGTGAATGTGAACTTGCTCCGCCTCCAGAGCTCTGAAGAGACCATCCAGGGCGTCCTTTATCTGGTCGAAGACAAGACCCGCGATGTGACTTTACGGCAGGAATTGATTGGTGCGAATGCCGCGAAAGACCAGTTCCTCGCCTTGCTCTCGCACGAACTGCGCAACCCGCTTTCGCCTGTGATCGCCATGGTGGGGGAGCTGGAAGCAAGCGCGCCCGATACGCCCGAGGTGCGCCGCGCGCTCGAGGTGATCCGCCGCAACGTGGAGCTCGAAGCGCGTTTGATCGACGATCTGCTCGACGTCACCCGCATTTCGAAAGGCAAACTCCAGCTCAGCCTGGAGACGGTAAGCGTCCACGAGATTCTGCAGCGTTCCTACGAAATCTGCCGTGAAGACATCGCGGCGAAGGATCTCAAGATCGAATTCCGCCTCAAAGCAGAGCGCGCGTTCGTCGAAGGCGATCCAGCGCGATTGCAGCAGGTCTTTTGGAACCTGGTCAAAAACAGCGTGAAATTTACGCCGGCAAAGGGTCGGATCGTGATTGAGACATTTAATCCTTCACCAAAGTCGATTGAGATCCGGACCACGGACACGGGCATCGGCATTGAAGCCGACCAAATGGACAGGATCTTCAACGCGTTCGAGCAGGGACAAAGCTCCATCACACGCCGATTTGGCGGTCTTGGTCTCGGCCTCGCCATTTCCAAGGCGATGGTGGCGGCACATGGTGGAATCATTAGAGCAGAAAGCCCCGGGAAGGATCGCGGGGCAACGTTCATCGTAACGCTGGATACCGTGTCCTCGCCTGTCCCTGCCTCAGTGGTAGGCGACAAGAGACCTTCCAAGGGGGCCGAGGCTACGGGAACTCGAATGAAGAAACCTGACCGCCGCATCCTGGTGGTGGACGATCACTTCGACACCTGCACCGGAATGAAAATGATGCTGGAACGCCGGGGCTACCGGGTCACCGTCGCGCATTCCGCCGACCAGGCGGTGGAGAAGACTCGTCACGAGCAATTCGATCTCGTGATCAGCGATATCGGGCTGCCCGATCGTTCCGGCTACGAGCTCATGCAGGAACTGAGCACAACCAAAGGATTGCGCGGGATCGCGCTCAGCGGTTTCGGAATGGAGAACGATGTCAGCCGGGCCCGGGCCGCCGGTTTCTCCGAGCATTTGACGAAGCCGATCAACTTCGATCGCTTGGAGGAATCGATCCAGAGTCTGCTCGAGCCCGAGGCGGCCATTCCCTCCTAGCTCGGAGGGATATGCTTCCGAACTGTCCTCCCTATTAGAGGCTGCCGTCCGCTAATGCGCGCCGCTTGCAGCTGTGGCTGCGGCATCCTTAGCGGCCGCCTCCTTCTCCGAGGCTTCCTTGAGTTCCCGAGATAATTTCTCCACCCGCTGGCGCATGATTTTCCCCGCCTTGAACTTGACCGTCGCCCGGGGTGGAATGACAAAGCTGCTGCCCGGCTGATTTGGATTACGCCCCACCCGCGGCTTCGTTAACCGGGGCTGAAAAACCCCGAAATTTCGCAGTTCTACCGCGACGTTATTCGCCAAGCTATTGGTGATATGATCGAGGGTGCGCTGGACTACGTCGAAAACGTCGTGCTGCACCATTCCCGTCTGATTACTGATCGCCACGACGATGTCCCTCTTTGTCAGCTTCGGCATATTCATAATCAAATCGTGCCCCGCGCCCCAGATGGCGGGGCACAATTGAAAAAAATCGCTTTGCCCCGGGGGGGCCTCCTCTACGGAGGGACGCGTTTCAGGCGTCTACGACCGCCTGCTTGCGGGAACCAGGGCCGGGAAAAGACGAGCCATGTAGTAGCTCAGCGGAGTCTGTTCGGAGAGCGCTTTCCGGCGGGATTTCAACTGGCCTTGCACTACTCCGAGCTTCGTGAAAACGCCGTTCCACTCGGATTCCAACCGCCGCACTTCCTCGTTCGTCAGCTCGCGGACGCCGCGCACGGACACACAACGCTGAAGCACGTTCATCGCGCGGCCGGAAAGTTCCGTTAGAATCCCCAGCTCGCCGAAGACATGCTCGGTTTCCTGCAGGAGATTGGCTCGAATCTCGGTAAATTGGCGCTCCTGCTCCGCGGAGATCATCGGCTTGGTCTTGTCCAGACCGTACGTGATCACGTCATGGAGTTTCTTCCAATTATCCAGCTGCAACGTGAGCAGCCTGAGCTGGGCTTCGACGACCTTGTCTCTCATCCGGGCCCTGCTGCTGAGAGTTCGAGGGTCTCATCGAGTTTCTGCAAATTGTCGATCAGGAGATGCGCCCACGGGCGATCCACGCTTTGCACCTGGCTGATGATGCCTTCTTCAAAATAAAACCGCCCCTGGCGCCACCGGAAAATTTCCGCGACGGCGGACTCCCCTTCGAGCGATCCGAAAACCGCATGGCGCACGGAACCGTGAGCGAGATAGATTTCGCTGTTGCCCCGGCCGGACTTGAAAGTGAAGCGCCCGCTGCGCTGACCGAGGCAGCTCATCTGCAGGATCTCGGCGGCGGAAAATTGATTGAGATTGCCGATGAGCGAGTGGCAGGGATCGATCCCTTCGGCGGGAGTTCCACCCTGGCCGAGTGAGCGAACAAACGCATGCAATTGCCGGCGCAAACTCCGCGCGCTGCCATTCGAGGCAATCCGCGTGATTTTTTGCTGCTGCGCGCTCCGGACCAACTCGGCGTCGTGCGGCCCGGGGGCGAGGCAGATAATATTCAGGGACGGAAAGTGTTGCCGGGCGTTGGTCGCCTGGTCGAGGGCAATGAGGGCTTCGCCTTCCACGACAAAGCCGTCGAAATTCTCAGCCAGCAAAATCGAAACCGCCTCAGACAGCCGGCGGACCACGCGAATCTCGACGTCGTCGATTTCGTCGAAAATACCGAGGGCACGGTCTTGGAAGACCGGATCGGAATTCAAAATGAGAAGCCTGGTTTCCACGAGTACGAGGGATTTAAAAGCAGGAACCTTGCCCGCTACCCTCACGGCATCCTCGATTTTACCTGTGCCACTCGCGCCGGGGCGCCGGCGCCGCATAACTGCCTGGCGCGATCTCGTGCGCAGTGCGGAAATGCACCTTGGCGACCTGGCGCAGCCCTTCCGGCCCCTCCGCTTCGACCAGTTTCTTGGCCGCTTCCTTGACCTGGGCCGAGACGCCCCGGCCGAGCTTTACGCCGAGGGCTTCCCCGCGCCGATCGAGCCAATCGATGAACGCCTCCCTCGCGAGGATCGAGGCCGCGGCCACGGCGAGATCGGATTCCGCTTTCGTCCGTTGCTCGAGACGAATCTTCTGGCCGTGTTGAAGCAGGGCGCGCTCGATCACCTTGGCATCCGCGAATTTGTCCGACAAAGCCCGCGGGCAATCAGGCTTTTTGGCCAGGAGGTTTTCGATTACTCGCGCGTGCCCCCAGCCCAGCAGGCTGTTGAGGTTGCCGAACTTTTCGTACAGATCGTTGTAACGCGCGGGCCCAATTGCAACCGTATCCCCGATTGCGCCCGGCGTGGTTTTGATGATTTTCGCGAGCGTCCGGATCCGGGCGTCGGAGCCGATTCGTTTGCTGTCCTGGATTCCCGCGTCCAGAAACTGGCGCGCAACCGGCCCATCGACATAGACGCCGGCGATGACGAGCGGGCCAAAGAAATCGCCTTTCCCGCTTTCATCGATGCCGAAGTGCGGCTCGAACATCTCCGGCGAATGCACTTCTTCGTAGCCGAGTTTGGCCTGCTCGAGAATTTTTGGTTCGAGCTCGAATTGCACGAACTCTTCGATCCCCTTTCCCTGCAACAGGATTTTCGGTCCCTTCTCGTAAACTGCGACGCTCAGTTTATTTTTCTGGGCAAAGAAAAGCGTGTAGGGCTTCGACGCGAATTCGAAGCCGAGCTCTTTGAGCAGGGCGCGAAGTTTCGCCGCCTGGTCTGTCGTGAGCGGGTGAGTGTAGGAGTTCATTCTTCGCGGGAAGAACGTTGAACGCCCAACGCCCAACGTCACGCCCAAACTCAGAACTCTTTCATTGGACGTTGAGCGCCTGCCGCGCCGTAGCTTGCGGAGGAGGGTCGGACGTTCAACGTTTCCCGATCAGCGCGAACCCTGCTTCATTCCAGCGCCCCCTTCTCGCGTGGTATCGAAAACACGGCCGCGATCTCCCCTGGCGCCGCACTCGCGATCCCTACGCCATCCTCGTTTCCGAATTCATGCTCCAGCAAACGCAGGTCGCTGCGGTGATCCCTTACTTCAATGAGTGGATGCGGCGCTTCCCCGATTTCACCGCACTGGCCGCAGCCTCGGAGCACGATGTCCTCCATGCCTGGCAGGGGCTCGGCTATTATGCGCGCGCCCGAAATCTCCGCGGGACCGCCATTGCTGTGATGGAAAAACATGGCGGTAGGTTTCCTACGTCGCTGGAGGCAATTCGGGAGTTGCCCGGGGTCGGCCGTTACACTGCCAACGCCATCGCGACTTTCGCCTTCGATCAATCCGTCCCAATCGTCGAAGCCAATATCGGGCGCTTGCTCTCCCGCATGCTGAACCTCCGGCTTCCGATCGATACCACCGCTGGCCGCGCGGTCTTGTGGGCGCACGCCGAAGAGCTTTTGCCGGATCGCGACCCGGGCACGCATAACTCCGCCCTGATGGATTTGGGAGCGCTGGTCTGCGGATCGCGGCCGACGTGCGAAGTCTGTCCGGTTACCAATTTTTGTCACGCCTCCGAGCCCGCGCTGCTTCCGCTAAAAAAAGCGCGGCCTGCCATCAAGCGTCTGACCGAACAACACAGCTTCGTTTTGCGGCGGCGACGGGTGTTGCTCGAACAATCGGCCAACCGTTGGCGCGGGATGTGGATGCTACCGGCGTTGGAAAACCCGCCGCGCGAATCCGTGCCGCTGCACGTCTCTGAATTTCCCTTCACCAATCATCGCATCACCTTGAATGTCTTTCGGCATCCCGCGCCCGCGAGTGCAATGAAACCTTCCCAGCGCTGGTTTGCTCTCGACGCCCTCCCTTCCATCCCCCTCCCCTCGCCTCATCGTCGAGCGTTGGAAGCGCTGCTCTCGGCTCGGGCATAAAGACTTTGCGACGCGGTCGCGCAGACCTAACTTCCGCCCACACATGACGCAGCTCGATACGCTTCCCGACGCGCGCGGCCATTTCGGTCCGTACGGCGGAATGTTTGTGCCCGAGACGCTCATGTCCGCGCTCGACGATCTCACCGCGGAATATGAGCGAGCGAAAAACGATCCGTCGTTTCGAAACGAGCTGGAGGAACTGCTCCGGAATTTTGCCGGCCGCCCCACCCCGCTTTATCTGGCCGGGCGGCTCACGAAAAATCTTGGCGGCGCGAAGATTTATTTAAAACGCGAGGACCTTCTCCATACCGGCGCGCACAAAATCAACAACGCCCTCGGCCAGATCCTGCTCGCGCGGCGGATGGGAAAAAAGCGCATCATTGCCGAGACCGGCGCCGGCCAGCACGGCGTGGCCACCGCGACCGTGGCGGCGCGTTTCGGCTGCGAATGCGTCATCTATATGGGCGCCGTCGATATGGAACGGCAGTCGCTCAACGTCGCGCGCATGCGTTTCCTCGGCGCGAAAGTCGTTGCCGTTACCGCCGGCCAAGCCACCCTCAAGGAAGCGATCAACCAGGCGATGCGCGATTGGGTCACCAACGTTCGTACGACACATTACATTCTCGGGTCCGCGCTCGGTTCGCACCCCTACCCAATGATGGTGCGCGATTTTCATTGCGTGATCGGGATCGAAGCGCGCCGCCAAATTCTCGAGCGCGAGGAACGGTTGCCCGATCTGCTGGTTGCCTGTGTCGGCGGCGGCAGCAACGCGATCGGACTTTTTCATCCATTCTTGAATGACGAATCCGTCAAAATGGTCGGAGTCGAAGCGGGCGGCGAAGGCATTCTTACGGGTAAACACGCCGCGCGTTTTCAAGGCGGCCGGCTCGGCGTTCTTCAAGGGACCAAAACCTTTCTCCTCGCCAACGAGGACGGCCAGATCGAGCTGACGCATTCCGTTTCCGCCGGACTCGATTACGCCGCGATCGGGCCGGAGCACAGTTATCTCCGCGACGCGGGGCGAATCGCATATGATTACGCGACGGACGACGAAGCGCTCGCTGCCTTTCGCACGCTCGCGGAAACCGAAGGCATCATTCCCGCGCTCGAAACCGCGCATGCCATCGCCCACGTGATTAAGATCGCGCCTTCGATGGCGTCCGATAAGTTAATCATCGTGAATTGCTCCGGCCGCGGGGACAAAGACGTCTCGCAGGCCGCGTCGCATTTCGCACTCTGAAATGCGCAGCATGACTGGTTACGGGCGGGGCGAGGCGGATCAGGCCGGCACAAAGTTCAGCGTCGAGTTGAACTCGGTGAACCGGAAGCAAAGCGACATCGTCATGAATCTTCCGCGCGATCTCGCCGGACTCGAGCCGCGCATTCGCCAGGTTATCAATGAAAAAATTTCGCGGGGCCGCATGAATGTGCTGGTCGGTTTACACCAGGGCGCGGACGGCGCGGGCAACCTCGCGCTCGATACCGCGCTGGCCCGTTCCTACCATCAAGCCATGCTCACTCTGCAGAAAGAATTAAGCGCGCCGGGCGAAATCACGATCGGCACGATCCTGCAGGCGCCGGGCGTAATGCGTTCGCCGGAACACAGCGTCGACGCCGACCAAGCCTGGCCCGTCGTGCAGCGAGCGCTCGCCGCGGCGCTGACCGAGCTGATCAAGATGCGCGAGACCGAAGGGAAACATCTTGCCAAGGATTTGATCCATCGCCTTAAGGTTCTGCGCAAAGAGATCAAGGAGATCCGCGCCTTGTATCCCGAGGTAGTGAAAAAATACCGCACCGCATTGTTCGAGCGAATCCAAAAGGCCGGACTCGAACTCCCGGTTGAAGACGAACGCCTGCTCAAGGAAGTCACCATCTTTGCCGATCGTTCGGACATCTCGGAAGAACTGACGCGATTGGAAAGTCATCTCGCGCAATTCGCGCATCATCTCCGCAAGAACGAACCCGTCGGACGCACCCTGGAATTCATTACCCAGGAAATTTTTCGGGAGCTGAATACCTTGGGCGCTAAATCGAACGACGCGGGTATTTCCCAACACGTGGTAGCCTGCAAATCCGAATTGGAAAAAATCCGCGAACAGATCCTGAACCTTGAGTAATCAATTCACGCGCACCGGAATTCTTTTTGTCATCTCCGCGCCTTCCGGCGCCGGCAAGACAACGCTCTGCGACGCGTTGCGGCAGACCCCCGACTTCGTCTATTCGGTTTCCTGCACGACGCGACCGCCGCGCGCGGGCGAACTCGAAGGCGAGGATTACCATTTTCTAACCGAGTCCGATTTTCGCGCGCGGGTTGAAGCCGGGGAATTTTTGGAGCACGCGCAGGTGCACGAAGATTATTATTACGGAACACTCCGCCGGCCGCTCGTCGCCAATTTACAAAACGGAGTCGACGTCTTGATCGACGTCGATATCCAGGGCGCGGCGGCCATTCGATCCTTTGATGACGACACAATCCGGCGCGCCCTCTGCGATGTTTTCATCATGCCGCCGGATCTGGAAGAATTACGCAGGCGCTTAACGAAACGCGGAACGGAAACGCCGCAACAGATCGAGCTGCGCATCGTCACGGCCGCGCGCGAAATGGAACTCTGGCGCGACTATCGTTACACGATCATCAGCAAATCGATGGAAGAGGATCTGCAAAAGTTCCGCCACATTATGGGCGCGGAGCGATACCTTAGCCGGAGGTTGGAACTGCAGTGAACAAGAAGCTTCCCTGCTACCTGGCGCTTCGCGCTCGCTGCTTTTCCTCGAGATGACTGCAAACGCAAAAACCATCGTGCTCGGCGTCACGGGTTCAATCGCCGCCTACAAATCCGCGGAGCTCGCGAGCCTGCTCGTGAAACAAGGCCACGACGTTTTCGTCGTCATGACGCGCGACGCAGTTGAGTTCATCACGCCGCTCACGCTCCAGACGCTTTCGAAAAATCCAGTCACGACCAGTTTCTTCGACGAGAAGGAAAGCTGGCGGCCGGGGCATATCGATCTGGCGGATCGTGCGAGCCTGCTTCTCATCGCGCCGGCCACCGCGAACGTGATCGCTGAGCTTGCGCATGGGCTCGCGGGTCATCCGCTCGCGGCCATCGCGCTCGCTACCCGCGCCCAGATCCTGATGGCGCCGGCCATGAATGGAAAAATGTGGGAGCACGCCGCCACGCAGGAGAACGTCGAGATCTTGAAATCGCGCGGTGTCGAATTCATCGGGCCGGAAGAAGGAATGCTGGCGTGTGGGTACGAAGGCGTCGGCCGTCTCTGGAAAGTGGACGACATCGCGTTCCGCGCGGAATTCCTGCTCGCGCGCCAGGATAATTTGATCGCGTGAGGTTTGTCGTCACCGCGGGTCCGACGCGCGAAGCGATCGATCCGGTCCGCTTCCTCAGCAATCGCTCCTCGGGAAAAATGGGATACGCGATCGCGGAAGCCGCGTTGGCTGCCGGACACAGTGTGAAATTGATCTCCGGTCCGTCGTGTCTTGCCCGGCCGGAAGGCACAGAATTTATTTCCATCACCACGAGTGACGAGCTCCACGATGAAGTTCATCGCGCGGTGCACCAGTGCGACGCGCTCGTGATGTGCGCCGCGGTTTCCGATTACAAGCCGGCCGCGTTCGAGTCGCGCAAAACAAAAAAGGAGAAAGCTCCATTCGCACTCGAGCTGATTCCGACGCGGGACATTCTCGCATCGCTCCCGCGCGAGAATCGAAATTATCTCGTCGTCGGCTTCGCGGCGGAGACGCACGATCTCAAAAGGAACGCGCAGAAAAAACTGCGCGAGAAAAATTGCGACGCGATCGTCGCGAACGATGTGAGTCGGCCTGATTCCGGAATGGAAAGTGACGAGAATGCGGTGACAATTTTTTTTCGGAACGGCGAAATGAAATCGATTTCGCGCGCTGCGAAAAAAATTATCGCGCGCGAACTTGTGAAAATAATTTCAAAGATGTGACAAAAAAGTTTGACAAAAAAATCGTGGTGATTACTGACACAGGTAAGTGAAGCACAAAAAATTCTTCACCAACCCACCGCGTTAGCGGATCGAAAGGGGGGATCGTCTCATGGCAAAGAAAAAAGCTGCTGCAAAAAAAGCTCCGGCCAAGAAAAAGGCCGCCGCGAAGAAAAAGAAACATTAGTTTCTAAGTAATCCGGTCACGAGCTACGGAACTTTTTCGTAGTTCCAACCTCAACTTCAACCCGGGAGGAGATTCATTTCTCCTCCCGGTTTTTTTATACGTGGACGTCGAGATGCATCGGTGTTTTTCCCTCGGCGGACGCGGCAGCGCAGCGTCCCTACCGGCGAAATCAGTTGGCAGGGCCAGCGCGCAATCCTATTAGTGATTCCTCATGACGCATTACCTCGACGCGGCGGTCGAAGCCGCGCGCGCCGCGGGCGAATTGCTCCGCCAGAATTTCCAGCAGCCGCTTCGCGTCAATTCTTCCGAAGCGCACGACATCAAACTAGAGATCGATGTGCGGACGCAGGATCTGATCACCGACTCGCTGCTGAAAAAATTTCCGGAGCACGCGCTCTACGGCGAGGAAGGAATCGTGGGCGATCAGGAAAGCGATCATCAATGGGTGGTCGATCCGCTTGACGGGACCGTGAATTATTTCTACGGCATTCCCCATTTCTGCGTTTCGATCGCGCTGCGTTTCATGGGGGAAATCATTGTCGGCGTAATTCACGATCCGATGCGCAATGAAATCTGGGCGACCCAAAAGGGCGAGGAGGCCACGCTAAACGGCAAACCGATTCGCGTGAGCGGGCGCGCCGATCTTTCGGAAGCGGTGATCTCGGTTGGACTTTCGAAGACCGGGGTCACGATCGCGGCGGGGCTGCCGCTGCTACAGGAAATGGTGCATCGCGCGCGCAAATGCCGGCTCATGGGAAGCGCCGCGCTCGACATGGCGTATGTGGCGTGCGGGCGTTTCGACGCTTACATCGAGCAGGGCATCAGCCTCTGGGACATCGCGGCCGGATGGATTCTGGTCGAAAATGCGGGCGGCACGGTGGAGATGAAACCGCGCACGGACATGAAGGACAAATACAGCATCATTGCGTCGAACGGCGTGGTCGATCTGAAGGTGTGAGCATGATCAGGTGTGGCCATGGTTACGACGCGCATCGGCTGGCGCCGGGCCGAAAATTGATTTTGGGCGGCGTCGAAATTCAACATGATCGTGGATTGGAAGGGCATTCCGATGCGGACGTCCTCTGCCATGCGATTGCGGATGCGTTGCTCGGCGCGATCGGCGAGAGCGACATTGGTCATCATTTTCCGAACACGGACGAATCGATTCGCGGGATCAGCAGCATCGAGATTTTGCGAAAGGTGAACGCGGTGCTCGCTTCAAAGAGTGCGCGCGCAGTAAACGTCGATGCGACGCTGATCGCGGAAGCGCCGAAGATCGCGCCGCACATTCCAGCGATGCGGGAGAAGATTGCGGGCGCGCTGCAGTTGGAAACGTCGCGCGTCGGCATCAAAGCGACGACGAACGAAGGGCTCGGCGCCATCGGCCGCGACGAAGGCATGGTCGCAATGGCGGTGGCGACCGTGGACCAGAATTAACCGCGTGCCGGGCAGTTTTGTCATTCTGAGCGAAGCGAAGCGGAGTCGAAGAATCTCACGATCTGAATACGGTGCGGAATCAGAGACAGGAGTTAGAGATGTTTCGGCTGTGCTCAACATGACAATATAGAAAGATGTCGCTTCGACTCTTCAACACCTACTCCCGCGAGCTCGAGGAATTTCATCCGCTCGATCCCGCGGGGCGCGAAGTGAAGATGTACACCTGCGGGCCGACAGTTTACAGCCACGCGCACATCGGAAATTTCCGCGCCTACCTGTTCGAGGACCTGCTTCAGCGGCATCTCGAGCAACGTGAGTTCAAGGTCCACCGCGTGATGAACATCACCGACGTAGATGACAAGACGATCCGCGGCTCGCAGGGCGCGGGCATACCACTGGCGGAATTCACTTCGCCTTTCAAGCAGGCGTTCTTCGATGATCTCGACGCGCTCCGAATCAAGCGCGCTGATTCCTTTCCGGAAGCAACCGACCCGGCCCAGATCGCGGCGATGATCGAAATGATCAAGACCCTCATGGCGCGCGACCTCGCCTATCAGGCGGACGACAAGTCAGTCTATTTCCGGATCAACAAGTTTCCAGCCTACGGACAGCTCGCGCATTTCGATCTATCGGAGCTGCGTTCGACCGGCCGGGTGAAGAGCGACGAGTACGATAAGGAGCATGTGGGCGATTTCGCGCTCTGGAAAGCCTGGGACCAACAGGACGGGCCGGTGAAATGGGAGAGTCCCTGGGGAGTCGGACGGCCGGGCTGGCACATCGAGTGCAGCGCGATGGCGACGCAACTTCTGGGCGAACAACTCGATCTGCATTGCGGCGGCGTGGACAATATTTTCCCGCATCACGAAGCGGAGATCGCACAGACCGAGGGCTGCACCGGAAAGAAATTCGTGCGCTACTGGATGCATTGCGCGCACCTGATGGTGGACGGGCAGAAGATGGCGAAGTCGCTGGGGAATTTCTATACGCTGCGCGACGTCCTCGCGAAAGGATACAGCGGACGGGAGGTGCGCTATGCGCTGATGCGCGTGCATTATCGCGCGCCGCTAAATTTCACCTGGGAAGGAATGGAGGAAGCGAGAGAAGCGCTGCGGAGGATCGACGATTGGGTTGAAAGACTCTGCGCGCAGGTAAGTGGCACGAACACGCCCGAAGCTCCAAGCTCCAAGCTCCAAGCTCCAGAGAAACAGCAAGCTCCAATGGGCGCGACCGGCTTTCAGGATGCGCTGGATGAGGATCTCAATATCTCCGGGGCGCTCGGGGTTTTGTTCGAGACGATCCGGGAGACAAATCGAGCGCTTGATCTCGGGAAGATGGAGGCCGATGCGGCGCGCGCATGGTTGGAATGGTGGCAGCGGATCGACCGCGTTCTCGCCGTTACGGAAGAAGAGAGTTCGGTGCCACCGGAAATTTCAGCGCTGGCGGAGGCGCGGGTGCAGGCGAGGCTTGCAAAGAATTGGCGAAAAAGTGATGAATTGCGCGACGAGCTCGCCGCGAAAGGTTGGGAGGCCCGCGATACCAAGGACGGGCAGAAAATCACGCGGCGCAGCGGAGCTTAATCAATGTTTTCGCCTGCGGAATATCTCAGTCTCGAACACACCGCCCATCCCAAAATCTTTGAATCGCAGAAGTACGTTTGGGACGCGCTCAAGCAGATTGCGAGTTACCTGCAGTTTCGTTTGAAACCGGCGGTGCTCGGCGACCTGGTCGGCAAACCGTTTATCAGCAGCCAGGTTTTTATCGGTGCTGGCACGATTATCGAACAGGGCGCGGTCCTGAAAGGGCCGGCCTGGATCGGCGAGAATTGTCACATCCGCAGTGGTTGTTATGTGCGCGAGAACGTGATCGTGGGCGACGGCGTGGTGATGGGGAATTCGTGCGAATTCAAAAACTGCATCCTGTTCGACGAAGCGCAGATTCCGCATTTCAATTACGTGGGCGATTCGATTCTCGGATATCGCGCGCATCTCGGCGCGGGCGTGATCCTGTCGAACGTGAAGCTGGATCACAGCGAGATTCACGTCGGCGCGACGGATGGAGATATTGCCACGGGGTTGACGAAGTTTGGCGCGATCGTGGGGGATCGGACCGAGATCGGATGCAACGCGGTGATAAATCCGGGCTCGGTGCTCGGTCGCGATTGCCTGATTTATCCGGGAGCTAATTTCCGCGGAGTGCTGCCGGGTGCCAGCGTGGTGAAGTTCCGGCAAAACCTGCAGGTGTTGCCGCGGCGCACGATCGAGCGTTAGGCGGATCGATCACGAGGACGATCGGATGAGAGCGGATGGGCAGGGATTCGAACCCTGGTTGCCTTGCGGCAAACACGCTTTCCAGGCGTGCGCATTAGACCACTCTGCCACCCATCCTTGTTAACTCCTGCTCCTGATCTTGATCATGCTCCTGCTCTTACCGAAAGATCATGAGCAGGATCATGATCAAGAGCAGGAGAATCAAAGCTGCAACCGGCGGAACAGTTCGTCGAGCGGCAGTTGCAGGCCGATGTAAAATTCGCCGAAGTCGCCGTAGACCGCGCTCACTTCGTCGAAGCGCATCTGGTAAACGATCGCCTTGATCTGAAAAGTATCGCGCGCAAAAAGCGTGACGCCCCATTCGGCATCGTCGAGGCCGCTCGAGCCGGTGATGAGCTGCTTGATCTTGCCGGCGTATTCGCGGCCGACTCTGGCGTGGCCCGCCATGAGACGGCGGCGGTCAGTGTAGGGAAGCGTATACCAATTGCTCTGCTCGCCGCGGCGTTTCGTCATGTTGTAAAAACAGACGACCGGCCAGTCGGGCAACGTGGGATAAACCCGTTCGTGCCGGTATTTCGCCATACGCTCGCGGAAAGCGGTCATGGATTGCTCGAACTCAGGAGAACCCGGGGTGAGCTTTTGTTCCGCCTCCACTGTCGCAGCGTATTCTGCGTCGGTTGTGGCGTATTCGCTTTCCTCGGTGAGCGAGAGATAACTGTAAACCGGAACCAGAACATCGGCGCCGAGCGCGAGCGAGAGTTGTTTCTCGATCCGATTCGCCGCGTGCAGATCGGGCGTGATCAGCATGAACCCGAGATCGGCCTTGGGCGTGACGATGCTAAGCGTAAGTAATTGCGTAGACGGGAGCGCGCGGACTTGCTGCACAAGCGACGAGAGCGCTGTTTTCGCGCTGCGCTGTTCTTCCGGGCTGAGGAGTTGCCACTGGCTGAACTCGATCCGGTAATAGAGATGCAGGCAATGCCAGCCTTGCTCAGGCACCAGCGCTGTTTCCTGGTCACTCATTCGCCTCGGACCGCCGCGCCGGCTGGTTGTTTAGGGAGGTGCGCGAGACAATATTCTTCGCCGTCGCGCGACACGCGAAATTCGAGACTGGGATCGGTCAGCTCCGTCGCGCCGCAGTTCGCGCAACGGTGGAGCGGTTCTTCGTCGCTGCGCGATTGCACTTCGAATCGCTGGCGCCGGACCGCGACTTCCTTTCGTTGCCGGAGACTCTGAATCACCCCGGGCCCAAAGAAGATGAGATAATTTCCGAGGGCCGCCACCAAAGCCATCCGGTAGGAGTTGGTTTGGGTCGCGAAGCCAATCAGCAGAAATCCCGCGTAAATCCACGCGATCCATTTGATCTTCAGCGGCAGGATGAAGAAAACGTAGATGATCTCCTCCGGATAGAAGTGCGCGAAGGCGAAGAAGAGCGTCGTGAAAAGCATCTGGCTGGAGAACTGGCTGTTGGAGAGAACGGCGGCGACCGTTGTCCCGATCATTCCGATCAGAAAATAAAGCGTGAGACGGAATGAACCCCAGGCGCGCTCGAGTCCGTCCCCGATGAACCAGAGAAACCAGAGTGCCACGGCGACCCAGAGCGGGTGAGCCATTTGCGGAACGAAAATGTAAGTGACAAGCCGCCAGACTTCTCCGGCGCGAATGCGCGCGATATCGAGCGCGAGATAGGCGTCGAAGCCCTTGTTCACGTAAGCGAGAACGAAGACGAGCGCGCTCAAGGTCACGACCGCCCGAATCAATCCCGGAATCGCGATGAAGCCAAGACGCCGTTCAAGTTTATCGAGGAAGCTCATCGGGTGCGTTCACGGTAGCGGGGCAGGCCACGTCTTCAAGCGAACCGGGCCCGCCGCCGCTTTATTGACACTCCAGAGTCGGCGTCTAGGCTGTCGCTCATGAGTGACGCCGCGCCGAAAAAAACGCCGCTCTACGACGAGCATGTGCGGCTCGGCGCGAAGATGATCCCGTTCGGGAACTGGATCATGCCGGTGCAGTATTCGAGCATCATGGACGAGCACCAGGCGGTGCGAAACAACGTCGGCGTCTTCGATATTTCGCATATGGGCCAGCTGGTCGCCACCGGCGCAACGGCAGGCGGATGGCTGAACGAGATGCTGACGAACAACATCGAGAAACTCGAGGTCGGTACCGGGCAGTATACATTCCTGCTCAACGAAAGCGGCGGGATCATCGATGACATCATCATCTACCGAACAGCCCCTGAGGAATTTCTCCTCGTGGTAAATGCGTCGGGGACGGAGGGCGACTTCGCCTGGCTTCAGCAACACATCGCGCAAGGCGTCGACCTGCAAAATCGCAGCGCCGATTACGCGGGGCTGGCCATTCAAGGGCCGCGCGTGATCGAGCTGTTCCGTTCATTCCTCGGAGCCGGCGTCGAGTTGCCCGCGCGCAACGAAATCAAGAACTTCGATCGCGCTGGGATCAAGTTGACCATTGGGCGCACCGGTTACACCGGCGAAGACGGCGTCGAAGTTTTCTTCCCCGCAAAAGACGCCGCGCAGATCTGGAATGAAATCCTCGAAACAGGAAAAGCACTTGGGATTCGACCGTGCGGACTCGGCGCGCGAGACACCCTCCGCCTGGAGATGTGCTATCCGTTGAACGGCTCCGATCTTTCGCCCGACCACAATCCCATCGAAGCCGGGCTCGGATTTTTCGTCGACTTGAAGAAACCGAAATTTATTGGTCGCGAAGTGGTGGTCCAAGCGAAGGAGGGCGGGACCGCGCGCCGGCTCGCGGCATTTCGCATGAAAAGCAAAGGACCGCCGCCCCGCCCGCATTATCCCGTGTGGATTGGGGGCGAGCGGATCGGCGAGACCACCAGCGGCACGTTATCACCGAGCTTGAATCAGGGAATCGGAATGGCATACCTTCCCACCCCAAATGCTCGCGCCGGCACAGAGATCGAAATAGAAATTCGCGGACAAAAATTTCCCGCCGTCATTGAGAAGAAACCGCTCTACAAAAAACCATGAACGTTCCTGACGATCTTTTTTACACCGAGTCCCACGAGTGGGTCCGTCGCGAAGGCGACAACGCGCGCGTAGGCATCACCGACCACGCCCAGGCCGAGCTGACTGACGTAGTTTACGTCGAGCTGCCGAAGATGGGCGCGCAGGCGGAAGCGCGGGGGCAGATTGCCGTGGTCGAGTCTGTGAAGGCGGCGAGCGATATTTACGCGCCTATCAAGGGCACCGTGGTGGAAGTGAACAAAGCCCTGGAAGGAAATCCGGCGTTGATCAATACAGATCCGTTCGGCGAAGGCTGGATCTTTGTCCTGAAGATGGATTCGCCGGACGACGTCAAGCAGTTGAAGGACGCAGCCGGCTATCGCGCGGCGATCGGCTAGGTCAGGCCTAACGAGTGTTCCGCACGCCGGTTCGCGCGACCGGCGCAGGAGTTAGCATTTCATCCACGCAACGAACCAGGTCATCCAGCGTGACCGAAGTGGCGAGGAAGCTGTAGCCGCTGATAAATCCGCCCGTGACCACTTTCTTTTCCGGGGCTTCGTTCCCGCTCAGGAAAAGAAACGGTGTGTCTTTCAAGGCAGGCTCGGACTTGAGTTGGCGATTGATGTCTCCGCTTTCGGTCTCCGCCTTCTCGGCATCGAGCAAAACCAGATCCGGGCGAAACCAGGGCGCGGCGTGGAGGGCCAGGCGGCTGTCTTGTTCCACTTTCACGAGATAGCGACCGGTGCTTTCAAGGGCGCGCCGGACCAGCGCGGTCACTCTCGGCTCGTGATCCACGAGCAGGATTTTTTTTAGAAACGTCATGGCGCGGTCCCCACCCCGGTTGACTTAGCATCGCCTGTGCCAGCATGCCGGCTGACCTAACGAATCAGAACAGGTTCGAGACCGTGTTGATCGTCAGCGCGAGAATGACGGTGTTGAATCCGAACGAGAGCATCCCATGGAAAAGCACAAGCGTGCGGAATTCACGCGAGGTGATCTGGACATCCGAAACCTGGAAGGTCATGCCAATGACGAACGAGAAGTAAGCGAAATCCATGTAATCCGGCAGGCGGCCTCCGGGAAACTCCAAGCCGCCTGCATGCGGCTGGGGTCCCGAGGGGCCGTCGGGATCGCCATAGAAAGTGTGCGCGTAGCGCAGACCAAAAACGGTGTGCACGAGCATCCAGGAGGATACGACAGCGATCAGGCTCATGAGCAGACGTAAAAAAAAGTGGGGACTATGGGCCACTTGCTTGTTGCCGAAAAAGAGGAAACCGACCGCGAACAATCCAGCGCAGGCCGCGACGACGACGAAAATAAAAATCAGGGTGCGGCTGACGTCCTGCACCTGGGCACGGGCCCGGCATTTACTCGGTGGTGTGGTGACGATGGTCAGCCAGGCCAAGGCCAGAATGCAGAAGGCGAAGGCGTCCCAAGTGGCGATCGATTGAGTGGACGCCTGCACCCGCCCATGCAAACCAAACCAGACCGCGCCGGCCGTGAAGAGCGAGAAGACGAGGCGATGGCGAGCATCCAGTTTTTCAATCCACTTCAGCGGGCTGGCCATGAGTTCGAGTTCAGTAATTCGCTTATCGGCGTGATCGCGCAAGAAGGAAGAGAATTACGCGGCGTTCAGCGTTGTCATCGCGAGCCGCGCAGACGGCGAGGGGCCCCACAGTTGCTCTATGGTCACACTTACTACGCCGACACGTTCGACAGTCGCAACTTCGTGGATCGCGAGAGCGAAGCCTGGGTGAGTTCTCGTGCGACTGTGGGGTCCCTCGCCGTCTGCGCGGCTCGGGATGACAGCAACGCGATCGCGCCACATCCAGCGAGATGTTTAACCAAAGATACCGAGATTCGGATGAGCGAATCGTCCGATGTTCGGCAGCACGGTCGGCAAATCGGAAGCGCTCACACCGAACCATGTGGCCAGCGTGGCGGACATTTCGTCCACCGAGGTTGTCGGAATCCAGCGGCCTTGTCCGGTATCGTCCGGACCGTTGACGGCGAGAGTCGGGAAGGTCCCGAACAACCGGCCACCTTGCACGGCGCCCCCGAGGACGAATTGATGGCTCCCCCAGCCGTGATCGGAGCCGGTCCCATTCGTTGGAAAGGTCCGGCCGAAATCCGAAGCGGTAAAAGTGGTCACGTTCTGCGCGACGCCGAGTTCCGCGGTCGCGGAATAAAAGGCGTTCAAGGCCTGGCTCAATTCCGTGAGCAAACCAGCCTGACCCGCCAGCTGATCGCCATGGGTATCGTAGCCACCGACCGAGCAGAAAAAGATCTGGCGGCGCATGCCGAGATTGGTGCGCGCAGCGATGAGTTTCGCGGCCATGTTCAATTGTTGAGCGAGCGCGGTGGCGGGAAAAACAGTCTGGAGAGCAGGAACGCCGGCCAGGGCTGAGGTCAGCAGATCATTCGCGGCGATCGAACGAGAGACGGTGTCGGCATAAGCCTGCTCAAAAAGGTTGTGATGCGGCAACGCCAGCAAATCCTTGAAAGCTTTCAGGCGAACATTGGCATTGGCGCTGTTGTCGAAGCCAGCGAGCCCGACACTGCCGCCGGATGAAACGTTATAAGGCAACACGGTGTTGCCCACTTCGAAGGTGTTCGTTCCCGCGATGGAGATGGAGAGCGAAATCTGCGAGTTGCCGTTAAGCGAATGGAGGGCGTCGGCCATGCGTCCGCCCCAGCCGGTGCGCGAGATTTGATCCGGGACCGAGGTCTGCCATTGCACGGATTGGTCGGCGTGAGAAAAGAGCTGCGCGGGAACAGCCGCTCCGCCCGCCAGATATTGTGCGCGCGTGATCGGCGCGACCAGCGTGCCGACATTGGCGACAATGCCGAGGTGTCCCTGATTAAAGAGAGCCTGTAACTCCGCCAGGTTGGGATGGAATCCGAAATCGCGGCCGTCGCCCATCTGCAAGGTGAGAGGGAGCAAGGATGCCTGCGGAATGGCAAGAGTTCCGCGGGCCGAAGCATAGGAAGCATAACCGGCGGCATCGTGCGGGATGATGACGTTGTTCGCATCGTTCCCGCCGAAGAGAAACAAGCAGATGAGAGCCTTGTAGTCGCCTGTGTCCGCAATGGTCGCCGCGCTGAGCCGGCGAAGATCGAAGATGGTGTTGAGCAGGCCGGAGGTGGTCAGTGCCGCGCAGGCAGCCTGGCGAATGAAGGTGCGGCGGGTAGGTGCGTACATATCTATTTGTCGACGGCGAACTCGGGCGAATTGATCACGAGATAGACGGCGGTTCGGGCCCGCTCGGTCGGATTACTCGCCGGGATCTGAGTGACAGCGTTAATCAGAATCGTGCGCATCTCGGGAGACATCGCGTTGGCCATGAGCAGCGTATTCAAGTGATCCACGAGTTGCGTCGGATCCGCCGCCATCGCGATCTCGTTCGAAAGATTCAAAGTGATCCGCGCCGTAGAAGGACCCAGCGTCCCGTATATGGCGGTCCGGAGATAATTCGTGGTCGTCACCACGGTGGTTTCGGTCGTGATCTGAAACTCCGGACTTTGCAGGCCCGCGGTCGCGATGGCGCCCGGGGCCGCGTAATCCGGCGAGAAGAAATTGAAAACGGTCGGCGAATGCATCGCCTCTTCCGCGAAAGCAGCGAAGGCCCCGCGGACGGAATACTTCCCGTCAGGTGAAGTTGCATTGAACGCGCGCAAAAGATTGGTCAGGCGAATGACAGGCTCGCGTTCATGCCCGGCGCCCTGCGCGGTCTTGGCGCTTCCACGCGCGTCGTAATCCATCAGGATCGCGCGCACTACCGCGGTCAAATCACCACGCACGCCCTGCCCGTTATTGTTAAAGACCGAGGCGACACGATAAACGTAACCCGGGCTGGGATTACTCGTGACCAGGCGCTGGATTAACTGCCGGCAGAAAAACGGCCCGACGTTCGGGTGATTGAAAATGGTGTCGAGCGTCGCCTTGAGATCTTGCTCACCAGTTTGATTCGCCGGAAGGAGCACGCCGTTCAGAATTGTTTTCGCATCAAGGGAATGGCGGGAAGCGACGTTCACCATCGGGTTACGCCAGTCCGCGGGTGGATTGAAGATCGGCGGGCTCGTGGTTTGCGCGTAAGTCCAGCCCGTGAAAACCGCGGCCATTCCAAGAATCGCGTCCTGATTGTAGGTGGCGATCGGGAATCCGCTGGCGCTGAGGGTCAGACTCGCATCGAGATTGAGATCGTAGAGGCCGATCGAAAACAACTGCATGATCTCGCGGGCGAAATTCTCGTTAGGCAGTCGCGTCCGCGACGCCTTGTCGTTCTTTAGCATGTCGAGGAACACGCCCATCCCCGGATTCAGGGTGACGTTCTCGAGTAGCTGACGAAAGTTTCCAAAGGCGCCTTTGACCAGGACGTCGTAGTAGGCCGGAAGGGCGCCGGGCAGATTGCCCAGATTTTTGGCAGAATTTGAGACGACAAAAAACTCGCTCAGGGCGAAGGCGACTCGCTGCCGCAACTGATCGGGCCCGGCAACCGCATAGGTCCACCACGCGTCGTTGGTTTGCGTGATGGTCGGAGGAACAACTCCGGACGCATCCATGAAAGCGAGATGCGAGGACATCGGCGCGGCGAACTGCTCATTCAAAAATGCGTCGAATCCCTGGTTCTGCACTTTCGTGATCAGCGCGTCATTCGCTCCGAAAGTGGCCTGGGAAAGAAAGCGCCCGGCGTCCGCTACGGTTGGGGTCCCGCCAGGGAGCGCGGGCGGCGGGGTCGGCACGGGTGCGGTTTGCCCACCGGTCGAGAGATTGAAAAAGCCTTTGATCTCCCCACTGGGATACATCGCGGTGTGGATGTTAAAATAAACCTGGCCAGCCCTGATTTGGTTAACGATGTCCGCAACCGTCAACGATCCAACCGGCGTGAGGACCCAGATAATGGTCCCATTCGGTTGGGGCGTAGCCGCATCGACGTCGAACAAGATGCCTGTGTCCGCACCATGGATATGCATGCTGGTAATTGGACCAGTGAGATTCGAATAATCGAAAGCGAAGATCGCTGAAGTCCCATCCGCTGAGAGGCGCAGAGTTGCGGTGCCAGATCCCTGGGAAACGTTACTTCCTTGCGGACGCAACTGCGCGACGTAAAGCGTTGACCCATCAGCCTGGGGCGGCTGATCGAGATCGTACATTTCGATCAACGCAATACCCGTTGAGTTGCCCGTGCCCTGTACGACAGCGGTGTAATTGCCCGGGCTCAGGCTCGAGATGATGGCCGGCTCGCGATCGTCCGTGGGCTCGAGCGTGCTCGCCTGAATTTCGGTTTGCTGGAGCGTGCGCCAGTCATCGTTCTGGGAAACGAGAGTTCCGTTGCCGTCATGGAGCTCGAGCCTCGGATCCTGGAGCCGTCCTGCCAGAGGGACGCCGCCGAGGCTAAGACTTGGACCTCGCACGCGAGCGATCATTTTTTTCGAAACGTCGCCGCGGATAATGAACCCGCCAATCATCACGTTATTGCCGGTGAGGACGTGGCCGCGGGTGGAAAGGTTACCGAGGCGCGCGGTAGGTGCGGCCCCATCCAGGTCGTATACCTCCACCAGAGCAAGCCCGGTCGCGTTGTTCGCGCCGCGAACGATGACCGTGTAGCTGCCCGCATCAAGCGTGGCGATGAGCGCGGAATCGAGCTCGTTTCCAGGGTTCAGCCCAGCGTTGATGAGCGCGGTCTCCTGCCCCGTGCGCCAGTTATCGTTCGTCGCCACGAGCGCTCCGCTCGCATCATGCAGCTCAAGAATGGGATCGCTGAGCTTCCCGGCCACGGGCAACGAGGGACCGATCGCGCGGACCGCTACCGTCTTTTTGCCCGTGCCGTAAACAATGAAGCCGGCGATCAAAACATTGTCGCCAGTCTCCACGAACATCCGGGTGGAAATATTGACCGCGCTGGAAATCGCGCGGGCTGAGCCGGCCCAAAAAGAGAAAGCAATCGCAACTGTCGCGACCTGTCCTGCGTATCGAAACAAACGTCTCATATTACTAGTACCGGTGCCGCAGGAGAGCCTCAGAGGGCTGAGGAGGCATTGGATTCTTCATAAGAATTACAGCAGAAAATGAACCAATTTGTCGCCCGAGTTTTGCGCAAGATTTGCCGGTTTCGAATCAAGGCACGGTGATCTAACCAGAGACCGGCGAACAAGTCGCGCTTTTTATCCCCCGTCCCTATGCTTAATTAACCAGCTCGACATGCCGACTTCCGCAAAGAAAACCGAACCGGCACAGAATTTTGAAAGCGCGATGGACCGGCTCGAGGAAATCGTGGAGCAAATGGAGTCGGGCAAGATGATGTTGGAAGAACTTATTGTGCGTTACGAAGAGGGAATGAAGCTGGTGAAAGTGTGCCAGGAACGTCTGACCAGCGCCGAACAAAGAATCGAGATCATCACGCGCAATCACGCCGGCCAACCGGTGGTAAAGGATTTTGAACCGGCGGTGGAGAAGGAGCGGCCTGTGAAGTCCGAAGAAAAGAGAGAAACCGCACATGACGAAGTCAGACTCTTCTAAGACCGGCAGCACCGCAGCGCCCTTGCTCCCGGGCATCCATTCTCCCGCGGACATAAAAGCGCTGAAGGAGAACGCCCTGCCGCAGCTTGCGCAGGAAGTGCGCGACGAGCTCATCCGCGTTCTGTCGCAAACCGGCGGGCACCTCGGTCCGAACCTCGGTGTGGTCGAGCTCACGATCGCTTTGCATCGCGTCTTCGAAACGCCAAAGGACAAATTTGTCTTCGACGTGAGCCACCAGGGCTACGTCCACAAGATGTTTACCGGCCGCCTCGATCGCATCGGGACGATGCGGCAATACCAGGGGCTAAACGGATTTCTCCTCCGGACCGAGAGCGAACATGATTGCTACGGCGCCGGACACGCAGGCACGGCGTTGTCTGCCGGCCTCGGCATGGCGGTCGGGCGCGATTTGCGCGGGGGAAAAGAGAATGTCGTCGTCGTGGCAGGGGACGCGGCGTTCACCTGCGGCATCAGTTACGAAGCGCTCAACAACGCGAAATCGCAGACTCGGCGATTCATCGTGGTTCTGAACGACAATGAATGGTCGATCGCGAAAAACGTAGGGGCCATTGCCAGTTACCTGAACAACATCGTCGCCAACCCGACCTACGCCGGTCTGCATGACAAGGCGCGGCGTTTTATCGAAGCGATCGCCGGCAAGGGCGCCGTCCAGTTCGCCCATAAGGTTGAGGAGGGTGTGAAAAATCTTCTCGTCCCGAGCGTGATCTTTGAGGAATTGGGCATGCGATATTACGGCCCGATCGATGGCCATGATATTCCGCTTCTGATCAAAACCTTCGAGTTTTTAAAGAGCCAGGACGAGCCGGTCCTGCTCCACATTCTGACCAAGAAGGGCAAAGGGTACGAGCCCGCGCTGGCCAAACCGGACAAGTTTCACGGTCTCGGAAAATTTGCGCAGGACACCGGAGAAACGGCCGCGGCGGGAACGCCGACGTATTCGGAACTGATGGGCAAGACTTTGGCGAAATTCGCCGACTCAAACAAAAACATCGTCGCGATCACGGCCGCGATGCCGAGCGGAACGGGACTCGGCTTTTTCCAGGCGCAACATCCCACCCGCTATTTCGACGTCGGGATCGCAGAGGAACACGCCGCGCTCTTCGCCTGCGGCCTGGCGACGCAAGGGCTAAAGCCGTTCCTGACCATTTATTCCACCTTCATGCAGCGCGCCTACGACATGATCATTCACGACATCGCGCTGCAAAATCTGAACGTCGCGCTCTGCATGGACCGCGCCGGCTTGAGCGGGGACGACGGGCCGACGCATCATGGGCTTTTCGACATCGGCTATCTCCGGCATGTGCCCAACATCGTGCATATGCAGCCCAAGGACGAAGATGAATTCGTCGACATGCTTTGGACGATCGCGAACTACACCTCCGGCCCGATCGCGATCCGCTATCCGCGCGGTCCCGGCACGGGGGCGGTGCCAAAGGCGGCGCCGAAACTCCTTGAGATCGGCAAGGCTGAAGTCGTGCAACACGGTCGCGACGTAGCGATTTTTGGCCTCGGCAACATGTTTGAAATCGCGCAGGAGGCCGCGCGAAAACTTGAGGAAAAAGGAATTTCCGTTGCCCTGATCAATCCGCGCTGGATCAAGCCGATTGATACCGGAACCCTCGAGTTCTTCGCACGCGCCGTTGAGGTGGTCTGCACGCTCGAGGATCATGTCCTGCACAACGGCTTTGGCTGCGCCGTGATGGAGCATCTCCACTCGCAGATGATCAATACCCCGGTCGTGCGCATCGGCTGGCCCGACCAGTTCGTCGAGCATGGAACGATTCCCATTCTGCGCAAAAAACATGGCCTTACGGCCGACGCTCTGGTTGAGAAAGTCCTGCCCCTTTTAAAGAAAAAGGCCGGCCCGAAAGCGCAACCGAGCGCTGCGTAGCATCGAGGGAGCGAAGGACGACCGCTCCGGCGAAGTTCAAATGAGCGTCATTGAAACGCGTGGGCTGACCAAGACCTATCGAACCTACCGCAAGGAAAGCGGTCTCCGGGGTTCGATTAAAGGACTTGTCCGGCGGAAGTACGACGAAACCCGCGCGGCGGACGAAGTCACTTTTTCCATCGAAGAAGGTGAGCTGGTAGGATTCCTGGGTCCAAACGGCGCCGGCAAGACGACCGTGCTGAAGATGCTTTCGGGCCTGCTCAATCCCAGCTCGGGCGAGGCCCGCGTGCTCGGTTTCGTGCCGTGGGAGCGGAGCAACGAATTGAAGCGGCAATTCAGCCTGGTGATGGGACAGAAGAACGCACTCTGGTGGGACCTGCCCGCGCAGGAATCGCTCGAGCTCAACCGCGCTATCTACGGGATCGACCGCGACCGCTTTAAAAAGGTGGTAGGGGGACTGACCGAGCTCCTCGACGTGGGAGACAAGATGAACGTGATGGTACGCGAGCTGTCGTTAGGCGAGCGCATGAAAATGGAATTGATCTCTGCGCTCATCCACGAACCGCGCGTCCTTTTCCTCGACGAGCCGACCATCGGCCTCGATGTCGTCAGCCAAAAGCGCGTGCGAGAATTTCTCCGGCTCTACAATTCCGAGCACAGGATCGTGACCATGTTGACCAGCCATTACATGCAGGACATCGAAGAACTGTGCGATCGCGTGATCATCATCGATCACGGCAAGATTTTTTTCGATGGACCGCTCAATTCCATCATCGACCGCTTCTCCGGCTACAAGATCATCAGCCTGACCTTCGACGGACCGGGCGAGCGGGATTTCGCCGCCCTCGGAGAAATCGTGCAGCAGACTCCAGTCTCGGTGCAGCTGAAAGTGCCGCGGGCCAAGGTGACTGAAACCTCGCGGCGCGTCCTCGAAGGTTGCGCCGTGATTGATATCAACGTCCAGGAATTGCCGGTAGAAGAAGTGATCCGCCAGCTCTTCGGCGAACGCGACAACTTGCGAGATGCGGCGGAGACTTCGGCGGCGGCAAGCGCGAAAGCCTGATCGTTAGCGCCGATAGAGGGCCTGCTTCAACTCAGAGACGTAGGCCGGATTCAACTCGAAGGCGGTCACCGGCATCTCGGCCAACTGCACTTCCTCGCAAAAGGGGATGCTCTCCACGAAGCCGGCCGACATCAGGCTGTTGAGCGTGTCGGTGACATCATCCAGGGCCATGTGGGTGCAATCCTGAATCTCGGCCCCTAACATCGCTTCGGTAAAGCCAATTGAGCGAACGACGGTCGCTTCGCGGCCGGTCAGTTTGATATGACGCATATTGTATTTTTAGCAGCTTCCATACCGGCAACGGAATAGAGCGGCCGTTTCGTTTTAACTCTCCAAAACGAAACTCGGCAGGACGCTTTCGCTCATGGCGATGTGGAAAGTCGGATAGCGCGGTTCCCATCCGAGAGCGCGCAGCTTCTCATTGCTGACTCGCTTGTTGCTATCGCCCCGTTTTCGTACCGCCGGCGCCTTCGCCGTTGGCGGCAACGGCCGACCCAGGTGCGCGCTCAACCATTCATACACTTCGCGCAGCAGTACCGGTTGATTGTCGACGACGTTATAGATCTCTCCTCTTAGTTCAGCCCGCTTTTGCGCCAGGAGAAATAGCGCCGAGACGATATCGTCTCGGTGCGCCTGGTTAATGAAGTGGACGTCCAACGGATCGAGGACTGCTTCGCCCGCGAGAAATTTCCGCAGAAGAAAAGAACGGGCAGGTCCATAAATTCCGCCAAGCCTCGCCACAATCCCGCCGTGTGCGAACACGAGATCTTCAGTTCGGCGTAAGATCTGCCCTTTCTCGTGCGACGGATTCGCAGGGCTGGTCTCATCCACGATCTCTCCATCTTTCTGCGCGTAGACACTCGTGCTACTCGTGAAAAGCAAGCTCGCTGTTGGGAATGCTCGCACGAGGTTTTCTGCGCCGTAGAAATAAACTCGGCGATATTTGTCCGCATCTCCGCCGCCGGAGCTCGCGCATTGCAGGAGCACATTAAACTCGCCGCCCGCGGCAGAGCACGCCGCGGCATCGGCAATATCCATGGCCCGGACCGGGTAAGGCTTTTCCGCTAAGTTTCGGGCGGATTCCTGGGACGCAGTCCATCCTTCGACCTTCCAGCCGTGTGCATGAAAAAGATCAGCCGCGGCCTCGCCGACGTAGCCACAACCGGCGATCAGGATTCGCGGCATCGGGCCTTGTCCCTTTACCTCGAAGCGGCGGCGATCTCGATTTCGTCGAACGGATTCGGCTGGGTAACCCGAACCTGTTTAAGGCGGATTAACTCGAGCAAAGCCAGGAACGTCACCACGACCTCGATCCTCCCCGCAACTTCCGCAAACAGTTCGGAAAACTTCAACGGCACCCCGTCCGAGATGCGTTGCAGAATGACCTCGATCTTGTCCGAGACGGTGAAATGCTCTCCGAAAATCTCCTTCAAGTCGGCGCGGGCTTCGACTCGTTTGATGACCGCCTGAAGCGCGTTGATCAATTGGAAAATCCCGACTTCCCCCAGCGGCAGCGGCGCGAGCGCGATCGCTCCCGCAGCGAGGCCGGCGCGCGCGAAAATTCGTTCCTGCTCCAGCGCCCTGGTTTGCAAATGCGCGGCGGCCTCCTTGAATTTTTTGTATTCGATCAACTGCCTGATCAGGTCCCACCGTGGATCGTCTTCCTGCGCGTCTTCATCGGGCGGCTGCTGGTCGACCGGCAGGAGGCTGCGGCTTTTCAAGTAAATCAAATTCGCCGCCATGACGATAAATTCGCCGGCGATATCGATGTTCAACTCCGTGAAAGCCTGAAGGTATTCGAGGTATTGGCTCGTGATCCGCTCGAGCGAAATCTCATGAATGTCGATTTCGTCGCGCTTGATCAGGTAAAGCAAAAGATCAAGCGGGCCTTCGAAAATCTCGAGCTTGACCTTGTAATCCGTTTCCATGCGTCGCCGCGGATTTTAGAGACGCGGAAGGCGAAAGTAAACTGCGTGGCTGCCAACCGCGCCGATCAGCGGGCCGCTTCTCTCCGATGCACCCACACGCTGTTCACGATTCCCAGACCGAACATGATCACGAGGACGAAGGAACCGCTGTAGCTGATCAGAGGCAACGGCACGCCCGTGATGGGCAGCATCGAAATGGTCATGCCGATATTCTGAAAGACGTGGGTAAAAATGAGCGCGGTGATCCCGATCACGAGAAGAAGTCCAAATTGGTCTCCCGCGAAAAACGCCACGAAGAGACAGGTCATGAGCATTAACCCGAAGGCGGCGATGAGAAACATCCCGCCGACAAAGCCCCACTGCTCTCCGATGGCGGAGAAGATGTAATCGTTGTGCACCGCGGTCGCGGGCAGGAAGCCAAGTTCGATTTGCGTGTTCGGCGCCTTGAATCCCTTGCCGGACCAGCCGCCAGAACCGATGGCGATGAGAGATTGATTGATGGCCCAGGCGGCGCCTCGCGGATCGATCTCTGGATGGACGAAGGCCGTAAGGCGCTCCTGTTGGTACGTCTTCAGCACGAGATTCGCGGCGATCGGCATCGCCGTAGCCACGATGAGGATGATGCAAACCAAATAGCGCACCGGTATTCCACCTACGAAAAGCAAGGCGAGCAAAACAGGCCCCCAGATGATGGTTTCTCCCAGGTCCGGCTGCATCAGGATGAGAAGACAGGGCGCGCCCACGATCACGAAAGCAAAGATCAATCGCAGCATCGGATGCATGTCGCGGAATTGGTTGTGACTAAGAAACAAGGCGAGCACCATGATCCCAGCGATGACGGCGACCTGGGCCGGCTGAAAGTTGATCGGTCCCAAATGAAGCCAGCTGCGCGCTCCGTAGACTTTCGTCCCCATGAATTTCGTCATGACCAAAAAGATCAGTCCGACCACATACGTCGGGAGTGCACCCCAACGAATCCAACGGTAATCGATCAAGCTGGTGATCATGAAGGCGATGAAGCCGATCGCGACCCAGTTGGCCTGTTTGCGCCAATAATCGGCGGCGACTTCTTCCCGCATGTAAGTCGCGCTGTAAATCGCGATAACTCCGAAAACCGCGAGCGCCAGCATGGTGGCGAGCAGCAGCCAATTGAGCCCGAGCAATTTTCGGAGGAACGGAGTCATGTGGGATTAATGTTACTCGTTATCACGGCGTGAGGCAGCGGACAACAAGCTCACTCGGGTTTTTCGTAAATCGGGAGCATGCCTGGCGGGGTGGACCGTAAACAAAGCGCTTCTGCGCCAGCGAACGAGGCGGGCCGGGTTTACGCTCAAACAAGCACCGCGTATGTGATTGAAATCCAAGTAGTTAAATCCCAACCAATCAAATTTTGGAGCGCGATTTGGCACAGCATTGAGCATTCTCCCGAATCCGTGTTGATCGACCGTAAATCGTTCTATTCCAGCCGTTTAATTCGGCGAGTGAAATTTTTTGCGCCTTCCCTTGTTAAGCCGAATTAGGCTCAGTAAACTAAGTGGGAATCGGGACGTTGTTTCAACGAGGGGACGTTATATGGCAAAGAAAACGAAACGAAAAATTGCGCATCCGAAATTGCCGATGCAGCGGCAACTCAACCTCCAGCACGAAGGAAAGTATTTTGATCTGCGCGCTATTTTCGATCGGTTGAACGAGCGTCACTTCCGCGGACGACTGCGCGGTTACAAGGTGATGTGGGGCCGGCGGCGCAAACGGCGCCCGAAAGAATATTTCATCTTCGGAACCATTCAGGAAGAAGATCGCATCATCCGGATCAATCCCCTTTTGGATCAGCCTTTCGTTCCCCTTTGGTTTCTCCAGTACGTCCTTTACCACGAGATGCTGCATTCCGTCGTGCCCGATGAAATCGGTGCGAACGGACGGCGTCTCGTTCACACCGAGCAATTTTATCGCAGGGAACGCGAGTTCCCGGGATACCGGCGTGCGCGACGCTGGGAGGAAGAAAATCTCGCGCGCTTTCTGCGTTAGCGCGGGTTAGCGCTTTTCGGTCAACCCCGGTTCCGTGTCGGGCCCGTCAGACAGCGATTGTGTCGTCGCTACGTTCTTTTTGATTAGGTACCAGAGGGTTGTCGCGAGTAACAGGGAGATCAACTTCGCGCGCCAATTGTGTTGAATCAGTTTCTTCATAGGTGCCTTGGAGCAGAATTTCGCCAATGCGCTGCCGGAATGTCTCAGGGGTAAAACCTCGCTCGATTCGGCGCCGGTGACAGATGGAGATGCCCCCGGTTTCTTCCGAAACGACGACCGCGATCGCATCCGACTCCTCGGTAATGCCCAGACCGGCGCGATGCCGCAGACCCAGACTGCGATCCAGCGTTTCGCGCTGACTGACCGGGAAGATGCACGCGGCCGCGGCGATGCGCCCGTTCCGCACGATCACGCCGCCGTCATGCAGGGCGGCCTTGGGATGAAAGAGTGTAAGCATGAGCTCGATCGAAAAAACGGAATCGATGATGACACCGGTTTCCTCGTAAACGCGGATCGAGGTATCGCGTTCGATCGCGATCAGCGCGCCGAACTGCTTGTTTGCCAACTGGCTTACCGCTTCGGCGATATCATGCACCGTTTCCCGTTTCTCGCTGGTCAGGGAAAAGATGGGATGCCCACCCAGTTCGGCGAGGCCGCGCCGCAATTCCGGCTGGAAAATCACGACGAGCGCGACGGCCAGAAAAACCGAAAAGCTGCGGATGATCCAGCCAATGACCATGAGGTTCAGCAACTGCGAAATGAGAGTCAGGGTTAGAAAGACGATGGCCAAACCGGTGAGGACTTTCGCGCCGCGCGTGCCGCGAAAATAGAGATAGCCATAGTAGATTCCCACGCTCAGGAGAATGATCTCGATGAGACTTCTCCATTTCCCGATCCAGATCTGGACGATTTGCTGGGTCATGGCGTCGCTTCGAGCAATCGTTCCGCGACGCGCAGAGCCGCCACGTTTTCTTTCACGTCGTGCACGCGGAGCACGTTCGCGCCGCGCTCACGCAGCATCGCCGTGAAAGCGATAGTGGGGGCTAGGCGATCGCTCATTTCGTTCGAGCCGATCATCTGGCCGAGGGAAGATTTCCGGGAAACGCCGACCACGATGGGACGATCATTAGTGCGAAGTCGCGACAGATGAGCGAGCAGCGCGAGATTGTGCGCAACAGTTTTGCCGAATCCAATTCCCGGATCAAAGGCGATGGCCATCGAATCAATGCCGCACTCTAGGGCGCGGGCATATTGTTGTCGAAAAAAATCAGCCACTTCCGTGACGACATCATCATAGTGCGGATCGGCCTGCATTGTTCGAGGCGTTCCCCGCATGTGCATGATAATGAACGCCGCCTTTTTCTCAGCCGCGAGTGGCATCATTTCCGGATCAGCGCGTCCGCCGCTGACGTCGTTGATGATTGAGGCGCCCGCATTCAACGCTTTGCGCGCGACCGCAGCTTTGGTGGTATCGATCGAAATGAGCGCTTCGTTGTTCATCTCGCGTAGTTGCGCGATCACGGGCAGCACGCGCGCCAGCTCTTCTTCCGCGGAGATCGACTCCGCGCCGGGGCGCGTAGATTCGCCTCCCACGTCGATTATCTTTGCCCCTTCCGCCATCATGCGGGCGCCCTGCTCCACCGCCTTTTCCGTGGTGGAAAAAGCGCCGCCGTCAGAGAATGAATCCGGAGTGACATTGAGCACGCCCATGATGAAGGAGTGCTGGGACAGATCCATCGCGCGGTTTGCGATTCGCCAGAGCGTCCCACTCATTCAGGTGAGACTAACATAGGGTGCGGTTTATTCGATGCGCCGGCGGAACTCGTTGCGGCGAAAATTTACATTCGTGCCCTGCCCCGTTCGCGTGAAGAGTGACAGCTCCAGTATTGTGAAATCAGAAAAGGATCAGCTTCGCGAACAAATCCTGCGCCTGTTGAGCGCACCCAAATATCGGCCTCTCGATAAGGCGGAACTTGGGAAAGCGCTGGGCCGGAAGAGCGGCGTCCGCATGGGCTTGAACGAAATGCTGCGTCAGCTCGAGCAATCCGGAGAGATCGCGCTCATCCGGAAGAACCGCTATGTCCTGCCGTCGGAGGCGGACCTGGTTACAGGGAAGCTCCACGTGCACCAGGCAGGTTACGCATTCCTCACTCGCGAGAAGCCGGGAGAGCAGGATCTTTTCATCGCGGCGCAGAACACCGGCACGGCCATGCACGGCGATAAAGTCGTGGCAAGAATAACGCGCGACGAACAATACTCCCGCGCAAAGAGCGGCACTGGGCGCACCGAAGGGCGGATCATCCGCATCCTCGAACGCGCGCATGATTCGATTGTGGGAACCCTGGAGCGATCCAAGAATTTTTTCTACGTTGTCCCGGACGATCCGCGCGTCGTCCACAACGTTTATGTCCAGGTTCCGCCGCAGCCGCCGTTGCCCAGAACGCCGGAGCGCGGCGACAAAGTTGTGGTGCGTCTTGAGCCGTGGGAATCGCGCCATGTCAATCCCGAGGGCCAGATTATCGAAGTCCTCGGGCCCAGCTCCGCCCCCGGCGTGGACATGCTTTCGATCATTCGAAAGTATCACCTGCCGACTGAATTTCCGCGCGAAGTAACGGCGGAGGCGGAGACAATCCCCGAGACGGTCGGTGAGGAAATGTTCGCGGGCCGCGAAGATTTGCGCGGCCAGTTTATCGTTACGATCGATCCGGACGACGCCCGCGACTTCGACGACGCGATCAATGTTGAGCGTATGCCGGGCGGGGGCTGGCGTCTCGGAGTGCACATTGCCGACGTGGCCGCCTACGTGAAACCAGGCGGGCGGCTGGACCGGGAAGCCTTCAAACGCGGCAACAGCGTGTATCTCCCGGATCGTGTGATCCCGATGCTGCCGGAACGCCTGAGCAACGGCGTTTGCAGTTTAAAGCCGGACGTGAACCGACTCACACATTCCGCCTTCATTGAATTTACAAAAGACGGGCGAACCAAAAGCTGCCGGTTCGCGCGAACCGTCATCCGCAGCTCGCGCCGGCTGACTTACCGCGAGGCTTACGCGATCCTGCGGGCCACGCCTAACGACCAGTTAAGCGAGCGGCTGCACGTCGCGTGGGAACTGGCCTCGCTCCTGCGGAAAAAACGTTTCGAACAGGGATCGCTCGATCTCGATTTCCCGGAAGTGAAGGTGCGGCTCGACGCCGAGGGCAAGCCGATTCAGCTCGAGCGGATCGAGAACGACGAGTCCCACCAACTGGTCGAAGAATTCATGCTGGCGGCCAATGAGGCGGTGGCGCGCGAGCTGAAAAACCGAAATATCCCGACAGTCTATCGCGTCCACGAAAATCCGGATCCGGAGAAACTGGCGGAGTACCGCGAGTTGATTCTGAGCTACAATTACAAGGTCGGCGACGTGACTAATCGCGCGGAGCTGCAACGCCTGCTCGCGTCCCTGCGAGGGAAGCCGGAAGAACAGGCGCTCAAGATTGGGCTCCTGAAAAGTTTGAAGCGAGCGCGTTACGCAGTCCAACCGCTCGGCCATTACGGCCTGGCTAAGAATAATTACACGCACTTCACCAGCCCGATCCGGCGCTACGCCGATTTGATCGTGCACCGGGCGCTGGCCAATCTCGGCCAGTCCCGCGCGGCTCGTGCCGACATCGGGCAGCTCACCTCCGCCGCCGAACACATGTCGATCACCGAACGCGTGGCGGCGGACGCCGAGATGGACTCCGTCAAGATGAAGAAACTCGAGTTCTTTCAGCGCCAACTCGAAGCGCGCGATCCGCAGATCTTTCGCGCGGCGATCATCGACGTCAAAAATTTCGGACTGCTGGTCGAGCTGCCGGACGTGTTGCTCACCGGCCTCGTCCATATCTCGTCACTCACCGACGACTTCTACGTTTTTCACCCAACGCAACGCCGCTTCATCGGCCGTCAATCGCGCCGGCAGTTCTCGGTCGGCGATCAGCTGCGCGTTTTCGTGGCGCGAGTGGATGTCTTCAAACGCCAGGTTGATTTCGCGATCGTCGCGGAGTCGGCACCGCGAAAAACCGGCGCTCGTCCGGCTCCGGTCCGCCGCGAACGTGCCAGGCGCAGATAGAAAGCTATTCCCGCTAAAGAGCTTGCGCTTGGCGAGCTCCGCCGAATTTGCTTCAATTTCTCGGACGGGGTCTGTAACGTCCCGTGGTTTCCAAATGGACACCATTCTCGAAGCGAAAGAAGTTCAGATCGAACGGAAACGGTTTCATTTTGAATTCCGTGAGAACGATCGTGGACGCTTTTTGCGCATCACCGAGGAGGCACACGGAAGGCGAAATACGATCATTGTTCCGAGCACAGGCCTGAACGAGTTCAATGCGGCCATCGACGAGGTCCTCGGGGAGAGCCACGGGGCTCCGGGCCAGTAGTCGCACTCTCGGTTTTCCGAGACAGCCGTTTCGTTGACACCTCGGAGGCGGCACTTAGCTTGGCCCTCCGTTCGGCTCCGCCGTTCGTCATTTTCATTCTCCGCATGGCCATTCAAAAAAAATCCAGTTCACGCAAACGATCGCAGCCCATCAAGCCAGCTTCAGCAAAGGGAAAGCCGCAGAAGTTCGTTTATTATTTCGGGGACGGCCGAGCTGACGGCGCCGGGAACATGAAACCGCTTCTCGGCGGCAAAGGCGCGAACCTCGCAGAGATGACCCGCATCGGTCTTCCGGTGCCTCCGGGATTCACGATCACGACCGAAGTCTGCACCTATTATTACGAACATAAGCGCACTTATCCGGCCTCGCTCCAGGATGAAATTGAGAAGGGCGTGGCCAGGATGGAGCGGATCATGGGTGCCAAATTCGGCGATACCCAAAAGATGCCGTTGCTGGTCGCGGTCCGCTCCGGTGCACGCGATTCCATGCCAGGCATGATGGACACGATCCTGAACCTGGGGCTGAACGACGACACCGTGAAAGCTCTGGTCGCGGCGACGAAGAACGAGCGATTTGCCTGGGATTGTTATCGCCGTTTCATCCAGATGTATGGCGACGTCGTCATGGGCGTGCAGAAACGCGAAGGCGACGATCACGATCCGTTCGAATCGGTCATCGAGCATTACAAGGACGAGAAGTTCGGCCAGCACGACATCGACGATTCCAAGCTCGACGCCGCCGATTACCAGGAGCTCGTGGTCCGCTTCAAAAAGCTGGTGCAAGAACGCACCGGGCGCGCGTTCCCAAACGATCCGTGGGACCAGCTCACCGGTGCGGCCGGCGCTGTCTTCGGCTCTTGGATGAACGACCGCGCGATCGTTTATCGCCGGAAATACAATATCCCGCAGGACTGGGGCACGGCGGTGAACGTGCAGGCGATGGTTTACGGGAACACCGGGGCGAACTCCGGTTCGGGCGTTGCCTTCACCCGCAACCCGGCGAACGGCGTGAACGAGTTCTACGGCGAATTCCTCATCGACGCGCAAGGCGAAGACGTTGTGGCCGGCGTTCGCACGCCGCAGCCTGTCCTCCAGTTAAAGAAGCTGATGCCGAAGTGCTATGCGGAATTGCTCAAGGTCCGGGCCACACTCGAGAAGCATTTCAAAGATGTGCAGGACGTCGAGTTTACCATCCAGGATGGCAAGCTGTTCATGCTCCAGACGCGCAACGGCAAACGGACCGCGGCGGCAGCGCTCAAGTTCTCCATGGACATGTTCAAGGAGAAGCTAATCGATTGGAAAACGGCGGTGATGCGCAATCCGGCGGATCAACTTGATCAACTGCTCGCCCCGATTTTCGACGTCGCGGAAGTGAAGAAAGCGAAAGCGATCGCCAGCGGCCTTCCGGCCGGCCCCGGCGCCGCTTCCGGCAGGATTTATCTCAACGCGGATCGCGCGGCGGCGGCGGCGGAGAACGGCGAGAAAGTCCTGCTCGTGCGCAACGAAACGAGCCCGGAAGATCTGCGCGGCATGATCGCAGCCGAGGGCATCCTCACCGCGAGAGGCGGCGTCTCATCGCACGCCGCCCTGGTGGCCCGGCAGATGGGGAAGGTCTGCATCTGCGGCGCTTCAGCGCTCCAGATCGATTACGCGAAGAAGACCGTTTCCGTGGATGGCCAGACCTTCAACGAAGGCGACTTCCTTTCGATCGATGGGACGGCGGGAACGGTTTACGCCGGCCAGATCGCCACCGCGCCGAGTGAGATCATCACCGGCATGCTGCACGGCGACAAAGCCGCGCAGAGAACGGAGAAATTCAAAGCGTTCAATCAGCTCATGGCGTGGTGCGCCAAGGCCGCGCGCCTCGATGTCCGCTGCAATGCCGATAACCCGGAACAGACCGAGAACGCGCTCGCTTTCGGCGCAGTCGGCATCGGTCTCACGCGAACCGAGCACATGTTCTTCGAAGGCGATCGCATTGATGCGATGCGCGAGATGATTCTGGCCGATAACGTGAAAGACCGGAAAACGGCGCTCGCGAAACTGCTGCCCTATCAACGGAAAGATTTTGTTGGCATCTTCAAGGCGCTCAAAGGTTATCCCGCCACCATCCGGTTCCTTGATCCGCCGCTCCACGAATTCCTCCCGCACGAAGCGGAATCGCAAGCCGACCTCGCCGAAAAAATCGGCATCAGCGCGGAGAAGATCGCGCAACGCGTCAGGCAGCTTCACGAGTTCAACCCGATGCTGGGTCATCGCGGCTGCCGTCTCGGCATCGCCTATCCGGAGATCACGGAGATGCAGGCCCGAGCGGTGTTCGAAGCCGCGGCCGAGGTCGCGAAGAAGAAGATCAAGGTGAAACCGGAAATCATGATTCCGCTCGTCGGTTTCAAGAAGGAGTTCGACCTCCAGGCCGAGATCGTTCATCGCGTCGCGCAGGAAGTGATGTCGGAAAAGAAGGTAACATTCGCTTATCTCGTCGGCACGATGATCGAAGTCCCGCGTGGCGCACTCACGGCCGACGAAGTCGCGAAAAGCGCCGAGTTCTTCAGCTTCGGCACAAACGACCTCACCCAAATGGCGCTCGGCATCAGCCGCGACGACATGGGCAACTTCCTCATGCCTTACGTCGAGAACGAGATCTTCAAGAAAAATCCGTTCGCCACGCTCGATCAAACCGGCGTGGGCCAGCTCATGCAGATCGCAGTCGAGAAAGGCCGGAGCAGTCGCCCAGAAATCAAGCTAGGCATTTGCGGCGAACACGGCGGCGATCCCGATAGCGTGAAGTTCTGTCACCGTCTTGGCCTGGACTATGTCAGCTGTAGTCCCTTCCGGGTCCCGATCGCCCGCCTGGCTGCGGCGCAAGCGGCCCTGGCGGATAAATAGCGAGCTCGCGCGAACTGCCCGAACTACGACGGCTTCGTCGCCGATGAGACAATAAAACTGCCCATGCGCAGATTGTTGGTCATGAAACGGCTCACGCGGTTGGGAACTTTATCGAGGATCGCATATTTCAGGCGGCTGCCCGGCAGCGGCAGAATCGCGCATTTCAGGCCCATGATTCGTATCTCCTGACACTGCAACCCGCCGTCCTCTAATTCCTGCCGCCATTCGCGCTGGGAATAGGAACGCGCAATCGCGCCGTCAGTCATTCTTTGCGCCGATTCGTGGAGCGAATCGCCCTTGAAGAAGTACCCTTTGAAGATGCCGAGCAGAACAGCATAGGTGTAATAACTCCAGAAGCTGCGGTAATACACCATGGCCTTGAACACACCGCCCGGTTTCAGGACGCGGTGGATTTCCTTGAGAATTTGCCGGGTATTCGCGGAGTGATGGATCACTCCCCAGCTCCAGACAAAATCAAAGGAGGCGTCCTCGAATTTCAGATCCTCGGCATTCATCTGCAAAATCCTGGCGTTCTTCAGGCCGAAGATTTCGATTCGCTTTGAAGTCGACTTCACCCCGTAGTCGGTCAGGTCGATGCCGGTAAAATCTTTCGCGTAGGTTGCCAACAATTGAGCGTGGCTGCCATTGCCCACCCCTATTTCCAGGACCTTTTGGTGCGGCAAAGCATCGAAATCGATCAGCGCATCGAACGGAATCTTCGTGGCGGGCAGGTATTCGTGGGTGTTGGCGAAGAAGCGACTGTCGATCTCCTGGTAAAATTCCCTGGTGAATTCCGGATGGGGAATCTTAGCGAGCCAATCGTAACGCATCGGGTTGGTTTCCCACCAATGCTTGTTGGCCTGGAGCCAGGCCTGGCGTTGCTCTTCGGTCTCCGGCAACTGGGTCGGCTGGGCAAATTGGACAGCTTTGTTTTCGGCGAATGTTGATGGCATAAAAAGCGGGTCCCCGGGAAGAAAGCACGGATGAAGCCCGGACAGCCTAATTCTTCAACAAATTTCCGCAATTAAGCAGGCTAGAACAGGCTGTAGATGAACGGCGCCAGGGCCGAGCCTTCGGTCACGACCAGAATAAGGCCGAGCGTGAGCAGCAGAATGACGACGGGCGCGAGCCACCATTTCTTGCGAACGCGCAGGAAATCCCAAAACTCGCGCAGGATGGAAAGCTTGCCGCTCATCAGCCCAAATCTGTTCCAGCCAGCGTAATTGATCAAGATGGATCGAGCGCTCCGAGCTCAATGTGCGAGATCGCGGGCGACCAACCTAGAATTGCTTTTCGTATTCGGACGCGGCGCTGCTTTTCGTCCGCGACTGCCAGTAGCTGGTGGCGTCAGAGTCGAGCGCAGTTTCGATCGAGCGCTTCCCAAAGGCGCGTTGCAGCAGGCCGATCGGAGTTATGACCAGGAAAAAGAGCACAGTGAGAAGAAGCCGGCTCATAATCCAGCCGAGGGCGAGCGACAGCATCATCCAGGGCGCGTGCAGGTATTTCAGCGCGGCGGGGACAAAGCCCGCCAGGAGCAGGAGGAGCGCTCCGATGGAGGTTACCAGCCAACCCGCGGGATGCGGACGACGCCATAACAGAAAACTACCCAACAAGAGCATCACGGGGGCGATGGTGAAGCCGAAACGGCGAAACGCGCGCGGAGACTGATCTAGCCTTTGAAATTCTTCGCCAAACCACGACTTCGGGGAATGGGGGGGGCCACTATTTCCCGCGTCGGCAGACTGCTCCGCTTTGTTGAGAAGAAAATTTCCGAGCACGAGATAATCCATCCCGGTGCGCATGAAACAGCGGAAAGCGTCTTCGGGCGTGCAGACCGGCGGCTCGCCCCGAACGTTGAATGAGGTGTTCACGAGAACCGGGCAGCCCGTGTTCTTTTCAAATGCGCTCAGCAGACGGTGAAAGCGGGGATTTTCCGCGACGTCGACGGTCTGGACGCGAGCCGAGTAATCGATGTGAGTGATCGCGGGAAGCGTGGAGCGAGGCGTCTTCAATCGGTCGAGGAAATCGGCGGCAGCGTTTTCGCCCGGCCTGTTTACCCATAGGCTTTGCTTCACCGGCGCGACGACAAGCATGTAGGGACTTTCTTCCTCCAACTCGAAGCAATCACTGACTCGCTCGCGCAGGATCGAGGGGGCGAACGGGCGGAAGCTCTCCCTGAATTTAATCTTTAAATTCAACCTCTCCTGCATCTCCGGAGAACGCGCGTCGCCCAGAATCGAGCGATTCCCCAACGCTCGGGGCCCGAATTCCATCCGGCCCTGGAACCACCCGATCACCTGTCCCGCCTCAATCAATTTGGCCACGCGCGACATCAGTTCGTCCTCGTTGATTTTCTCGTGCGGAATCCCGGAGCGCTGAAGGAAGTCATCGGCGGCGTACTCCGGCCCCAGAAAGGAGCCACTTTGCGAATCGCCGGTGCCGGAAACTTGTCTGGGTTGTGCCCGATAATGATGCCAGCCGAGCAGGGCCGCGCCGAGCGCGCCGCCGGCGTCTCCCGCAGCCGGCTGAATCCAGATTTTTTCGAATGGTCCTTCGCGGAGAACCCGGCCGTTCCCCACACAATTGAGTGCGACGCCTCCCGCCAGGCAAAGGTTACGAGCGCCCGTCAATGCGTGAGCGTGCCGGGCGAGGCGCAACATCACTTCTTCCGTCACCGCCTGGATCGAGCGCGCGATGTCCATGTGCCGCTGGGTCAACTGCCCTTCCGGCTTCCTGGGCGGTCCGCCGAACAAGCTATGGAACGCCGCGTTCGTCATGGTGAGACCCGCCATGAAATCGAAGTAGCGGAGATTGAGGCGGAAGGAGCCGTCGTCCTTCAGATCGATCAATTCCGAGAGAATCAAATCGCGGCAAACCGGTTCGCCGTAAGGCGCGAGGCCCATCATTTTGTATTCGCCGGAGTTGACCCGAAAACCGAGATAGTAGGTGAAGGCGGAGTAGAGCAGACCGAGCGAATGCGGAAATCGCAAATCCGACAGCAGTTCGACCCGGTTCCCTGCCCCGCGGCCAATGCTGGTGGTTGTCCATTCGCCGACGCCATCGATCGTGAGCACCGCGGCATCCTCGAAGGGTGAAGGAAAAAAAGCGGAGGCCGCGTGAGACTCGTGATGCTCCGGAAATATGAGAGGCCCTTCGAACTGGAGCGCATTTCTGATCGCGTCCTTGATCCAGATCTTTTGTTTCATCCAGACCGGCATCGCTTTCACAAACGAGCGAAGTCCGAGAGGCGCGCAGGAGAGATAAGTCGAGAGAAGCCGGTCGAACTTCAGGAACGGCTTTTCGTAGAACGCCACGAGATCGAGTTGGCTACCGCCGGACAACCCAGCTTCCCGCAAACAGTAATCGATGGCCTGCTGCGGAAATCCGGCGTCGTGTTTTTTTCGGGTGAAACGTTCTTCCTGGGCAGCGGAGATGATTTTCCCGTCGCGCACCAGGCACGCGGCGCTATCGTGATAGAAGGCTGAAATGCCGAGAATGTTCACGGGCGGAGAGCGAGAAATTTCGCCAGTTCCTGGGCCGCGAGTTCGTGACCAGCGGCATTCCAGTGCGCGTCATCGCCGAAATAAACGGGACGTCCAGCCGCGGCGCTTTGTTCGAGCGCGGGCGTCAGATCGAGAAAGGGAATCTTTGCCTCGGCGCAAAAATCCCGGACCAAGTCGTTTTGCGCGAGCCGGTTTGCGTGGATGTCACTGGCGAGAACGTGGGGGGAATTGTATTTGCACGAAAAATCGATCGCGCGCTGCAACTCATCCGGGCCTAACGAGCGCTCGACCAGGGGCCAGTATGTTTCGGACTTGGAAGGGATAAACATTACTGTCAATTGGCTCCCGGCCCGATCACACGTCTCTTTCATGCGCAGAAGCGTAGCGCGGAAAAGTTCCCATCCACGAGATTGCTCGAATTCTCGCCGCGAAGTCCCGAGTTTTTGCAGATAAGAGGGCATCACCGCAAAACGAAGCGAGCCCCCACCGGGAACAGGAATCTGGTAAACGCCGCGATCGAAACCTGGCTTCGGATCGATTGGAGCTGTCGCCGGCTCCGCGTTTTTCCGCGGAGCTGAGGCCGGAAGAGCCACCCGAACGAGCGTGGTCAGGATGAGCGTTTCGTAACGCCGAAATCTTTTCGGGAGACGCCATCCCGCCGTCTCATCGCCGGGCTTTTCCTGGCCGCGTTCCCACGTGTCGAAGTGCTCGGCATCGAAGAGATCGTTCCCGGCGAAGAAGGCGAGCACGACCTTACCCGGCTGATGCTGGATCGCGTAATCTTCCAGGACATAGAGCTCCTGTTGCGGACCGAACGTGGAGGTCCCGTAATTTTGCACTTTCTGGCCGGTAATTTTTTCGAGACGCGAAGGCCATGCTTCTTCCACCGGCGAGGTCATCGCGTCGGTGAACGAATCACCCAGCGCGGCGATATCGATTTTCGGACGAACCGCCGGATTTCGGAAGCCCTCCGCATCGGTCTGAAACGGGTAATGATGGACCGTGCTTTCCAACAATTCAGGCAGAATGAATCCCATGCGCACGACGTCGCCCAGGCGCCATTCACAAGTGGTGTTCAAATTCGGAGAAAGCCGCCGCCTGCAGCGTGGGGAATCGGCCCAGCGCGGATCCTGCGCCTGCAATCCCACGTCGGGGCGCGCGCTGAGCACGGCGGGCGGAAGCCTCGAGGCCACCCGGCGAAGGACAAACTCGATCAACCCCAGACAGACGACCGTGCTCGCGACCAGGGCCAGCCAGTTGCCGACGCTGGCGCGAAAGGCCGGCGGCGCCGGGCACTTTCGGAACGCGATCAGTAACGCAATGAAAGCGCCGAGATAAACCGGCCATAGAAAAAATTTTCGCTCCAGACGCGGATCAAACCACGCGATGCGACCATGGACGACAAACTCGAGCTCTCCCTTCCCGGCGGACAGCGAAATGCGTTCGGAGACCGGGCCGGTGATTTTCCGGGCGGATATCTCATGCGGCCCGGCGCCATTACGCAGGATAATTTTATACTCCGCGTCTCCTTCAGGATGCGCGGAAAACAAAAGCCAGTGCGGGGCGGCTTGGGAAACTGGAAATACGAAGCGCGCTTCGTCGGAGCAGATGATTTCCGGCGCGACCTCATTTCCGCGCAGAGCGAAATGCTGCCAGACTGACCCCTCCTGCCGGCTCGCGATGCTCTCTTCGTCCACATAGAGCCGTGACGTTGTAGCCGTAAACCAATCCGCCGCGGCCGTAACGCAAATCACAAAGAGAGCCGTCAGAAAAAACCAGAACCGGCGCCTTCCGAACCGGCTTGCAACAGACGAAAAGTTTGCGCCTTCATCACCGGGGATTTGCGGGTTGGAAAGCGCCGCTCGTGGGAGAGGCGATGTCATTGCTTTACCGCGGTGTGAAATTTTTGCCACGCTTTCCAACCGCGCTCCCAGTTTTCTTTCGCCGCCCAGGCTTCCGCTTCCAGGAAATGAAAGTAGCGGGGGCAATCCGGAAGCTCGGTGAAATGACGGACCGTCACGAGCGCCTCGTCGATTTTTCCCTGTGCCATTTGTTCGCGGTAAAGCTGGTAGCCGAAACCGTAATTATCCGGCGCGGCGTGAAGCGCTTGCCGGAGTTGATCGATGGGAACACGCGCGCCCGGCTCCGGCAACGGCGGAGTTTCTCCAAAACGGCGGACAAGACCGTACGCGCTGCGAAAATCATTCCGGCTGGCGTGATAGGTGGCCATTGCTCGCCAGGCGTGGGTCATCCAATCGGGGTGCGCCTCAACCTGGCGCGCCAATTCCCCGAGATCGCTTCGTTCCGCCCAAAGCGAAAAGAACCTGATTTTCTCGATGTCGGAGAAAGTTTGCAGCTCCGGGTCGTGCTGGAGAAAGCGCTGAACGCCGTTCACGAACTTCTCGCCGGCGGCGCGCTCGAAATAGACCAGCGCGAGATCGTGGCGAGCGAGGCCGATCTCTTCCAACCCCGCGAACACAGCCGGACTGTACTGCGCCGCGAGGGAAAGCATGTGCGCGTACTTTTCGAGCTTTTGCACTCCAACCCGCCGCAACGCCTCCCGCCACGCGGTGATGGCGAGGCCCGGCTGCGAGCCAAGCCAGGCGTTGCCTTCCTCGAACGGGACTTCGTACGCATTCGGTTCCAGGAAACGCGCCCTTCGAAAATCATCGAGCCCATCAGAGGGCGGCTGTTTGGCGCCGACCTTGCCGAGAGCGCGCGAAAAGTAGAGCTGCCATTTGAGCGGCGCCCACTCCAGCGCGCGGGTGGTGCGCGAGATCGTCTCCGGGAAATTTCGCCCGCGCAACGCGATCACGGCCTGGCGCATTTCGTTGTCGACCCCGATGGCGCCCGGCAAAAGCATTTCGTAACGCGTGGCAACAACCCAGGTAATCCCGGCGGTCAAAAGCAAGACCCCGAGGAAGCGGAAGGCGATCGGCGCCAACAAACTCGGCCGCAATTCTATCGGACGCCGCATCGCCATTCCCATAAGGAATATGCCGGCGAAGGCGGTCCCGACCCGGTGCCCGGAAACATCCACCACTCCGTGCAGGACGAAAAGCACTGCCGCGATCAAGGCGGCGAGCCGGAGGCGCTGATTCGTCCCCTCCTGCAAAGGGAACACGCGCCGGATCAGAATCGCGCTCCCAGCGATCGTTAGAACGATAGCGGGCCAGCCCACTTCGACGCAGAGCCAGAACCAATCGCTCTCGGGATGTATCGCCCGCGAGCCGTTCAATGAGGCATCACGAAAGATGGCAAAAACGCTGTCGAAATTCCCAAGGCCGATGCCACACCAGGGCGAAGCCCTGATCAGCTGGAAGGCGTCGCGGAAGATGGCCCAGCGCAGGTCCGTGGTCACATCACCCGTTTCGCCGGCGCCCGCGCGGAGATGGAAGCGCTCAAAAGTCTGCCCACCGAAGACCAGGAAGACCGTCGCCAGAATGAGTAACACCGAAAGGCCGAGCGCGATGCGCGCAACCGAACCTTTGCGCAAGGCAAAGGCGGCGAGCCAGAAAGCGCTCCCGGCTGCGAGAATGAGGATTCCCGCGCGCGAAAAATCGAGCACGATCGCCCACACAATGAGGCCGAGTGCGAGCAGCCACGCGATCCAGCGCTTCCGCCCGTGCCGGAGATCATCCTGGCCGCAGGCCAAAATAACGATCGCCGTCAGACCGAAGAGGTTTGCCGTCTGATTGCGATTTGGGAACGGACCAAATCCACGCTGGTTGTGCCAGAAAGGTAGCGCGGTGTGCGCGAAATAAAGCGCGACGCAAAGCGCCACCAGGAGAACGATGCCGCCGGCGAACAAGCGAATCTGTTGGCGGACATCACGCAGCTCAAGGTCCGCCGTGCTCACAGAATAAAGCCAGCACAGTCCGGCGATCAGGCTCATGAAGCATCCCAGGCTAAGCCACGGTTGCGCGGAAAGCGTGGCGGGAAGAGTGATCCCGAAATCGTTCAAAAGGATGGCCCGCCAGGCCGGCTGAAAAAACCAACGGGCCGGCAAAAAGGCCACGGCCGCGCACGCGACGAAGCCCAGAACGATCAGATTCAGGACTCGTCCCAGGGACGCCCGCGGCGGATCAGCCAGCAAAATCAGACCGAGCAGAGCGATAACGATTCCTTCACTCCATTTTTCCGTCGCGCCGCCGAGAAAACAGGCCAGGACCGGGAGCGCGGGCATGGCCAGATTTCTCCACCCCCGCCCGGGGCGGGCGGAGGATCCGGACCGTATTTTAGATTGCTTCTTTTGCATCAGCCGGGGGCGAGGTCTTGGTATGGGAATAGCTTCCAGCTAAGCAGGCGCCACTCGCGCTTTCAAAGCATATGCACGCGCCGTTTTTACCATGGGTTGAAGGCGGGCGGCCATGGCGTAGTCTCATCCTCGACTTCAGGCACTGATCATGGTTACGCAACGCACGCAGGGATTGTATCGCGTTTTCCTGCTTTGCCAGATCCTGCTCGTCGCGATCCTCTTCTGGTTCGGCGTCTGGGTCATGGTCACGTTTTATTCGCCCGGGGCGGAGCTGACCTGGCGGCGCTACAGCATCTACTGCGGATTGCTGGTCCTGGGAATGACGATTGAGTCACTCAGCCGCGACGGTTCGAAGAATTATTTCCTCCAGAACGAGCTCCTGCGTCAGCACCGGCTGAGCATGCGGCAAGTCTTTGCGAGCGTCGGCACCCTTGTTCTTTACCTGATCGCGACCAAGGACGCCTTCATTTCGCGTATCTTCTTCTTCAACTTCGTCCCCTGGCTCTACGTCGCCCTGCTTTTTTCGCACCACTACCTGCCCTCCTTTCTCGCCCGTCGCATCTTCACCGGGGCGCGCGAAGAAAAAACAATCCTGATCGGATCGACCGAGAAAGCGGCGCAGCTCCGCGGCTGGTTGCGGCGGAAATCGGATATCGGATTGCGCACGATCGGGCTCGTTTGCGATGAACCAATCGGAGAGACAGCTGATGGGATCCCGGTCCTGGGCCACCCCGACGAACTCGAGCGGATCATCGTCGAGCGCGGAGTCACGCAAATCATCATGCTCGAGTTCCCGCTCTTCACCGAGGGGAACCGCCATACCATTAGCGTGTGCGATCAACTTGGCGTCCGCCTGCTCATCGTGAGCGATCTCGAGGAAAAGCTCCGCCATCCTGTAACGCATTTCGAAGACGACGGTTTTCGTTTCATCGGTTTGCGCGAAGAACCGCTGGAGAACCCGCTCAATCGTTGTTTCAAACGCGTGATCGACGTCGCGATCTCGCTGCCGGTTATGATGATCGTCTTTCCAATCCTCACCGCCATCGTCTGGCTGGCGCAACGCCTGCAATCGCCCGGTCCGCTTTTTCATGTGCAGACGCGCGCCGGGATGCAAAATCGGCAGTTCAAGATCTTTAAGTTTCGCACCATGCGGCCCGACCACGAAGAGATCGGGCGTCAGGCCCGGAACGGCGACGAGCGGATTTATCCGCTGGGGAAATGGTTCCGGAAACTGAGCATCGACGAGGTCCCGCAATTTTGGAACGTGCTCCTTGGCGACATGAGCATCGTCGGACCGCGTCCGCACCTGATCGAGCACAACCAGCAATTTTCGCAGTTGATGTCGAACTATCACGTGCGCGCGTTCGTAAAGCCAGGGATCACCGGCCTCGCCCAGGTGCGAGGATTCCGAGGCGAAGCGCGGAACCACTCCGACATCGAGAACCGCGTAGCGTGCGACATCGAGTATCTCGAGAACTGGAATCTCTCCCTCGAGTGCGGCATCATCCTGCGCACGTTCGTGCACTTGATCGTTCCGCCGCGCAGCGCCTACTGAATACGTCTTATGGGTCGTATATGACCTATGAGATTTCGCTCAATTCCTCCCGAAAGTTTTCCAAGACCCGGCTCTTCTCGAATTGTTCGACGTAGCGGCGGCCCGCCGCGCCATACTCGGCCAGACGCTGTGGATCATTCGCCAGGGAATCGAGCAAATCCGCTAACTCCTTTGGATGACCAGGCGCGATGTTCACGCCGAACCCGCCTTCCACCAGCGAAAGAGCCAGCTCACATTCCGGCGCGGCGACCGTAATCACGGTTTTGGATTCGGCCAGCAAACCGAGAAGCTTGCTGGGGAAGAAGGAATTGCCCGCACCGACTTGTTGCGTGATGAAACAAACATCGGCGTCCACCAGCAGGGCGCGATAGTTGCGGCCGGCCTGCAACGGAAGCATTCGCACATTCGGAAGGTTCGATTGACGCACCCGATTCTCCAGCGTCTCGCGTTGCGCGCCGTCGCCGCAGATCACGATGCGAATGCGCGGATCGCGCAAGAGCGGCGCCGTTTCCAAGAGGACATCCAGGCCCTGTTTCACGCCCAGATTTCCGGCGTAGATCGCGAGAAAGTCCTCCGGCCCGAAAGCGTATCGGCTTCGAAATTCACCTCGTGCCGGAGCCGGGTCGGAGTGCTTCAATGCAATCGCGTTGGGGAAATAAACCAGCTTCGATTCAGGCACGCCTTTGCCGCGAAAACTTCTCAGCATCCCCTGGGTGATGCCCGAAACCCGCGCTGCCTTCCGGTAAGCGAACGCTTCGAACCAATAGAGAGCTTTCGTGAACCAGCTCGCCTTTAACATGCCGAGTCCTACGGCCGCGTCCGGCTGCATGTCCTGGACGTGAAACACGAACGGCGCGCCTTTGATTTTCCCCACGAACCATCCGGCGACTCCGAGCAAGAGCGGCGGCGAGACGAGGACATAAACATCGGGGCGAGGGAGCAAGAGCGCGCGTGCCGTGGAGGTGAAGATAAAACTCGCCTCGTGCAAAATCCGTTTGAGGGCGGAGACCTGCTTGGGCACAAACTGCCAGCAGCGATACACCGGGACGCCGTTGATCCGGTCGGTGCGATAGATGCGTCCGCGATCCTTAATCGGCTTTTCCCACGAAGGGTAATACGGAAAGCCCGTGACCATCGACACCTCGTCTCCGCGGGCGTGCAGGAACTCGCAAAGCGCGACGCTGTGTGGCGCGATGCCGGTAAACTCCGGCGCGTAGTTGATCCCCCAGACCGTGACGTGCATTGGGTTTACTGGCCCGGCGCCCGGTTTCCCTTGGTCAACTCGTAGGTCTTGGCCACGGAGAGAAATTCATACACAGCGTGCATTCGCGCGAAATAATAACCCTCGCGCCCATCGAGAAAACCTTTCTGCCAGACATAAATGTAGAGAAAACGCAGGAGCGGACGGAACGGCAACTTCTGGGAAAGCAGCTTCAACTTCCGGCGCCTTTCCACTGTGCCGCTCCGAATCTGGTCGGCGCTGCCGGCAAGGGTGCGATCGGCCGAGACGCGCGCTTCCCAATTCGAATACCGATTATGTTTCTCCACGAAAACTTCCACGGAGGGAAAGGCGTAATGGTCCATCTCGCATTGGAGCCGGCCGGTGGGGCCCTGGACGATGACGTGCTCGTGCACCTCATTGTCGCCACTGTGGGTATTGGCGTCGGTCAATTTTTCGTACCGGCCTAACGAGTGCCGAAAGAGGCGCAGATTCCAGTTCGGATAATAGGAATGCCGGAGCCAGCGACCCATGAACATGAAATGCCGGTTGATCCAATACCCCGCGATGTCCCCCGCGTTCGCGATCGCGGCGGCGAATTCCGTCTCCGCCTCCGGCGGCAATACCTCATCGGCGTCGAGGATGAAAATCCACGGGTTGCGGAATGGCAGATTTTCGAGAGCCCAGTTTTTTTTCTTCGGCCAGGTCCCGTTGAATTCGAATTGGACGACGTGGGCGCCGTATTCCTGCGCGATCTCGATCGAGCCGTCGGTGCTCTGAGAATCGACCACGAAGATTTCGTCCGCCCATTTCACCGAATTGAGGCACCGCCTGAGATTGGCGGCTTCGTTCCTGATCGGCACGATGATCGAGACCGGCACTTTAGTCGGCTCGCTCATGCCTAAATGGGATATCCGAGCCCGGAGAGAACAGCCGCCACGCTCTGATCGAGTTCCCGGTTCACCGCGACAATGTTCACCGTTTCCGCGGCCACCGCGGAATGGCGATCTGAATCGAAACATTGGTAACCGAACTCTTCCAAGAGGGCGAAGGTTTGCGGCCGATCACCAAAGATTTCCAGGAGAAGAATGGGGCGACGCTCCGCGAACAAGCGCCGGCCGCCACGCAAAACGCGCAGCTCGGCACCTTCGACATCGATTTTAACAATGAGCGGAGGCGCCCAGCCTTCCGTCACGAGATGATCGAGATTCACGGTCTCAACTTCCACCCCGCGCGGCACGGCGCCGTAATGCGTAGCGTTAAAAGCTCCCGCCGCCGGCTCGAGTGTCCCGGTGGCGCGGGAAATTTCATCGGTATAGAAGGTGGTGCGCCCTACTTCCTCAGCGACCGCGCGCGGGACAATTTCGTGCGCGGCCAGCTTCCAGGCAGCGCTGGTTCGCCGGAGGCAGACAAGGTTCTTCGCATCTGGCTCGAAGGAGACGACGCGAAAATCCGGTCGCGCCTCCGAGCAGCACCAGCTGTAGAGACCGATGTTCGCGCCGATATCCCAGAAAACGCCACCCGGCGATTTTGGCAGGGCGGCGAGGAGCGCGACGAACGTTTTCCGAATGCTGTCTTCCTGATGTTTCGGATCCGCGATCAAGGAGGCGTTCGAGATCAGGCGCAGGTAGATGGGCCGCTCCAGTAGCGGCGAGCGCCAACGGATCACCGGATCGAATTTGCGGGTGAAACTGCGGAAGAGAGAGCTCTTGCGCAGCGTGTGCAAGGGGTGAACACGGCTGAGCGTTTCGGTTAAATTCATACCCAAGCCGAGGGCGTTCTCGGTCCAAGCACGCGACACGGGTTGCCCGCGGCCATGACGTCGGGCGGAACGTCCTTCGTCACCACCGAGCAGGCGCCAATAACGCTGCGCGCGCCGATGGTTACTCCCGGCATGACAAAAACGCGCGCCCCGAGAAACGCGTCCTCTTCGATGGTGATTTTGGCGGTAATGAGCGGGATGGCTGAGCGGGAAAAATCGTGCGTCCCGGTGCTGAGATAAGCTTCCTGCGCGACCGTGGCGCGCGCGCCGATTTCGATCTGGCCTAACGAGTAGGCGTTGGCGCGGTCGCCCAGGCAGGCGCGATCGTGCAAGGTCAGGTTCCAGGGAATGGCGATCCGAGCGCGCTCATGCACAAAAGGGCTGCCGTGGATTTTGGCGCCGAACAGACGAAGCCAAAAGATTCGCCAGGGGTTCAGGGGTTTGGGGGTCCAGCTACAGAGGACAAACCAGGAGAATTCCCAGAGCAACCGCAGCAGCCGATCGCCCACGGGCCAGGGGGATTCCTGGGCGGACGCCTGATCGGGCTTTACGAGTTTCTTTTCCTCCATGAGCGAGCGTGCTTCAAAAGCAGGTGGGGAGCCACAGATGAACACAGATTTTCACGGATTAGGAGAGCCTATTTCCACGCGAGGGGCCGGTCGCGCTCCGAGAGCAGCCAGAAGCGAGTCGGTGGCGCGGTTGATTTCGAAATGGTGGGCGAACGATTTCCGCGCGTTTTCTCTCATCGTGGCCTGTTGGTCCGGCCAAGTGGTCAGCCAGCGCTCGATCAAACGCACGGTCCCGGCAAGATCGTCCGTCTCCGCATAGCCGGCCTGCTCCTGATTGATCTCCCGCCAAATGTTTACTTCCTTCGAAATGAGAACGGGCGTGCCGCACGCCAGTGCCTCGACCACCGCGATTCCAAAATTTTCCTGATGCGACGGGAGGATAAACGCGTCCGCAGCGGCGAAGGCGCCCCATTTTTTGTTACCGGTGAGCATGCCCGTGAATGTGATGGGCGACGTTGCCGCCAGTTCTTTTAAACGGCTCAAATATTTTTCGTCGGCACAGGGCCCAGCAACGACGAGCTGCAATGATCGGTCGCCGTTCGCTGAATTGCCCACAGTCGCGAACGCTTCGATCAGGAGTTCGCATCCTTTCTTTTCGTGCAGACGACCAAGGAAAAGGAGAAAGCGGTTGCCCCGCAGTTGTGGAAAGCTGTTGAAGAATTCCTCTGTGGCGCTCGCCAGATCGATCTCCGGCGCGGCGGTTCCGTAATTCACGACCACTTCCTTGCAGCGGTAGAAGGAGAACGATTCGCGCGCCTGCAGCCGCTCCTGTTCCGATGTGAAAAGCACGCCCGCGGCGTCGCGCAAAACACGATACTCCGCCCAGGGCCAGTAGAGTAATTTCTTAAGATGTTTCAGCGGGTAGGTCCGTTTGAACCATGGGTCGAGCATTCCGTGTGGGAAAACGAAGTAAGGCGTAGCCGTGCCGCGCAACGCGCGCCAGACGCCGAAGCTGCTGTATTGCCAGATGCCCTGGACGATGACGGCGTCGTATTCCGCGTGCCGTTCCCTGATCCATCGAGTGAAATTTGGCGCATAGCCGTAGCTGCCCCGTCCCGGCCCTAAGGCGTGCACTTTAACCGGACATTTACGCACCCACTGATCGTCAGGCGCATCCAGGGAAACAATCTCCACCTCGTGACCGCGGCGCGCGAGCAAGGCTGACGACTGCATGACCGATTCAATCGGTCCGCCGAGCGCGGGGTTAACGGTGTGAATCGAGCGGAGTATTTTCATTCGGAGAGCGAGAGAGTTGCGATCGCTTCGCGAAATGGCCGAGCACCACGATGCTCCAGACTCGTGTCCAGTGCAGGCGATCCTGGCGAAAGGCGTTGCTGAGCTCATCCACGAAATCCCGAGCCACCAATCCACGCACGACAGTTTCGCGCAGACCTTCGTCCACGAAAAACGCGAGCGGTCCGGCCATCCAGGTTTTCATGGGTAGGACGAAACCCGCTTTCGGGCGTCGATACACGGAAGGAGGGAGCAGATCGCGGCAGGCCTCGACCAGCAGGCCTTTTGTCCCGGGATAACGTTCCTTCACCGCGGCGGGCAGGCCGAGGACGTACTCGACCAGTTCGTGGTCGAGGAACGGAACACGCAGCTCAAGGGAAACAGCCATGCTCATCTGGTCCGCGTCGCGCAGGAGCATGCGCCGCATGTAGCCCGTCAGCTCAGCCCAACTAATGCGGCCGTAATCATCTGGAAGCGCGGCGGGATATTCCAAGTGCGACGAAACGCGGGGAAGCCCGGCGCGCGCGATCATGTCGTGGGTGAAAAAACGACGACGCCATTGAGCCAGCTCGCCGGCATCCGAAGTCGCGGGTAGATCGGCCAGCCGGTCGCCCAGTTTGGCGGCAGCACCAATTAGCTTTTGCAAGAAGCGTGGGAATTTCGCGATTGTCTTGAGCCGTGGCACATCGCGGAAGCTGGGGTAACCGCCGAACAGCTCGTCGCCCCCAAGACCCGACAATGCGACCTTCACTCCGCGCGCCGCGACTGCCCGCGAAACGATATACGTGTTGATAGCGTCGACCGACGGCAGATCGAGCTTCTCAACCGCCTCGGTCACGGAGTGGATCACTTCCTCTTCCGAAAGTTGGATCCGATGATGATCCGTCCCATAACGTTCCGCGATCTCCTGCGCGATCGACGTTTCGTCGAACTCCGCCAAATCGAAACCGACGGAGAAAGTCTGCAGTTTCTTCTCCAGTTTTTGCGCGGCGATCGCGGTGACGATGGAGGAGTCAATGCCTCCACTGAGGAAGCTCGCAACCGGGACATCAGAGAGAAGATGTTCGTCCACGGCCCGGTCGACCAAATCGCGGACATGGCGGACCACGTTCTCGGTCGACGAAACGAACGCCGGCCGCGAGGGCCAATACTTGAAAACCTTTACCTCTCCCTGCGGCCCGAGGGTCATGGCGTGCCCGGCGGGTAAAGCAAGAAAACCCGGGTAGAGAAGATTCTGCTCGGGACAAGCGCCCCATTGCAAATAGCCGGAAACGGCTGTCCCACTGATCTCGCTCGACCCCGGCCCGACGAGCATTCTTGTTTCGGAAGCCGCGCGCAGACCATCCGCGTCCCTCACATAATAGAGGGGCTTGATCCCAAGCCGATCGCGCGCAAAAAATATTTCCGCGCGCGCGGCGTCGTAAATCGCGAAGGCAAACATGCCTTTGAGCCGATCGAGGACATCATGGCCCCATCGCGCGTAACCCTGGAGAATTGTCTCGGTATCGCTTGTTCCCCTCCACTTAACGTCCGGTCCTAACTGCGCGCGGACCGCCTGGTGATTATAAATCTCGCCGTTGCTTACGATGACGTTGCCGGTGGCCGGGTCGATCATCGGCTGGGCGCCCGTGGGCGACAGATCCACGATGGCCAGCCGCGTGCCACCCAGCCAGAAGCGGCCGTCCGGCGACGTCCATCCGCCGGAGGAATCCGGTCCGCGATGCCGGATTAGCTCGAGATCGAGCGGCGTGGCTGGAGCGCTTGAGCTGAAGTGAACGGCTATTCCACACATGTCGTCAGGCCAGGCGCATGCGACTGCCTCACCACACGAATCCTTCGGTGCGGTGGAAATATTTCATGTCCGGCGAAAGTTCCTTCAACGGTGCGGCCGGCACGCCGCCGTAAAGTTGATACGGCTGTTCCCATTTCTTGTTCAGGAGCGAACCGGCGCCGAGCACAGAGTGATGCGGCAGACTGCTTCCACCGAGCATGACCGAGCTTGTGCCGGTAAAACAATATTCGCCAACATCGATCGGCTCGGCGTTTTGCCGATTGGCCGCAAGGTCGATGCTATGAGTGAGAAGTTGCGAGCGAAAGCCGCCGATGGTGGCGAAAGCGCCGATGCGAATGCGAGCGGTGCAATCGATGAAATGCCGGCTGTTAACGGCGGAGTGTGTTTCCAGGATCAGTTCGGGATGCCGGTCCGTTTGATGCGCGAAATGCCGGCTTGGGCCGGAAGGAAACCCGGTGATCCAGTTCAACTGGCCGATTGCGGCATGCGCGCCGAGATGGAGCAGATCGATGTTCTTGCAAACATTGAAGTGTCCAATCCGGGAATGTTCTTCCATGACCAAACGGCGCGGAAAGATCCAGCACAGGCCGATCCGGCTGCTGGGATGAAGGGAATAGCCAAAATGTTTTTCCAGGAGCGAGCGCCGCATGGACCATGGCAGCAGGAGCGAAAAAAACATGAGAAACCGTTTCATTATACCCGGGCGAGCGAGCGGTAAACCTCGCCATATTCCGCGATCATGCGGGAGGTGGAAAATCGTTTGGCGTTCTCGAGAGACCTCGCGCTCCAGTGCGCGTGTTCGGCTGGACTCGTTAGGCGCATGAGATCAGCAGCAAACCCCGCTTCGTCGTCGGCTGAATGCAGCAACGCAGCCTCGCCGGCAACCTCCGTCATGGGCTCACGGTCGGTACAGATCACCGGGCAACCGCAGGCGTGCGCCTCGGCGATGGGCCAGCCAAACCCTTCGAAACGGGACGGGAAGAGCAGGGCGGTGGCGCGGTTATAGAGCGCTTCCAGGACTTCGTTCGTCGCTTCCGGAATCTCCAGGACCCGCGGCATGATCCCGAGTTCCTGGCCTAACGAACGCAGTTCATCGGAAAGCGGTTCGCCGGTTAAGACCAGGAGCCCGTTCCATTGCGTCTGGCACCGCGCAAAAATGCGCAAGACACCCACTCGATTTTTTCGCCGCAAATTCGTCCCGATGTGCAGGACGAAGGGCGTGTCGGATGCAAGAGGCTCAAAGGGCGCCAGACGGGCCCGCGCTTCCTCCTGCGATAATTTGCGATACGGATAGCTAAGTCCCGTTCGAATGGAGGATAGTCTGGGCTTTCCGTTGCTCGACCCGACGAGCCGGCGGGCGTCTTCGAGCGTAGCCTTCGACACGCAGACGACCGCCGTCGCCGCGCGCAGCCCCGCGACAATCCAGCGCTGGAGGAACCGGCCCATGAGGCTCGCCGGACAATCGGTTTCCTCGCCTAATGCACCCCGGACGGCGAGCAGATCATGGCAGGTAATAACGACCGGAATTTCGCGAATCTGTTTCGCGTACATCGCGTTGGAGTGATCGCAAATATGAATGAGGTCCGGCGCATCTTTGAGGCGCCGTCGCAGCTGTCCCCGAAAAAGAATAAACTTATCGAGGTAAGCCAGCCACTTGGCCCCGAATCCGCCGGCCAAACGGAAGCGGCCAAAGAAGGGTTGCGGTCGCATCAATTCTGCAGCGATCCCCGCGGACGCAAGGCCATCGAGCATCATCCTCGCGAAGCGATCCATGCTCTGCTGGCGATCGGGCGGATAATTACCGATCAGTAGAACCATTGCGATGATCGGGTCGAGCGGTGGGACCATGCATTCGGTCTGCATAAGGGGAGCGGCGCCCGGTCACTCGCTCGCCCATGCCCGCGCCCCTACCTGGGAACGGTGGAGGCGTGACGCTCTCCTCGTCTTGGTGTCGCGCAGCCAAAGCGAGTCCCATGGCGAAAACGGCAAACCCAAGAATGGTAGGCTGCCCGAATTGCCCGCTGATCATCGGCAGAAACGCGGAGCTGAAAAGCAAAAGCGGCAGAACGTTGTTCCGCATGATCGAGCGCAGGCAGAGCAATCCGATTCGCACGACGACCCCGCAGCGCCAGATCAGATAAGCCAGGCCCAGGACCGGTCCGCTCTCGAGAATGATCCGGGCCCACTCGCCTTCCGAGAGGAGAAATGTGGTCCGCCCGGTGAGGAATTTCGCGCCTGCGTTTGTCCCGATGCCAAGGCCATAACCGAGAAAGGGCGCCTTCGTGATGTAGAGAAAGCCTTCCGAGAAAGTATCGGACGCGCGCTGGATCAATCCGGCTGTGACCGACCTATCTTCCGCTTCGGCGACATCAGCGAAGCGCGTCGTCAGCACGTTGAGACCCTCCTTGAAGATGGGCAGTTGGATGACAACGAAGCCGAGGACTACGGTGACGAGCAAGGTCTGGCCGAAACGGTTTATCGCGCTCGGGTGCACGAACAAGACAACGATCAGGGAAAGGACGACCACGGCGCACGCTCCTACGACCGAGCGGCTGCCGGAGACGGAGGTTCCGATCAAAAGCGCGATGCCTGCGGCAAACAAAATCCAGTTTTTGTAAATTCCACGCTTTAGCGCGGCCCAGATGAGGAAGCCCATCGCTAAAGCAAAGTAGGCCACTACCCCCGTGACGAAGGAGAAGGTCGCAGCCGTGCGAACTTTGCCGAGAGCCGCCGTCATCATCTCGCCTTCACCACTGGCGGTCCGGTTCAGGAAGGCATCGGGCGCGGCGCGAAATTGCGCCACCATGAGGAGGGCCATCGGCACGGCAATAATCAGGGTCCACCAGCCGAGGCGCTTCACATCTTCCGGACGCAAGACCAGCGGCATCAAAAAGATCAAGGGCAAGTGGAGGAAATTCGCGCGGAACCCGAAGCCGCTCACGAGCAGGATACGACTGGGCGCGATGTACGGCCAAAGCGGAATGAAGCTAACCAGAAACGACAAGATCCCGATGATGCCGATCGCCAGGACCCAGCCGTTGCGTGGGAAAACGCGACCCTTTATCGCCAGCGCGTAAATGAGCAGGACGACCGGGTCCCGAATGATGAGGATCGGATTCGACAGCGCGGGCACGACCCATTTTCGCAGCGCGCCCTCGATCAGCAGCAGCCAGAAATAGAGCCAGATCAGCCGGCGGATATTCCGGATGGTTTTATTCTCTTCGGGACTGTTCGGATTCATTCGCCGGTTAAAGATCGGATCGCGGCGAGAACCTTTTCGCCATAGCCGTGCCAGGTAAGTTCGCTCGCCCGCCTCTGGGCTGCAATCGCCATGCCAGAGATGCTCGCGCGGTGGGTCGCGAACCAGCTTATTTTTTCCGCGATCGCCTCCGGCGAACGAATCGGCACGAGAAAGCCGGTCTGACCTTCGACAATCAGGTCGTCGCCTCCGGCATTTTTCGTCACGATCAAGGGAAGACCGCAGGCCATGGCTTCTTGTTGCACGAGAGCGCGGCCTTCCACGATGGAAGGCAGAACGAGAACGTCGCAGGTCTGCATCAGTCGCAGCACTTCGCCATGCGGGCGCGGCGCCTCGTAGATGAAATGCGGGAATTGTTCGCGATACCAGGCGAGTGGACGCAAGAGCGATCCCATTACGACCAACTCCACCTCTTTGGAATGGACGAGCTTCATCGCCTCGAAAAGGTCGGCCAGACCTTTTCGTTGGGTGAGGCTGCCGGCGAAGAGAATGCGGAGCGTTTTCCCATGGGTCCTATGTGACTCATAGGTCGCAGACGGCGAACCAAAGGACGCGACGAGGCAGGGTTTCGACGCGCGCACGGTTTGCGGAAGCGAATCGAGCACGAAGTTACTGGGACAAATCACCAGTTCGGCCAGATCGAGCTCGCGGGTTTTACGCGCGAGTTTTTCCTCGGAATCGCGTGTCCCCTCGAGCGTCGGCTCCCAGTCGGGATAACGTTGCGCCTCTTCCTGCAGAAGCCGGCGCGCTGTTTGCCAATAGGCAATGGGCAAATCGTAGATGCGGCGGATCCCGAGTTCCCTCGCCGTTTCAAACAATCGCTCGGCGCAATCCTCGTAGGCGTAAACGCCGCGAATCCGTTGCCGTTGATGAGATTCGCGCAGTGAGTCGGCCGCGAATTTGTCGAGCTCGCTCCAAACGCGATCGATGCTGGCCTGGCCGATTTCGTGTTTGGTCAGCCAGCGCTGCCGCAACTTTCCAGCGAGAAGCCGCAGGATCTCCCGCGCCGGCTGAATCTTAATTTTGTAATGAGGCAGCTCGTAACCACGCCGCGCCAACTGGGAACGCAGGTGCATCGGCAGGAACTGGACGAGCGGAGAGGCGTTCGACCAGCCCAGGGAAGTGACAAACTTCGCCAGTAATCCCGCCTCATCGAGCGCAGCCAGGACCGCGCGCACATTGGCGTTTCCAAATGGATGCGCGACCAGGATTTTCAAGATTCGTCCACCGGCTCGCCGCGCAGGATCCGGCGATAAGAACGCGCATAAAATTCCATGGGCTCGAGTTCGGTCGCGAGTTCTGCCCGCGTGCGTTCTGCGCGTTCCGCATATTCCGCTGCGCTCATCTGCGCCGCTTGCTCGAGTAATTTCGCCAGACCCGCCACGTCCGCCGGCTCGCAAATGAGCGCCTGCTTCCCCCCGGCTTCGGGCAGGCCCCCATCGCGCGTGATGATGCAAGGCACGCCAAGATGACGCGCTTCGACCGCGGTCAGCCCGAAATCTTCCCTGGTGTTCGGTGGGACGACGACCCAGCGCGCGCTCATCATCTCCCGCGCTTTGGTTTCTTCATCCACGAAACCGAGCGTGCGAATACCGGTTACGCCGCGTTTTTGGATCGCGTATTCGATCAGGCTGCGCAACGGGCCGTCGCCCATGAGCACGAGCGGCCATTCCGCGTGATCGATGCGCGCCTCCGCGTAGGCGTCGAGCAAAGTGTCGATCCCCTTGTTTGCAATCCAGCGGCCGATAAAGGCGAAACCCCTGCGCTCCTCGGGCGGCGTCCAACCCTCCGGCAACTTCGAAGTGGTCGCGACCTTCCGGCTCCCGGGCCGTTTGCGGTCCCCTTCCCATGTTTCCCAGACGAATTGCGAATTGTACCAGCGCGCGTCGGCAAACCTCGCGCTCAAACGCCAGAGCAGGCGATGCGAATCCATTTTGCGCGGCATGTAATTGTGAATCGTCAGGACAAGGCGCTTGCGGAAAAGCTTCGCGAGAGCCACCACGTCGGGGGATGCATTTTGGAGATGGACCACGTCCGCCCAGCGAATCGCCGTGGCCAGATCTTTGTCGGCTCGTTCACAGAACTCGACTCCCGGTTCGTCGCGCAGCATCGCTTTGAGAGTGGGTTGCTTGGTAAAGTGTTTCGTTTTCTTGAAACAAATCCGGACCTCGAAATCCGGCTCTTTGCGCACCGCGGCCGCAACGGCGAGGACGAATGCTTCGATCCCGCCATAGGCTCCCTGGCAGGGACTAACGATGAGAAGTTTGATCGGGGTCACTTTGAGAAAGCTCGTGCGTATCGTTCGGCCAGGCGCGGCCAGGCCGCAGTCCGCGCCTGCCATTGGCGGAGTCTCTCACCGCGCGACTGCAATTCCGTTTCCGTTAGGCCGCTCATCAATTCGGTGGGCGAAGTCAAAAAACAAAAAGGTTCCGGCTTCGATGGGTCGGCATAGCTGGAGAGAATATTCAGGCCGTGAGCGGCCGCGGCCATAAAAGTGCCGGATTTTGTCACGCTCAATTCGTCCTGGGCCGAAATAGCGAAACTCGCCGCAGAAAGCAGTTCGGAAATTTTCTCCTCGGGCAACGGCCCTCGTTGATCAAATCCGTCGCTTAACTCGAGTTCGAGCAAGAGCGTGAGCTCCTCCTTGTCGCCCTCGGGGGATCGCCCCGAACCCGCAGTGACGATCTTTCGGACTCCGCCCGCGGCCGCGAGCGACTTCAATTCCGCGCGCATTTTCCGCAAGGCGTGGATGCGCGAGCCTTGCAGCCCAAAAAGAACTGCGAGACCGGGCTCTCTCTCGCCATCGAGTGCGCTGAGTGGACGGATGTTCGAACCCACGGGCAAAACCTCGACCACGCACGCCGGCGAAAGAGCCCTGAGATGCTCGGCCTGGCTGGGAGTGCTGGTGAAAACCGCGTCTGCCACTCGCAACAATTTGCCGAGGTCGTGGCGATGAAGACGTTGCAAAAAGTAGTTCTTGTTCCAAGCCGGCCAGAAGGCCCAGATCTCGTGAAACATGATCGAGAGTGTCCCGCGTGATTCTTTTTTCCAATCGCGTAACGCCTTGATCAACCAGCGTGGATAACCGAAGCGATCGAAGCCATACGCGCTGTATTGCACCAGCACCTTGCCCCCGGCAGCCGGTAATCTCGCGCCAAGATCCTGGGCAGTGCGGTCCGTTTCTTCGACGGCATATTGTTCGAACACAGTCGCCGGGCGGTTCCCAATTTTTGGGATGATCAAGCGCAGGCGCGCAAAGCGGGGCAGATTCTCCAGCAACCGTTTCGTGTAATCTCCCAAGCCTCCGGTCAATTCCGGCAAGATGATGACGGTCTCGTCTGTCACGGCGAATTGGTTTGCGGTTGAAAGAGATCTGCTAAGTGACGCGCGGTCACGCTCCAGTCAGCGCTGTCCTTGTACCACTTTTGGAGTGAAGTAGTTCGGCTCGCGATCTCCGCCGCGGAAATTCGACCGATCTCTGTCGCGGCGACTGCATAGCAAAGCGGGACCTCGACGGCAGCTTCCCGAATTACGACCGCGCAACCGTGCGCCGCGCAGGCCATGAAGGCTCCCGACTTACTCCAAGTCGCCGCGGAAACATTAGTCAGAGCAAACCGCGCCCGGCACAGAAACCGCGAGACTTCCGATTCCGGAAGCATTCCGTGGCGAACAACGACGTCGGATAAACTATTCAGCACGGGGTTCGTTTCCGCCGCGAGCCTTTCGTCTTCCGGACCGATAAAATGCAACTTTGTGAGAAGACCGCTTTCCCGCCATTCTCTGATCTCCGTCTGGAATGATTGGAAGGTTTGCTGGCGGCCGAAAGGCAGACCGAAAATAACAAACTCTGTTTCGACCCGCGCTTCCGACGCCGAAGTAGCGACGGGCTCGATGTTGGAACCGACCGGAAAGCAGTGCACTTGCTTGCCTCCAGACATTTTGCGCAGGACCTGGGCATGGTGCTCCGTGTTGGTCGCCAGCGCGTCCGACACGGTGGCGAGTTGACGGATAATCCTGAGGTTGATCTTTCCCAGCAGAAAATGCCGCGACAGCCTCGGCATCTCGCCGGGCACCTCGTGGAAGAAAACGGTGAGGCGGCCGCTGGGGAATTCTGATTTCCACTTTCGAAGCACCCCTGGCAACCAGGTCGGACAGCCGAAGCGCTGATAAGCGCGACCGGCGTAATGAAGGAGGACACTCACGGTGCCCGCGCGACGAAGCGCTTGAGCCAACGCCTTGGGATCGCCGGAGAAATCAGTAATCGCGTCGTATCCCAATTCGGCTCGCGATTCGGCCGCGCCCTCCATGACCAGGAACTCGTCCCTAGCCGATTTGTCAGGCCGATGTTTGTGCGCGAGCCAGCTATAGGCGCCGATTCCGCAAACCTGCGGCGGCAAGCGGGTGGTAATGACGAGCGCGGGGGATGCACTCATGGCTGGGAAAGATTACCCGAAAATGCTCCCCAGAATTTCCGGGTTTGATCGGCCAACATGAATTCGCGCCCAGCCAGGGACAATGCGTTCGCGGAAATTTCCGCGCGCTTTTCCGCGGTTAGAGTGGAGAGCGTCCCGGCGATTTCGGCAGGGACCAGGCTGGTTGAAAAGACCGCTGCGTTGTTCTGGCTCAACAAATCGAACGCCGCGGAGGTCGGCGGACCGTGATATAAAATTGGAACACCACTTCCGGAGTAAGTCACCATTTTGGTCGAGAGACTATACCGCGCGAATTTTTCATGCGACTCGCCGAAAGGTATCGGCAGGTAGAGCAGATCGGCCGTTTCCATGTCCGCGCGGACCTGTTCCTCGTTTGCGAACGGAAGGACCGTCACTTTCTTGGCCCCTTCGAGGACCTGCGCGCGAATGTGTTCGCAACGGAAGGTGACCTGGACGCAGACCTGCGGATGGTCCCGCTCAAAGAGGGCCAGGGCGTCGAGCAAAGCACGAAGGTTTTGCTCATACCCCATGTGAAACAATCCCATGAAATAAATCCGCAACCTGCTCGAATCGGACTCGGGTCGGGGCGGCGTCAAATCGCTCAGCCCGTCAGTCACGACCTCATAATCCCGCGCACCGTACCGTTCGCAGTATTCCCGGCCAAGAACTTCGGAGATGACGAACCGCGCGGAAGCTTCCCGCCAGGCGGCGCGCATCGCGCTCTCGAGCTCGGCTGGCGCGCCCGCGCCCGCCGCGGTGTAGGCGAGGTCGTCGTGCAAGCTGATAAAAAAAGGCAGCGCCAGCTCGCGGGCCACGACGTGGACCTGCGCGAAATCCAGTCCCGCGTGTGGCACGGCATGGATCGCGCCTACCCCGTGCATTGTGCAAAATTCCTTCAAACGCCGGCGAAAGAACGGAGCGAAAAAAGGCGCGCTCACATTGGGCACGCGAGCAAAACGGGTGTGCTCGATCCGCCCCCAGGCCGGACGACTGGGTAAATGGATTTCACCAGGCCACGCCTTCGGCTTTCGCGGCGAAGTGCAAACACTTTGCCAGAAAAAGGGCGCCCCTTCGAGCAATGCGCGCAGGATGCGTGCGCCGCCGCCGGCCGAGCCAAGGCTAAAGGGCTGCACGAACAATATTTTTCCCTCATCTTTGCGTGCAGGGCGATAGGCTTTGAGCGTGGCTGCCGCAATCGCCGGCCAGGAAAACGCGGTCGCAGCCTGCGCGCTACGCGCGGACATTTCCGCATAGCGCTCCGGATCGAGCTGAAGGATCCCGCTCAGGGCGCTCGCAAAAGCGGCGAGATCGCCTTTCCGGACAAGCAACTCGCGCAGGTTCTGCGCGAGGAGATCGCGCGGCCCCGCCGTATCGTAGGCGACGGTTGGAAGGCCTGCTGCCATTTGCTCCAGAACCGCCAGGCCAAAGCCCTCCGCATAACTCGGGAAGGCGCCGACCGTGCAATCCGCCAGCAATCCCGGCAGGTCGTCGGGCTGGTAGGCAGAAATGAATTCAACTCCATCAAGCGTCTCAAGCTGGAGGTCGGAGCGGATGGCGTTCGCATCCACCATCGTTCCCAGGAAACGAAATTGCGCTTCGGGAAGCTCCCCGCGAATTCTCGCGATAATCTCAGCCCAGTCGCGCGCCCCTTTGCGCGGGCTCCACATGCCGATGAAACAAATTCTCTTCTGCGCCAGACGGACTTCGGCGGGCGCAGCCGCCTGCTGCAGCGCATGCCGGCGCGCCTCCGTCAGCCCGTAGGGTTGCACCAGAATCGGAAGATTCGGCGAGACCTCCGCGCGCAAACATGCCGCTTCCTCTTCATTCGGAACATTGATCAACTCCGCGTGAAGAACCGCCTGATCGGAAGCGCGAAAAAATCGCCGACGCGAAAGCGCATAGAATATGCGTCCGAGAAACTTGCCTTTCGGCTGGCCGGGCCAGCGCTTCTCCACGGTTCGGTCGAACTTTTCGTAAAGCCGATATAACCCAACAGAACGGGCGACGAGCAAACCGCGGAATCGAAGTCTCTTCTTCGAAAAGGGCAGCACCCCGATCAGCGCATCGACCACGTCGAACTTGTCATGGTTTGCTCGAATGAAGGCCGCCGCCTTATAGGAGAAGAACAACTGTCGGAGAGTAAATTTCGCTGAGGTAGCGCGCACATCCGGATAAGGATCGGAGAGACTGTATTTCTCGACCACGTGTCCCGCGGCGCGCCACTGCTCGGCGAGCTCCATTAAAACCCGCGTGGCGCCGAGCCGGGAATCCCAGGGGAGATTAACTACCACCAAAATGCGAAGCGGTTTTTCCTCGGTCGACATTTAAGCAAGGGCGCGGCGCCGGAGATTCGTCCAAAACTTATGCCGCACGGGATTGACGTAATGGCGCAAGGCGAGCGCAGCGCTGGCGTAACGATCCGGATAAATGAATTGGTCGTCTAATTGCAGGACGTACTTCCGCGGATCGAACGGGACCGCGCCGTTCGCGTGCATGGTAAGGTGCGTGATCGTTTGGTTGGTGAAGAAAGTAGGCGATCCTTCCAGCTCCAGGAAACGTTCCACGCCTAACGACCAATCGGGTTTTTCGAAAAGGAGGAGAACCCCGGTGTTCACCGGCTGGTCCTTTTCGGACTCGTTCCGGAAAAGGCGTTCATCAGCTGAGAGCCGGCAATCTGCGAGATAACAGGCAGCCGCGCCTCCTGTCTCCGCAACGCTACGCAGATCGGCCGCCCCGGAGAAAAAGAGCACGTCGGAATCGACGTATAACGCGGGCGCGGCAACCGGCAGCGACATGATCAGGGCCAGTTGTTTGCCGGTAGGATGGGTGGTGAGATAGGGATAAATCCGCGTGGGCAAATCCCTCGGCTGCCATTGCGCCGAGGCGGAAATGGAGACGACGGGATCGATGCTGCGCAAAATATCAGCACCACGCTTCGAAAGCGTTCCGTCGGAAACGATCGTGAATCGCTTCGGACGGCCGACATGCGTCAGGAACGAGCGAACAGAGACGACCTGCTCGGGTAGCGCGCTCTCGCCCGAGTAGGCGAAGACATCGATGGGGACTGGAGGACCCGGGGACAAAGGCCGACGCGCGAGTGATGGCAAAAGCGCGCCATACATCGCGCGTGCCGCGTTTCCTTCCGCCCGGGCGAAGTGATAGCCGTAGTTTGGCATTGGTCATCCAGGAGAGGTGCGCGAAATCCGCGCGACCGGATTCGGTCCCCGCTCGTTCGCAACCGACGACCAGAAGTTTGGACCCGCGCTAGGACGACTGGATCTGTTTCGGCCGAGTATGAAGCGATGCAGCCACCCCATCATGTTCCTCAACCGGCGCCGGCGTATTGTAGTACTCCGAATACTGGTAGTAATAATATTCCGGCAGCGACGTATCGACGTAGTTCAAAATGACACCGGCCACGTTGACCTGGCGATTGTAAAGCAGCTCAAGCGATTTCCTGATCAGGCGCGCGGAGGTGTAGGAGAGCCGTACGACGAAAAGGGTAGCGTCGATCTTCGGCGCGAGGCTGGTGGAATCGTCTGCGGCCAGGACAGGCGAGCTGTCGATGATGATGTAGTCGTAATGACTGTACATCTCCTTCAAAAGCTGATCGGTGCTTTCCCGCAGAAGGTGCTCACTAGGTTGCCCGAGCGTCTTGCCCCGTGGCAGCAGGAAGAGGTTCGGATACGTGGTCGGCACGACGACTTCCTGCCAGTTCACTTCCTGTTTTAGAACTTCCGAGAAACCAATATTCGATGAAATACCAAACGCCTCTCGCAGGGCGCCCCGGCGGAGATCGCCATCGATGAGCAGAGTGCGAGCACCGGAAAGGGCCATGGTGACAGCGAGGTTGGAGGAGATGGTGGACTTGCCTTCGTTGGGGACGGAGCTGGTGATAAGGATCGTTTTCGGCCGTGGTCCTTCATAGGGCATGAAGAAGATCGACGAACGGATGTTCCGATAAGATTCCGCGAAGACGTGCCGCGCGTCGTCCGGCTGGAGCAACGTGACCCGCCCCTTGGTCTTTTCCTTCGGGATTTGGCCAAGAACATTTTCGTTAAACTGATGCTGAAACTCGCCGAACGAGGCCATTCGATCGTCGATCCGATCGAGCAGAAGCAGGATGCCGAGGCCGGCCAACGCGCCGCAGCCAAGACCGATGAGCAAGCTCTTGAGGAGGCCCGGGCGGACGGAAATTGGGGTAGTGGCCATTTCCATGATGGAGATCTGGTCGCTGCTATCCACGCTCTGCGAGACGTTCACGTCCTTGAGGCTATTGGTCAGGCGATCGTAGAGTAATTTGAGCCGGTCCGCTTTTCCCTTGATCCGGTTGAACTGGGCGAGACGCTGACTCAGGTCGAGTGCCTTGGATTCCCATTCCTTGATGTTGACCTGGAGATTCTCCATCTGTTTGCCGATGGATTTGCGCCGCGTCTCCAGTTTTTCCACTGTGTCCTGTCGGAACAACTCGATCAGCTTTTCCTGCTTCTTCACTTCATCATTGAGCTTGATGATTTTCGGATGCTTGGGTCGCAGGTCTTTGGCGAGCGTATCGCGTTCGGCCTTGAGTAATTGCAGAGCCTGCTTGGCTTTCAAATAGTCGGCTTCAGGGCCGATATCGGAAAAGGCCAGCCCCTTGTCATCCGTAGTAGCAGTGGTACTGGGGGCGGCGTTTGGATTCGTGTCGGTTTTGCCCTGGGTGCGATCGAGATTTTGATCGAGATCGAGCAGACTGAGCAGGTCGTATTCTGTTTTCAGCGAGGCGTAAGTCTGGTTCAACCGCACGAGGTAAGCCGCTGCGCTGTTCCCCTCTTCCTGAATGAATCCGATGTTATTCTGCTTTTGGAATTCCAGCATCTCGTCTTCGCTGGCCCGCAAATCCTTTTCCACTTGGATCAGATTTTCCGTAATGGCGGTGGTGAGGTTTGACCCTTGGTTTTCCCGCATCGACTTCTTGAAATCGAGGAACTTTTGCATGGTCGCGTTCAAGTACGCCTGCGTGTACTCCGGCGTGCTCCCGATGGCGATGAGATCGAAGATCGATGTGCGCGGTTTCTGCGCGACGGTGATATCGACCAGGACCGGCTGCATTTCTGGATGAGTGGAACGCACTAACGCTTCCGCGCTGCGCTTCACTTCCATGCTTTGCATCAGCTGGATCTGCGTGCCGTAGAAATTCACGTTGTCCTCGCTGTAGACGGCGTTCTGGCTGATGTTCATCTTACCCGCCAACATCATTTTACTGGTCGATTGGAAGGAAGGCGGCGTCTGGTAAATCAGCCAGGCCTGCACGAAAAGCCCCAGGCAGATGGTCAGGAGCGGGATCCACCAGCGGCGTTGCAGGAGAGATTTATAACGATGGAGCCGGGTGATGAACGCGGTGCTCCACGGAGCGGAGGCGGGCCGATCGGATGACGCTGGTTGCATGAGCTAGAAATTGACGAGTTTTTGCGGGACGTAGATCTGGTCGTCCGGGTGCACCACCACATCTTCGTCGGTGCGCCCTTCCTCGATCACTCGCTTCAAATTAACAATGACCGTTTCACCGCTCTTCCGGGTGAGCTTGATCTTTTTCTTATCGGCAAAATCACCAAATCCGCCCGCGCGGATGATGGCTTTGCTCACCGTATAAGTTTCGTCTGGTGGGATTTCCTGGGGACCCTGTCCCTTGACGGAACCGTAAACGTAAACCTTGCCGCGGGATTTTTCGCTGATGTGATCGACGGCGATAATAACCGTGGCGTGGTAATAATATTCCCGCTCCAAGGCAGCCTTGATACTATAAGCTAGCTCTCTGCAGCTTTTCCCGGCAGCCTGAACGAGGCCGACGTAAGGGACCTCTAGCTCACCATTGTCATTAACCCGCAGGTGCTGGGATTCGTTGTCGCGATCTTCGACAACTCGAAAGCTAACGTAATCGTTAGACCCGAGCTTTTTCCTGTCGTCGAGCACAGTCATGGAATTCGTCCGCATGACGGTGCTCGTAGTAGGCGGCTCGACGGTGGTCGCCTTCGGAATAGGAGGCATGGGGCTGCTTTCCTGTGCCGCCAAGGGCAGACGCCCCGCGATGGAGGCAGCAAGAAGGAAAGTGACAGTCCAGATTTTCATGCAAGTGCAATTGTTCCCTCGTTAGAAGCTGTAGGTGCCATCGATCGCGATGCGATTTTGCCGGTAATCGCGAAGCGGCTGATCCGAATCTTTCTGCGTGTATTGGTAGCGCAGCCCGAGGGTGACATGCTGCGTTAGTTGGTAACCGAGCGTAAGCGCTCCGCCGTAACGGTGGACGTGCTCCGCGACGAAAGGATTGAAAGCAAACGGCACTCCGGGAAGAGGAACGAACGAGCCGCCGGAATCATCGGCATCCTCGTAGAAGAGTTCCGTCGAGAGCAGCGTGTGGAAAAGGACATTCCAGGTGGCGGTATGCCGGGCGTAATTCAGTCTGACGTAGTTGGAGTTGACTCCCAGCTGCGTTTCGTGGCCGACCGAGAGGCTTTGGCTCAGGACCGAACTGACCCGGTGGGTCAGCAGCGCATTCACGTAGTAATCGTTCAGGTCGTGTGCGTCATTCACCAGGCCAGTGTTATCGAAATTGATCACCTGATAGCCGCCGGCGACGCGCAGCCGCACATAGTTGGTAACCTGCGTCTCGATGAAAGCACCGCCGCTCAGCGTATCTGAGTCGTTCAGAATATTTTGATCGTAGTACGTGTGAACGAAGGATCCTTCCAGGCCGACCGTCATGGTGGCGTTCGGCGTAAATCCAATCGAGCCGGTCACCATATCCGCGTTGCGATCGAGATATTCAAACAACGAATTGGTGGCGATAAAATTGTAGTGGTCGTAGCCCAGGGTGGCCACGGCCTGATTCAAATCCCAGAGGACAGCCACACCGGCGGTGTTCTGGAAACGGCCGTAATCCGCCACGTTGCTCAGCGACAGTTCGGAAACCGGATCCTGCTCGAGTGAGAAACGATCGTGGATATTGATCCGGAAATCGCCGACGAAAATGTCGAAAGCGAGCTGCGATCCCGGATTGATCAGAATGGAGTTGGTATTGTAGTTCGAGTGGTCGAGGTAGAACGCGTAACCGATCCCGAGGTCCAGCTTCAAAGTATTGAGCTGCGTGATCGGCCAGAGCGCGTTGACATTAAACTGCGGGCGGAAAATGAAATCATCCTGCTGCTCGGTCGTCACCAGAATGGGCCCGGTAGGGCTGGCAAGAAGAGCGGTCCGGTCTTCAGCGAGATTGATATTATCGTTGTATTCAAAACCCATCGTCGCGCTGAAGCGCAGCTTGATCGGACCCAATTGCAGATTGTAGGGAATCTTATCGATGGACTGGCGGCGCGCCTCGGCGGCGGATTCGCCCGCGAGTGAAGGACGAATGGCGTCTTGCGCTCGAGCAAGGGGAGCCAGGCACAAGAGTGCAAGGCAGATTTTGCCGGCAGAAAGAGCGATAGAATGTGGCGTTGCGTGGAGGCTCATGTGGTGTCGGTCCGGTTCAGGTTAGCAGATGTGATACCAAAAGTTTTGCGAACGCGGTGAGGCGTCCGAAAACGCTTTGAGCGCTCCCGCTCGAAGCTAATTTTGGATGACAAATTTGTTGTTTCAGTTTGGTCAGGCGATTAACGCCAGATTTCTAATGGAGGTGAGTGGGTGACCGCAAGGAAAATCGCGGGCTTTTCCAGTAAAGAGCGTATCGCTAATGGCCTTGGTATTGGCTCCATGAAATTAACTAAATAAGGCGGCTGGTACTCAGCGTTTGGGGGAAAAATTCAAACGTGGCCCGCTCTAAGCTTTGCACTGAAGGCTATATGAGCGGGTTTCGGGCAATTAAATTCGGTCGCCAAACGGCAACCATTCTTATCACGCTTCTCTTTTGCAGCGGGTTGAATCAATCGACTCTCGCCGGCGAAGGCGCCCCGCTTGTATCGAACGAAGCCCCAGCCGGAACCGACGACAGCAACGCAGCGAAGAACCTGGCGCGCATGAATTGCGGCGCTAAGATCGAATGGGTCGCCCCCGATGGCCGAATCGCAGAGGTCCCGAACGCGAACGATAAAGATGCCAGCGTCTCTGCGCTCATCATGGACGACGACACTCTCAGCTACCCGCTTCCGGCAGGTGACACGACGTTCATTATCACTCTGCCGAGGACCTCGCTCCTCGACCGTTTCACCTTCCTAAACGAGAACGCCGCGGCCGAGGGGCAGATGAAAATCTTCGTCTCGAATTACCGGCTGCCCGCCGAAAGCTCGAAATGGACGGACGTGAATGGGACGGTCCCCTTCACCCACAAACGGCTTTTCAATCTTTCGCTGGTCGGGGTCGAGGCTCGCTATGTAAAGCTTTCATTCCACGTTGAGAAAGGCGGCCGCATCGCCGCGCTGGGTCTCTACGGCGCCGAATCGCTCCAGAAGTTCGCGGCCCGTTCACGGGGAATCACCCGGGTCTCTAATCGGACGGCCACGCGTCGCATCGAAGACATGCTCAATTTTAATTTCGCTAATCTATATGCTAAAGCGCGCGTCGTTTACGTCAGCTCCGGCTTGGAAGAGTCCGCGCGCCGTATGATCGATGACGATACCGTGACCGCGTTTCAATTCGCGCCTTCGGATCCACATCCCACCGCCATTGTGGAATTGGCCGAGACCGAGCGGTTGCATCGCGTGAGCGCGCTTTTCAAAATGCAACCGGGTCGTCTCGACGTCTATCTTTTGAAACAACTCGCATCCGATCCCGGCGACCTCAGTGGAGCTCGACCCATTGCCACAGCGGGCGATACCAATGCCAGCGGAAAAGCCGCCGTGGAATTTGATCCCCAAGGCGCGCGCTATGTGGGGTTGCGATGGACTCCCCTCGATGCGAACGCCACCCGAAGCGGGTTCGAGGTCGCGGAAATTCATGCTTTCGGCGACATGCCCCTTTCGATGCTAAACACCTATGAAGTCCCAGAGGTGTATGCGAGCAATGCGACTGCGCTCAGTCTGCCAGGTGCGCCGGTGAGCACCCCGTTGGTTCCGTTGCTCAGCGAGTAGATTCGTCCACCAGGACGATTCCGCTCACGATTCTCTCCGTCGCGTCCCGGGCCCGGGTGAAGTCCGGGAAACCGCTCACCGCTATCTCAAGGAGACGCTGACCCAGATTACGCTCACCGAGCCACGCCGCGCGCAACCGACCCCGCATGTTCCACTCTTGCTCATCCTTCGTCGAGCGCGATACCGCCATCTTGTCCTCCTGGATACAAACGAAGACAAAGAGCGGCAGCCCATTCTGCTCAAATTCGTAGGCGCGAAAATCGAGTGGGACCGACCCGGCTCGAGTCGATACACCCGGGCGTTCGCTGCGGAAAGTGCGGCCGATCGCGGGCAAACAGATTTCCGGCGAATGGCTGCGCACCAGTTGGAGGGCAGCGCGCGCAGGCTTCCATCGCGCAAAAAAACTCCACCAGACCACGTCGCGCGGTTCTTCCCACGCGGCGCTGCTGGCGCTGTCGTAATGCAGAATCTCGCGAGTGGTTTCAGCAATAGGCAATTCGCGCAACGTCTCGTTCCCGGCGGGCCATCTTGTGACCCAGCGCGGGCGTTCGATCAATTGTTTTTCGTGCCCCCGATACCAGAGCTCGGTCAAGGCGAACACGGCAATGAGCCAGGCGAACGCGAGCGAGATTTCTACCGACGAAACGCTTACGCCGCCAGTTCGGCGCTGTTGTCCTTCTTCGGCGGGCGGTTCCTGTTTCCACCACCAACCCAGACCGAGCAACCCCGCCATGCCGCAAAGCAATGCGGCCGTGCCAATCAAATCGTGCCAGCGCGCCAGCGCAGCCAGACCCTGGGCGGCCGCCACCATCACCAAGGCCGTCGCTCGAAAAACATTGCAGGCGAAGATCCAGCCGCAGCCCAGAAAGATCAGCGCCCAACGCATGCCAGGGCGGAGTCGAAGCAGTTCGCCGAGGACGAGCGCGACCATGATGCCTGCCTGCAGGGTCTTTACTCCGCTGCACGCTTCGTCCACGCCAACGAATCCATTTCGAAGTTGAATGATGTTGCCAGCCTGATACGCCCCGATCCCGGCCCAGCCAGCGATCTCGACCGCCATATACGCGACCGCCCGCGTCATCGCCTGGACCACGTTATTCTCGAACTGCACGGGCCAGGGCACTGCGACCAAGGAAAAACAAACGGGAAAAGCGAAGTGAGCCGCCCACCCCCTTCCGCCCGCGCGAGCGAGAGCGAGCAACGAGAAAACCACCACAGCCAAAGCCAGCGTCCAACTGAGCAAACGCCAATCGGGATTCGCTTCTTCGATGACTCGGACTGGCAACAGGCTCACGAGGATCAGGCCTGACGCGATGATGCCACCGGTAGTGGAGGGGTTCCTTTCAGGCTCGGGTCGACCACGCCAGCGGAAATAAAAAAGGACAAGGCCGAGAAACGGCACGCCCCACCCGTAGTTGTAACGCGAGTTCAGCATCCATTCGTAGTGCAGGTGGAAAAAAAGCCACAACCAAAGCAACGCTGGAACGATCCAGCCAAGCCAAACGCGAGAAAACATTCACCGGACAGTTGCGGCTCTTACACAAAAAACCAAGTGGTGATTACGTAGGCATGGGGCCTGCTTATAATTTCTAGAACATGCTATTTCGGCTTCGAACCTCGGCTTTTGCTTTGGGCGCGCTCCTCTTGGGAGCCAGCGCCACGAACTCCTCTGCCTTGGTCCTCGACTGGAGCGCCGTTTCCTGGACGAACCAGTATTCGAATACTTTTGACGTCGATCCCAACGTCATCAACGACATCACGGTCAAGATGACCGGGAATTTGAATCGATTTACGAACGATACCACGTCGGGCGTCGCGACCCCGGCGATCACGACTACTTTGCAGGGCGGTTTAGGCGCAGTCCCGGCGCTCCAACTCGCGGCCAATCTCGGCACCAACAGCCTGATTACTGTCTCCGTGGATTTCTCGGCTCAATACACCCAGGGGGTCGAAAACGTCTCCTTCACCCTCTTTGATATCGACGCGGGGGCCGACTTGGATCGCATCATAAACATCTACGCCACTGCGCTCGACGGAACCACGCATCTTGCCGCGACGATCTCCAATCTCGGATCAACCGTGACCCTCACCGGCACGGGGCTAACGCAAGTCTTGTCCGGCAACGCCCCCTCCCCGGATACCTCCGCCAATGGCAACGCGACCTTTAGCTTCGGCGCGAATGCCATCATCGGTTTTTCCTTCTCTTGGGAAAACAGCAATGGCCCCCCGAAATATCAGGACATAGCGATGGGTAACATCTCCTTCACCCCGGTCCCTGAAGTGAATCCGACCGTCGCCGCGGCGACGGCCTGCCTGTTTGCAATGCTCGCGATGAAAGTCCGCCGCGCCGGATTGAGCCGCTGCCGTTCTGTGCGCCCGCGAGGCGAAAAAGACTGAGTTCTGCCCGTACGACTACGGGGCATGGTCGCTGCTATAGAGGGCTTGCTTCCGTCCGGTATGTCTTCTTTAAAGCGTCTCGCTCTTCTTATTTTCTTCTTCGCTGTCCCTGCGATCACGCACGCGGTCACTCTCGACTGGACCAGCCAGACCTGGACCAACAACGCGGACGGCACTCCCAAACCAAACTACTATGATATCGACGCCGCGAACGCTGGCACTGATGTCACGATCACGGCAACTGCGAATAATGGTGCTGTATTTCAAAAGGACATCAGCACGGGCGCGCCGCAGACCCCAGCGGTGGCCAGCGCGTTTCAAGGCGGATTTGCTAGCCCCGTTAATTCACTCGTTCTGGCGATTAATCTGGCCAACAACACGCAATCAGTCACGCTCAACCTGACCTTTTCCGCTCAATACACGCAGGGAATTTCGAATCTGACCTTCACTATCTTCGACGTCGATTTTTCAAATGTAAGCGGCAGCACTTTCGAGGACCAATTGTCGTCCATCAGGGGCCTCGCTCTTGATGGCACCTGGGTCACGCCGACGATTACCACTAGTGCAAATAACAAGCTGACCGGAGGACTCGTGCTCGGCATCGCCACCGCGAACGATACCGGTGCTAATACCGGCGCTGGCAACGTCACGATCTCGTTCGGCAGCACCGCGATTACCCAATTTGAATTTACCTACGGCGGCGGGTCCACTTTCGCGAACCCGACGTTTCAGCATGTGGGTCTTTACAACTTTAGCTTTACGCCGGTGCCTGAGATCAATCCTGCATGGACCGCGATGCTCTCCTGCTGCGCCGTCGCCGCCTTAATTCTTCGTCACAGTGCAAAGTTCCGAAAGTAACGATTGCTTTGGAAATATCCGCGCGCTCGAGCGGCGTGATTTCTATGTGCGCTGGGCGCGGCGTGGCGCGATCGCCCTCGTCGTAGCGGCAGTCGCCTTCGGTGGCTACCGCGCGTATGGCGCGTGGCGGGAGAAAAATCTCGCCCGTCAGGCGCGGGAGTTTTTTGCCCGCGGCGACTATCAAAGTGCCGTGCTGGTGGCCCGCCATCTCCTGCAATTGGACCAGAACAATGTTGCGGCCTGTCGGGTCATGGCGGACACAGCGGAACTCGCCGGTCGCGTTGAAGCGGTCTCCTGGCGCCAGCGGGTCGTGGCGCTCGAACCAAACGTTGCGGACAATGCCATCGCTTTGGCCGGAACCGCGCTTCGATTTGGCCAGGTCGATCTGGCGCGCAAGATTCTCGAGACCGTTCCGCCGAGCGCGCGAGGCACGGTGAAATACTTGCAGCTGAGCGGCGGGATCGCAGTGGTGGAACGACTTCCGGCATTGGCCGAGACCAATTTTTCTGCCGCGCTTAAACTCGAACCGAACAATCTGCAACTCGCGCTTAATCTCGCCACCGTTCGCCTCGCTTTGCCTGAGATGGACACGAATGAAAAGGCGCGCGCGGAACTGGCCAGGCTGATCGACCAACCGACGGTTCGCCTGGAAGCGCTCCGCGCGCTAACCGCCGACGCGCTCGGACATAATTCTCGCGTCTCGGCCGAACGCTGGGCGGCGCAATTGAAATCCGAAAGGGAAGCAACGTTCGCCGACCTGTTGCTCTATCTGGAAGCAGTTCACGGTACGGAGTTGGCGGCCCCGGCGTTACTCGAAGCGCAAGCGAAAGCGGACAAATCCTCCGTCATGGCTTCGACCTTGATCACGTGGATGAACCGCCACTCGCTGGCGCAGCCCGCTATCGCCTGGGCCCTCACTTTGCCGAAACAAACCCTGGAACAGCAACCGGTCCCTCTCGCAATCGCCGAGTCCTACAGTTTCCTCTCGGATTGGAACGCGCTGCAGGCGTGGGTCGATGGGAAAAATTGGGCAGAATACGAATGCTTCCGGCTCGCCGTGCTGAGTCACGCGTTGCATCGCCTGACTCCGATCGATCGCCCGTCGATGGAATCGGAAACGGTCTGGCAAGCGGCGTTGAAGGCGGCGCAAACGCGGCCCGAGCGGCTCGCGGCCATCGCGCGTCTCGCGGAAGGCTGGGGCTACACCGCTGATGCCGAGGAGGCCTGGTGGATCATCGCAAACGGCAACGAGAGTGCGAAGCTGGCGCTGGAAGCATTACAACGCCTTTACCAAAGCAAGCAGAACAGTCACGGCCTCCTCCGAGTCGCGAAACGCGCGCTCGAATTGAATCCGGCGGATCTGGTCGCGGCCAACAATTACGCGAGCCTCGGCTTGCTCCTGACCGGGGATGTTTCTGCGCGCCGTCTCGCGTTGAAATTGCACCAGGAGAATCCGGCAAACGCGATCTTTAGCGCGACCTACGCCTTTGCTTTGCATCTCGAAGGCAAAACTGGTGAAGCATTGAAAATGATGGAGAGCTTGAAGGAACCGCAACTGCGTCATCCCTCACTCGCAGCCTACTATTTCGTAATGCTGGTAGAGAACGGCCAGATGGAACGCGCTCATCTATTTCTCTCTGCTGCTAACAAAGCCGCGCTCTTGCCCGAAGAGCAGCAACTGCTCACCGCGGCCACGCGCAAATTGCTAACCCACGATTCGCATAATCTCACGAAGAGTGTGGCCGCGGCCGAACCGGCGATTCCGTAGCCTTCACCCGCCGGTCGCGAAGCCGGGATAAAGCGTCATCCCGCCATCGACGAACAACGTCGTTCCCGTCACGTAATCCGACGCGTCTGAGGCGAGCCAGACCGCGGCTCGCGCGATATCCAGCGGCACTCCAGCGCGACCTGCTGGAATCAGTTTGAGCAAGTTCGCTTCTGCTTCCGGCGTTTCCCACGCGGAGCGATTGATCGGCGTCTTGATTGCGCCCGGCGCGATGCTGTTAACGCGAATCTTTTTCGGCGCGAGTTCCTGCGCCATGCTTTTCATCAACTGCATCACGCCTCCTTTTGAGGCCGCGTAATTTACGTGGCCACCCCACGGAATCACTTCGTGCACCGAGCTCATGCAAATGATCTTGCCCGCAGCGCTCGAAACCTCCGGAACGACTCCGCGCCGCAGGAATTCGCGCACTGCCTCGCGCGCGCAGAGAAATTGTCCGGTGAGATTGATGGCAATGACCGTGTTCCACTCATCCAGGGTCATCTCCTCAAAACAGGAATCGCGCTGGAGCCCGGCGTTGTTCACCAGAACGTCGATGGTGCCGAATCGCTTGAGCATTTCCGCAAACATTGCCTGGACTTGATCTTCGCGGCTGACGTCGGCCCGAACTGCGATGGCATCGCTGCCGCTCGCGTTGATGGCTTGGACCACGCGCTCCGCTTCTTCCGGACGCGACACATAATTGACCACGACTTCGGCACCCGCAGCGCCAAGGGCGAGGGCGCAAGCTTCACCAATTCCTGAATTCGCGCCGGTAACGAGTGCTTTCTGATTCTTGAGAGGTTTGAGCGGGTCGAGGTCGTCGTTCACGTTGAAAATTCCTATCGCACGGTTGTTTTCGACCGGGCCAGACGCAAGCGTTTTCGATCCCCGGCGACCCGCCGTGAAGGCATGGAACTAGCTAATCTAGACGCTGGGTTCCCAAACAATCTGAAGATGCGATTAGCGACCGAAATTCAGGGAGAAATGGTCTCCACGACAGAACGCGACAGAACCGAGAAAGCCAACCCCAAACCAACCCATCAAAAACATGAAATTCGTTCACTTTCGGAAAGCGGCTCGGCTCAAGGCCCGGAACATTTTGCGATCGTTGCCCGGGCTACGAATGATGCTATTCGGGATTGGGATGTAAAAACCGGCACGCTTTCCTGGCCGCAAGGTCTCGAAGCACTGCTGGGATACGATCTCTCCGTCGCCACCGGCGACCTTGGCTTCTGGCAGAAGCAAATTCACCCGCAGGACCGCGCCCGCACCGCTAGCAGCATCCGCGACGCTCTCGCCGCCGAGACCGATCACTGGACAGGCGAATATCGGTTTCGTCATAGCGACGGCTCGTATGTAGACCTGCTCGAGCGCGCGCTAATTCTTCGCGACGACGAGGGCACCGCTGTTCGCTTCGTCGGTTCGCTCATGAACGTGACCGCGCGAAAGCAATTACAGGATCAGCTCGTTCGTTCTCAAAAGATGGAAGCGTTCGGTCAGCTCGCGGGCGGCGTCGCCCACGACTTCAATAACTTTCTCACCACCATTCTTGGCTACAGCGATCTGCTGCTCGATGAGCTCGGGATGAAGGGCGCGATCGCCGGTCACATCGGCGAGATTCGCAGTGCGGCGGGGCGCGCCTCCGTGCTCACCGCGCAGCTTCTCGCCTTCAGTCGCAAGCATCCCCTTGCGCCGTGCGTTCTCGAAGTGAACTCACTCATTACCAATCTCGACCGCTCGCTCCTTCGGCTTCTCGGTGAAGACATTTCCGTACAATGTCATCTCTATCGCGGCAAGGACGGGACCTACACGAAAGTCGATCCGGGACAGCTCACGCAAATCATTCTCAATCTCGTGGTCAACGCGCGCGACGCGATGCGCTCCGGGGGACGCCTCACGCTGGAAACCGCGGCCGTCACGATCGAATCCTCGGAGGAACCGGAATGCTTCCCTGATGAACTTACTCCCGGCGAATACGTTCGCATTAGTGTGACCGATAACGGCGCCGGCATGAGCGACGAAGTGAAGCAGCATTTGTTCGAGCCGTTCTTTACGACCAAAGACGAAGGCCGCGGCAGCGGACTCGGGCTCGCGACCAGCTACGGAATCGTGCGGCAGAGCGGCGGCCATATTTGCGTCGAAAGCGAGCTGGGCAAAGGCACCACCGTGCAAATCTTTTTGCCGAAATTGGAAGCGCCGCCCCCGCCCTCATACAAAAAACCCGGCGCAAACAAAATGCCGACCGGAGTCGAGAGCATTCTCGTTCTCGAAGACGATGTCAGTGTGCGCCACATCTCGGTGCGCGTTCTCCGCAGCCTGGGCTATGACGTGGTCGAAGCCGCAAACGGCGACGACGCGCAGCAGCTCATTGGCAAACGCCGGGACAACAAGATCGACCTTCTCCTCACCGACATGGTAATGCCGCAGATGAGTGGGCGCCATTTCGCGGATTGGCTCCGCAAAACCAGTCCGCACACCAAGGTGGTTTTCATCTCGGGCTACCTCGAGGAATCGCTTCACCCGGGCGATCGCCGCGATCAGGAAATGTTTTTCCTTCCCAAGCCGTTCGATTCCGAACAGCTCGCGCAGAAGATCCGCGAAGCGCTCGATTCAACGAAGTTGGGTTGAGCGTTGCAGCTCCCTGGAGCTGGCGCGCCCTCGCGCCGGACGGAGAATGCGTTAGCGAAGCTTCCGGCCTGAGGGCAGGCCGGCTCCAACGACAATTTACCCACTCCGCACTTTCAACCGGCGACCGCGCGGTATATGAAACCCTCGCGTGATCACGTTGAAGGACATCGAGGAGGCGCGTCACCGGATCGAGGGCGCGGTCTATTATTCGCCGTGTCAGCCTTCGATTCCGTTGAGCGAAATCACGGGGATGGAGATTTTCTGCAAGCTCGACAACTTGCAGCGCACCGGAAGTTTCAAGGAACGCGGGGCGCGCAACGCTCTCGCGCAGTTACCCGCAGAACAACAGAAGCGCGGTGTGATCGCGGCCTCCGCCGGCAATCACGCGCAGGCTCTCGCGTATCAGGGCAAACTGCTCGGCATTCCCGCCACGGTGGTGATGCCCAAATACGCGCCGCTGATTAAGATCGGCAACTGCCAGAAGCTTGGAGCCACCGTCGTTTTGCATGGCAAAGATTTCGCGGAAGCGAAGGCGCATGCGCACGAAATCGAGAAGGAACGCGGCCTCGCTTACATCGATGGCTACGACGATCCCGCCATCATCGCCGGCCAGGGAACGATGGGCCTCGAGATCGTCGAGCAGGTTCCCAATCTCGACGCCGTGGTCATACCGGTCGGCGGCGGCGGCTTGCTGGCCGGCGTTGCGCTCGCGGTCAAGAGCCTGCGGCCCGAAGTGAAAATCATCGCGGTGGAAGCAGACCACGTCGCCAGCTTTTCCGCGGCGTTGAAGGCGGGAAAACCGGTCCGCATTCCCACCCAACCGACGCTGGCCGACGGTCTCGCCATCGCGCAGGTCGGAACCAATGCGTTTGAAATCGCTGCGCCGCGAATCGACCAGGCCGTCGTTGTCACGGAAGAACAAATCGCCGTTTCTATTTTGCGCATCGTGGAGCTGGAAAAAGGCGTGGTGGAAGGCGCGGCTGCCACTCCGCTCGCCGCTTGTCTGTCCGGCCAGCTTACCGACCTCGCGGGCAAGCGCGTGGTCCTCCTTCTCTGCGGAGGAAATATCGACCCGAATGTTTTGAGTCGCGTGGTCGAGCGCGGGCTCGTAGCCGATGGCCGGCTCTGCCGGTTCACTGCCATGATCAGCGATCGGCCGGGCGGGCTCGCTGATCTCGCCTCGCAAATTGCTTCCACCGGCGCCAGCATCAAACAAGTCGTGCACGATCGCGCCTTCGCCGGCTCCGATGTTTCCGCCGTTCATGTCCTCTGCACGGTCGAAACGCGGAATAAACAGCATCTCGCTGAATTGCGCGCGCGCCTGAAAGAGCACGGCGTGGAGACCTACGATTCAAGATAGCGGATCGAGCGCTCCGTTGCTCGATGCGAGAATGAATGAGCACCTTTAAACCGCCTCGGTTTTGGACTCGGCTCCAGCGTTCGCTCCGCAAGCGCGCTCTCTTTCGCAAGTTCGGGCAGGATTGGAACGCGCAGAGCGAGGCTTTCCAAAATCGGCGCTACGACTCCTACCAGTCTTATCTCGAGCACCAGCGAGCCAAACTCGAGACCCACAATTTCGGCGATTACGACACCGCTTTCCGGACGGCGCTTCGCGAGCGATTGGCCGCGCTCGACGTGGTCTGCCCCGGTCGCGGCGTGCTTTGTCTTGGGGCCCGGATCGGAACCGAGGTGAAGGCGTTCCTCGATCTCGGCTGTTTCGCGATCGGCATCGACCTGAATCCTGGAAAAGAAAATCGCTACGTGCTGCCGGGCGATTTTCACGACTTACAGTTCGCGCCGGGCTCGGTCGATGTCGTTTACACTAATTCGCTCGACCACGCTTTCGACCTCGATCGAATCGCGAAGGAGGTGTTGAAGGTCCTCAAGCACGATGGGCAGTTCATCGTGGAAGCGGCGCACGGAACCGATCAAGGGATCAAGCCCGGATTTTTCGAGAGCTTGTTCTGGAAAAACCTCGACGAATTGGTTCGCGCCTTCGAAGGCGCGGGATTCAACGTGACTCGACGCGGCGCTATCACCCATCCCTGGCCCGGCGAGCAAATCTGTTTCCAGCCGGCCGCGAAACTCTCGCCGTAGCTGCGCGCTCGAACCCTTTCGCTTGAACCGGCAAACGCACTCCGTAGTTTTGCCCATGCCCACCGCCGAAACGGACTCGCCCGCCAAAAACGCCGAACCCGCCGTCTCAAAGCGCGCTCCTTCCGCTCGAGAAAAGGATCGTGTCGATTCCTTCGCGCGGCGTCATATCGGCCCGAATCAGGAAGCGCGTTCGGCGATGCTCGGCGCGATCGATTTCGAAAATCTCGATGCGCTGATCGACGCCACTGTTCCGAAAAACATCCGGCTCGATCGGCCCTTGAACCTGCCCGGCGCGGCCTCCGAGTGGGAAGCGCTCGCGGAGTTGCGGCAGCTCGCCCAGAAAAACATTGTCGCCCGCTCCTTCCTCGGCGCGGGTTACTCCGATTCGATCACGCCTCCTGTCATCCAACGGAACATCCTGGAGAATCCTGGCTGGTACACCGCTTACACGCCGTATCAGGCGGAGCTGGCCCAAGGTCGTCTCGAAGCGCTTCTGAATTTCCAGACGATGATTGCCGACCTGACGGCGCTCGACATCGCCAATGCTTCGCTCCTCGACGAAGCCACCGCAGCGGCTGAAGCCATGGCGCTCTGCCATGCAGCGGTCTCCGGCCGGAAGACCTTTTTCGTTGCGGATAATTGTCATCCACAAACGATCCAGGTCGTCCAGACCAGAGCGAAACCGCTCGGCATCGAAGTGGCGATCGGAAATTTTTCAGAATTCAAATTCGACGACACCGTCTTCGGCGCCCTGGTCCAGTATCCGGCGACCGACGGCGCGATTTACGATTACGAATCGTTCGCGAAGGCCGCGCACGATGCCGGCGCTCTCCTGGTTATCGCCGCGGATATTCTCGCGCTGACGATTTTGAAGCCCCCGGGCGAAATCGGCGCCGATGTCGCCGTGGGCAGCACGCAACGCTTCGGAGTCCCGCTCGGATTCGGCGGGCCGCACGCTGGCTACTTTGCCACCCGCGACGCCTACAAACGCCACATGGCGGGCCGTCTCGTCGGCGTCTCCCACGACACCACCGGCAAACCCGGATACCGCCTCGCGCTGCAAACCCGCGAACAACATATCCGGCGCGACAAAGCCACCAGTAACATCTGCACCGCGCAAGTTCTCCTGGCCGTGATCGCTTCGATGTATGCCGTCTACCATGGTCCACGCGGTTTGCGCGCGATCGCCCAACAGGTCCATGACATCACCAACCGCCTCGCGAATTCCTTGCGTTCCTCCGGTTTGAAAGTCGTCCACGAAAATTTCTTCGACACATTGTGCATCGAAGCGCCCGATCCCAAGGCCATCATCGCGCGCGCCGCCAAGTCTGGAATAAATCTGCGGCATCTGGACCAAGGCACCATCGGCATTTCTCTCGACGAAACAACGAACGAAAAAGATCTCGCGGATCTTTGCGAAATCTTCGGGGCTGAACTCGAGGAGTCCTCCGATCGCAAATCGCCAATCGCAAATCGCAAATCCGACTTCCTCACCCACCCGGTCTTCAACACGCATCATACCGAAACGGAAATGTTGCGTTATCTCCGTCGGCTGGAGTCGCGCGATCTCTCGCTCACGACTTCGATGATCCCGCTCGGCTCGTGCACGATGAAACTCAACGCGACGGCGGAGATGTTTCCGATTTCGTGGCCGGAGTTTGCGAAGCTGCACCCGTTCGCGCCGGACGAGCAATCAATGGGTTACCGCGAGATTTGCACGCAGCTCGAAAATTGGCTCGCCGAAATCACAGGTTTCGCGGCGGTCGCCCTCCAACCGAACGCTGGCTCGCAAGGCGAGTATGCCGGCTTGCTCGCGATCCGCGAATACCACGCTTCGCGCGGCGAAGCGCACCGGAACATTTGTCTGATCCCGACTTCAGCTCACGGAACAAACCCAGCGAGCGCGGTCATGGCCGGCTTCAAGGTCGTGCCGGTAGCGTGCCTGAAAGATGGCGACATCGACCTCGCGGATTTGCGCGCCAAGGCCGACACCCACAAAAACGATCTGGCCTCGCTCATGGTCACGTACCCGTCGACGCACGGCGTTTTCGAAACCACCATCCGGGAGATTTGCGAAATCGTTCACGCCCACGGTGGCCAGGTTTACATGGACGGCGCGAACATGAACGCGCAGGTCGGGCTCTGCCGTCCCGGCGACATGGGCGCCGATGTTTGCCACCTGAACCTGCACAAGACGTTCTGCATCCCGCACGGCGGCGGCGGTCCCGGAGTCGGCCCGATCGGAGTCGCGGCGCATCTCGCGCCATTCCTGCCCGCCCTCTCCACAATCGCAAATCGCAAATCGCAAACCGCAAATGCTTCCGTCGGTCCCGTGACCGCTGCGCCCTACGGCAGCGCCAGCATTCTCACGATCTCGTGGATGTACATCCGCATGATGGGCGCCGAGGGGCTGACTGAAGCGACCAAGATCGCCATCCTGAACGCGAACTACATTGCGAAGCGGCTCGACGGCTATTTCCCGGTCCTGTTCAAAGGAAAACGCGGATTGGTCGCGCACGAATGCATCCTCGATCTGCGCCAGTGGAAAACCGCCGGCGTCGAAGTGGAAGACGTAGCGAAGCGTTTAATGGATTACGGATTTCACGCGCCGACCGTTTCGTGGCCGGTGGCCGGCACGATGATGGTCGAACCGACCGAGAGCGAATCGAAAGCCGAGCTGGATCGATTCTGCGACGCGATGATTTCCATTCACGCGGAGATCGACGCGGTCGCGTCGGGCAAAGCCGATCGTCAAAACAACGTTTTGAAGAATGCGCCCCACACCGCGCAGCAGGTCATATCCGATAAATGGGAGCGGCCCTACCCACGCGAGCAAGCGGCATATCCGGCGCCCTGGACCCGCGAACACAAATTCTGGCCCGCCATCTCGCGCATCGACAGCGTTTACGGCGATCGGAACCTGATGTGCTCCTGCCCGCCGATGGAAGAGTTCGGAACATAGCTTTCAAGCTGTGCGGCCAGCGGGATTGCATCCCGCTGGTTCATCTAGATCGACAGCCGACTGCAAGTCCGATTGTTCTTGAAGAGTCGCGCTGCGCTTTTGCAACGAGGAATCCACGAGGTGGAAGGAAGTCGCGGGGGAAAAATTGCGGCAGCTCTTGAAAGGTGAGTTGGATTCCGTAAATTGCGGATTAAATGAAAAGGAACTTTCTGGCGTTATTCGTTTGTTCCCTCGCTTGCTCGACTCATTTCGCGCCCGCCCGAACCATTGCCGACATTCCGGCCGCGAAGGAATCGCTTCTCCGGATTGTCAGCCCGAAGTTTTATCGTTCGCTGCTCATCTCGCCGGTCCAAGGCTGGATAGTTGTCCGCGGCACCCTGATTAACGATCACCTGGTTGGCGCGCGTATTGTGCGGTCGGAAGCAGGCGCGGAGTACGAAAAGTTGGCGTTGGATTTGGCTCACAATCTCCAAGTCGTTGACTACACCCGGGCCCAGCCCTCCGGGCCGGCGCGCTCGGTCATGGTGCATTTGCTCATTTATCAAATTGCGGATGGCACGATGGTGACGTCGTTCGCCCACTTTGATGAAAGCGGTGGGAACCAGCTTCGCTATTCGGGCGCGGCCTGGATGGCGGTCCAAAAGGGCGACAAATGGGTGACCATCGAGCCGCGGAACTTAACGCCACACGAAAAACGCGGGCCGCGCACGTACACCGTGGCGGTCGAGCCGGCAAACAGCGCTCGCAGCTTGCAGGAGACCCCCCTGCCCGCGGGAACGGAAATGACGATGGGCGGCGGCGCAATCAGCGCGCATCATGCCCTCCGGCCCCGATAGCAACCGTCAGCGGCTACGGGTACGGTAAAAGTTTTCTAGCTGGCGCCGCCAATGGTGGCGAAGAAGCGAAGTGCGCGCAGATTGGGCAAAAGGAATTGGCGCCGCCCGACGAACTGGGGCAGCCCCGGCGAAACGGCGGGAAACCCAGTCTGTGCGAGGCGAGATGAATTGATTCGTGACCGGGCAGCCAGCAATCGGCTGGCGATTTCCAAGAAGATTATGTCTGTTCGGACGCCAGCTCAGGCGTCTCAGTCACGCGCGTGGGAACGTGACGCAAAGCGGTGCCGTGCGTTTCCTCAGCAGCGGCCTCGCCCCCTTCGTGGTACTCGGCGTCGCCGTTCACCTGCCAGAGATCGTAAAGCTTCGTATCGGCCAGGATGTTTTCCACGCACAACATCGCGGTCATCATGGCGTGGTCCTGGTTGTTGTATTTGTGCATCCCGTTGCGGCCTACGAGATGGAGATTCGGATAACGCGCCTCGATTTCGTCGCGGATGGTAGCAACGTGTTTCGCGTAATCGTCATCGTAAACCGGGTAGGCTTTCTTCTGACGAACGACGCAGCCATCCATGACATCGCCTTCCTGCGCGAGTCCAATCTGCATCAATTCTTTTTTCGCGAGCTCAATTAACTCCGCATCGGAAGAGTCCCAAAGACCGTCGTGCTCGAAACAAAAATACTCGAGACCGTAGCAGGCCTTGTCGGGATCGGGCACCATCTCGGGCGACCACGAACGGAAGTTCTGGATCCGGCCGACCTGCACACTCGGATCGTGAATGTAGATCCAGTTGTCATCGAACATGTTTCTCTCTTTCAAGATCAGCATGACCGTAAGGAAGTCGCGATACTTAAGACTATCCGCGGCCTTCTTCGCGCCTTCGGAAATCGGAGGCGTCAAGCCACGCGCGAGTTCGCGCATCGGCGCGGAGGAGATGACATGCTCAGCCTCGACCGTCTGGGTCTGGCCATTCTTGTCCTGGTAGCGCAGCTGCCAGGTTTCGGTTTTCTCGTCGTAGATGCAACCGGTCACTTTGCTGCCCATCGCGATCTGGCCGCCCATGGCCATGGTCTTTTCCGCGCAGGCTTCCCACATCATGCCCGGACCTTTCCGCGGATACTTGAACGAATTGATCAGGGTCTTGATTACTTTCGACTTGTCCTTGGGCTGGCGCTGCGGGAGAAGCGCGTTTTTAATCGCGCTACCTAACGAGAGCCCTTTGATGCGTTGCGCAGCCCAGTCCGCCGAAATCTCCTTGCAGCTCATGCCCCACACTTTTTCGGTGTAGCTCTTGAAGAAGGTATTGAAGAGACGCTTGCCGAATTGGTTACTCACCCAATCCTCGAAGTTATTCGGATTCTTGACCGGAAAGAGGCGCGCCTTCATCCAGGAAAGAACGCAGAGAATCGACTTGAAAACACCGAGCTTTGTCAGCGCCTCGAACGCCTTGAGCGGGTAGGCGAAAAATTTGCCGCCGTAGAAAATGCGCGATGAACGCGGGCGATCTAGCATGTCGTTAGGTAGGATCTCCGACCAGAAATCCTCGACCGCTTTCGATTTCGAGAAAAAGCGATGTCCACCGATGTCGAAGTGGAAACCTTTGTAAGTGGCGGTGCGGGAAATCCCGCCGACATAAACCGGATCGGCCTCGAGGACGGTGACCTCGACGTTGTTTTTTGAAAGGAGATAGGCGGCCGTCAACCCTGCCGGGCCGGCGCCAATAATTGCTACGTTAGTTTTCATTTTTCTTTAAGCTACCCAGTTGCCCCGAGTAAAGTTCCAGATATACCAGCCTTGCACGCTGAGCCCGGCAGCACTGAGAAGGGCCATGACCGCCATGCCGAAGACTCGCACCAGCAGTGGCGGAGTGCGTAATTGATGCAGAAAATGGACAAAAGCCAGCACGATTAACGCGTGCAGGCAAAATTCGTAGCGGAGCATGCTCTCCATGTCGACTGATGCCACCCCGCTGACCGAGATGTAATAAATGATCGCGCCGCAAAAATAGAACCCGATTCGCGTCCTCCAGCTCGCTGTGCGCCGGATGAAGGGCAGCAGCTCACAGAGCAGGACCGCGATGAAAAGCATTCCGCCCAGAGTCATCGCCATCTGGCTGGCTTGGGTGGGATTCTTCAGCGCCGGGACCAGCCAGCGATAGCTTTCCAGCTTAAAGACCGCGAAGTAGTCGGGAATAATGGCCCACCCGGCGCGTTGCGTCAGCAGGTACAGATCCCACCGGCCCCAGCGCCAGAGGCAATAGAGAAAGAAGCTGCCGGCCCCCAGCATTGCCGCCATGGTCACAGCGATGGCGGATCCGTAGCGCCGCACCCAGGAACGCGGCTCGCGCAGACCGCTCCATCCATTTTGGAAGAGGGCCCAAACGGCAGGAAAGAGCGAGCAGGGAATGCCGACGATCCGGGTCGCGGACATGATGAAGCCGTGGAGCATCGCGACGAACTTCGCGGTCCGGCCTTCCGCCGTGCTCCAATACATGAAGCCGAAAAGCGACATCATGAAAAGTGACTCGGAGTAACCCGCCACGAGAAAGAACGCGGTCGGATGAGACAGGATCGCGAGCGCACCGAAAAATTGGAGCAGTGGCGATATCTTCCAGCGCTCGCAAAAGAGGAAGAAATAACTCCAGAAACCCCACGCCGCGATCTGGGCGGCCAGGAGGAGCGCGTTGTCCGTGCTCAGGCGCAGGCCATACCGGAGCAGCGCTGTAAACGCCGGATACGCCGGGAAAAAAGCGACGTTCGAGACCTCCATCATTTTGTGAGTGATCGGCGGAACGGTGGTTTCGTAGCCGCGGTTCACGATATTGGCGAACCAGTAGCTGTCGTGCTGATTGAGCGTGTGATATCGCGTGCTGAAGTCGCCCTCGGGCGCGAGCACCAGGATGGCCAGGAGGACTTGCGCCAGGGTGAGGCACAATCCCGCCAGCAAAGGCCTGAAGACAGAGGACTTTGGATTCTTCATCACGTCCGGCGTCGGACGGGCCGAGGAAAGACTAAAGGTCTCCTCATGGCAAGGCTGCGTGGGCCAATCCGTTTTCACGAATTTGAATCGCGGTGGCTCCAGAAGTTGGGTGCTCGATTCTTTTTTCAGAGCCAGTTTTGACGGGAGACCCCGGTCTTTATTCGGGCAAACCTTGGCAACCTTTACAACCCGCGCCGCATCAGCGAAAGAAACGCGATGCCGCCCCTCGCAAAACTTCCGCCCACCGACCGGAAATCCGGCGCGCTGAATGTCATCATCGACACGCCGAAAGGGAGCCAGAACAAGTTTTCCTGGGACCGAAAGCTGCAGCTTTTCGAACTCAGCGGGGTCCTCCCGGCCGGCGCGGTTTTTCCGTACGACTTCGGTTTCATCCCGAACACGCGCGGGGAAGACGGCGACGAGCTCGATGTGCTCGTGCTGATGGACGAACCAGCCTTCACCGGCTGCCTGGTGCGCTGCCGCCTGCTCGGCGTGATTGAAGCGGAGCAGACCGAGAAAGGCAAAACGAACCGCAACGACAGGCTCATCGCGGTCGCCTGCAACGCCCGGACGGATTCAGACCTCAAAACGCTTTCCGACATGAACCCGCAGTTGCTCGACGAGATCGAGCATTTCTTCGTCTCGTACAACCACGCGAAAGGGAAGAAGTTTAAGCCGCTCGGCCGGTACGGTCCCGAGCGAGCGCGGAAGCTGGTGCTGCGCGGCAAACGGAAGAAGCGTTAAGGAAAGAGTGTTCCTGCAGCGGCGGTGGTCGACGGCCGAACGATGCCGGACCAGCGACGCAGTTCGTCGAAGCACCAAGCTCCAAGCACCAAGCTCCAGAGAAACATCAAGCACCAAACACCAATCACCAGACTGCGACGCCCGCTGTTTGGAGCTTTGGATTTGGAATTTCCTTGGTGCTTGGATGTTGGGATTTGGAGCTTCTGAGCGCCGACGGCGCTCAGTGTCCTCCCGTGACGGTGTAGCCTTCGTTCCGCAAGTCCTCCGCCAGCTCAAGTTCCATCTGAAGCGCGGCCTCATACGGCATCGGGTTGAAATGCGCGTAAAGCTCAGGCAACAAGCGCACGCCATATTTTTTCACCACCCATGCCGCCTTGTAACCGTGCTTGTGATTCTCAAAGCGGTGCTCCGGCAGCAGCCCGCTCATTCCGACATAAACGCAGGGCTTCGCCGGATCACGCTTCGGATTCGCGCGCACAACAGAAGGATGCCGCGCCGCCTTCGGGTCGAGCAGGATCACGTAAACGTTGTGATGAAATTTCTCCGTCGACTGAGTGCTCGAATCTTCATTTCGGTTGTACCGGAGTCGAGCCATCCCCGGGACCACGATAGCGCAAGACAGTGCAATTTTCCCTCGGTGATCTCCCCGTTACTCTGTGGAATCTTCAGCGACCCGCAAGATTGGTTCCTTATCCTCAACAACTAAGTTTTCGCCGGCTATAAAGCGGTCGAGCAGCGCCTCTGCTTCGGCGGCAATTTCACTTTCCAACAAATCCGCTTGGGCGCGTAGTTTTCTATCGGCGTTTTTTTGTGGTCTTGAATCTGGGCATGACTGCCAAATCCTGGGATTCGCGTGATGAATCACGAGATTCCGGGCCGGTAGACGCGGATGGAATTGGGGCAGCTACGGATGCGGCCGGGTTCGCTGGGGCGGGCGGGAAATATCCGCGGATGCACACCGGCAATCCGCAGGGGCGCGAGGGCGTTTTGGGGCGGGCGCGGGACATCCTGCGATTCGCCCGGGCCATCCGATGATGGAGGGGAGCAATCCCGGGACGGAGGCCGCCCAGCCGCCGCCACGGTGCCCGAATCCACGGACGGAAGCGCCGCATCCCGGGAAGAATGGTGAGCCGCTTCGGATGGAAACGACGCAGCCGGAGGGACGCCACGCGAAGGGCAGGAGAATCGGGAGGCAGCGTGAGCGGCATGGGACGCAACCGCGGCGCGCCAGAAATTTTCTGCTTCACAACGGCTGGCGCGATTATGTACTGTCGCTTCCGAACACAGCGGACCCCCGCAAAACCCCAAAACCGCGTTTCCGATCCCCAACGGAGCCATTTTCTCCGCGCCGGGCCGAAGGCGCACAACAACAGGAGAGATAGCTATATGGCAGACTTCATTCCTCCGGGAGATGATGCCCGGAAAACCTGGTGCACGACGTTCAAAAGCAAAATCGCTACTCGCGGTGCAGCCGTGGGAGAAACACCAGCGCAAATCACCGCGCTGCAAGGTAAGTGCGACGCGATCATTGGTCGCATCGATGACAAGGCGCAGAAAAAACAGGCGTGGCAAGCCAGCGTGGCCGCCGCCGATTCGGGGAATGCGACCGATTTCGCGTCGCTTCGCGCGTCGATCGCCGCCATCAAGACCAACCCCGGTTGCACTGATGAAGGTGGCCGCCGACTTGGGAATCGTGGGCCCGGCCGACCTGTTTGCACCGGACGGTTACCAGGCCGAGCTGAAAGACCTTACCCTCACCGCGCCCAACACGGTGCGAGTGCGCTTCGGCAAAGCCGGAGGCAACGTGGACGCAGTCCATGTTTTCATGCGCCGGCAGGGAACCAGCCAATGGATTTTCCTCGCCCGTGATAGCCAATCGCCTTACTTCGACACGACGCCGCTGGCCGAGGCCGGCAAGCCGGAGATCCGCGAATATCGCATTCGGGCCGTGATCGACGACGAGGAGATCGGCGACTACAGCGCCACGATGCAAATTACGGTGAGCTAATTGTCCTGGGGGCACGACGCCCGGCGGCGCGAACCGGGGTTGGAACGCGTCGCCGGGACCTTGGACACCCCGACTCAAAAGAATTCGAAACGATGATTTCCGCTACAAGGTGAGCCGTGAGAGCCAGCGGAATAAAGCGGGATACCTGTCGAAGGGAGGCCCCGCCCTTTCTAGAACCGCTGCGGCGCGCAGCGTGATCCACGGAACGCGCCCTTCTCCCAATGCCGGATTGCCCGTGCAGTGCGGTGTGGGGCGCAACCTTCGGCCATTGCGTTGCCGCGTGGCACGAGGCAAACTCTTGCACCGAGCACCGCGTGAAGGTTGTATGTTACCCCAATTCCGAGTTAGACGAACCTTTTACGCCTAATTCTCGTTAGATGCTATGCGCTGTCCGTGTACGGGCCTGCAAGACGCGATTCGCGTCGCAGATTATCCACAGTTCGTTGAAAGCTTACAGTGCATCGAGCGCGATGGCTGGCTTCAGCTTCATCAGTGCGGCGATTGCGGCCAGCTTTGGACGGTCGACGTGCCGGACTACCCTCACTCGGAATACGCTGTGAAGATTCCCAGTCGCGACGGTTGGCAGAGTTTCGATACCGCGCCTGCGCGCAAGCAACTTCTACTTCGGACGCGCGGTGGCACTACCGACGAACACTGCATTTGGGCGGGCTGTGAGCAGCCGAGAGTCAGAGGTGTGGTATATTGTCTTGATCACTTGTATGCGAACGGCGCTAGAGAGTGAAGCATCTAACCAGGCGATGCAGCTAACCGCGCCCCGTTCTGTTTCCTCGCTGCGCCTAGCTCGAACCTTTAACCTGCAGCCATGCTCGCTCCCGGGCGCGGTAGCTGATCTTGAGTCTCGTTAGATGGTAGAGCCGCTCATCATTTTCAGGCGCAGGCGTCGGATGGCGTCTTTAGGCATGCTTGCCCTTGGGCTATGTGTCGTAGCAGCCTTGGTTGTCCGGTTTTTTCCACCGCTGTCGGCATGGTTCTTCGTCGCGCTTGGGATTGTATTAGCGGCGGTTGGAGCTTGGCAGTATCGCTGTCCCTTCTGCAGTCACTTCCCTGAAGCGGACATGCCGACTTACCATCCCGAAGTCTGCAGCCACTGTGGAGAGCGGCTGCGATGAAGCCACGCCAACCATCTAACCAGGCGATGGAGCGAACGGCGGACCGCCGTACGTTCCACTTTTGAAATGACTTTCGCACTTCCACTCCGGGCCACGCGCGGCCTCGCCCGCCGTCGCTCATCTTGTTCTCGTTAGGTCTATGAAACCGCTCTTCGTGATCGTGTCGCTAGTGCTGACCTGCTCGTTGCACGCGCAAGATGACGGCATGCCGTTCGGTAAGATCGGCGAAGCGGATGTGGATCGTCTTGAGCAGTTCGCGAAGAAGTCGGGCTTCGATTGGAGGCCAGAGATGAAGCGAATGTACGAGAAAGATGAAGGAGCGCTGGCGCGCTTCTTCAAATTCTCGCTCACTTTCAGCAAGCTCGATGATCATGCACGGGCATACGGACAGGTCTTATACAGTAGTTTGCTCAATCTCGGGGAGCAGATTGGCGTCGAAGCATACGTTAAGGTTCTCGATCGGCAGTCGCCTGAGGTACAGCAACGCGTCCGGGATTTTCTCTATTACCCGATGCTGCGCGTCCCAAAGGAGCATCGCAAAGAAGCCGAGAACGAGACTCGCAAGATGTATCCGACGATTTTCCCCGTGGGTTTTCAGTTTGGGCGAGGCGATCCGATATTTGCGGACACAACCACCTAACCATGCGATGGAGCGAACGGCGGACGGCCGTACGCTCCACTTTTGAGATGACTTCCACACTTTCACTGCGAGCGACACGCGGTCTCGTCCGGCGTCGCTCATCTTGTTCTCGTTAGATGCTCACGCTCCAACGCGCTTCTCACCTCGTTGCCTTTGCTCTCACGACGACGCTTGTGAGTGTAGTGTCCGCGGCATCTGCCGACTCGCAGGTGGTCGAACCGCCCCGGCTTTGGTCACTAGCCGTCAAGGTTGTGAACCCAGAATACCCTGTTGCGGCACGTCGAAGTAGGCTTCATGGTCAGGGAGTCTTAGTTGGCGACGTCAACTTCGACACCGGCGACGTAAAATCGGTGAGAATGGAAAAGAGCACGGGAAGCACTATCCTTGATCAAGCAGCTCTCACAGCCTTTGGACAGTGGAAGTTCAAGCCAAGAACCATCCGAAAATTCCGGACACCGATCGACTTCACGACGACGCCACGCATCTAACCAGACGATGCAGCCAACCGCTGGTCGCTCCGAGGCCCGTTTCACATTATGAAAACACTTCCATTGCAAACCACGCGCGCCCTCGCCAGCGGTGGCTGATCTTATTCTCGTTAGGTCTCATGCGCGTTCTTCTCATCGTTGCGATGCTGTTGGTAACCTTCGCGGCCAGAGGCGGTGAATTTGAGCCTTTCCATGCTGCGGGGAAAGTCAGCGGGAAGCATTACGAGTTCGCAGTCACGAAGGGCGACATCGCCAACACCCCAGTCTGGTCTCGCGACAGCGAAAATCCTGCCCTTTCGCCGCGCCGCGCCGGCCAAATTGCTCGCTCCCAACTCGAGGAGTTGCTTCCTGAAGGAAAGGCGTGGTTGCTTCGAGAAATCACCCTTGCCCAACTGGGGGATGATGTTCATTGGCTTTACCTCGTCACTTTCGAGCCACCGCCCATTGGACACCCAGGCGAGAAGGACCCTGACTTTATGCGGATCATAGTCCTCATGAACGGCAAAACGACGCCTCCCACGATTACTCCACTTTCGCGATGAAAGGTCAATCCCGACCTAACCATGCGATGGAGCGAACGGCTGGCAGCTTTGGTTCCTCGCGTTCCGTGAAATTCCACTCTCAACCCCCAGCGACGCGCTCTCCCGCCAGCCGTCGCTCATCTTGTTCTCGTTAGGTCTCATGACCGCGCGCCATATCATCCTGCCGTTATTGGCTAGCGCAGTTCTTTGCGCCCCGTCGTACGCTGGGCCGAGAAAACGCGTATCTCGCGACTACATCGGCACCTACCTTAATGAAGGCAAGACCGCGGTCGAGCTAAACATGATTAGTGCCGACGGTCACGACGGTACGGAGATCACTCTGGACCCAGGTCGTATTGACCGCGCTGTCATTGTTGCGGGTCAGACCAAACTGTACACGCCATTTGGCACTATGGAGACCAAGCGACTGCTGTCGACGCATCGCACTCCGACACCGGAGTCGCATCCACAGTTTTTTGATGCGCATGGCAGATCATTCTACTTCCGCATTGTCGGACGGAGTCTTACCTTAGTGAAGCCGCAGGACTTGACCGTGGCAGAGAAGCAGCGATTGCAAGCTTTCAAGAGGGAGCTTCAGCGTGATGGCTCATACAACAGCGAATACCCAGTTCCAGAATGAGAGCGACCAGACCTAACCATGCGATGGAGCGAACGGCTGGCAGCTTTGGCTCCTCACTTTCCACCAAATTCAGTCCTCAACCCGTAACGACGCCCCACTCCGCCAGCCGTCGCTCATCTTATTCTCGTTAGACCCAGCCCCGCGCATGAAAAGAGCGCTGACGGCTTTCGCAGCAATTGCGCTCGGATTAGCCATTATTTTCACCCTTGCTCTCGGCATCCAGTTTCTTCTCGGGGGGAACCTCACGAGCATTAACGTCCACAATGACTCAAAAGTTCCCTTAGAGGGCGTGACCATTTTCGCACCAGGTTCTGAGTCCCGCGGTCAATTCCACAGCATGGGGCCGGGGGATTCAGGAGGATTCGCAGTCGATACACAGCTGCTCGTGCCGTTGCGTATTGTTTTCGACGCCGGGAGACAGCATTACGAGGTTTCCCGCCGCGTGTTTTTGCCTCCTTTCGGAGCTTACTTTATTAGGATCCATATTGGTCCGAGGATGCAGGTGTCGGTCGTTCGACGCATTTTATGGTAGTCGCGAGGCCTAACCATGCGATGGAGCGAACGGCTGGCAGCTTTGGTTCCTTACGTTCCATGAAACTCCACCCTCAACCCGCAGCGACGCGCTTTCCCGCCAGCCGTCGCTCATCTTATTCTCGTTAGATGCTGAAGCGCGTCACATTTCTGCCGTCGCTCCTGTTGATCGCACTGGCCGCCAGTCACACCGTGTGTCCCGCCCAAGAGTCTCCTGCCCCAAAGGAAAAGCCGTACTGGGGACGCAGTTACATGATCACGCGGGAGGGCGATGACAAAGACACTGCATTGGACGGTTTCGATGTGAGCCAAGGTCCTGAACATCTTTCGGGCGGGTGGGCTTTGGTTCGGCAGCGCAAAGGAGCTCCATTGTTGATTCAGGGACACTTGAACAAGTTGGGAGAGTTCACTCCAAACGTATCTCTCGCAGTGAGTGATCAAAGGGACGGAGATTGGAAGATTATCGAGTCTTCCCTTCGGAAAAAGTGGATGTGACCTTAACGGCCGCACCCCACAGTGACATGTTATTTTTTCGGATTCAGGCTGGACGCCCTGCAACCCTATATCGGTAAATTCAAATTCTGGCGTCTCGTCCTTCAGACGGGCGAAAGCGATGTTCTACCTATGGAATGGATCACTCCGGAGGGACAGAAATGATACCGGCTGCACGCATGCTGGTTCAACCAAAGCATCTAACCAGGCGATTGAGCGAACGGCGGACCGCTGTGCGTCCACATTTGAGATGACCTCCACACTTTTATTCCGACCAACCTGCGCTCTCGTCCGCCGTCGCTCATCTTATTCTCGTTAGGCCCTATGAAGGTTGTCCCACTCGCGATGTTGGCACTGCTTCTGTTCGGGCCGGCGCTGTGGGCCGCCAAGCCGATATTGATCGGCGATGGCCGTGCTCAGATATCGGAGCGCAGTATTGCCGATATTCAGGAGCTCACTCGTAAGGTTCTTGGCGAGTCCGCCAGCGTTTGGATGCTCCACTGCGATGCCTATAAGTCCGGAGATCAGACCGGGCACGTCTTTCGAGTCTGGGTCTATCTGCAGCCGCGTCTGAAGACAAACCGGCTGATTCGGGGCACATGTATCTTCTGCATCGACCAGACGATGCAAAACTCGTGGTATCCAGAGTCCCCGGTTGTCGGAGGCTGGTCGAGTACGGATCGTGAGCCCAAAGAGTATGCATTGGTTTCATCACCGCAGCATGTGTTCAGCGCCGAAGAACCTTGGACGCATCCGTTCACCGTATCGGGGCACATTGCGGACGCAGATGTCATAGCCATCACCGACATTATGCACGAGACGAATCCTGATTATGAAATCACACACCTCGTTGCGAGCGATGCCACGCATTTGCGCGCGTCATCTTATCGCGAGCCCGGAAAGTTTCTGCAGATCGACTTCGAAAAGACAGGACAGACATGGCACGGATTGAAGGAGACGCGACTTGTAGACTAGCACGCAGGCCTGACCATGCGATGGAGCGAACGACGGACCGCTGTGCATCCACTATTGAGATGACTTCCACATTTCCACTCCGAGCGACACCCGGTCTCGTCCGCCGTCGCTCATCTTGTTCTCGTTAGATGCCGCGCTTCCCGACTATTATCCCATTTATTCTCTGCACCATTGGCATGTTTACACTCTCGCTCGGCGTGGACGCGCGTAAGACCGCACATCTCGGCACCCATTACACTCCAGTTCGCGCCATCAGCAGCACGCTGTCTCTTGGCTACGAGCCAGCCGCCATCGCCGTTGCCGCCTTCGGTTTCGCACTTGTTCTCCTTGCGGCTGAGCTCTGCAGGCGCGCAGATCGTCGGGCCAGAGCTGCTGCCTCGGGCGTTGCAGGGCCGCCATCGTTCGTATCTGCTATTCTTCCCGGTGGCATTACGGCGTTCCTAGTCTTGGCTCTTGTTGACCGATGGCTCCAGACATGAACGCATCTAACCATGCGATGGAGCGAACGGCTGGCAGCTTTGTTCCTTTTCTTCCATGAAATTCCACGCACAATCCGTAGCGATCCACTTTCCCGCCAGCCGTCGCTCATCCTGTTCTCGTTAGATGCAGACGCGCAGTCCTGTGACGTTATCTTGGCCGCGGCTTATCGGTATCGCCTCCGGGATATTCGGTGCGGCCCTGGCAATCGCATTCGCAGCTCAGCTATCCGTATCGAATTCGGTTCGCGTCGGTGCGGGAGCGGCAGGGTTTATACCTGTGATTTGTGGCTGCGTGTTCCTCTTTCTGGCATTTCCGCTTTTCACCGGACGCGAGTGGGCACGCAAAGCCCTTCTTCTTGCCATTTATTTTACTCTAGCGGCTCTCGCCATTTCGTTTTCTCTCATGGTCTTTCAGCAATCACAGTTGCCTCCGACGTCACATTCTGGCGCCAGCCTCGTCATCGGAGCCTGCGCGCTCGTGGGCGTTCTCATGCCACCGGCTTTCGTCTTGGCCGCGCTTCACCACGCCGACGTTAGGCGCGCGTTCCAAAACCCACGGGCATCTAACCAGACGATGGAGCGAACGGCGGACCGCTCTCCGTCCACATTTTGAGATGAGTCCGACACTTCTAGCACGAGCGATGCGCGGTCTCGTCCGCCGTCGCTCATCTTGTTCTCGTTAGACGTAGTTGCCCACGCATGAGCTCAGACGCCCCAAAGCAAGACGACTTAGTCCTTCTCGGACGCTATCGGCCACATGACGCGTCGCGCCTACTCGAGCGCTTTGAGCATGCCGGCATACTATTTCGTGCCGAGCCTCTTCGCACCGGCTACGGCGGCAGCAACGGACCGACAGTCAGCATCGATATTCGCGTCGATGCCCGTCGATCGGTCGAGGCAGCAGACATTCACCGCGATCTTTTCGGCGACGCACTTCCCAACTATGACTCATCGTTCTTTCGCGAGCGTCGCAACGTCTAACCAGGCGATGCAGCGAACCGCTGGCCGCTCCGCGTTCAACCAGCAGCCATGCGCGGCCTCGCCAGCGGTCGCTGATCTTGGGTCTCGTTAGGCGTTAAACCGATGCTCGCCGACATTATCTTCCCGGCGCCCTCTGCTGCCTACGTCTCTTCTTGGTTCATTCCGCTGTCAGCGATCCTAGGTCTGGCGACGGAGTTTGCAGTTTACGTGTATTTTCAGCGCAGCATCATCGCGCTTTGGCGGCTTTTCGGCATCTTTATCGCGGTCAACCTGTTCTCTTGGATCGTCGGTCTTTTCCTGTCCTTCCTTCTCCCGAGCTTTTTGGTCCCGCAACTGCGAGGCGAGGGCGAACACCGCTTTACGACGATCACGCAAGGCCCGCATTGGGGACTTGTCGCCGTTCTGAGTTTTGCCTGGGCCTGTATTGTTAGCATCCTTCTTGAGTACTTCGCGTTATGGCTATTCCGCAGGAAGCTAGGTTTGCGCAGCCTTGGCTTTTGCGTCGCACTCGCCAACGTGGCTGGATATGTCATTATTGGAGCGACGGTCTGGACTTACCTTCATTTCAACCTCCTCTTCTGATGCCACGCCCGCGCCTAACCACGCGACGGAGCGAACGGCGGACCGCCCGAAGAAATGCTAAAGGTGAAATTCGAAAGTAGAAAACAGAAGCGTGAGCGCGCTCTCGTCCGCCGTCGCTCATCTTATTCTCGTTAGGCCCTATGGCGCGCTTATGATTTTGCCAATGATGGGTTTCGTGCTGGTCCTGTTTGTCGGAGGCATCATCAGCGGCGTAGCCCTCTACGCCTTCAGTTCGCTTCGACATCTGAGCCCGTTCGCTTTCGTCCCCATCATTGCCTCCTTGTGCGCACTAGTCCTGTGCTGGGGGATTGCAGTCGGATTAGACCGCGCATTCGCGTCAGAGCGAATTAGCGGTCTTGGCTTTCTCGGCGGATACGCAGTCGGTGGCCTTCTCAGCGCTTGGCTGGGATATCGGTTTGCCCTTTGGCTTCGAGGTCGCATGGTGGTTCACAGACTTTGAGCACGCAACACACAAAAGGCCTAACCATGCGATGGAGCGAACGTCGGACCGCTGTGCGCTCCACTTTTGAGATGACTTCCACCCTTCACCGCCGAGCCACGCGCGTTCTCGTCCGCCGTCGCTGATCTTGTGTCTCGTTAGACCTCAAACTCGCCATGAACACTCAAGCCAACCTTTCCGATACACTTAAGCATCCGAGCGCATTTCTTCCGATCGCGATGTCCCTTCTCGCCGTCGGAGTTGTGCTGACTCACATCGCGTTCTTCGGAACTGCGCGTCAGCCAGATGAGGGCCCGGCCGCACACCTTTGGCAGCTACTCATGGCCGGACAGCTGCCGATCATACTCTTCTTCGCGATCAGGTGGCTACCGCGGGCGCCAAGATACGCGCTGCCGGTTCTTGCACTGCAAGCAGCCGCAGTAGTTGCAGCCCTTGCACCAGTTTACCTTCTTCATTGGTGAACAAAGGCCTAACCAGGCGATGCAGCGAACCGCTGGCCGCTCCGCGTTCCCGCTCTCGATGACTTCCACATTCAACCTGCAGCCGCACTCGCTGTCGCCAGCGGTCGCTGATCTTTTGTCTCGTTAGATGCTATACGCAGCTCCTGATAGCGTAGCTCTCATTCCGGCAACAGTAGAGCCTCGCATTTTCTGGATTTGTGGCGCCGTCCTTATCGTATTTCTTCACTTCGCGCCGACGGTTGCACGTCGTGCCCGACGTTCTAGCGCCGCGCGCACACTTGCGGCCCTTTTGATTGCTCTTGCCGTCCTCTGTATCGTTGCCCTCTGTTACCCTCTCGCACATTGGTCCGCGGGCGACAGTGCACTTGGCCAGCTGTTCGCCTGGTTTTGCCTTCATGGCATGCTCGCGGTTCTTTACACACGCGCGGCTATCGCGTTACTCTCCTCACTCCGACATTCTTCGTGAAGCCATCCCAAGCATCTAACCAAGCGATGGAGCGAACAGCTGGCAGCTTCGGCTCCTTAGCATTCATGGAATTCGGCCCTGAAGCCGCAGCCACGCGCCGCCCCGCCAGCCGTCCCTCATCTTGTTCTCGTTAGACCCCTTGCCGACCGGCCGGCGCTCGCCAAACAAGGAGAAATATGGAGCAAGAAGACAAACGGATTACCGCGGTCGTCACGAGGAACGTGTTTCCTGGTCGCGAGCGCGATTACGAGGAGTGGGGCCGTCGCGTGGTCGCCGCATCCGCCCGCTACGGTGCCACTGGGCACACGTTCCTCACTCCCGAAACCGGCGCCCCCCGTCGGGTGTTGATCGCACAATTCCCTGACGAGGCTACCGCGAGGGTTTGGGACGAGTCGGAAGAGCGTGACCGACTTGTCCGGGAGGCCGCCGAGTTCTCGACTATGGACATTCAGCGCATCACCGGACTAGAGGCTTGGTTCACCCTGCCGGGTAGGCAAGCCATTGTTCCCCCTCCGCGCTGGAAACAACTTCTAATCACCCTCATTGGGGCCTACCCGCTGGTACTCTTAGTATCCGCCTTTATCATGCCGCAGTTGCAGGGTTGGCCGCTGCTGCTGCGTTCAGCGGTGCTCCCGGTGGTCTTGCTCACGCTGATGACCTATGGGGTCATGCCACCGCTGACTCAGCTCTTTCGAGGGTGGCTGTACCCGCGACGTTCCTTCGGACCGGACGTCACCACTCCGAATAACCCGTGAGGTCTAACCAGGCGATGCAGCTAACCGCTGGCCGCTCCGAGTTCCCGCTCAACGTGACTTCCACATCGACATTCCGATCAAAGCTCGCTCCCGCCAGCGGTGGCTGATCTTGTGTCTCGTTAGATGAACTGCACGCGCCGAATATTACCGCTGCTATTTTTCTTTGCGCTCGCCTTACGCGGGGAGAGCGATCCGTCGCTGATGATTCACACGGCTCACTTCGGTGACGAGACATTCGAATATGTCTGGGCGGTTCCTCAGTCCAGGCTAGCGGCGGTCGTACATTACGACCCGATCTCCGCGGAACTGCCGATCTCACCGCATCAAGCGATGGTTATCGCCACCGAATTTATTAAGACGCAGTTTCCCGCGTCTACCCAGCTTCGACCAGATGGGTGCACCATCCTTGCACGCGGCATCGAAAAGAACCCGCTCGCAGGGCAGGTTTGGATGTACGATGTTTCGTTTTATCCTGATCCGCTTCCAGAGCCATTCCAGTCAGATCTCTTGTCGGTGATGGTCCTCATGGACGGCAAGGTCGTCGCTCCAGTGAAGAGACCTTGGACGCCGCGAAAATGATCATCTAATCAAACGATGCAGCGAACTCCGAAAGCATTCGGAGTCGCTGATCTTGTTTTCGTTAGGTCTCATATGGAATTCCGAGCAGGTGTGCCCTCAGAAGCAGAAGCAATCGCGGGCTTGATCGCCAGCTTTCAGAGCGAACTCACCGACGATCCTTCCGGTGCAGGTGCTGAGGAGTTTCTTGCCTCCGTGTCAGCACAGGCGGAACGCGAGTATTTGGCTTCAGCGCGTTACAACTACCTTCTCGCTTACTCAGGTTCTCAACTTGCCGGTTTTATCTCCATCCGAGATGGCTCCCACCTCTGTCATCTCTTTGTCGAGCGCGCGTATCAACGCCAAGGCATCGCTCGGCTCTTGTGGGAGCGAGCCCTGCGCCAGCTGTGGCCTCCCGGCACGGAGGGAGCCTTTACGGTGAACTCAAGCCTTTCGGCCGTGCCCGTGTATCTATCCTTCGGCTTTTCTCCAGCCGGGTCCTTACAGAGTATGCGTGGCATCTCGTTTCTGCCGATGCGGCGTCCGGCCTTACCGGCGGCATCAGGCGAAACGGGCGTTCGACCAGCGTCGTCCAGAGTGCCTGGTCGAGGAAAGTTTCGCGGGCGCGCTTGATCCAATCCCAAAAGAGGTCGGGACTTTTTTTCTAGCTCTCGCCGAATGGCTTTGTGGAGTGAGTGGAGGACCACGTCAGAGAAAAAGAACGAGCGAAGCGCCATTGAAGCATTTTTTCAGAAAGCTGCGCCCCAAATGTCTTGCGGGCGGGTGAGCGGGTCATTATCGAAGTGGTCGCGGGTCAATTTTATTGCACGGAAGGATTCGGAATATGGCCAACCCACCGCCACCTCCACCACCGACACAGGGCCCTGGCTGGCAAGGCGCACCTCCTGTAACGAAGATAAGCGGCGCGGGACCGCGCCTTTGGGCCATAGCAACTAGCAACGACCTTTACCGGATTTCGGAGAGGCAGGGCAGTCGCGGGGGCGGTTTCACCTGGGATGCGTGGAACATTTACCGAGATCTAAGTTTGCCCCCGGTTTTTGAGATCGCGGACGCATTCCAATGGAGTGGATATGTGCAGAGTTGGGTCGTAGACACACGCCGTCAGCTCTGGTCCCTGCGGACGTTCCTTGATGGGACGACCTCCTGGAAGGGGCCCAATTGGAACAACGCTCCGAGGGGACTGGAAGGTATCGCCACCTCCCAACAAGGCGCCGGCGGAGGCGCTGCGCTCTGGGCAATCACGGAGGATTCCTCCCTGATCTATTGCTTTGAGCTTAACACTCCGGACCCAATGTGGTCTCAATGGCAAACGTGGCCCGCAACTCCACAGAACTCAAAACTCGTCGAGATCACCGCAGCCCGGCAGAATGGCGGAGGCGTTCAGTTCTGGGCCCTGGACACAGACCAGCAACTCTGGTCGCGATCCCGGGCTTCACCGACAGGAGACTGGAGCTCATGGTCGCCGCCGAACTGGGAGGGCGCGCCGAGTCTGATCAATATCGCCGCGTGCGAGCAGGCCGGCACGCGCGGCGAGCAACTCTGGGGGATCACGGAGGATTACTCCTTGGTGAGCAACTTTCAGGTGAGCGTCGGGAATGGCTGGAGTGGTTGGTCGACGGGCACCTGGCTGAACGCTCCGCCGGTTAAAGAAATCACAGCCTGCCTGGCGCCTTATGGCTGCGCCCATCTTTGGGCGGTTACGCTCGAGCAGAAGTTGATCGGCATCTCGCAACTTGCACCCGGCGGAGGCTGGGGCTCGTGGTCTCCGCCAAGGTGACCAAGAGATGAAATCCGCGTCAGGCAATCACGAATAAAATCCGATCACGCGGCGACAGTGCTGGCGCCGGTCAACTCTGAGTAGAGACTTTCGTAGCGCGCCGCCGCTTCGCTCCATGAAAAGTCGCGGGCCATGGCGCGTTCCATCAACGTCGCCCAGGTCGCCTTGTCGTGGAAGAGTTCGCGGGCGCGTTTGATTGAATCCCAGAAAGCGTCTGGAGTTTTCTCGTAGCAAAGAAAACCAAAACCGGCATCCATCGTCGGATCGTAATCCTCGATGATTTCCTGGATGCCGCCCGTCGCGCGCGCAACCGGCAACGCGCCGTATTTCAAACTATACATCGCGCTCAAACCGCTCGGCTCGATCCGGGATGGAATCAGGGTGATGTCGGCGCCGGCCTCGATGAGGTGGGCCAGGCTTTCATCGTAGGTCTGGCGATAGGCGAATTTTGTCGGGTATTTCCGCGCGGCCACGGCGAGCGCGGTCTCGTAGCCGGCATCGCCCTCGCCGAGAATAATCAGCCGCACATCATCGGAAAGGAGCCGGTCGAGCAACGGCATGAGCAGATCGAAACCTTTCTCCGGGACGAGACGCGTGACCATTCCAAAAACGGGCCCGCGCGGCGCGGACGCGAGTTGAAGCGCATCGAGCAGCAGGTCGCGGCAGATTGCTTTTCCTTCGAGGAACCCGGGACCGAACTGTCTTGGAAGCAAAGCGTCCGTCGCCGGATTCCAGCGTTCGTAATCGGCGCCATTGAGAATCGCGGTCAGGCGCTGGGCGTGTTCGCGCAGGACAATGTCCAGCCCTGGACTTTCGCCCGGCGTGAGAATCTCACGACGATGGCGCTCGCTCACCGTCGTGATCTTGTCCGCAAAAACGATTCCACCCTTGAGCAGATTCAAGCGGCCGAAGAACTCGACCCCGCGCGGTTTGAAATATCGCTCCGGCAGGTTCGTCAGGTCGAAATCGAGTCCCCAGAAACTTCCCTGCTCCGCGAGATGATGGATCGTGAGAACGGTGGTAAAGGGCAATTGCTGGTGATGCACTAACACCGGGACGAGGGCCGCGGCCCAATCGTGCACATGCAGAATTTGCGGCGTCGGCGTCATCCGTCGCGCCAATTCCAGCGCTGCCTTGCTGAAGAAAATAGCGCGCGCGGCATTGTCTTCGTAAGGCACCCCGTGTTCGCCCCAGAGACCGGCGCGGTCGAAGAACTCGTCGCATCGGATGAAGAACGTCTGGACGCCGCCCGCTGTCCGTCCTTCGACAAATTCGGCCACGTGATTCTTCGCACCGACTCGCACGTCCACCGTGATCCCGGTGTCCCGCAGGTTGATGCCCGCGTTCTCGCTGATCTCGCGATAGTACGGCATCGCGATCCCGACTTCGTGTTTTCGGGCGCGCAATTCGCGGGGCAACGCTTCGAGCACGTCAACGAGCGCGGTCGCGCGTGAGAGTGGGGGCCCTTCCGCGCTGATCATCAGGATTCTCATTTAGACGAAGGCGAAACGTTCAACGCTCCACGCTCAACGTCCAACATTGAATTTAGTGTTGGAGACGGCCTGCCCTCAGGCCGTTGGGAAAACACGCCGTTCTCGATAACTAAACGTTACGGCCCGAGGGCGGGCCGTCTCCAAAATATTCTTTGCTCACCCAGGCGAGCGCCTCCTCCCGATCGCGCAGCGCTCCCTCCAGCTGCCGCGTCTCCACCGCCTCGAGGATCTCGCCGATCTTCGGGCCCGGCTTCAATCCGAGCGCGAGCAGATCGTCGCCGCGGATCAGCGGCGGCGGAATGATCGGCTCGTTCGCGAATTCCTCGCGCTTCCGCTGAAGGAACTCGTAATTGTCCATCATCCCGTGGCTGCTTGCACAATCGACCCGATGCAGCTCCAGCTCGTCGGTAAAAGTGGGCCGCGCCATGAAGCGCTTCAGCTTCGCCACGCGCATGTTGGGGACGTCCTTGAAAACCATGTGCTGGCGGACGGCCTCCACGGTCGCGTCGATTTCGGCGCGGGAAAAGCGCAGGCGCTGCATGACTTCTTCTGTCATTTCTGCGCCGACGCGGTCGTGCCCGTTGAACCGGATCCGGCCGTTTTCATCCACCGCTGAAGTGCTCGGCTTACCGATGTCGTGCAGGAGCACGCTGAAAACCAGCGGCAACGAAACTTCCCTCGGCAACAACTCGAGCATGATCCGCGTGTGCTTGAAGACATCGCCTTCCGGATGGAATTGCGGCGGCTGCTCACAACCCTTCATCGCGTCCAGCTCCGGCAAAATCGCACGCATCAGACCGCTGGCATCGAGAAGATCCCACCCGCGCACCCGATGAGGCGACAGGAAAATGCGGACCAGCTCCTCGCGGATTCGTTCCGCGCTGATCTCATTGATCGAAGGCGCGTGTGTTCCCACGGCATCCCACGTGGCCGGCTCGATCTCGAATCCAAGCACGGTCGCGAACCGCACCGCGCGCAACATCCGCAGACGATCTTCGGCGAAGCGCTGCGCCGGATCGCCGATCGCGCGGATCAGTCGCGCCTCGAGATCGGCGCGGCCTCCGACGAAATCGATGACTTCATTCGCTTCGGGATCGAAGAACATCCCGTTGATGGTGAAATCGCGCCGGGCCGCGTCTTCCTGCGCGCCGGCGAAATGCACTTCTGTCGGCCGTCGGCCATCGAGATAAGCGCCATCCGAGCGAAACGTCGCGACCTCGAACTGGAATCCATTTTCGAGGACAACGATGACGCCGAAATGCGCGCCGACCGCGTAGGTTCGCGGAAAAATTTTCTGCACGAGTTCCGGCCGCGCGTCCGTTGCGATGTCTATGTCTTTCGGCATCTGACCGCGCACGAGATCGCGCACCGATCCGCCGGCATAGTATGCCACCTGCCCCGCCGCGCGCAGCTTGCGCACAAGCCCTTGTGCGGTGCTTTCCATCAAAGTCGCGGATTTCATAGTAGCGGGAGCTACCTTAACCGATAACGTCCCGAAGATGAAACCGTCGCTGAACTGGCTTCTGATTTTTGTTCCGGCTGCGCTGGTGCTCCGTTTCTGGCCGGGTCTTTCCAATCCGAGCGCGCTCTTTGTCTGCTCGGCCATCGCTATTGTTCCTGTGGCCGGCTGGATCGGTCGCGCCACCGAAGAGCTGGCGGCACGCGTCGGCTCGGGCCTGGGCGGCCTGTTGAACGCCACTTTCGGGAACGCCGCGGAGCTGATCATCGCGGGCATCGCGCTTTCCAAAAACCTCACCGGCGTGGTCAAGGCGTCGATCACCGGATCGATTATCGGTAACATTCTGCTCGTGCTCGGTTTCTCCATGCTCCTGGGCGGGACCAGGCATAAGGAGCAGTCGTTCAATAAAGCCGGCGCGCGCGCTTCCGTGATTTCACTTTCGCTCGCCGCGATCGCGTTGATCATCCCAACTGTTTTTCACACGACCGCGGCAATCAGTCCGACCGGCTGGCATTCCTCGGTCGAGAACAAGCTCTCGCTGGGTATCGCAATCGTCCTCTTCCTGACCTACCTCTGCGTGCTCGCCTTCACGCTTAAGACGCACAAGCATTTCTTCATCGGATGCGAAGGCGAGCTGGAGGAAGAGGTGGAGCATTGGTCGAAGGGCAAGGCGACCCTCATCCTGGTCATCGCCACTGGAGTGGTGGCGTTGCTCTCGGAGTTCCTGGTCGGAACGATCGAAAGTGTGCGCACCTCGCTCGGCGTGACGGAAGTTTTCGTAGGCGTGATCGTAGTCGCAATCGTGGGCAACGCCGCGGAACATTCGACCGCGATCGTGATGGCGATGAAAAATAAAATGGACCTGAGCGTCGGCATCGCGATTGGGTCCAGTCTTCAAATCGCACTCTTCGTCGCGCCGCTGCTGGTTTTCCTTTCCTACTTCCTCGGGCAGCCGATGAGTCTGGAGTTTTCGATGCCAGAGGTCTTCGCGGTGGTGGCCTCGGTTTACATCATCTTTCAGATCAGCGGCGACGGTGAAACGAACTGGCTGGAAGGCGTCCAGTTGCTCTCCCTTTACCTGATCCTGGGCATTCTATTTTTCTACCTGCCCGAGTCGCATCTCGGCTTAGAACGCCCGCAGTGAATCGGTGGCTCCCGCTTCTATTTCACGTTATAGACCTCGACCAGACCTATGCCGAAACCGCCGTTCTTCCCGGCCAGGATCGCTGTGAACTGTCCCGGTGGCAGCGTCGTAAAGATACCCGCCTCTTTCGGATGCTGGAGCGCCAGACCGTTGGTCGCGAGCTGACCGGCTGAGGTACTGTCATCCGTCCAGTCGTCGTTCGAGATCAGGATCGTGCCATTTGCGTTGTGCAGCTCGAGGGTGGGATCGGCCAGCACGTTGCTCGCCCCAAAGTATTGCGCCAGCGACCCTCCCACGCCTCGCACCGCGATGCGCGTGTTGTTTGGGTTCCCACCCAGCGTGAAGCCCCCGATCATCACCTCATCGTCCTTCTTCACGTAACCGCGCGTGCTCATGTTCGCCAGCACTGACCCGGCTGCTTGGTTATTATCGTAGACTTCGACCAACCCTATCCCCGTGGTTTGCCCTACTCCGGTCAGGATCGCGGTGTAGTTACCGGGGGCGAGCGTGGCCAGGATGATTGCTTCCCGGTTATCGGCCGGCTTGAAGACGGTGTTCTCGAATTGCGATCTCTGCGGGCTACTCACCCAGTTGTCGTTCGAGGTGATCAACGATCCGTTAGGCCCGTGTAATTCCAGGTAAGGATCGTTCAGCAGAGTGGCGGCTGGAAGGTTGGAGTTGACCAGGGATGGCCCCAGTCCGCGGATCACCACGTCCTTCGATGTGTTGCCCGTTATAATAAAACCGGCTATCGCCGCCTTGTCTCCCACGTCCACGCGCAGGCGCGTGGAAATGTTCAACGCCTGTGCCGGTGTTGCGGAAGGCGTTGGTGTTGCCGTCGGTGTGGCCGTCGGCGTAGGGGTAGCCGTTGGCGTGGCCGTAGGCGTCGCTGTCGGAGTCGGCGTGGCTGCAGGCTCGTTATCCACAATCGTTATCGTCGTGGTTTGGGGAGTTCCCACCGAGGCGCCGGCCACGGCGTTTAATGTCGCAGTGAAGGTTTCATTCCCTTCCGAGGCCGTGTCGTCCAGGATCGTGATCACGACTGTTTTGCTCGTTTCTCCCACGCCGAAGGTCACGTCACCGGAAGCTCCCGTGTAATCCGAACCCGCGCTGGCGCTGCCGTTATTAGTTGAGTAATGCACGAACACCTGCTGCGAGCTGTTGCCGCTCCGGGTGATGGTCAGCGTCACGCTGCCCGCATTCTCGTTCACGCTGTAGCTCGCCGCGCTCCATTGCAACGTTGGGGTCTGATCGACAACGACTGATTCATTCGCGTCGTTGCAAACCCCACTCACGGCGTTGTTATTATTGTCGCCACTGTAGGCCGCGACCCAGCGATAAGTGCCGGGGGTGGCCGGCGTGAACGGATCGGAGGTGTAATTCCCATTGCCGTTCACCGTTTTGGTGGAGGTAAAGATCGCTGCGCCGGAGCAAGTGGCATTGTTCGGCCCGAAGAGCGTAAAGGTAATCGTGCCGCTCGGGGTCAGGCCGCCCGCCAGGGTCGCCGTGTCGGAAATGGTCCCGCCGATAACGCTGTTGGCCGAGGCTTGCGTGCTGATCGTCGGGCTGGCCTTGCTCACCAGCGCCGAAGCAGCATTACTCGGGATGCCGTTGGTGAAGACGGTCACAACCGCTGGGCCCGAGGGAAAACTGTTCACTGCGGTAGAAGTAAAACTTGTATCCGACCAGCCGCTGGTCGGGTCGACCGGTAGATAGAGAACCTGTTCGCTGTCTATGCGGCGCAGTTGGACGACCGGGTAGTTGGTCGATGCATCCTGATTCGTGTTGCCGCCAGAAGCCTGCGAGATGCCTTGGAAACGGGAACCGCTCAGGGTCAGTTTGCTTCCCAGTTCCAACTGGACGGGAGCTCCGGAGATGACCGGTTGCCAGGCAGCGTTGAAACCCAGGCCGACGTCGTAAAGCTCCGCGCTCGCTACTCCGGCGGTAGCGTTGGTGGTCCCGCCCACTGCCAGCACTTTTCCGTTCGGCAGCAACGTCGCGGTGTGACGCCACCGGCCGGCCGCCAGGCCGGCGGTCGCGCTCCAGGTTCCGCTGGCCGGATCATACAACTGCGCGCTTGCCAGACTCTGAACACCGGTACTGGAGCCGCCCGTTACCAGCACTTTCCCGTTCGGCAGCAAGGTCGCCGTGTGGCGGTCACGCCCGGGCGCCAGGCTGGCGGTCGCGTTCCACGTGCCACTGCCGGGATCATACAACTCCGCGCTCGTTACAAAGTTGACGTTGTTGCCGAAGCCGCCGGTAACGAGCACCTTTCCGTTTGGCAACAAGCTCGCCGTGTGATCCTCCCGCCCCGTAGCCATGCTGCCGGTTGCGCTCCAAGTGCCGCTGGCAGGATCGTAAAGTTCTGCGCCCGTGGGACGGTCGGCGCCGCTGGTAATTCCGCCCGTCACAAGTATTTTCCCATTGGGAAGCAAGGTCGCCGTGTGCCCATAGCGCGCTATGGCCATGCTAGCCGTTGCGCTCCACGTGCCGCTGGCAGGATCGTAAAGTTCCGCGCTCGCGAGCTCGGTGTTGCCAAGTCCGCCGGTTACCAGCACTTTTCCGTTCGGCAGCAACGTCGCGGTGTGGAGATCTCGCGCCGTGACCATGCTGCCAGTCGCGCTCCACGTGCCGCTCGCAGGATCGTAGAGCTCGACGCTGGCCGTGTTGCCGGCACGGCTAACGGCGCCGCCCGCCACCAGCACTTTCCCAGTCGGCAACAGGGTCGCGGTATGAAGCTCGCGCGGAATGGCCAGGCTGCCGGTGGCGCTCCACGTGCCGGTGGCAGGATCATAGAGCTCGGCACTCGCGAGAAAGTCGTGGGCACTCACGGAGCCTATGCCGCCCGCCACCAGCACCTTCCCATTGCGCAGCGACGTGGACGTGTGGGCGAGGCGCGCTGTCGCCAGGCTGCCGGTCCCGCTCCAAGTCCCGTTGGCAGAGTCATACAACTCCGCGCTCGCCAACACGTTGCTTCCCGAATTTTGATCGCCGCCGGCCACCAGGACCCTCCCGTCGGGCAATAACGTAGCGGTGTGAACCTCGCGCGCAGTGGCCAGCCCGCCGGTCGCGCTCCAAGTGCCGCTGCCGGGATCATAGACCTCCGCACTCGCCACAGCGAGGTGGCTGCCAGTGTTAAGTCCGCCGGCCACCATCAATTTCCCGTTCGGCAATAAGGTTGCCGTATGAAACTCGCGGGCTGCGGCCATGCTGCCGGTCGCGCTCCACGTCCCGCTGGCAGGATCGTATAACTCGACACTCGTAAGGGAGTTTGACCCGATTGAATTCTGTCCGCCCGCTACCGCTACTTTCCCATTGGGCAGCAGCGTGGCGGTGTGACGGTAGCGAGCGTTGGCCAGGCTGCCGGTCGCGCTCCAGGTGCCGCTGGCAGGATCGTACAACTCCGCGCTCGTCAGACGGGTGCTTCCAAATCCGGCGGCCACGAGCACTTTTCCGCTGGGCAGTAAGGTCGCCGTGTGGGAAGCTCGCCCTGTGGCCAGGCTGCCGGTCACGCTCCACGTGCCACTGGCAGGATCATACACCTCCGCGTTCGCTACACGGCCGGCGTTTCCAAGTCCGCCGACTACGAGCACTTTTCCGTTGGGCAGCAAGGTGGCCGTGGGTGTCTCGCGCGCGGTGGGCATGCTACCGGTCGCGCTCCACGTGCCACTGGCAGGATCATACACCTCCGCGCTCGCTAGATGCTCCGCCCCGCTGCTAAATCCGCCGGCCACGAGCACTTTCCCGTTGGGCAGCAGGGTGGCCGTGTGTAAAGCGCGCCCTGTGGCCATGCTGCCGGTCGCGCTCCATATGCCGGTGGCAGGGTCATACAGTTCCGCGCTGGCCTGAACCACGAAGCCGGTGGTTGCTCCGCCGGCCACCAGTATTTTCCCATTGGGCAGCAATGTCGCCGTGTGAGCGGTGCGCGCCGCGGTCATGCTGCCGGTAGGAGCGAACCCGTTTTGGCCCATCGCGGTCGACGCCAAACAGATCACTGCCAATGCCACCGTGAAGAAGGCGCGGCGGAAAACTGGGGGTTGATTCACCCGAATGCTGCTCGATTTCCTGGCTGCTTCCAAGCGAGGGAATGTTTTCATAATTGAGTTCGGTTCAACCGCACATTTGTTAGGCCAACGCATAACTTGTCCAGCCGAATTTTGCGCGGAATGCGCGGCTCGGCGTCGTTGGTTCCTTTCGCAGAAACGCCTGGAATCGCCGTCGCCGCATTAAGCGCTGACGCTGCATTCGGTGGATCGAGCGCTCCGCCACTCGATGAGTGCGGACGCAACACGGTTTCCACCATCGCCCGATGGAGCGCGCGATCTACCTCAGACGTCTGAAGTTGCTGCTTCTACCTTCCTGGGCTGCCGGAACGAATGAACGATGAAGCAAATGACCGCGATGCAGATGCACGAATCGGCCACGTTGAAGGCCGGCCAGGGATGCGCGAATGGGATGTGCAGGTCGAAGAGCAGGAAATCGATGACGTGTCCGTGCATCAGGCGATCCGTGAGATTTCCCATCACCCCCGCCAGGAGCAAGGCGAGCGAAACGTCACGCAAGGGGTCCGCTTTGCGCGACCGGATGAGCAACGCAAAAACGAAGACGAACGCGACACAGGAGAGCACGATGAAGAATGTGTTGTTGTTCTTGAACGACCCAAAAGCGGCGCCGTCGTTCGTGAAGTTCACCAGCGTGAACCAATCCGGAATCACGACGCGGCCCGGAAAATCCTCCGGATGGACGTGCCCAAGCACCCAGCGTTTCGTGATCTGGTCCAGCGCGTAGAGGGGGAGCGAGAGAAAGAGAATGAATTTCATTTTTTGCCTTCCACGACTCCCTCACACCGATCGCATAATTCCGGATGCGTGGGGCTCTGGCCGACGGTCCGACGATGGCGCCAGCACCGCGCGCATTTTGCCTGCGCTGTCTTCGAAATCAGCGCCGCGGTTTCCGGGGCACCCTCGATCTTCAAGTCGCTCAGAATAAAAAACTCCTCGAGCTCTTCGTTCGGAATTCCCGAGATCGCCTCGACATCGCAGCGCAGAGTGACCGCGGCTTCCAGCGCGTTTCCGATCAACTTCTCCTGCCGCGCGCGCTCGACCGCCTGGCCGATCACGCCTCGCAGATTCAGTAAATGCGAGACCTGCTTTTCCGCGAGCAAATCGCGAAACTCCGCGCGCTGCTCCGGAAACGTTTCCAGATGGACTGAACTGGATCCGCCGAGATAACTCCAGGCCTCGTCGGCCGTGAAAACCATGATCGGCGCGAGCAGCCGGCAGAGCGCATCGAACACGCGATGCATTGCCATCTGGGTCGCGCGGCGGCGCGGCGAATCCGTCGCATCGCAATACATCCGGTCCTTGGTGATATCGATGTAAAGGCTGCTGAGATCGACCGCGCAGAATTGGTTGAGCGTGTGATAGACCTTGTGAAATTCGTAGGCGGCATACGCCGCGCGGCATTCCGAAATCACACCTTCCATCCGATTGAGAATCCAACGATCGACCAGAGCGGAGGGACGTGCTTCCGCACCTCCAGGACCTGCGGAAGCAGGTCCCTCCGAAAAATCAGATAGATTCCCTAACAAAATCCGCAACGTGTTCCGGATCCGGCGATAGGTGTCGCCGAGCCGCGTGAACATCTCTTCCGAGAAAGGGACGTCATCGGTGTAGTTCACGCTGCTGACCCAAAGCCTAACAATATCGGCGCCGTGTTTGCCGACGAAATGACCGGCATCCATCGGCTTGCTGTAACTGCTCGATTTCGAAATCTTCTTCCCGTCCACGTCGACGACGAAACCATGTGTGACGCAGGTTTTGTAGGGCGCGCGGTTGTGCAACGCGACGCTGGTCATGAGCGACGATTGGAACCAGCCGCGATGCTGATCAGTCGCCTCGAGATACATATCGGCCGGATCACGCAGTGCGGGATTCGCAGCCAGGACAGCTGCATGCGAAACGCCGGAATCGATCCAGACATCGATGGTGTCGTTGCGATGGCGAGTGCCTTCGGGCAAGTCGAGTTCGCGCGCGAGTGCCGCATCATCCAGCTCGAACCAGACGTTCGATCCGCGCTGGGCCACGAGATCGGCCAACTTCCGAATCCACGCGGGATCGAGCACGGCGTCGTCTTCCGCTGAATAAAAAACCGGCAGGGGCACACCCCAGCTCCGTTGCCGTGAGATCACCCAATCGGGCCGCGATTCCACCGTGCCCGAGATGCGGTTCTCGCCCCAGGCTGGAATCCAGCGCACGTCCTTGATCGCTGCGAGCGCGTTCGCTCGCAAATCGTCGATGCGAATAAAGAACTGTTCGACCGCGCGGAAAATGATCGGTGTTTTGGAACGCCAGCAATAGGGGTACGAATGCTGGTAGGCTGCTTCACTGATGAGCATCCCCTTTTCGCGCAGCAAAGCGACGATGTCGGCGTTCGCGTCGAAGACATACTTGCCGGTGAGAGCCGGCAGACCCGCTTCATCGGTGTAACGGCCATGGTCGTCCACCGGCGAGAGGATTTGCAGCCCATGCTTGCGACCTAACGAGTAGTCGTCCTCGCCGTGGCCAGGCGCGATGTGAACGGCGCCGGTTCCGGTATCCATCGTGACAAAGTCGGCCGTGAGAATGCTCGAAGTGCGTGGAAGAAAGGGATGCTGCGCGGTGAGACCCTCCATCTTGCTCCCGGGAAACGAACCGATCGGCTCGCCCGTCGGCTCGAATCCGGTCGCGACGCAAAACGACTCCACCAACCTCGCCGCAAGAACGAGCGTCTCGGTGACGCCCTCTTTTTGGAATTCGCGCGCGACGTAAAGTTCCTTCGGATGCAATGCGATCGCGAGATTTGCCGGCAGCGTCCACGGCGTGGTCGTCCAAATGACAATGCTCGCCTTGCCCGCGAGATCGCCGCTCGCGATCGGAAACTTTACGTAGACCGCCGTATCGTGCCGGTCCTGGTATTCCACCTCCGCTTCCGCGAGCGCGGTCTGCGCACCCGTGCTCCAGAAAACCGGCTTCATGCTTTCGTAAACGAGACCCTTCTCGACGAAGACGGCGAACGCGCGCAGGATCTCCGCTTCGTAGGCCGGATCGAGCGTCAGATAGGGTCGCTCCCAGTCTCCGAACACACCGAGCCGCTTGAATTGCTCGCGCTGGATATCGACAAATTTTCTCGCGAACGCTTCCGATTTCTGGCGCACTTCGAGCGGCGACAGACCACGCGATTCCTTCACCACCTTGTATTCGATCGGCAATCCATGGCAATCCCACCCGGGCACATAGGGCGCCCGAAAGCCGGCCATCGTTTTGGATTTCACCACGAGATCTTTCAGGATCTTGTTCAGCGCCGTGCCCATGTGGACGTCGCCGTTCGCAAACGGTGGACCGTCATGCAGGACAAATAATTCCGCGCCGGCGCGGGCGGCCTGGATCTGCTCGTAGAGACCGGCCTCCTGCCATTTCTTGAGCATCTCGGGCTCGCGCGTGGCGAGGTTTGCCTTCATCGGAAAATCCGTTTTCGGCAGGTTGAGCGACTCTTTGTAGTTCTGGCTCATGCGCGGAGCGGCGAGGCTAACACCCGAGGCGCGACTAAGCAACGGATGGAGGCAGTTCTGTCATCCCGAGCCGCGCAGACGGCGAGGGACCCCACAGTCGCTTCACGGTCACACAAGCTACAGTGGCTTGATCGACAGTGACCGCTGCGTGGATCGCGAAGCGTGCCTTGCGTGCGTTTCCTTGCGACTGTGAGGTCCCTCGCCGTCTGCGCGGCTCGGATGACACCCACCACCGCCAAATCAAAACTCGACCGAGAGGCCGGCGTAGGCCGAGCGGCGCGGGGCCGGATCGATCAACCCGGTCAAAAACGCGCGCGAGTAATATTTCTCATCAGCCAGATTCGAAACGCCCGCGATCAAGCGCAGATTTTTCGTCAGGTGCCATTCGCTCGAAAGGTTCCAGACGGTGTAGGACGGAATGATCGCCGGGACCGCGATCACGCCGGCGGTGATGAGTGGCTGGTTCGAGTCCGCCCAGAACTGCTCGGAGACGTGAATGCCCGAAAGCGTCACGCGAAAACATTTCTCTTTTTGGAAAGTGATACCGCCTTTCCAAATCCAATCGGGAGCATAGGCCGGTTCGTTGCCGACAAAGCTCTTGCCCGTTGCAGGGACGATTTGGGTGCTCTCGGTAAATTCGGCGTCGAGCAGCTGAATGTTGCTAAAAACAATCAGCTCGAGCGGGTGAGAAATTGGCGCAACAACCGCGCCGTCTTTACTGGACGACTTTGAATCAGCCGTGGTCGCCGATGCGATATCCTGGTGAAATGACGCCAGCAGGTCGTAGGAGAATTCAGCTTCCAATCCGCGATGGCGCGTGTTGCCGGTGTTGACGATGACGAAATCGATGGTGCTCACGTTTTGCGATTCAGTGCGGTTACTGAATTCCATCCAGAACAGACCGACGTCGTACCACAAACCCTTGATTGGAGTTCCATGCACACCGAGCTCGATATCGATTGACTCGAACGGATCAGGGATGCCGCCGAGCGTGGGGCTGATCGTGCGCGTGGTCCCGGCAATGTCGAAAAACCGCGTCGGCCGCCATCCGGAAGTAGCGCTGAAGTAGGTTTCGTTGCCTTTCCCGAAGTCGTTCCCTGCTCCAATTCCCCACAGCGGCACCCAATGATCGGCGCTGATGCTTTGCGACGGACCGATGCTGCTCGGCCCGAGGTAGGGAGCACGCAATGAGTTCACTTCCACGTTCTCGTGATCGAGGCGGAAAGAGGGAACGATATGGAACTTTCCGATCCGGATTAGATCCTCCAGGAAGAGTGCCTGGTAATCGGCCGAACGTTCCTGATCGAGCGGCCGGAAGGGATCGTTCGCGGTCGTGCCACGCGGCGCATAGAGGAAGCCCGCCCCGGTATTGGCATTGTTCAGGGTGTAGCGCGTGAAAGGCGCTTCCCCGTGATAAGCCACGCCGCCGAAGGTGAGCGCGCTGCCCCGAAACAGGGTGCCCTCGCCCCATCTCTTCCGGAAACGCAAATCGACTCCGCCATTGTCGAATGCTTCGTATCCAAATGTCGTGCTCGTCGGAAATACGGTTGGGTTCACGAAGACAGTTGCCGGACCGAGATTCGCTCCCGAGCGCGCATCGATGTCCTGATGCGTGTACCAAGCCTTGGCCTGCATGAGCCAGTTCTCTGCGAACTCTGCTTCGTAGCGAAGCACAGCTGTGTAGCGATCAACCCACGTCTCGTTGTAGGGCGTCGAAGAAAAATCCTGGTCGGCGTCGAATTGAAAAATATTTATTTTCCCGGGATCGCCGCCGTTGAATCGGCTGGCGTGGATATCCAGCGCGATTAGTTGCTTATCATCGGGGCGATACCCGAAATAGCCGTTGGCCTGCCAGAGATCGTACTGGCCGTTGTCGCGCTGCCCGTCGGAATGCTGAAAGTCCGCGTCGAGACGGAATTCCAATGGCCCGTTAGCCTGCTGCACCGCGCCGTAACTATTATAGAACCCGGACCCGCCTCCGGTTTGTTCGAAGTAGGCGCTCAGGGGCGTTCCCGGGAGAGGGCGCTTCGTGATGAAATTAACTGCCGGCGCCGGCTCCGGCCCGTAGAGCAGGCTGCTGCCGCCGCGGATGATCTGGATCTCGCTCACACTTTGCGGAACCGGTTGGTAGTAGAGAGTGGGAAAACCAATCCACTCACTCATCAGCGGCAAGCCATCCCGGAGGAAGAGGGTGTATTCGGCTTCCTGCGGATTACCGAGGCCGCGATAACTGTAGTTGAACTGGCCGGGATTTTGTTGCTCCGAAACGAGCAAGCCGGGAGCCTTGGTGAAAAGTTCCTGAAGGTTGTTGTTTTGAACAGGCGGCTGCTTGTCGAGTTTGATCACGGTCGCCTTCTTCGTGACGGTGATCTGAGTTCCAGCCACCTCCTTCATGATGTGTTCGAGCTTGGGCCGCGTGTCGTCATGCGGATGCGGAGTGGGCGTCACTTCCGATGCGCTGACCACGATCCGAGTCTCAGCCACCGCTTCCTGGGCGTGGATGGAAAGACGGCCCGCCAGAACGACGACAACGATCAGCGCGGGAATTTTTAATTGGCTCAGTCGAAACAGAAGGGCGTTGGACATACACGTTGAGCACTTGCTCGGTTCAGTTGAGTTCGGGATCGTTTGGCTGAGGCAGCTTGGGTAGGTTGGATCAGAGCGCTGCGTGTGTCCCGGATTACAAAACGGTAATATGCGTGGCAAGCCGATTTTTCGCGAAATCGCTGATTTACCGGGTGGAACTGATCAACTTTCACGGCGAATGCCGACATCAGCTAAGTCCAAAAGTTACGAATTTATCAGAAACGACCGCCGCTCGCATTCGATGAGGTTCGAAAAATTGCGACGGCGCCTCCATCTCGTTCTAAGCGGACGCCGATTCACCCCCGACGCAGGGGGACCGCTCGGCGCGTGGCGGTGTCCCCGGTTGAAAGCAGACGGTTGCGGAAACAAATTTCGGTCCGATGGAGTGGGATAGCGCCCGCCACGAAGCAACCGGCGCAAATCCATCAAAAAAATGGCGAGCCCAGACCTCCTGCACGCGATTGGAAACACCTCGATGGTTCGGCTGCGCAAGGTCGTTCCGCCCAACTGCGCGAAAATTTTCGTGAAGCTCGAATGGGAGAATCCGACCGGGAGTATGAAAGACCGAATGGCCGACGCCGTCATTTCGCGCGCGGAAGCGGACGGTCGCCTGAAGCCCGGAGGCACCGTGATTGAGTACACCGGCGGCAGCACCGGAGCGTCGCTCGCGCTGGTTTGCGCCGCCAAAGGTTATCGCATCCGGATCGTCACCTCCGATGCCTTCAGCCAGGAAAAGCTCGATCACATGGCTGCGCTCGGCGCGGAGCTTACGCTCGTCCCAAGCGAAGGCGGACGCACCACCAGGAAACTTATCCTGGAGATGATCGAAGTCGCGCGCGGGTTCAGTCAGGAACCTCAGACCTACTGGACCGATCAGCTCAACAACCATGACAGCATTGCCGGCTACTACTCGTTAGGCGAAGAGATTTGGAAGCAAACCAACGGCGAAGTCGAAGCCTTCGTTCATTGCGTCGGAACGGCGGCTTCCTCGCGCGGCGTCGCCACGGTTTTAAAGCGCCACAAACCAACTGTGAGGATCGTCGCCGTCGAACCGGCGGAATCTTCCGTGCTCCTGGGAGGGCAACCCGGTCCACACAAGATTGAAGGAGTCGGGGTTGGCTTCACTCCTCCCCTTTGGGAACCTGCCCTGGTGGATGAAATCCTTCCGATCAAAACCGACGACGCGAAGGAAATGACGCGTCGTCTCGCCCGCGAGGAAGGCCTCTTCGCAGGAACTTCTTCGGGAGCCAACGTTGTGGCCGCCATTCAAGTAGCTGAGCGACTCGGGCCTCACGCCACCCTTGTCACTCTCATGGCCGATTCCGGCCTGAAGTACTTGAGCACCGACGTTTACCGCCGGCACCCTTAGCGAGGTAGGGACAGCGCGCTGGGCTGTCCGAGAATCGTGGCTAAGTCCCTCGAAGTCGAAGGTCCAAGCCCAGCACCACGCATCGGACGCCGCAGCGCGCCGTCCCTACCGTCGGATCGCAACTGAAATGCGCCAGAGTGCATGACACACTCTAGGTACTTATCGTCGGTCGATTCGGGAACCTGAGCGTGACGACAGTGCCGCGATCGACCTCGCTCTCCACCACGGCCGATCCGCCGTGAAGGTCCATGATCGATTTCACCAAAGCCAGGCCCAACCCTGAACCTTGCGCGCTCCGCGATGAATCGGCGCGGTAGAAACGATCGAAGACACGCGGCAAATGTTCGGAAGCGATTCCGCAACCGCTGTCCGTGACGGAAATTTTCGACTCCGCCGCATTCGCAGAGAGGGAGATCGAGATCGTTCCGCCGGGCGGCGTGAAGCGCAGCGCGTTCTGCACCAGATTGCTCACCGCCCGGCCAAACAACATCGGGTCGGCGTCAATTTCCGCGTCGCCGGAAACGGTGATAGCGACGCGGCGCTCCTCCGCGATTAGCTCATGGAAGGCCCTGATTTTCTCCACTGCTTCTTTCCCGGCGAAGAGCGCGCGCTGGATATGCCCTTCGGCGGCTTCAGCGCGAGCAAGAAAAAGCAAGTTATCGACAATCGCGGAAAGCCTTTCGCATTCCGCGACGCTCGATTCGATCACCTGCCGATATTCCTCCGGCGTGCGAACGCGGGTCAAAGCGACTTCTCCTTCGCCGCGTATATTCGCGATGGGCGTGCGGAGTTCGTGCGCCAGGTCAGCGGAGAACTGCGAGAGGCGCGTGAAGGAATCCTCGAGGCGGTCCAGCATTTCGTCGAAGGCAACGGCAAGCGGCTGGACTTCGCGCGGCCAGCCGGTGAGCGGCACGCGTTCGTGCAGACGTTTGGGTCCGACGCGCCGCAGCGATCGGGTCATCTTAACCAGCGGGCGCAAACCGCTCCTGGTCACGGTGAAAGCGATCACCGCGGAAGCCAGCACGCCCAGAGCGAGCACCGCCGCGAGCAGCGCGCCAAACTCCTTCATGAAATTCTCATCGGCCGAACGATCCTGCGCGACCTGCATCGTGGAAGTTTCGCCGCCATTCGGTTCCTGCGTGGCCACAAGCGAAAATAATTTGCCGCTCGCGCGATAATCTTTTGGACGATCGATGGATGCATCGGCGTTGGGAAAAGCGCTCGATGGCAACAAGCCATTCATTCCCGGGGTCTCGGCCAAGGTCTGGCCGTTGGCGTCGATTACTCGCACCCAATAGGTCAATCGCTCACCCGCGCGGATGCTCTTCAGTTGCTCGCTCAGCGCAGCGACGCCGCCGGGCCGGATCAGATCTGCGTGCAAGGCCGAGATCCGGTCGGCCAGGACTTCGCTGTCCTCCTCGAACGCGTGCCGCACCACGATCCAGTAAAGGATCCCGAGGCCACAGCAGAACAGGAAGGCCGAGGCCAGCGTAAAGAGAAGGACGAGCTGCGAAGCGATCGACCGCGGTTCAGCCGGTTTTGAGAACATAACCGACGCCCCGCACCGTCTGAATTAATTTCGCCGGAAAGGGATCGTCCACTTTCGCGCGTAATCGTCGCACCATCACGTCCACCACGTTCGTGTCTGTCTCGAACTTAATGTCCCAAACGTGTTGGGCGATTTCCGTGCGTGACACGACTTCGCCCTCGGCCCGAACCAGGTGAGCCAACAGGAGAAATTCTTTCGCGGTGAGATTGAGCGGGACACCGGCCCGGACGGCTTTGTGCCGGCGTGTATCGATTTCCAGATCTTCCACGCGCAACTGTGCTTCCTCCCGCGCCGGCGAACGTCGCAATAACGAGCGGACGCGCGCGAGAAATTCCGAAAAGGCGAACGGCTTGACCAGGTAATCATCCGCGCCGAGCTCGAGGCCTTTGACCCGGTCCTGAATGGTGTCCCGCGCGGTGAGAAAAAGGATCGGGGTGTTGACGCCACCGCCGCGCAATTCGGTGACGACGGTCCAGCCATCCTTTTTCGGCAACATTACGTCGACGACGAGCAGATCGTAGCGCGAGGCCAGGGCTAGCTCCCAGCCCGTCTCACCGTCCCGCGCGACCTGCACGGTGTAGCCGGCCTCCTCCAGACCCTTGGCCAGAAAGGCCGCGGTCTTGTCCTCGTCTTCGATCAGCAGAATTCGCATCTGAAAAAAGAATGCGCCGCTGCCCTACCCTGGTGAATCAGCTCTCGCGTTCGCCGCGGATGAATTCTTCCACGCAACGATGCGCGTCGTCATCGGTCATTTGCACCGGCGGATGTTTCGAGAAGTAGGCGGACGCGGAATGGAGGACACCGCCTTTGCCGCGATCGAGCGCGAGCTTGCAGCAGCGAATGGCGTCGATCGCCACGCCGGCTGAGTTCGGCGAATCTTCCACGGAAAGCTTCACGTCGAGCTCCATCGGCACGTCGCCGAAGAGTTTTCCTTCCACGCGAATGAAACAAATCTTGTTGTCGTTCTGCCACGGAACGTAATCGCTCGGGCCGATGTGGATGTTCTCGTCGGCCAGGCGTTCCCCGATAACCGACTGAACGGCCTCGGTCTTGGAAGTTTTCTTAGAGGCGAGCCGGGTCCGGTTCAGCATGTTCAGAAAATCAGTATTGCCGCCGGTGTTGAGCTGATAAGTGCGCGCGACTTTCACGCCGCGCTTGCGAAAGAGATCCACGATGGTGCGATGCAGGACGGTCGCGCCCATCTGCGCCTTGATGTCATCGCCCACGATCGGCAAATTTTTGTCGGCGAAACGCTTGGCCCAAACGGGGTCGCTCGCGATGAAGACCGGGATGTTATTGACGAACCCGAGATTGGCTTCGAGCGCGCAGGCCGCATAAAAACGCGTGGCTTCCTCGGAACCGACCGGCAGGTAATTCACCATGATCTCCGCGCCGGATCTGCGCAGCTCCTCGATGATCTGCTCGCGGGTCGATTCTTTTTCGAGCGGCAGGAAAGTCCGCGCCGCATCGTAATCCTGCATGTGCGAGGCACAGCCATCGAACACGCAGCCCATCATGACGATGGCCCCGGTCGGCTTAATTTCCTTGCAAAAAACTTTGGTGCAATTCGGCGGCGCGAAAATCGCCTCGGCCGCATCGAGACCGACTTTCCGGCGGTCGATGTCGAAAGCCGCCACGATCTCGATGTCCTGCGGCTGATACGGGCCGACCTGCCGATGCATCAATCCGATATCCGCGCCGTTGCCGGAAGAGTCGCGATAGAAATTGATTCCCTGCAGGAGCGAACTGGCGCAGTTCCCGACGCCGACCACGGCAATTCTGATTTTGTTCATTGCACGAAAAATCCAAGGATAGGCGCACCCCCTCCCTCGGGGCAAGGCGCAAAGTTTGCCACCATAAAGCAAATGCGTGGGGATGCAATCTCCGCCCGCGGGGCGTCCGGTAGATCAGCAGCGAGAGAGACTTGTTCGAGCAGGTCCCGGGGGGTATGGCCCGAGGCGTGTCATCCCGAATCGCGAAGACGATGAGGGACCCCACAGTCGAACAGGCAGTCACACAAACCGGGGTTAGCGTGATCGATACCAGTTGGGGGATCCCTCGCCGTCTTCGCGGCTCGGGATGACACGCGTCGGGGCGTGCGAAGAAGTTGGCGAGCAATCGCCCCTACCTGCGAATTGCCACATCTGATAGAATGGGCGCGTGCCACGAGGGATTTTGATTGAAAGAGCGAGGGGCGCCACGCAGATAGAACGGATGCGTCGTGGTGCCTTTATCCTCCTCTTTCTCCTTGGGGCGTTCGCGATCAAGGCCACCGCCGCCGGACCGAGTTACACGGTGGAAGAGGCTGTGGCCGTCGCCCGGAAACAAAACGCGGAAATCCTAATCGCGGCCAAGCAACTGGAAGCAGCCCGCGGCGGCGTCCTGGAGGCGCGCTCAGGCTATCTTCCATCCGTGGTCTCGACCGGGTTGTTCCGGCGTCGAGAGCGGCAGGAGGCGTCGCGGCTCCGGTCCGATGATTACGACGCCTCATTGCGGGTCGTGCAAAATCTTTACAACGGAGGGGCCGTCCGCAGCCAGGTCGCCATCGCGCGTTTGATCGAGGAAAAACGGACGCTCGAATATCAGGCGCTCGTCAGCCGCGTTTCGATGGATGTGCGGCTGGCGTTTTATGATGTGCTTCTCAATCGCGCAAAAATTCGCGTGCGCGAGCAATCGGTCGGCGTTTTGCAGGAGGAACTCAAGAGCCAGCGGGAACGAATGGCCGCCGGGATGGTCGGCGGGCTCAATGTCAGCCGGGCAGAAGTCGCGCTGGCCAATGAACAACCGGAGTTGATCGATGCGCAGACCCGGCTCCAGAATTCCTATTTGCGGCTCGGCGAATTGATCGGCGTCGATCCCTTCACCGGCGCTGGGCCGTTGCATTTCGAGGCGGCGGGACAATTGCGCTTCCAGCCGCGCCACCCCGACCTGAATGAATGCCTCGCTTACGCCGATGTCTCACGCTCGGAAGTCAGGGCGCGGCAAATCGACGTCGAGATTCAGGACCTCCAATTAATTGTGGACCAGAGCGAAACACGCCCACGGGTCGAAGCCTTTACCGGCTACGAAATTTACAGCGAGAACGACCCTGAAGTCGGAAAGGAATTCAACCACGGCTATATCTTCGGACTGAACGCGACCTGGCATATTTTCGACGGGTTCGCGACGAAAGGGCGCCTCAAGGCAACCCGCGCCCGACGCGAAGCGGCGATCGCCGCTTTACAAGCCGCGCGGCTTTCGGCGGCGTCGGATGTCCGCAGCGCTTTCCTCGATCTGCAACAGGCGGAACGCGTGCTGCAATCTGAGACTCGGAATGTGCAGAACGCCGATGAATCTCTCGAGATCGCCCGGGGAAATCTCGGCGCGGGCCTCGGCACTCAGCTCGATATTCTCCAGGCCGCGTCCGACGTGACCCGCACGCGAACGACCCGCCTGGGCGCGATCTACCTTCATAACGTCGCCCTCGCCCGTTTAGCCCGCGCGACCGCGCGCGAGCCGGAAGCGCTCGGATTCGCTGGGAAGACGAAGGAAAAGCCGGTCACGGGAAGAGGAGTAACGGACGTCGCGGCGCCTCCGTCCAAATTGGGAGGAAGCCGATGAAACCAGGTCTCGTTCTGGCATTGGCCGCTCTGATCCTTGGATCGGCCTCCCCTGTTCACGCGATCAGTCTCGACGCCGCGCTGGCGCGAACGCTCGAGAAAAATCCGGCGATCATCGAGGCGCGGCTTGCTCTCGAACAAGCGGCGGGCCGGCGCCTGGTCCTGCGCGCGACCGGTCTTCCGGATATCAGAATACAAGGACTGGCCGGGGTGCAGGGCGGAAGCCGCGCAGGCGAACGGGATACGCAGCCCTTTGCCTTCGCCCGCGGCTTTTTCACCCAACCGTTGTTCGATCTCAGCGTTCCCGCGTCACGTCGCCGCGGCGACATCGAGGTCTTGATTGCGCAGCAGCGGTTAAACGTCGCCATCGTGAGCCAGCTTCACGCGACGCGAATTGCCTTTTACACCGCGCTCTTCAATAACTCGCTCCGCAATCTCGGCGAGGCGCAAAGGGAACGGCTCGCGCAAAATGTCAGCACCCAGGCCGAGCGTTACCAGGCTGGCCGGAGCGATCGCGGCGCGATGACCAATGCGCAACTGCTCGAACGCGAACTCAGCCCGCGGATCGAGGAAGTGCGCCGCGGCTACGACGGCGCGCTGCTCACCCTGGCCACGGTCATGGGAAATGATCTCGGGCCGGCCGCGAGAAACGAAATCGCGCCCGAGGGAGAATTGCAGTTCACCGATTCTGGCTACGATCTTTCCGCGGAGACCACCACTGCTCTCGCGCGGCGGCCGGACTTGCAGTTGGCGCGCCTGCTGGTTCGCGCCTCCGGCGAAGATCAGAAAATAATCGAAGCCGCATATTACCCCGCCGTGGGCGGCACGTTGGCGGCCACGTACATTCCGGTCACAATCCGGCGCGGGAACGGCGGGTCGGCGCGCAGTTCGGACGATATCATTTCTTCGGAGGCCTCCGCTGGCCTGGGCTATACCTGGAGGGTCCTGGACAACGGCCGGGTAACCGGCCAGGTCGCGCGCGCACGGGCGATTCGCGAGATGAACGAGATCTCGCTTCACCAGCTCGAAGCGAATGTGGCCCTCGAGTTGAGGCGCCTCTCGAATAATCTCCGCTCCATCGAAGGGCGCAGAAAATCTCTCAGCGCGGCGATCGCCGGCGCGGAACAAAACGTGACCGTGGTGCAGCGCACTCTCGCGGAAGGGCTTTCGTCGCAATTGGAATTCCGGACAGCCGAAAGCAGCTTCCTCGAAACCAAAAGCGCGCTCTTGTCGGCCGCCTTTCAACAAAACGTGGCCCGCGCCGAATGGGATCGCGCCACCGGCCGCTACTTTCAATTTTCGGGGGACACCGCCGGAAAGTTACATTAGTTGCAGCACTTGTTTTTCTCTCGCTCGAAGAAAGTCATCTGGTTTGCCGCGGGCGCTTTGGTGCTGATCGCGGGGCTGATTTATTTTCTCACTTTGCCGGTGGCGGAAATTGCGCTGGTGCGCCGGGGGACTGCGATCTCGGCCATTTATGGAACGGTCCGGATCGAGCCCACTCTACTCGTGCCGGTTCGCGCGCAAAACGCCGGGTTCATTCAGTTCGGCGAAACCCTGGCTGCGGGACGGGGCGCGATCGGCAAGAAGGTTGAAAAAGGCGAATTGCTCGCGACGATCGCCGATGAAAGCACGGCGCGTCTCTTGAAGCAGGCCCGCGCCGATCTTCTGGCCGCGACGCAACGCGCGGAACTTCCACTCCCCTCGAAAGAAGCGCTGAAGGTGGCGGAGGACAATTTGAGCCGGCTGGAAAAATTGACCTCGCTCAGCAACGTTCCCGCGGTCGAATACGAGAAAGCCAAGAGCGAAGTGAACCGCCTGCGCGGATTGCTCGAGAGCGAACGAATCGAGCGCGACCGGAACCTGGCCATGCTGGAGGAGACTTGCAAAAAGCTGGACGCCCAGATGAAGAATTCCGAAATTCGCGCGCCGATGGAAGGATTGCTTACCGCGATCAAGACCATCGACGGAGAGCTGGTGGCCGAGCGGACGGAGCTGTTCACGATCTCTTCGCGCCAGAATTACGTCCGCGGGGAGGTGGACGAGGAGGACGTCGGCGAAGTGAAGGTCGGCATGGAAGCCGTCCTCCAGGTTTATGCTTTTCGGACGCGGCAGTTCAGCGCAAAGGTTGCCGCAATCCAACCGGCTGCTGATCCCGAAACGCAGCGTTACACCATCGTTTTGGACCTGCAAAATCCGCCCGAAAACATCATGGCGGGAATGACGGGCGAAATGAACATCATCACCGGCCGGCACGAGAACGTGCTGCTCATTCCGACCCGTGCGCTGGTGGTCGATCAGGCGCTGATCGTGAAGCGCAGCCAGGTCCAGGCTCGCACAGTTAAGGTCGGTTATCGCACCCTCGATTACTCAGAAATTATCGAGGGCCTTTCCGAAGGCGAACGCGCGATCCTGGCCGATCAGGACAAGCTGCGCCCCGGAAGATGGGTCCGGCAACATGTCTCCAAGACGTCGGCTCCGCCCGAAGCACGGTGACGCCGCCGCTCTACATCGCGATCCGCTTCCTGAGTCATCGCAAACGCGCTTTCATCCTGAGCCTCTGCGGCGTGGTCTTTGGCGTCGCGATTTTCATCTGCACCCAGGCGCAGACCCAGGGCTTCGCCCGGAATTTCATTGACTCGACGCTCGGCAGTAACGGCGCGCTGGTCCTGCGTTCGCGCTTCGAATCGCGCGCCACTGGGCTCATGGTCCCGCCGAAAAGCTCCATCACCACGGCGGGAACGCCACGCCGCCATTACCTCGGCGGCATCACGAACGCCCGGGAAATCATGCGCATCAGCCGGCAATTTTCCGAAGTAGCTGCCTGCTCGCCCGTGCTGCGCGGCACCCTGAGCGCGCGAGCGGGCTTCGAGAATGCAACCGTTGATCTTTACGGGATCGAGCCCGCCTTCCATCTTCAGACGACCAATCTGGCGCAGCAGCTTATTTCCGGAAGCTTCGAGGAGTTCCGCAACAATTCGAACTCCGTCATCCTCGGTTCGCGTCTGGCGGACGTGCTCGAGGTGAATGTCGGCGATGCCATTCAATTGCTTTCGCCGGGCGGCGAATACCGCCGCTTCACTGTCGCCGCCATCGCGCGCAGTGGCGTGGGCGTGGTCGATCTCGCCCGCGTCTATTCGCACGTGCGGGTTGCTCAAACTTTACTGCACAAACCTTTCCCTGCTTCCATGATCGTTTACAAATTGCGCGACCCGGACCGCGCGCCGGCGCTCGCTCACGCCTTTGAGACACTCTTTCAGCACGAATCGCAGAGCTGGCAGGACCGCGAGGAAGCCAACCTCCAGCTTTTTCTGACCCTGAGAATGTCAGCCGCTATCACGGTCTCACTTATTATTCTCCTGGCCGGCTTCGGCATCTTCAACGTGCTCACCATGTCGGTCCTCTCCAAGATCAAAGAAATCGCCATCCTGCGTTCGATGGGATACCGCGCCCGCGACATTTCATCGATCTTTCTCTGGCAGGGCGCGATGATCGCGGTCCTGGGCTCGATTATCGGCTGCCTCTTCGGAGCGCTCTTTACCTGGGGGGTGTCGCTTATTCCGATCGAGGTCCGCGGCATCATTTACGCGAACCATTTTCCGGTGACGTGGAATTGGCACCATTATCTTCTCGCGACCGTCCTCGCAGTGATTGCGGTTTTCATCGCGAGTTACGTCCCCGCGCGCCGCGCTGCGTTGCTGGCGCCAGTCGCCACGCTCCGCGGCTCGAGCGCTTAGGGTTCATAGATGACAGGAGCGCGCGAACCTCGTAGACTCGCTCCCCGCGACAACCCATGAACTTGCTCGATAAAATCGGCCGCGAATTTTCCGGCTTCAACCTGCTCGAATCCGGCAAGCGCATCTTTGACCGCAAGCCTCTCCAGTGCAGCCTCTACCTGACGGATAAGTGCAACCTCGATTGCTCCTACTGCACGGAATACGACAACTCCAAGGCGCATCCGAAACTGGAGGACCTGAAGCTTTGGATTAAGAAGATCCGCGATCTTGGCACGATGCGCATCGCGCTCGTCGGCGGCGAACCGCTGATGCATCCGGATGTGGTCGAGATCGTGCGCTACTGCCGCGAGCTCGGGTTCGCAACCAGTTTAACAACTAACGGGTTTCTCCTCACCCGGGCAAAGTTGAAAGAGCTGGAAGAGGCCGGGCTGCAAGTCATGCAGATCAGTGTCGATCGAATGACGCCGAGCGCCATCACCAAGAAATCGTTCAAGACGATTTTGCCCAAGCTCGAATACTTCAAGGATTCGAAGATCAGCCTGCACATCACCGGGGTGATTTGCGCCGATACCCTGCCGGAATCGAAGGCAGTGCTCGAGACCGGATTATCGCGCGGAATCCCGACTGAAGTGCGGCTGGTTCATGCCGATCCGCTCAGCCGTTTCCGCGTCGAGCGTGGTAACAAACATGAACTGATCGAGTTCGTGGATTCCATGATCGGGCGTAAGAAAAAGGGCGAGAAGATTCACACGAACGAAGCGATTCTGAAATATCAGCGGAGCCTGTTGCGCAATGAACCGGTCGATTGGACCTGCATGGCCGGCTATAAACTTTTCTTCGTTTCGGCTCAGGGAAAGTTCTGGGAGTGCAGCATGGTGCACACGGAAAAGCACATTATGGACATCACGCTGGATGATCTCTACGCGAACTATCGCAAAAAGCCTTGCCAGGCCGGATGCGGTGTCTATTGCGCGGTCAGCACGTCGCTGCTCGTGCAGAAACCGGTGAGCGTGATCACGAAGGAAATCGTGAACCGCGCAAGACGGATTCCAAGCATGCTTCGGACAACGTCCAGCGCGCCGCAACCCGTCCAACCGGCTACGCCGGCCGCAGTGTAGGCACGGCTAGCGGAAGCGGATCTGCAAAGCGCGCACGACATGCGCTGCGGCCGTCGCCGCCATCCATCCGCAAAACAGCACGAACCCATTTACCGCATCGCCTAACGTCATCGCCGCAATCAGGATCCAAACATTGATGTTGCGCCGGCCGCCGATGCACCGGACGAAGCGGTCGAAATCCGCTACGTCATCGAGATTCCGGCCGACTTTCTTTTTCACGACGCGTTTCGCGAGCCGATCGACGACGTCGGAACCGACCAGCAAGGCCAGCAGCCAAAACGCGGACCCGAGGCCATTCGCATGGAAATGAAACGCGAGCGCCGTCCACCACGATAACTCGATGCAATAATCGACGACGTGCTCCCAATCCCCGGCGGCGGTCGTCTCGACTTTGGTTCGAGCGAGCTTGCCGTCCACTCCATCAAGCACCTCGATGGTGTAGGCCAGCGCGACGCCCCACCACAGATGGCCGGTCAGGAAAAGCGCCGTGACCGTGAGGCCGATCAGCATGGTAACGACCGTGACCTGATTCGGCGTGATCGAGGTGCGGCAGAGCCGGGAGACGATCCAATCCTCGATCGGTGAGTCAAGCAGTCCGGGAAAATCCAGGACGCCGTTCTGTGCGACATCGCGCGGGAATCGCTCGGCCACGGCCAGAAGGTCCGGCGTTGGCGCAGGGAAAAATACCGGTCGCACATCCTTGCGCAGAGCCACCACGTAGGTCGGCTGTCGCGCCGCATCGCACGTTTCGATCCGGCGCGTAGTGGCATCGAAGAAGAGCTGATCCATCAAGGCGACGTCCGGATCCTGCCGGGAGAGCCAATCACGGTCGACCAATGCCGCGGAAGTTTGTGGGGCGAGCGCATTTTTCCATAACATCGCGCAATCCGATGGCGGCGCGGAATCCACCAGCAACGTCGTGGTTCTTTGTTCGGCCAGTGCCTTCAACAAACGCGCGTCGTAATAAAATCCGGCCGAGACAACCAGGGTGCGCTCGGCGCCGGTGGCCACGTCGCCTGTCCGCACGGCCCCTGCCTTTCGGGGCCGAAGATTAACCGCGACTTCCACCCGCGCCCACGATGGCGGGGCCAGATGCGCAGCGATTTCATCAGGCGAATTCGAGAGGATAATGGCGTCGCGGAAGCCAAGCCGTTGCACAACCCGAAGCAACCGCTCCAAAAGCGAAATACCGAAAAGGAGAGAGAGGGCTTCAGGAGAATCGGCGAGGATGATTAATTGCGGGCGCGACGGGTCCATGAAGCGGGAAGAGCGAGCAAAAAGGTTTCACTGCCGTTGCGAGTGAAGCTACCTTAAAATTCATGAACGCCGAGGTTTCGCTCTGCTGCGAAGGCATCGAACGTTTTCTGGGCGACGACGATTCCCGCGTGCACGCGCTGCGGGGCGTGTCGCTCCAACTCGAGCGCGGCACCGTGCACGCGGTCGTCGGCCCGTCGGGCTGCGGCAAAAGCACCTTGCTCTACATCCTCGGCTTGCTCGACCAGGCCGACAGCGGCTGGGTCACGATCGAGAACGAGCCCGTTTCCCAACTCGTCGATGACGCGCTGGCAAAGAAGCGGAACGAGCTGCTCGGGTTCATTTTCCAATTCCATTTTCTCCTCGAGGATTTCACCGCGCAGGAAAATGTGATGATCCCGATGCGGCGCCTGGCCGCGTTGAGCGAAACGGAGATGCACGAAAGGTCCGCGCACCTTCTCGAAGCAGTGGGCCTTGGGAGCAAACTAAAGCGGCCGAGCCGTCATCTCTCCGGTGGAGAACAGCAGCGTGTGGCCGTGGCGCGCGCGCTGGCTAACAATCCGAGTGTGATTCTGGCCGACGAGCCGACCGGGAATCTCGACAGCGCGAATTCCCGGCGCGCCTTCGAGTTGCTCCAACGAATCGTGCAGGAAGAGCGCAAGGCGTTGTTGCTCGTGACGCACAATCCGGAGATCGCCGAGGCCTGCGATTGGATCCACGAAATGCAGGATGGATTGATCGTGGGAAGTCATCCGCGCGGCCGCCGATGAAGCTGCCTCGAGGCCGGCACATTCCATGACTGCCGCCGAAACCATGTTGCGCCCGATCGCGCCGCCCGGGGCTTTGGAGCCGGGTGCCTCGGTGGATCACGCGGCCGAATTAAAGCGCGGAGCGTGGACCAATCTTATCGCGATGCTCGCCTCGAATTTCCGAGGTGTTTTCACCTTTCTCGTGGCGCGGCTGCTCGGCCCCGCTGCGCTTGGCATTTTCTCCGTCGCGTGGGCCACGACCGATCTCGTGAGCAAGATCGGAATCTTTGGCCTCGACGACACCGTCATCACCTTTATCGCGCGAGCCGAGGCGTCGGGGGACCGCCCCCGCAGCCGATCCCTCTTCCGCCTCGCCGTTTTCCTCGGCGTGTCGCAGTGCGTCCTCCTCGCGCTGGTTTCGATTGCGGTCGTCCGGCTGTTCGGCCTTCGACTCGGCCTCGATCCCCAAATGGTGGGCGCGCTTTCAGTCATGCTCTGCGCGATGCCGGTGATCGCCCTGTATCGCATCAACACCGCCGTCTCGCGCGGGATGAAAGTGATGCGGCACGACATCTTCTCGCGCGGTCTTACCGAAACAATCGTAACGACGCTCGCGTTTCTGGGCGCGTTTTATTTCGGTCTGCGCCCATTCGCGCCCGAGATCGCGGTGATCGTGGGCATGGGCGCTTCCGGCTTCGTCGCGCTTTGTCTGGCCGCGTCTCTCTTTCGCTCGACCCCGCCACACTCCGCGGCTTTTTCCTACCGGATCGAATCGCGTCGACTGCTCACCTTCGCCGCGCCCATCAGCGCCTACGATTTGCTCAACGCAATCATCGTTCGCCTCGACGTCGTCATGCTCGGTTGTTTTGTCGGCCACGCCCCCGGCGTGACGCTGACGACGCTCGGCATTTACGGCGCGGCGGTTGAAGTCGCCGGCGGCCTTCGCAAAATCAACCAGGCCTTCAACCCGATCTTTGCGCCGATCGTGGCAGGCCTCACGGTCGGCGGCGAGCAGGAGCACGCCGCGACGGCGTTCTCGCGCGTCTCGCAATGGATGCTCTGGATTCTTCTGCCTGTGGTGGCGGTGATGGTCCTGGCGGGCTCACTCATTCTCGGAATTTATGGGCCAGCGTTTCAACAGGGTGGAATGTGGCTCGGCATCGTGGCGATCGCGTGCGCCACGAATGCTTTCGTCAGTCTCGCTGAAACCGTGATCATGGTGCAAAGGCCACGCCTGAATTTGTTGAACTCCATCATCACCTGCGCGATCGCGCTGACGGCAAATCTTTGGCTAATCAGCCGTTTCGGCGTGACGGGCGCGGCGTTCGGCATTCTGCTCCCGTACGTGCTGCAGGGGATTCTCCGTTATCGCGCGTTGCGCATGGTTTTCCGCTGGCGCAATCCGTGGGGAGATGTGGGCCGTCCTTTCATCGCCGCCTTGGGCGCCCTCGTGCCCGCTGTGATTTGTCGCATGACGATCGGCGGCGTCACAGGTCAACTCATCGCCAGCGGCGCCTTCCTTCTGGTCTACGGAGGAGCCTGGCTCTATTATCACCGCTCCGAACCTGCCCGGGCGTTGAACTAACGCCAAAGACATGAAGCGCATATTCATTACCGGCGCGAGTTCGGGCATCGGTCTCGCGACCGCAAAACTGCTGGCCGAGCGCGGCGACGAAGTCTGGGGGACCTCGCGCGATGTCTCACGAATTCCGCCATTAGCGCGCCTCCACGCCGTGCCTCTCGACCTCGGCGACAACGTATCGTTAGGCGAAAGTTTCCACGCCGCGCTCCGTGAAGCAGGCCACTTCGACATCGTGATCAACAATGCCGGCAGCGGCCATTTTGGACCGGCCGAATTTCTTTCGGCCGACGCAGTTCAGGCCCAATTTCAAACTGTCGTTTTCGGACACATCGAGCTGTGCCGGCTGGCCCTGGCCTCCATGCGGGCGCACGGTAGCGGGCGCATCATCAACGTTACCTCGCTCGCCTCGCGCCTGCCCGTTCCCTTCATGGCGGCTTACAACGCGGCCAAAGCCGCCATGGCTTCCTTCACCATGTCGCTCCAGCTCGAGCTCGTCGGTTCGGACATTCGCGTCATCGATCTGCAACCGGCCGATATCAATACCGAATTCAACGATGCGGTCCGGCGGACGGATGGCGGGGACCCGCGTTATACTGCGCCGGTCGAGCAGGTGTGGCGGGTGGCCGATGGGAATATGAAAGCCGCGCCCAAACCCGAGTTGGTCGCGGCCAACATCGCCAGCCTGATCGACGCCGCCAATCCCCCGCCACGCGTGACCGTGGGCGGAGCTTTTCAAACGATCGTGGCTCCGTTCATCTTCCGGTTCCTGCCGCAACGCGTCCGGATCTGGGGTTTGAAAAACTATTACCGGTTGGGCCATTGAGCATCAGCGACGCGGTTATTCTTATGGCGGGCACCGGGTCGCGCCTGCGCGGCTCGGCGAATACGATCGCAAAACCGCTGATCCCGATCGCAGGCCGGCCGCTGATTTCGTACGCGATCGATTCATTCGACCAGGCCGGCGTGAAAACGCTGCATGCCGTGGTCGGTCCAAACGGTGACGAGCTGGCCGCGGCAGTGGCGCCGCTTCTTCCATCGCACATGGCCTTCCATCCGATCGCCAATCCGAATTGGCAGAAACAAAACGGAGTCTCGCTCCTGACCGCAGCCGGGAAAGTGACCGCACCGTTTTTCCTGGCGATGGGCGATCATCTCTTCCAATCGCGGATTCTCAACACGCTCATTGCGCGCTCGGACCTCGGCCGATTGAACCTGGCGATCGACCGGAAGATCGCTTCGATTTTTGATCTGGACGACGCGATGAAAGTGGAGACGCGGGACGATTTGATCGTCGCGATCGGAAAGAAACTCGAAAGCTACAACGCGATCGACACGGGAATTTTTCTCTGCCCGGAGATCCTGTTCGATTACCTCCGACGCGCGTTGAAGGCCGACGACTGTAGCCTGGCCGATGGCGTTAGGCTGATGGCGGCGGACGGAAAGGCGCGAGCGATCGATATCGGTGAGGCTTGGTGGCAGGACGTCGATACGCCAGAAATGCTCGCGCGCGCCGAGCAGGAGGCGAAACGGCTGCACTAGGAGCGTGTCACGCGCTTTGGCGCGTCTCAGTTGCGATCTGCCACGGTAGGGACGCCGCGCTGCGGCGTCCGATGGTTCTCGCCCGCGATATCCAAAGCGCATCAAACGCTCTAGGACGCATTCCCGCCCCAAAAGCTTTTCACGGCGAGGGCCAGGCTCACCGCAGTCACCAGGAAGAGCAGATGCAGAATCCCGGCGGGGAATCCAATCACCGCCAGGAAAACGAAGAAGAGCGTCGCGACATCGCGCTTGGTCAGTTGGATCACCCACGAAGCAAAGTTTTCCCCGAGGCCTAACAATCCCGAGCGCTCCACCAATTCGCGATGGCGCGGATAGAGCGCGCCCCCTAACGACCCCGATGCGACCGGCCCCGGGCGCGGCTTTCGAGTCGAAAGGTAAAACTCGTTTACGCCAATCAAGGCGGCAGCCAGCAGTCCTTCCACCATATAGAACATCCCGGAATGGCCCGTCAGGTTCGCGTGGCGGGAAAGTCCAAATCCCAAACCGAGCACGAGCAGAATGTTGCTCAGGATATCGAAAAAATCGTCCAGCTGCCGCCCGCGTTCGCTCTCTAAGAATTTTGCCCGCGCAATCTCGCCATCGCAACCGTCCAGGATGCTGAAGACCTGGAAGAGCACCAGACCCCAGAGAAACGACCAATAGCTACCGTGCAGCAAAAGGAGCGACGCGACGATCACGATCGGGAAGATGAACAAGGTCCACGCGGTCGGCGTCGTGGGGAATCTGAGCAGAACTCGAGTCACGGCGCGTGAGATCGGGCGATTGAGACGGCGCGAGACCAGGCCGTCCTGGGACTTGCCGCTGCCGCGCAGAAATCTCATCTCGATCTCGTCGATCAGGTTCCCGTTCGCGATGTATTCCCAGGCGCCGCCGTCCGGTGAATGAGCAAGCGATTCCGCCCGGCGAAAATAGCCCTCCCACGATTCATCTTCACCGAGCGGCGCTAAGATCACGGGTGGATCGGCCGGTCGTTCCATCAATCGGCGCACGGCTCTGCGATGGAAGAAAAAGCGCGTGTTAACAATGAGATCGTAAGGTTCGCCGTCGAGGTCGGTGGTGAAAGCGACCTTGGTCAACCGTTCGTGTTTTGGAATCCACCTCTGCGTTTGGTCGAGGTCCGCACGCCAAAGAATGCAGACGAGAACGGGAGCCGTTTCCTTGTTCTCGACTGCAAATTCATCGAGGGAAAGCGCAAGACGATCGAGCTGGCGCAACCCTGCCACCATCCAATCCGCCGACTCATCGGCGACAATGAGCACGCGGCGAAAAGAGACGATCTCCGCCGTCATTCCGGCCCCTTCTCCTCCAGGGCGCGCCGATAAATTCGATACGTCTTGTATTTCTCCGCACCAATCGCTTCCAGAAATCGGTTCATCAGCCGGTTGTTTTCCAGGATCAGGCTGCATTCGCCAATACAACCGCGGTTGATCATTGCTTCCTCTATGATGTGGAGGACGAGCATTTCCGCGATGCCATGCCGTCGATATTTTGGAATTATGCCGAGGGCGACGACCCGCACGGTTTTCAAGCGGCGCTTATGGTAGAGCAGTTTTGCCAGTCCAATCGGCAATCCGAACGTGGTAAGCCTGCCATTTATTTTTCGAAGAGCGGCGTTGATGTCCGGCACGCAAAGCAGGAAACCGACGGGCTCGCCTTCCACTTCGGCCAGCCAGACCAATTCCGGCTCGAGGATCGGCTTCAACTCATGCGTCATGAACTCGAATTCTTTTTCGCTGAACGGCACGAACCCCCAGTTATTTTCCCAGGCCTCGTTGTAGATCTGCCGCAGCCTTCGCCCTTCCCCTGCGATGTCGCGCAGGTTTCCCATGCGCAATGTCGCCTCGCTTCGGCTCTTCCGAGCCGCTGCCAAACGGCGCAACCGGGTGGCAGCCTCCGCCGGCTTCGAGAACCACCACGCGTAAAGATCCATCGCTTTCTCAAATCCCCAGGCGTCGAGCAGCGCGCTGTAATAAGGCGGATTATGCGACGTCAGCACTACAGGCGGGAACTTGAATCCTTCCACCAGCAGTCCGCAGAGGTAATTGGTCGAATAATCGATCGGGCCCATGATCTCCTGGCGATCTCGTTCCCGCAGCCAGGCGCCCGCGGCTTCGAAAAGCGCGCGGGCAACTGCCCGATCGTCGATTGACTCGAACATTCCGAAGCAGCCCACGTTCGATCGGTGAAGCGCGTTGTATTTCGGATCGTCGCACGCCATGATCCGGCCGACGATTTCACCTTCCCGGCGCGCGAGGAAAAGAGCGGCGTCGCCATGCTCGTAAAAGGGATGTTTTTTCCGGTCGAGAAATTCTTTGCGCTCGATCAGAAGCGGAGGGACCCAGGCGGGATCGTTCTGGTAAATGCGCCAGGGAAATTTGATGAAGGCCTTGAGGTCCGAACGTGAGTCAACCTGACTAACTTCAATTTGCGGCACGGGGTAATCTTGTCTTGGGCACGGCCTGTCTGCCAGCATCAAGGAGCGGCGGTTACAACCGCCGGCCAGAAAAATGCGACGGTCTCGAGACTGCCGCTCCTCGACTTGCGGCGGAGGAGAATCTGAGTACTAGCAACGGCCTGTGACGCCTCGAGACGGTGAGTCTGCTTTGCCGGACGGCCTCGCTTCCAACCGCTTTGAAACCGCGGAACTCGCGGACGTTTATTTCTTTCGTCCGCTCGGCTCCATCCTGGCCAGGCTTGCGGATAGCGTGCGGCTGACTCCGATCCAGGTCACCGTTTTTGGTGCGCTGGTGGGCGTGGCAGGCGGCGTCCTGCTCTTCGACGAACGCCTCGGGCTCGTCGCGTTTGGATTGCTGATCGTCCACGGGATCATCGATTCGGCGGACGGGCAGCTTGCGCGTATGACCAGCAAGACCACGGAACTGGGCAAAGTGCTCGATGGGGGTGCCGGCTACGTCACACATGCGGCGATCTATCTGGCCATTACCGCCGGCCTGCTGCATCGCGGAGGCGACGGCCTCATCGTCACTTGGATGCTGCTGGCGGCGGTTGCCACAGTCGCCCACGCGCAAATGTATGATTACCACCGGTCGGCTTACAACTCAGTGGTACGAGAAGGGCGCGTGCCTCGCCACGAACCGGCGAAGGTGGCGCTGTGGCTGCGCCCGCTCTATCTCGCGTATCTGTCCATGCAGCGATTCCTGATCGGCGTTCACACCGAAGTGGAGGCCGTTTTGGCCCAGCGCTCCATCGCCGGTGTGGTGCGGGATGAGGATCGCGTCCGATATGGCGACCATTTTTATGGCCCGGTCCGGGGGTGGAATTTACTCGGAGACAACACCCGGTTCTATGCCATCGGTGTCCTGGCGTGCTTTCATCGAATCGATCTCTTTTTTTCGTTCATCTTGTTGCCTATGGACCTCGCTTTCGTCGTCCTTTGGCTCTGGCAACGGCGCGCCGACCAACGATTTCTCCAGAGCCTTTGAGCCGCTAACTTGCAGATGATCCGCGCGATTCTTTTCGACCTGGGGGGCACGCTCGACGGCGATGGACTGCACTGGCTGGAGCGCTTCCTCGCGCTCTACCGCGAGCTTGGCGTCGACCTTACCCGCGAGAGAATCCGTGAGGCGTTCGATGAAGCGGAACGACGATCCGCCCTGGACGAAACCATCGCGTCGGCGGATTTCTCCGGAATGGTCGAGCTCCATGTGAAGTGGCAACTGATGCAGCTCGGACTAAAGGATTTCGAGCTCGAGAGAAATCTCGTGGAGGGCTTTATCGCACCGGTGCGCGACGCCGTGGCGAATAACGTGCAATTACTCGCGACTCTGGCAGAGAGCGGATTTGAACTGGGCGTTGTCTCCAACGGTTGCGGCAACGTCGAAAAACTCTGCGCGAACTTTGGTTACGCGCCGTTTCTTTCTCTCGTGGTGGATTCGCGGCGAGTCGGTCTTTTTAAACCGGACCCCGCGATCTTTATTTATGCCGCCGAAAAAATCGGAAGCGCTCCCGCAGCGATAATGATGGTGGGCGATTCCTTTGAACGCGATGTGGTCCCGGCGAAAAAAGTGGGGATGAAAACGGCATGGCTTGAAGGCGCCGCGCGGCGTGAGTGTCCGGATCCATCGTTGGTCGATCTTCGTCTTCGCCGGCTGGCCGATCTGCCGGCCGCGTTGTCCGAAGCTTCATTAACCCTGGCATGAAAGAGCCCGGCACGAAGTCGCTCAGGGCGGGAGTGCTGGCGGCGGGCCGCGGCGAACGCCTGCGCGACCCCGCGAACGAATTCAAGCCGCTCGTCCAGGTCGGGGGCCGGACCTTGATCGAACACGTTCTGACTTCGATGGAAGAGGCGGGCGCGTCCGAGGTCATTGTCATCATTAACGAGGATTCTCTCACGGTGCGCGATCATGCGACGGCGCGGAACTGGCCCTTCGCGCTGCGCTGGATCGTCGAGACGACGGCCACTTCCATGCATAGTTTTCTTCGTCTCGTCGAAACGCTCGCAGCGGATGGGGATGATGGTCCGTTCCTCCTTTCCACCGTCGATACCATCGCGGGCGCGCAGATTTACGCGCGTTTCATTGCGGAAGCACGGACCCTCACCTCGGCGGCAGTAACGCTTGCGCTGACCGCGCCGGGGAACGACGAAAAGCCATTGCTGGTGCGGATAGCGGCCGGCAGTTCACGCATCGTCGCGATGGGCGATGCGGCAGCTCCCTCCGATTACGCGACGGCGGGAGTCTATGCCGTCCGCGCTTCGATTCTCCGCGAAGCCGAAGAGGCGCGCCGCGATGGAATCGATGCGCTGCGAACTTTCCTCGGCCGCTTGCTCGATCGTGGCTATGAGCTCGCCGGCATTCCCATCGCGGAGTCGATCGATGTCGATCGCCCGGCTGACATCGGCACGGCGGAAGCATTGCTCCGGAGGATGCCGGCATGAAACGGCTCCTCGGTTTATATCGGGAAAAGCAATATTCGCCCGGGCGTCATCAATCGAACGACGTTCTGCTCCTGGATCAGATAGCGCATCGTCTGCGGGAACGAGAGTTCGCCGTCGATCTCATGACGCTCGAAGAGGCGAAGAGCCGGCGAACGGAAGCCGCGATTATTTTTTCAATGTGCCAGGGACGAGAAGCGCTCGAAAGTCTGGCCGAATGGGAACAGGAAGGCGTCAGGATTATCAACAGTCCGCGGTCGGCCTTGAACACCCATCGCGATCGGCTGCCCGCCTTGATGGTCGAAGCCCGGGTCTCTTTCCCGCAAACGTATCTGGTCCAAACCAGGGAGAAGGCCGACTTACATTCGCTCGATCTCAATGGCGGAATCTGGTTGAAGCGCGGCGATGTCCACGCGTCCGTAACCGCGGACGTGCAGTGGGTTGATTCGCGCGAACGTCTCGAGGCCGGGCTGGCGGATTTCTCGAAACGCGGAATCGACCAGGCCGCAGTGCAGGCGCATCGCGCGGGCGACGAAATCAAATTCTACGGCGTCGGGGGCGGCGGTTTTTTCCACTGGTTCTACTCGGGTGAGGCGCAAAAATTTTCCTTCAACTTTGCCCACCTGGAGAGTCTCGCTAACCAGGCCGCGAACGCCGCCGGGCTGGATATTTTTGGCGGCGACGTGATCGTGTCGCCGTCGGGCGAGTTGACCCTGATCGACTTGAACGACTGGCCCTCCTTCGCGCCCTGTCGCGAACGAGCGGCTTATGCCATAGCAGATTTCATCACAAGGCGCGTCCATGCTCACTAAAACTCATTCCGATTCCCAAGCTCGAACCAAAGCTCTGTTTGACCAGGAACAGCAATTCATTGCGCCGGGCCTGCAGACGATCGCGCTCTTATCCCAACTCGCGATCGATCACGGAAACGGAGCGACTCTGACGGATCTCGACGGGCGCACGTATCTGGATCTCAACGCGGGCGTGTCGGTGGCGAGCCTTGGTCATGCTCACCCGCGCTACATCGCAGCGCTCACGAAGCAATTGGATGCCGTCACGGTCGGCAGCTTCACGTCCCGGCCGCGCGCAGAACTCGTCAAGCTGATCGCCGACCTCGCGCCCGGGGAATTGTCGCGCACCCAGTTTTTTAGTGGCGGCGCGGAAGCAGTTGAAGCCGCCATCCGCCTCGCGCGTTCCCATACGAAGCGGACCGATATCGTCGGTTTCACCGGTGGCTTTCATGGAAAAACCGCCGGCGTGCTTCCGCTCTCGGATGTCGATTGGAAGACACTGATCGGTCCCCTGCCCACCGGTCATCATCTCGCGCCTTACGCCGACCCGACCCGGTTCGAGGGCTCGGAGAGTGAGTGCCGCGAGCACGCGATCAAGGAACTTCGGCGCGTGATCGAGCAGGAAGTCGGCGGCCGGCCGGCTGCGGTGGTGATCGAACCGATTCAAGGAACTGCTGGAAACATTGTGCCGCCGCCGGGATTTCTTCGCGAGGTGCTCGAGGTCGCGCATGAATACGGCGCGCTCCTGATTGCCGACGAAATGATCACGGGGTTCGGCCGCACCGGGCGAATGTTCGGATGCAACAGCGACGACGTGGTTCCCGACATCCTGACTCTCGGTAAAGGGATGGCCTCGGGGTTTCCAGTGAGCGCGCTGGTTTCAACCGACGAGATCATGGCCGCGAAACCGTTTTCACTGCCGAGCGCCTCCTCTTCCAGCTACGGCGGCAACCCGCTGGCGGCAGCGGCGGCGTTGGTCACGATCCAGACCATCCTGTCGGACAAACTGGTGGAGAATTCCGCCACGGTTGGTGGGTTATTGCAGGATGGCCTGCGGGAATTGGGGACGCGGCATTCGTGGATCGCAAATGTGCGCGGGCAAGGATTATTGATTGGGTTCGATCTGGTGGGAGATCAGAAAACGAAGACGCTGTTGCCCAAGGAAAAATGCATCGAATTCTTCAAGGGCTGTCTGGCCGAAGGGCTGATCATGATGAGCTACACGCCCCGCGTCCGCGTCCATCCACCGCTGATCCTTTCGGCTGAGCAGGCGAACTTTGCGCTGGCTATCATCGACCGGGTGCTGACCCATCTGGAATAGAAGCGTGCTGCGCGGCGCCATTATCGGTTTCGGTGAAGTCGCTCGAAATGGGCACTGGCCGGCCTACGCGGAATCGCGCGAGGCGAAGATCGTCGCCGTGGTCGATCCCACGGAAGTGCGCCGCCGGATCGCGTGCGATGAGCTCCCGGGAGTCGAGACGTTCGCTACGATCGAGGAGTTGGCTGCCAACGCCAAGATCGATTTCGTGGATATCTGCACGCCCCCGGCGTTGCATGGCGAACCAATACTCGAGGCGCTCGCGCGAGGATGGAATGTCCTGTGCGAAAAACCGCTGCTCCTGGATTTGGTCGAGCTGGGAAAGGTACGCAGCCTCTCGCGCGACTCAGAATGCGTCGTGGTGCCAGTGCACAATTGGAAATACGCGCCGATCGTCCGGCGCGCGACGGAGATCCTGCGCTCCGGGGGCATTGGCAGCCTGCGACAAATCGAGATCGAAACTCTGCGGATCCAGGATTGCGCGGTGGCCGATCCCGATCATCCGAATTGGCGGCGCGATCCGGCGATCGCGGGCGGCGGGATCTTGATGGATCACGGCTGGCACGCGATCTATCTGGCGCGCCACTGGTTTGGGGAAGATCCGGTCGAGGTCCAGGCGACCCTCAAACGCCCGGCACAGACAGCGGTGGAAAATGAAGCGACGTTGAGGCTCCGGTTTCCAAGCGGGACCGCGAATATCTTTCTCACCTGGAAGGCCAAGGCGCGGCGAAACACCATGCGCCTCCTGGGTGAGCGCGGTGAAATCGTGATCGACGATGACCTATTGAAGGCCGGCGGCGAAGCGATCCAATTCGAGAGCGGTCTCTCCGCGGGTTCGCATCATGCCGATTGGTTCGCGTCCATGCTCCCGGACGTTATCGCGCTCTTTCGCAATCCCGACATGGCGCGGGAATCTTTCGATGAGGCTGCGCTCTGCCTTTCCGTAATCCGCCGCGCCTACGAATTTTCGTAGGCGGGATCCGCGTCGCTGGACCGCCGGCCTCTCGTTCCAAAAACATAATCCCAGAGCGGAGAACTCACTCCGTATCCGTGGTGATCGTCGGTGTAGTGGTGGCGCATGTGATACTGCTTCAACCAAAGCCCCGTCCGCCCCTTCATCGAGAGATGATGCGTCGCGTAATGAATCATGTCGTAGCAGAGATAGCCGAAGAGGAACCCGGCGAATGAAGTCGGTGTCAGGCGTCCGAAAGCGCCCAAAAACAATCCATAGAAAATCACGCAAAGCGGGAGGCTGAGGACCGGCGGCATGACCAGCCGGCTGGCATCCTGTGGATAATCGTGGTGCACGCCATGCATGAGGAAGTGCAATTTCTTCCCCCATGCGGTGCTCGGTTGATAATGGAAGACCCAGCGGTGCATCACGTATTCGACGATGGTCCAAATAAGGAGACCGAGTGCGAACAAGCCTGCCCCCGATGCGAGCGGCAGTTCGCGTTGCACGATCGCGAGATGGAGCAGGTAACCGATCACCGGAAGGTAAATCACCAGCGGAATTACCGGGTGAACGTGCGAGAAAAACTCCATGAAGTCGCTCTCGAACATCCGGACCGATTCGTTTTTGTTCGAGACGAAGCGCTGCGCCATACGAAGTTACGATCCTCGATTTCCAGCCTGGATCAACGGCTCCCGGCGTGCTGCAACTGCGCCGGAACCAGCGTGTCGGCGAGGATGTTGAGTGCCTCGTCGAGATCGGCGCGAGTATGTTTCGCCGTCACGCAGGCGCGGAAACAAATTTTATCCTGCGGCACCGCCGGATAATCGACCGGCGCAACCCAGAGCCCGCGCTGGCGCAGCTCATGTCCGAGTCGATACATGCGCTCCCGATCGCCAATCACCAGCGGCATGATGTAGGTGGTGGAATTCCCGGTATCGATACCGAGTCCCGCGAGTTGCTGATGGAAGTAATCCGCGTTCTCCCAAAGGCGTTTGCGCAGTTCTGGCTGGCTCGCGCCCAGCTCGAGCGCTTTCAGGATGGCCGCGACCACCACCGGCGGCAGGGCGCAGGAATAGACATAGGGATGCGAATAAAAGCGGAGGTAATCGAGCGTCTCTTTTGATCCAGCGACAAATCCGCCCAGCGCGCCGAACGCTTTCGAGAAGGTGCCGTAGAGAATTCGCACGCGTTTCTCCACTCCGAAATGTTCCACCGCGCCGCGACCATGCTCACCGCAGGCAAGCATCGAATGCGCTTCATCCACGAAGACCTGCGCGTCGTGCGCATCGGCCACGTCCATCAACTCCTTTAGATTGCCGAAGTCGCCATCCATGGAATAGATGCCCTCCACGATGACGAGCTGGCGCTTTCCCTTGTGCCGGGTCAACGCGGCATCGAGCGATTCGGGGTCGTTGTGCTCGAAGCGCTCGGAGCGAGTCCGGGCTAGGACCGCGCCATCGCGCAGGCTGAGGTGCGAACGATTGTCCATCACGGCCACGTCGCTCTTGCGCAAAAGTCCCGAGATCGTGCCCAGGGCGCCGCCGAAACCGCTATTGAAAAGCATCGCATCTTCGTAGCCGAGAAACTCCGCCATCTTTCTCTCCAGTTGCCGATGGAGATCGCTCATTCCCGAAAGCATGGGCGAACCGCAGGCGCCCAGGCCATGCGTGCGCAGAGCTTCATGCGCGGCCTCAATCACCTCCGGATGATTGGCCAGGCCGAGATAATTGTACGAGCAAAGATTAATCACGGAATGCGATTGGCCGTTGTAGTTCAGCGTGGTCCGCGCCTCGGCCGGACCGAGCAGTTCCGGCTCATACAACTCTATGGCCCATTCGCCGACCTGATGCCACCGCGTGAAGGCCGGAGGCGGTTTCAACGGGTCCTTGCTATCGCCGACCAGGAAATCGCTCAGGCTGAATTTGCCGGGATCGTTTTCCACCGTCACACCGTTACCGGTCTGCGGCGCTGGAGTCTCTTGATTCAATTCCATAATAGGGAAATGCGACGCTTCGAAGCTTCGCGGTTCGTGTTCACCGAGCGAATGAAGGGCGACGCAGCAGTCGCCGAGATGGTCATTCGATTGAGCAGCCCGGTAAGATAAGGAAATGAGCCGCGAACGTCCACAAATAAAAAGCGGGTTTGATCCATGGAATCTTTCCGGAACAGGCGCTCCAGTATGTGCCTTTATCGGCGCCCTAACGCGCACCTTCAGATGCGCTAGAGATTAACGGCCTGCCCTCTATCTTGGCCCATGGCCGCAATCATCCGGCGCGAATTTCTATCCTTCCGCCTCGCCGCGTTTGCACTCGTGCTCTTGACGGTGGCGACACGCCTGCCCTCGGTGGTCCACCCCCAGGCGATCGACGACGAAGCCGTTTATTCGGTAGTCGCGAACGAGATCGTCGATGGAGGGCGGCCGTACCTTGATGCGGTGGAACGCAAGCCGCCGCTCCTTTTTTGGACCTATGCCGCGGTTTTCGCCCTCGCAGGAAAATACAATTGGCTGGCGCTGCACGTGGTGGCGCTGGCCTGGACGCTGGCGACCATGGCCGGTCTTTACGTTGTCGCCCGGAGATTATTCGATCGCGAGACCGGCCTGATCGCCGCGTTTTTCTACAGCGTCTTCCAGCCGTGGGCCACGGCGAACAATCTCGCGCTGAACGGCGAGTTGCTGATGAACCTGCCGATCGTCTGGGGCCTGGCGATCGCTTTGGGCCCGGCCAGGTCACGCCTGAGACCGGAGCTGCTGGCCGCGGGTGCTCTGTTGGCTGCTGGTTTCCTGCTCAAGCAGCCGGCCGCCATCGCGGCAATCCCGATCGGCATCTACCTGCTCCTCCCGAGCTATCGCTCGCAGCGGGGTCTCGCTCGAACGGACTCAATCATTCACGCGATCATGCTCACCGCTGGGTTTTGTACCGTGCTCGGCGCGGTGGCGGCAGTGCTTCGTCAGCAAGGAATTTTGCGCGAGGCGTTCTACTGGACGTTCACTAATCACACGATCCCCCATGTGTTCTGGACCGCCGGATTCCTCTACACGCTGGCCTTCATCGCTGCGTGCTTTCCGCTCGTTCTGGGCGCGGCGCTGGCCTTCCGCGATCGGGGAGGATTATGGGCCACGAGACGCGCCGAGCGCTTGGCAATTCTCGGGCTCCTCGCAGCTTCGGCACTGGGAGCGGCGGCAGGCGCCCGTTTCTATCCTCACTATTATATCCAATTGATTCCGCCCCTTGCGCTCCTCGCGGCGCCATTTTACGCGCAGCTTTGGCGCGAACGAAAAACAGCGAGCGGTCGATCGATGGTCTGGGTCGTGTCCGCCGCGGTCGCGATCCTTGTCATCGGGTTTTCCATTTCGCACTGGCTATTCCTCGCCCGGCATCGCGAGCCTCTGGAGACCGCTCGCTATCTCATCGATCATTCCCAGCCGAGCGACCGCATCTTCATCTGGGGTCGCAGCGCGTCGGACGTTTACCTTCATGCGCGTCGACGGCCAGCCTGCCGCTACGTCCTGACGTTTCCGCTCACGGGCTTCCTCTTCGGGGGCGAAGTTCCGGGCCTGGACACACGCGATCGAATCGTGCCGGGCGCCTGGAGCAATCTCGAAGCGGATTTTCGACAACATCCACCCGTGTACATCGCCGATCATTATTCCGAGCCGAATGCGGCCTATCCGGTGGGCGACTTTCCGATCCTGGCCAAACTTCTGGCGGAACACTACGAACCGGTGGCCCGGACGGCGCAGGGCGTCATTTATCGGATTCGTTAGGCCAGTTTAAGGCTGCGGCGCCCCTTCAATTCCAAACCGCCGCGGTGGCCGTGATACATCGGGCACCATTTCATACATCTCCGCTCCCGTGGCATAGAGCTCGCGCGCTTCCCGCAACCACGCTTCTCCTTCCACGCTCGCCCCGTCCCGCCGTTGCACGCCCGAAAAAAGATAGCGGCTGGCGGTGTAACGCCAGCGTGAAATGTAAGTGTCGGTCACGAGAGCCCGATAACGGGGCGGTTTCGACAAGTGTTCGCAGAGACTGAGCACGCGACGGGGGCCAAAGCTGCCGAGAAGCGAGCGGCCCTGCGTGTAAAGAACGTCCTCCCTGAATCCAAGCGCTTCCAGCAGCGTGGGGACGATGTCCAGATGCACCGTCGGCCCATCGACCACTAACGGCTCCGGCCCTGCGTCGGGCAAATGCATCCAGAGAACGGTGCGCGCCTGGTATTCGTTCAGGACGCCCGCGTGAGTGAGTTGGCCGCGTTCCTGAAATTCTTCGCCATGATCACCCGTGACCACGACGATCGTGTCCTTAAGATTGCCTCGCGCTTCGAGATCATCCAGCACGCGTCCGATTTGCTCGTCGGCAAAGTGACATCCATTTCGGTAACGGTTGCGGACGATCTCCAGATCACCGGGCGAGCGCAGAATGTGGTGCGAGCTGGTTAGCTTCGGGGCGGGCTGAAAAATCGCGTGTTCCGGCGGGAACGCATACGGGAGATGCGTCGAGTTGAGCGCCACAAAATCGAAGGCCGGTGTCTCCTTGCGATCGGAGCGGTCCTTGAGATACGCATCGACCGTGCGCCGGTCTTCTTCCGGATCTTCGCTGATGTCGATCGATTGAGAGACCGTGCCGGCCGGGAACAACCACGTTAATCCGGCGGCCTCAATGTGATCTTTGTTCGCCACTCGAAGCCGGTATCCATTTTTCGACAGGAGCAAAAGAAACGGATCGTTCATCCGGGCCCACTGAAAATCCTTCATGTGGTACCCGCTCAATCCCGTCAGCATCGAAAAGACGCCCCAGGCCGTGGCGTTGCCGCCGCTCCAATGCTGGCGGTCCAGTTTGATTTGGAATCGATCCCGCAAGGCGAACAGCCGAGGCATGACCCGCGCATCCACGGCATCGAAACGGAACGACTCGATATTGAGCCAAAGGATATTGCGACGGCGAGGGATCGCCGGCATTTCCAGCGCGCGCTGATAACGGAGATACTGCGCGGTGCTGCTTTCAGATTCGAAATTCGGAAGTGCGATCCGATCGAGCCGTAGCCCCGGCACGAGTTGTTCGGAACGCAGCGGGAAAGGAGCGCAGTCGTCGTACGCCAGCACGACATAATGCTTCCGGTTCAGGTGATAGACGAAGTAGCAGCGGACCGCGACATGGACGACCGCAAACGCGGCGAGGAGAAGAAGAACGGTGCGCCGCCGTAATCGCACGTCGACATGATGACCAAACCTTTCACTCAAAACGGTGAGCACGCTCACCAGGATTACGACGACTGCGCCGGCCAATCCCCACTCGAGAGGTCCCAGGCCGACGGCCGCGAGTTGCGCGCGGCTGGTGAAGAGTTCCCGGATCGTCCCAAGCGTGAGCTCGATCCCGAAGGCTCGCTGGACCAGGCCCCACACCAGGACCCACGCGAACAACACGTAGAAGGTGGCGAAAAGCAGCCACCTAACGAACCTGGGCAGCCGGCTCAGCGGTAACAAAAAGAGCAACGCCGCCAAAGCCGCGGCGCCGAGCAATCCGAATTGGATCTGAAATAATTTCGCGAAGAGAGCGAAGAACGGCGGATACGCGAATCCGCCGCGGACCTGCACTAACATCAGGGACAACGCGATGAGGCCGCCCACGGTGAAAATCAGCGCGAGATATTTTCTCGGCGCCGCCATCGCGGGGGCGCTCGTTGCGTTCGGGTTGGCCATAAAACGGCGGGCTTCGGCCAACCTAACGAGTTGCGCCTCGGCAAACAACCGCGCGAAGCCAATGGTGCCGCGCGGCGGGCGGGATTTCGGCGCCGGCCCCCGCACTACAGATACTTATCTGGAATCGGTCCGACGTGACGCCGGTGCCGCGTCTCGACCCCTTTTTCATCCGTCAGCACCATTTCTTCACCCTCAAATTTCACCATGGCGCGCTGGGTCAGGGTCTCACCGTTCACGGTGAAGGTTATCTCGAGCTTTCCATCGTCGCCTACAGTCCACGTTCCATCCATCGAACGAAGCTCGCCGATTTCGCCCTTTTTCAGATAAAGTTTGCACGCGCCTTCCTGGGTGAAGGAAACGAGATTTTCGCCTGGCGACTCTTCGTCCCACATCCCCACCACTTTCGCGCGGAGATTGTCCTCGGCGGACGCGCCCGGTGCGGCCAGGAATAAGCTGACGACAACAAACAGGTTTTTTAGCGTGCTCATGGAGCGGCTCCTCCTGGTTCGGTGACGTGAGCTAACGGGGTCTGCTTACTTGATTGCCTCTATCGAATTTACGATCTCACCCATCGCCTTGTCGTGCGCCTGATCGACGCTTTTTTCGGCAATGCTCATGATGACAAAATATTTGTCCTTTACCGGCGCGAAAGCCGCCAGCGTGATGATCATTTCCGAGCTCTCGATTTTTCCTTTCGCGGGCAGGACCATCACTTTCATTCCATTCTTGCTGGTTAGCTCCACGACCTCCTCGGCCGCAAAGTCCTTCATGTCCTTCCCCATCGTTTTCGCCAACTCCGGGAGAAACGCCTTTATGTCCTGACCTGAGCCAATCGCCGCCGGGATGATCGAGAAATCGAAATCGCTCTTGTCGTTGGCTTTCACGTCCAGGTTGCCGTCCTTGTCCGCGGCCGTCGTCCATCCATCCGGCAGCTCGAGTTTAAAGAGCGGATTACCGGCGGGATACTCCACCGTTTTGGCCTGGGTGGAGAGGGCCGCGAATGCGAGAGCTGCGGCCGAGAAGAAACGAAGGAGATTTTTCATTGTTCCTCCCTTACGTCGGTTCCGGTGGCGGAGCAACCACGGCTTGAGACGAAGTGGCGACCCTAACGGGATTCGAACCCGTGTTACCGCCGTGAAAGGGCGGTGTCCTAGGCCACTGGACGATAGGGTCAGAGAAGCCGGGCAATATCAGAAGCGCGCTACCGCGATGCAAGTTATTTGCCGGAATGGTGACGGCCTGACCTTACTCGGTGGAGTGAGACTCCAATTCCAGCACCAGCCCCGCGGTGCGCGCCGTCGCGCCACCATGCGCCGCGAGCACGGCTTGCGCGTTGGCGACCAGGCTCAAGGCCGCGGTGCGATCGCGCAAAAGCCAGGCGATTTTCTCGTGGAGCGAATTGGGATCGCGCACCTGCACCGCCGCGCCGTTCGCCACCAGGGTTTGCGCAAGAGCGGAAAAGTTTTCCATGTGGGGCCCAAAGAGCACCGGTTTACCGGCAAAAATCGGTTCGACTGGATTTTGCCCGCCACGAGCGGTGAGACTTTTGCCGACAAATACAATCGTGGCGACGGCGTACCAATGCTGGAGCTCGCCGGTGCTGTCGAGCAGAAGACAATCGGGCGCCGCTCCCCCAGCTGTTTCCGCCTCGCTTCGCAGGGCGACCGTTAAGCCCATCCGTTGCAGCCGGGTGCGGATTTCCGCGGCGCGCTCCACGTGCCGCGGCGCGATGATCAAAGTGAACGAGGGAAAATCCGCGCGAAGCCGTTGGAAAATTTCGGCGAGAATTTCTTCCTCGCCCGCGTGGGTGCTTCCGCCAAAAAGAATTGGACGATCGTTATCGATCCCGAAAACGCGCAGCTGCTGCATTGGCAGATCCGGATTCAGCCTGATCTCGGCCGGGTCGTACTTGATGCTGCCCACTTTTCGAATTCGCTCCGGCGCGACGCCGAGTGCGATCCATCGCTCCACGTCCTCGGCTTCCTGCACGCAGACGAGATCGAGACAGCGGAAGGTCGGTCCGATGAGAAAACGAAATCGTCGAAAGCGTTGTTCGGATCGTTTCGACAAACGCGCGTTGACGAGTGCGATCGGAATACCACGGTTGCTGGCTTCGGCGGTCATGTTTGGCCAGACTTCGGCTTCGACAAGAATAACGCGGATTGGCCGAATGATGCCATAGGCTCGACGCATGATCGGCCAGAAATCGAGCGGGCTATAAAGCACTTCCATGTCCTCGCCTGCCTCCTGTGCGGCAAAGGCAAACCCAGTAGTGGTGGTCGTGGTCAGCGCACAGAAAAACTCCGGATCGAGCTCTCGCAGTTTCGCGGAAAGCTTCAACGCGATCGCCACTTCTCCCACGCTCACGGCGTGGATCCAGGTGCAACGGCGCGACGCGAGCCGCGCGCGCACGTCGCGGTCATAAAAGCCGAAGCGCTGTCCGAATTTGTGCCGGTAATTCCCACGCCGCAGCAGCTTCGAGATCTGGCCGGGGAGAAACAGGAGCAGCCCAAGCGGATAGAGAAGATTATAGAGGAGCCTGATCATTCAACGGGCGGTGACCTCACCGGTCACGCCGGCGCGCTGCAGGAACAACACTTCGGTTGAGCCGTAGGCCCGGGAGCGAATCACGTTCCAAAATGGCATCGCCGCCATTTTCTCCGAGGGGCGCTTCTCCAGCACGAAGATCCCGGACGGCTCCAGCATTTCCGCCAGGTGCGCGTCCTGCAGTAACAAATTGGTGAATTCGCCACCGGCTTTCGTTTTGTCGTAGGGTGGGTCGGCGAAAATGATTCGAAACGGTTCGCGCGTTTGCGTGGAACGAAGAAAGGCAAAGACCTCCTGCCGCCGAATAGTGCCACGGAGTTTTGTCCGGGCCAGGTTGCGTTCGATCACGGCAAGGGCCGCCGAATTTTCCTCGACGAACAAAGCGGAGGCCGCGCCGCGGCTGAGCGCTTCGATGCCCAGAGCTCCAGTCCCCGCGAAGAGATCGAGAACGCGCGCGCCGATTACCTCCTGTCCGAGACTGGAAAAAATTGCCGCTTTTACGCGATCCATTGTCGGGCGGACATCGTTCCTGGGCACGTCCAACCGGATCCCGCCCGCTTCCCCGGCGATCACTCTCATGGGGTCGCGCTGGGCTGCGGTGAATCCACTGGCGTCGGCGTGGCGGCAGCGGCGGGCGAGGGAGTTTCCGCGGGCGTCGGCGTCACGGCCGGCTCCGCCGGCGCAGCTTCCGCGGATTTTTCCTTTTTCTGTTTCTCGGATTTGCCGCCGCCGATGAAACCGCTGATGACGCTGCGGAGATCGCGTCCAATCAATTGATCCATGAGGTTGCTCTTCGGCCGGCCGACCGTGCCGCTGACTTGAAAATTGACCGCAAAATATCCGGGTTCGTTGGTGGCCTTAAAGTTTCCGCGGATGGCCTTGAAGAGCTGGCCACGCATTTTTTCGTTCACCGCGAGCTGCGATTCGAGCTGAAGTTTGCCATCCAACCCAACCGTCCCCACCGCGGAAAGGCGGATGTTCTTCGAGCTAAAGATCGCCTGATCGATCGTGACTACTCCCGGACTCAGGTGGAACTTCAGCTGCGCCTGTTCGAGATGGAGCTGGCGCAATTCCTCGATTTGCAGCAACTGCCCGAGCGCAACGAGCAGGCTGTATTGCTGAACGTAACCTTCGCGCAAAATAATTTCGCCCGTCCCGGCTAGCGCATTTTGATCGGACGTGGTGCCGCTCGCCTCGATAAAACCTTCCAGGCGCCCCTTGATCGTCCCCGGGATGCCCCCGGCATCGGACACGATTCGATCGACCTGCACGTCGTGAAATTTGACGCTGGCGGTGAAGGGTGAATTCTCCGTCTGCGGCAGAAGGGTGAAGCGCCCTGTTATTTCACCGTCCCCCGCGCGCGCCTTGATTTGAGACAAATCGAGCTCGTCCGGCGCGTAGTGCAGGTCCGATTGAAATTGTTCCAGGAAAAACCGGTCCTGGAGCGACGTCTTCTCGATGCTGATGGACCCGCGCAGATCGGTCGCTGTCCGGAAATTCGAGCGAAACTTGACGGCGTCGAACATCGCGACCTGCTTCAGCTTGTCGTCGAGGAAAAGGAACCGACCACCGGACAGGTTCACTCGTTGAACCTCGGGAGTGAATGCCGGAGTCTTCTCGGTTTCGACGGGCGCGGTGGGCTCCGGCGGCGCGACCACCGGCGGCCGTGCTTCCGGCGCCGGCTCCTTCTTTTCCACGACGACAGGCGCAGCTTCGGTCGGGGCTGGAACGCTGGGCGCGGGAGGAGCGGCCGGTTCAATTTTTTCCGGTTGCGGCGCAGTCACCACTGGCGCGGGCTCGGGCGGCGCAGGCAAAGTGGGGAAACGCCATTTCCCATCAGCGTTTTGGGCCCAGACTACGTCCGGATTGATCAACGAAATCTCCTTGATCACCAGCCGCTGGCTGAAGAGCGAACCAAACTTGATCCGGAGCTGAAAAGTTTTCGCGGTCAGAAAATTCGCGGACACGCCGGACTGAGTCTGCGGAATGGTGATCCCGCTCAGTTTCAATCCCGCCCAAGGGGTAACACTGATTCGCCGGATGTGCAGTGTGGTCCCGAGCCGCTGGCTAAGTTCCTGCTGAATCCTGGCTTGTGTCCCCTGCGACTGCACATACAGGTTTACCCCAAGCAAAATGAGAATCGCCACGCCCAGGATCGCGCCCAGCACGATGAGCACGATGCGGCGTATTTTTTTCACGCCGGAACGTTACGCCCTCCCAGTTTGAAGAAAAGACCAAAGCCCTGACCTGACCCTGCCGCTGTGAAGGACACCGTCGTCATCCTTAATCCTGCCGCGCGCGGCTCCCGTGCCAGCCGCTTGCGGGCGCAGGTCGAATCGCTTACCCGCGGCGCGATCCTGTGCGCGACTTCGCGCTCGGGCGAAGCGGAAAGCATGGCGCGGCACGCGGTTGCGGAAGGGTATGGAAAAATCGTCGCAGCCGGGGGGGACGGCACCATTAACGAAATCGTGAATGGCATCGCCGGGGAAAACGTTGCGCTGGGTCTGCTTCCGATGGGGACCATGAATGTATTCGCGAGCGAGCTCGGCCTTCCCGCAAACGACCTGTCGCGTTGCTGGGAAATCATCCAGGGAAATCAGATTCGCCCCGTGGATTTGCCCAGCGCCAACGGCAAACATTTCGTCCAGCTCGCCGGAGTCGGCCTGGATGCGCAGGCGGTGAAAGAAACGAGCCGCGCCTTCAAACGAAATTTTGGGCCGCTCAGCTATATGATTTCCGCGGCGCAGATCGCGTCGCGGCAGCCACCGCGGTTGCGGATCGAATCGGAGAACGCCGTGACCGAGGAAGGGTCGTTCGTGCTTGTGGGAAATGGACGGCTTTATGGCGGACGGTTCCCATTCTTCAAGCAAGCGGTGATCGATGATGGTTTGCTCGACGTGATTGTTTTCAAGCGGTTGAACTACGTGGAAATCATCCGGTATTTGCAGAACGTGATCTTCACTCCACAGATCACGTCTCCGGAAGTGGAATACTTTCAGACCAGCCGGCTGCGGGTGACCAGCGATGAGAGTGTGCCGGTGGAGATCGACGGGGAGTTGATCGGGAATTGCCCGGTGGAATTCCGGATTCGCGCCGGGGGGCTCCAGGTTCTGGCGCCGCTCTAGGGTAGATCGAGTGCTCCGCCGCTCGGTAATGCCGCGCGCTCCAGCAGAATTCATCGACAACGGATTTTCGCTGCGATACTCTCGGGACATGCGCCTGTCCGGCCGAAAGCCTTCGTTGTTCACGCGGCGGTGGACGCAACAACCGCGCGTCGTTTTGCTCGCGCTGATCGGCCTGAATGTCGGCGCCTTTATCGTCCAGCTTTTCCTCGACGCTTATCAGCCAGGCTTCGTCCGCCAGTATCTCGGCCTGAGCGACCAGGGGCTTCGGGCCGCTTACGGCTGGCAGATTATTACCGCGATCTTCGTGCACGACGGGCCCTGGCATCTGCTCGGGAATATGATCATTCTCTACCTGCTCGGTCGCGATGTGGAATCGATCATCGGCCAGCGGCAGTTTCTTTTCCTCTATCTCTCGGGCGCGATCGGCGGCGAACTGGGCCATTTGTTCCTGATGCCCGCGACGTCAGTCTTATGGGCCGCCTCCGGAGGAGTGGCCGCCGTGCTGGTGGCCTACGCGACTATCCTGCCGGAGTTGGAATTGACCTCGATGATCTTCATCCGCGTGAAAGCGAAACATCTCGCGTGGGGCGCGTTCTTCCTCGCCGTTCTGGGGATCGTCTTCGACCGCACCGGCACCGTGACGCACAGCGCTTATCTCGGAGGTTGCGCCGCTGGCTGGCTCTACGCTCATCTGCTCGGTTTCGGCCGCCCTTCGATTTTGCAACGCTCCCTTCGACAACGCCGCACCGAGGTGGAACGCTATCGGGCCATGAGCCCCGAACAATTCATTTCCGAGGAAGTCGATCCGATCCTCGACAAGATCTCGCGCGAAGGCATGCAGAGCCTGACCTGGAACGAGCGACGCACCCTCGCCCGGGCCCAGGAGAAAATCGCGGAGAAGACGCAGGCGCACTGATTCCGGGAAGCTTGTTTCGTTAGGCCGATGCCCGAAGGACCAGCCTGGATCGGGCGTAAAGCCGCGGGCGCACTCAATCCCGCGCAAGTTGAGAACACCCTTGAGCGAATGGCGGAGAGCTGGCCGGCGCAGGCGCCCCCCCTGCTCGATGTTATGGCAACTTTTCCCCTGGGAGAAGCGGCCCTCCTCCACCTGATTTCAGTTTCCGGCGTCTGCGCCGCGCGTTTCGCCCGGCATCCGGAACTTCTTCTTTGGCTGGCGCAGCCGGAGGTCTGTTCCGCGCCGCGCAGCCGCCCTGCCATGCTGGCCGAACTGCAGAAGATCGGCGCCGGCTCAACTTTCTCGGGCAACTTCGAGGCGCTCCGAATTTGGAAAGGACGCGAGATGCTGCGAATCGCGTTGCGCGAGGTAGCCGAAGAGGCGCCACTCGAAGAGACGACTCAGGAGCTTTCACAACTCGCGGAAATCTGTCTGCGCGAGGTTTACACCTATTGGGATTCGGAGCTGCGCAGCCGGCGCGGCGGGCCCGACACGGAGTTTGCCATTCTCGGATTGGGGAAACTCGGGGGACGCGAATTGAATCACAGCTCGGATATCGACGTCGTGTTTCTCTACAGCGAAGAGGGCCAGGTCACCCCAAATTTCACTTATCACGAATGGTTCAATCAGCTCGGCGCGAAAATCGTGGAGACCTTCGCTTCTTCCGATCCGGCCGGGGCGCTTTTTCGGATCGATCTTCGTCTCCGGCCCGAGGGAAAGGCGGGGCCACTGGTCCGCTCACTCGAGAGCATGGAGAATTACTACGCCGGTTTCGGCGAGACCTGGGAGCGTCTGGCCATGAGCAAGGCCCGCGGGGTCTGCGGCAGCCGGGAGCTGGCTTACGAATTTTTGCGGCAGCACCAGCCGTTCATTTATCCGAAGAGTCCGACCCATGATGTGCTCGAGGAAATCGCGGCGATAAAACGCCGGATCGAGCGGGACATTGTGGGTACGGAAAACATCGGGCGCGACGTGAAGCTCGGCGCGGGCGGGATTCGTGAGATCGAATTTGTCGTGCAGGCTTTGCAGCTTTTGCATGGAGCGCGACATGCGTTCCTCCAGGAAACGAGCACGTTGAAGGTGCTGCCCGTCCTCGCCGAATTGGAATTGCTTCCACGCGGCGAGGCCCATGACCTGGAAGCCGCCTATCGTTTTCTGCGACGCGTCGAGCACCGCCTCCAGATTGAATCGGAACAGCAGACGCACACCGTCCCGGAAAACGGCGAAGCGCTTCAGCGGCTTTCGCAAAGTCTCGGCTTCAGCTCCAAAGAGGAGTTCACCGAGGCTCTACGGGAGCACATGCAACAGGTCCGCGCGGTTTTCCGCAGAGTCATGTCCGAGCCCGGCGCGGGAGCAGAGGCGCCCGCGGAGAGCATGAGCATTTTCCGGGATGAAAAGGCCGCGGCAAAATCGCTCGCGAACCTGGCCAAGGGCGCGGGCGGTTTTCATATCGCGCCGCGCACGCGCCAGGTCCTCCGCAATCTGCGGCCGCTCCTCTTCGAATGGCTCTCGCGCGCGGTGGATCCGGATGCGACCCTGAACCAGTTCATTCGCTTCGTCGAAGCCTACGGCCTGCGCAGCATGCTTTTCGAACTGCTCGTGGTGAATCCGAAACTGCTCGAGCTGCTGGTGAAAACTTTCGATGCCAGTCGTTACGCCGGCGATCTGCTCATCCGGCGGCCACAATTGCTCGAAGACATCACTCGAGGAGGAATGCTCGACCGTGAGCTTTCGGTCGCCCAGCACTTGCGGCGAATCGACGCGCTCGAGGTCAAGGCAGCGTCCCTCGATCTCCTTCGCGTCTACCGCCAGACGCAATTCCTGCGAATTTTTCTGCGCGATGTCCTCGGTCTCGCCAGTCTCTCGTCCCTTTTCAACGAACATTCGGCGCTGGCCGAGGCCTGCCTGTTATCCGTCAACCGCCTCCGCGGAAACGAAAGCGACCTCACTATCGTCGCTCTGGGAAAATTTGGCGGCAGCGAAATCAGCTACGGCGCCGATCTCGATGTTCTGTTCGTCGGCGAAGATGTTCGCGCTGCCCAACACCTCATCGTCGCCATGGCGCAACCAACCGCCGAGGGCAGCATCGCGACTCTCGATGCGCGGCTCCGGCCCGATGGCGAAAAGGGAAATCTCGTGTGTTCGCTCACCGCCTACGAGACCTACTACGAAACGCGTGCACAGCTCTGGGAAATCCAGGCGCTGACGCGCGCGCGCCCGCTGGCGGGGCCGCTCCAAAACCAATTCATGGATCTGGCCCAACGCGTCTGGCGGAAAGCCGGCCAGCGGGAAGATTTGTTTGCGCAGATCGATGGGATGTTGCAGCGCATCCGACGCGAGCGCGGAAGCGCCTCGGACCTGGATTTTAAAACCGGTGCCGGCGGCCTGATCGAGGCCGAGTTTCTGGCGCAGGCCTTGCAAATGCGTGCAGGACTCTGGAATCCGCACACGCTGGGCGCGCTGGAGGACCTGGCGAGGGAGGGCCTGTTGCAGCGGGAAGAAGCGGCGACCGTAAGGAAGAGCTACCAATACCTGCGAACAATCGAATCGGTCCTGCGCCGCTGGGAAAACAAGAGCGTCTCGACTTTGCCGAGCGGCGAAACGGAACAACGCAAGGTGGCGTCACGGGTCGGAGCCGACAGCATCGAGTCGTTTGGGCGGGAGTATCGGGAAGCGCGCGAAAGCATTCACGAGATCTACTCGCGCTACGTGCAGTGAAGTTCCGCTAGGCGCCTCCGAAGAGCTTTATCACCTGTCGGACCAGGAAGAAGCTGGCGGCGATTCCGAGGCAAACAACGCCGACCAGAGCGACCAGCACCCCAATGACAAAAATCCAGTCACTCCGGCGCGAAGGGCGAGGCGCCGCGATGTGGTCCTTGATGATCTGATAATTGCGCGCGTTCGATTTGAACCAGAACGAAAAAGCGTCGCCGGCGATCGGCACAATGCCGATGATTTCGTTGAGCAGAATGTTCGCCGACATGCGCGCGAGCAGGACCTTCGGCACACCTACGCGCGCCGCCTGGATAAGCGCAAAGGCGGAGACCAACGCGGAACTGGTGTCACCGATCCCTGGAATGATACCGAGAAGCGGGTCGAGGCCGAAACGGAATTTCGTTCCGGGGACGCGCAGGAAGTTGTCCATGATCAGGGAAAGCCATTTGAAAAGCGGCTCCAGCCCCTGCCGCCGCTTTTCCTCCGGGGGCAGAACTTCCCAATCGACTTCCTTTAGCGGCGGTCTGTGACCGCCGGGCCTTTGTTCGAGCGCCACTTGTTGATCACGGCGGTCGTAGACCACCGCTCAGATTAACCCGGAATTTCTTTCAGCATCTGCGTGTTCGTCGGGAATTTCTTCACGAACATGAGCAGCCGCTCGATCGCTTCGCCCGGCTTGTGCCCCGCGAGACCGCGCCGGATCATATTGATCTTCTCCAGCTCCCACTGCTGCATGAGCAATTCCTCGCGGCGCGTGCCGGAAAGGAAAATATCCACTGCCGGATAAATGCGCTGATCGCTGATCTTGCGATCGAGGACCATCTCCATATTACCGGTGCCTTTGAATTCCTGGAAGATGAGATCGTCCATGCGGCTGCCGGTCTCGATCAAAGCCGTCGCGACGATCGTGAGCGAGCCGGCCTCCTCGGTATTGCGCGCGGCAGAAAAAAGCTTTCTTGGAATTTCCATGGCGCGCGCGTCGATGCCGCCACTCATCGTGCGGCCGCCGCCGCCCGTGGCGTTGTTGAAGGCGCGGGCGGTGCGCGTAATCGAATCGAGCAGGATGAAAACGTCCTTGCCGGCCTCGACCAAACGCTTGGCCCGCTCAATCGCGAGCTGCGCGATGCGCGTGTGGCTCTTGATGTCGCTGTCATTCGAGCTCGCCATGATTTCGGCCTGCGGGCAGGAGCGCCGGAAATCCGTCACCTCTTCTGGACGTTCGTCTACGAGAAGAATGATCAGCTTCATCTCCGGGTGATTCTTGACCACCGCGTCGGCGATGTGATGGAGCAAGGTCGTTTTGCCAGTGCGCGGCGGCGCCACGATCAAACCACGCTGGCCCATTCCGAGCGGCGTCATTAAATCCATGATCCGGGTCGTGTAACGATCGGGCACGGTCTCTAGCTTGATCCGCCGATTGGGATTGATCGTCGTGAGCTCCTCGAAAGGACGAAGTCCCTGATACTTGGTCGGCTCGTCTTCGTTGATCTTGTTCAGGCGGACCAGTTGCGGCCCGCGATTCCCGCGCCGCGTCTCACCATAAATCCACATTCCGTCGCGCAGACCAAACCGGCGCACGATCTCCGGCGTGACAAAGATATCGTTCGGCGTCTGGACGAAATTGCGCTTGGCGTCCCGGAGAAAGCCGAAGCCCTTGCCCGAGATTTCGATGATGCCGTCCCCAAACTCCGGTTCCCGCTCGAGTTCCCCGTTCTGGGAAGCGCCGGTTGATTGATCCCCTTCCGAACGCTGCTGATAATCGCGCTGGCCGCCTTCGCTGCCTTCCATGTTCCCCGCGCTCCTGTCTCCCTCGGGCTCGACCCGGTCGGCCGGTCCATTGAGATCACCGCGCTGCTGCTGCTCGTCCGGACCGCGTCCGCGCGGGCCATCGTGACGACGAGGGAATCGCCGGCGGGGACGCCGTGGACGTTCCTGGGCGGCGTTGGAGTCCAGCGGTCGCTGGTTATCAGTTTCTTCGCTCATAAATTACAGAGATGATCTCGGCGCTGCCGAAGCAGCGGGCTGCTCTCGGAGCAGCGGCATTTTTCTAAGCCGGCAATTTCGCCAGCAACTCGTCGGGAATATCTAAATTCGAATAGACGTTTTGAACGTCATCGTCGTCTTCGAGACTGTCGCACAAGCGCAGTACTTGCAGCGCAACGGCCTCGTCGTTGACCGGAACTGTCGTATCTGGGATGAAAGTAAACTTTTGCCCATCGGTGGTAACGCCCGCGTGTTTGAGCGCCTCAGCTACTGCGTAGAGCTGATCGTGGGAAGTGGTAATAACATACTGCTCATCCTCAGTTGTCAACTCCTCAGCGCCTGCTTCCAGGGCCAGCTCGAAAATTCGTTCCTCTTCCATCTCGGCCCGGGGCACCGTGATCCGGCCTTTCTTGTGAAACATGTAGGATACGCTTCCGCTGGTCCCAAGGTTGCCATCGTTCTTGCTAAAAATTCTCCGGATCTCGGCTGCGGTGCGGTTTTTGTTATCGGTGGCCGCTTCCACGATCACCGCCACGCCGCCGGGCGCGTATCCTTCGTAGACCATTTCATCGTAGTGAACCGCTTCCGCCCCCTCACCCGTGCCGCGCTTGATCGCGCGCTCGATGTTATCGTTCGGCATGCTCTGACCACGGGCGGAAAGGATGGCGCTACGCAGACGCACATTGGCGCCGGGATCACCGCCGCCGATTTTCGCGGCGATGGTAATCTCGCGCGAGAGCTTGCTGAAAAGCGCGCCTCGCTTGATGTCGAGCGCGCCTTTGAAGCGCTTAACCTTGGACCACTTGCTGTGTCCCGACATGAGATGGGAATTGTAAACGCTGCCGGACAGACCTGTATTCGCGAGAAACCCGGGAATCGGAAAGCCTCGAAACGAACGTGGATCGAGGAGGCAAACTAACGATTCCATTCAACCGCTTTCGGCGGTTTTTGTCAACTGGAGACGGCCTGTCCTCCAGGTCCGCGGAAGCAGCTTGGAGACGGCCAAGCCATGGAGAGATCTGGAGACGGCCTGCCCTCAGGCCGTGGGAAAAGCGGACCGGGTGGGCCCCCGGCGCGAGGGCGCGCCGGCTCCAACGATCTACGCCGTGTTCAGAGCCCGTTTCCGGGCGGTGGGATCCAGGATGCGTTTGCGGAGACGAAGCGATTTCGGCGTAGCCTCAACAAATTCGTCGGCGCTGATGTACTCGATGGCGCGTTCCAAGGTCATGCGCAACGGAGCTTCGAGCTGAATGCCTTTCCCGTCCCCCTGGCTCCGCATATTCGTAAGATGCTTGGCCTTGCAAGGATTCACCGGGAGATCTTCGGGCCGTGCATTTTCGCCGACGATCATGCCGGCGTAAATTTCCTCCTGCGGGCCAATGAAAAGCTTTCCGCGCGCCTGAATGTTGTTCAACGCATAGGCGGTGCTGGTGCCCGGCTCCATCGAAACCATCACTCCGCGGTTCCGGCCTTCGAGTTCGCCCTTAAAAGGCGCGTACTCCCTGAAGAGGTGGCTCATCAAACCTTCGCCGCGGGTCAGATTCACCAGGTCGCTTTCGAATCCGATCAATCCGCGGGTCGGGATGATAGCTTCGACCGAGACGCGCGTGGCGTGGTGATCCATGCCGACTACCTCGCCTTTGCGGGCAGCCATCGATTGCAGGACATCGCCGAGATTCTCATTCGGAACCTCGACATAAAGATTTTCTATCGGCTCGAGCAGCGCTCCATTTTCATCGCGGTGATAAATCACTTCCGGCCTGGAGACCATGACCTCGTAGCCTTCGCGTCGCATTTGCTCCACCAGGATCGCGATCTGCATTTCCCCTCGCGCGTTGATTTCGAAAGCGCCGGCCACTTCCGTGTCCTTCACCTGAAGCGAGACGTTCCCGCGGGTCTCTCTAATCAACCGCTCGCGCACGTGGCGGGCGGTTACGAACTTGCCCTCGCGCCCCGCGAAAGGGGAATCATTAACCAGAATACGCATGCGAATCGTGGGCGGATCGATGTCGATGAATTGCAACGGCGGATGTTCTTCCCGATCGGTCAAAGTCTCGCCGATGTAGACTTCTTCGAAGCCGGTCAGGCCAACAATGTCGCCGACGCTGGCGTGTTTCAGTTCCACCTGGCCCATGCCCGCGAAAGTGTAAAGACCGGTAACATTCGCCCGCTCGCGCCGACCATCGCGGTGAATGCAAACGATCGAATCCCCGACGCTGACCCGACCACTCACGATGCGCCCGAGCGCGATGCGCCCGAGGTAATCGCTGTAATCGAGATTCGAAACCAGCATCTGAAAAAAAGGTTCCGGCGAAGTCGGTGGAGGCGGGACGAACTTCACGATGGCCTCGAAAAGCGGGGTCATATCTTCGCTGTTCTCGTGCAGCTCGCGCATGGCAAAGCCGCTTTTCGCGCTCGCGTAAATGATCGGAAAATCGAGCTGCTCGTCCGTGGCCTTCAACTCGACGAAAAGATCAAACACCAGATCCAGCACTTTGTGCGGGCGAGCATTTTCGCGATCGATCTTGTTGATCACCACGATCGGTTTCGCCTTATTCTCGAGCGCCTTGCGTAAAACGAACCGGGTCTGGGCCTGGGGACCGTCATGGGCGTCGACCACCAGGAGCACGCCGTCCACCATCCCCATGATCCGCTCGACCTCGCCTCCGAAGTCCGCGTGGCCTGGCGTGTCGACGATGTTAATCCGATACCCATTCCACTGGAACGCCGCGTTTTTCGCGCGGATCGTGATCCCCTTTTCGCGCTCGAGATCCATCGAGTCCATCATGCGCTCTTCGATCTTCTGATTGGTGCGGAAGGTTCCGGATTGGCGCAGCAATTGGTCGACAAGAGTGGTCTTGCCGTGGTCGACGTGCGCAATAATGGCGATGTTACGAATCTTGTCCATGGGACGTTCCTCGAAATTGAGGAGCGCGACTATCGTCGCGGCCATGGGTGCCGTCAACCGTGCTCATCATCATGACCGCGAACTGCGGCCCTCGCGCCGGAAAAGCAAAACGCCCCCGATCAGCACCGAAGTGCCAATCGGGGGCGAATGGATTGCTAACTGTTAACTCTTACCGATCGATCTGCCGGAGGCCAGTCGGCGACGGAGTCGTCGATGGCGAGGGCGAAGGCGACGGATTCGCCGCGTCCACGGTGAAGGTGGCAGAGCTCGTGGTAGAGCCGCCAGGACCCGTTACCGTGATTGGTCCAGTGACCGCACCCGCGGGCACCTTGGCTTCGATCGTGTTGGCCGAGAGCACCGTTACAGGCGTTGCTTCCTTGTTGCCACCGAAGAACACTCTGGTGGTAGGTCCGAAGTTGAACCCACTGATCACCACGTTGGTTCCGACCGCACCATGCGACGGGGTGAAGCCCGTGATAGTAGGCCGAACGAACGTGACAATGTCCGTCCGATCTCCCTTCGGATTGTGCAGGTGCACCAGCATCACGCCGAGCGCTTTATTCGCCTGCATGTTGGCCGAGTTGTATTTGATGTTGAGGCTCTGGCCCTGTGCATCCTGGTACCAGTTGCCGGTCGGCTCAAAACCGGTGTTGCCATCGATACCCGGCTTCGCCAGGTCGTAGGTCAAGGGGCCGGTGTTGGTGACAACGTTACCGTTTCCATCCTTGCTTTCGATGCGGTAGTTGAAGCTCGAGGCACCGCCAGTATAACCCACGTCTTTAGCGTCAAAGCTCACCACCACGATGCTGTTATTGAACGTGTTGGTGTCGAACTGCTGCGGCGTAAAGCCATTCACCGGATATTCAATAAATCCGTTATTGGTGTAGAGGCTAAACACGCCCGAATAATAAACGTTGGTATTTACCGTTGAGGTTGCTGATTGGGCAAGCCCCTGGACGTAGGCGACATAATCGTCTGTTCCGTTTTTGTCGGTATCCAGATAGATCCTTGTGTTCGACCCGCACACGGTATCCGGGCAGGCCGCATCAGCGAAGTGATCAATGGCGAAGGTCAAGGTCGTTGCATTCCCGCCGCCAGTCGAGAAGTCGCTGGTGATACCAACGTACTTGATCGCTTCCTGATTGGATGGCGCATTCGGCTGGCCGGCCAATGGATTGACATAGGACAGCTCAAGCGGCTTGAGGAGTGAGAGAATCCGACCCGCGTTTGCGTTCGCGCCCGGCGAGACGATTCCAGCACCCGCGAAATCGATCGTGAACTGGCCGTTAACTGTCTGCGGATCGAACGAGGTGATGGTGGCGTGCATGGACGAAACCGGCTTCACCACTGTGTGAAGCGGAACGCGCAGAGTCGGCTCACCGGCCGGACCCGCCGTAGGCGTGAGCACCGCGTAACCAGCCTTCTCCGTCAACCAAGTGCGAGCGAGAGTTCCGGCAAAAGTGGTTTGTCCGTTCGGCACTGCCGCCTCACGCGCATGGTTCAGCGTGCTGCCCGTGGCGTTGAACTGGATCGGAATCACGACCTGGCCATTGGCCGGGACCGTGAAGCTCGTCGGCGAGGTGGTTCCGTAATAGGAATCACCCACGGCTGGACCATTCTCCGCGTAAGCCAGGTTATAGCTCACCGGCGCCCCGGTCTTGTTCCGCACGATCATGTTCTTGACCAGGTGCACCGCGGAAGTCACGGGGACCTGAACATCGCCGAAGGAGATGCTGACCAGTCCCGGATCGGTTCCGTTAAAGGCCACGCAGCTCGCGTTCGCGGCGAGATTGTTATCCTGGCGGCCTGCGCCAACGCGGCTATCACCATAAACCGTGGTCCGTTGCACCGTTGTCTCCACGTTATGAAGTGCCGTGTTCATGGCGAGCGCCATCAACTCTTCCACCGTCCAAGTCGGGTGGAGTTGCTTCATAAGCGCCATGGAACCGGCGATATGAGGCGTCGAAGACGAGGTGCCGTTGAACAGCGCTACCCCGTTGCTGGAGCGATTATCGGCAATGCCGACCACTTCCGCCGGCGAGGTGATATCGGGCTTCAAGAAGCTGTTTCCGATCTTCGGACCACGCGCATTGTAACCAGGCATGGTGTCGGCCGGCGCATTAGGCCGGCTGACTGCCGTGTTATCCGGCTGGATCGTCACCACGGTCTGGTTGACTGGCACACCGGTCGCGGGGTTGAAGTTAGCCTGGCTCTTGATGTAATCGCCGTCCTCTTTTGAGATCATCACATCGGGGATATTCAACGGAGGCGTAGAGGTACTGGTGTCCTGACCAACTGGATCGTTGTTAGGCACATCCGTCCGCTGGTTGTTGGCAATAATGATGCCGATTGCGCCCGCGGCCATAGCGCGTTGCGCCTTCTCCGAGAAGGTGGACGTACCGCGATCGATCAGAACGATGTTGCCGCTCACCTGAGCCGCATTAGCCAAGGGAGTCGTTCCGTTTGGCGCGGTTGGACCTGAGTCAGCTGGCACAGCGTAAACGAGGTTTCCAGTGACCTTGGTATGCGGGCTCGTGTTAGCATAAATGGCGAAGCCTTTCTGGCCCGCGATGCTGCCGGCTGGCTGGCCGGCTGCATTCACACCGAGGACCGCTGCGTCGGAGATGAAACCGGTTTGATCGTTGTAGCTGGCCGCGACGCTCAGGGTGCGGTTAGCGACCGCAGGCGAGCTCGTGATGTAATAGCTGTCGCCGGCGTTACCGGAAGCGGAGCAAACAATGACGCCCGCGAGCGCGGCATTCGCTGCTGAGACCGCAGTGTCGTCATCGGCAGTACCGTTGTTGCTGCCAAGCGACATGCTGATGACATCTGCCTTATCGGAGAAGTCACCGTCGCCATTTGGGTCAATCGCTTTTTCGATCGCCGCTGTCACCAGGTTCGTCGAACCTTGGCTGCCGAAAACGCGATAAGGATAGAGGAGGGCCAATGGGGCCTGTCCAGGCGAGATCTTCAGCGATGCGATTGGCGTGGCGCTATCGTAATTACCCAGATAGCGGGTGCCGCCGAAGTTTACGCCGAAGCCAGCCACGAGACTGGCGCAACCCGTGCCGTGACCCGCGGAAACTCCAACATTGGGAATGCCGGAGCCTCCGGGATTGCCATCGAAGGGATTTGGATCGGGTACCGGGGTATTGTGACCTGCGACGCCGGCCGCGTAGTTATCACCAGCCAAATCGAAGCCGCCGGGGACTTTGGCATTGGGGAATTTTCCGTTTGAATTCGTATCCGTTACACCCGCGTAATTGCCATCGCCGCCGAAATTGGTGTGAACGTAATCAAGACCGGAGTCGATGACCGCAACCTTGATGTTTTCGCCATGGACGCCGACGCCCTGGGCATAAACCTTATTCCAGAAGGTGCGCGTGCCGAGGAAATCGATGTCGGAAAAAGCGCTCGGCTCTTTCGGGACCATCGCGTGCACGGCCTTAACGCCGGGCATGGAAGCGATCTCGGAAATCTTCCGAGGATCGATCTCGATTGCGATGCCGTTATAGACACGCTGGGTGCGAAAAAGAACGTTCGCGTTCATGTTCGACAGCGCGGGCATGAGGGCCTGTTGCGCCGCATCCACGGTGAGGACCCGGCTTTGCACCCGGGCGGTCGCCATCGAATCGAGCTGAACGTTACGGTTCGTGCCGTTTTGGGCCGCGGCCATTGGGATGCGCGTGCTCTTTGCCGCGTCCACCTGCGCCATTTGCAGCTCAACCGCGTAGGTGGCAGCAGCCGGAGCGCCCTCCATTTCCACCATCACTTCGACGCGATCCTGCCCAAGGGCGAGAGCATCCATGCTGGCTTCCATTGCTGGCGGTGCGGATTTTTGTGCCGCTAAGGGTGACGCCAGGGCGAGTGCTGCGGCAGCAACGCAAGACGATAGAATATAAGACGCTCGCATAAACGAACGGCGCGGATTTGGATGCGTGTGGGATGATTTCATTTAGGATTTTTTGTTCAACTGACTCTCGCGGACGTGATTTTTTGGCCCTCGGGAACGGCGAGAATCACAAAGTCCGTGAAACACGTCAAGATTCTTTTTTACTCTGAATGAAAATAATTTCCGCAGAACCCGTTTTTGCCTTTTGCGCCCGATCACCCGCTGGCTTTCACCCGGGAGACGAGGCGGGCGCGGACTCGACTACGGCCCGACCGCCTCGAATTTCAGCAGGTGTTGCGCATCGGCCGCGTGCCAATGGAAAACATCCTGCGGGTCGGAAAAGCGCGATCCAGCGAAGGCGGCGAGATTCATCATCGCTGTATTGCTCGCGGAAAGTTTGCTTTGCGCGCGTCGCATCCCAGAGTCACGCAATGCCTCCAGCGTGCCGAGAAAAATCGCGGCCCCGGCGCCGTGGCCCTGCAAATCCACCACGGCTCCGCCGATCGTAATATAAGCGCGATCCCCCTCGACCCGAGAGTGGGTGAACGCCTTCACCGCGCCGGATTCGCCTATGACGTAAACGCGGCTGGCGGGTCCCGCCTCGACAAAAGCCTGGCTCAACCAACGGCGAAAACGAAGATTCGCCAGCGCCCGCGGGAAACGCGCGTCCGCATGATAACGGCCCGCGTTAAAGGCTTGTTCTGCGATTTGCTCGACCGAGGCCTGGTCCGCCGGAGTGGCCAGCCGCACTGCGTAGCTCCTTGGGAATTTGGCCCGATGCAATTTCGGTATCGTGTAGGTGAGGGTGGAATCGACGTGAACGAAACCGATCCGTGGCAAGAGGGCCCGCCACTTCAGCTCTTCTGCCGGGGTTGAACAGCCAATCAACTCGACCTGTTTCCCCAGGGCCCACTCCTGCAAAGCCTGTTGGACCGGGAGCAGGTTCTCGAAAACCGCGGAAGGCTGGCCAGGCAGGTAGGTCGCCACCCGAAAACCGAAAACCTCGCTGTCCCAGGGCAAAATGCCAACACGCCCCCAGTCGGGATTTGCGCTCGATAAATCTTGGTAGGCCGGGTCGGACAAAACGCTTGGAGCTTAACGTTCAGACTTACAGATCGAGCCGGGGATGCAAATCTGAAAGCTGAAGCGTCGCTCCTATTTGCCTTAGCCGCGCCGACACCGTAAACCAACGCGATGCAGGTTTCCGGCCTTCTCATCACCCATCAGTTGAGCGACGAAGCGTTCGGGTGGTTTTGCCGGCTGAGAAATATCGTGGACGAGCTCGTCGTTTTCGTGGACGCGGACAAGGCCGCGCCTGACCTCTACGACCGGCTTCGAAAGCTGGACGCCAGGATCCTCAAGAGCGATACCGCCGCCTTTTACAATCTTGATTTCAAAAAAATGGTCGCCGCCTGCGAAGGCGAGTGGGTCTTGAAAGTCGATTACGATGAAGAACTCAGCCTGGAATGGAGCGACCCGCGCTGGCGCGAAATTTTGCAGACATCCGGGTTCACCCATTTTTGGTCGCCGCGGCGATGGCTTACTCCGTCTGGCGGCTATCTCGAATGCGCGCCCTGGTGGCCGGACTGGCAGCTTCGGTTGTTTCGGAGAAGCCCGGAGGAAATCGTTTTCCCGACGCGACTCCACGAGACGATGCAGATGAAAGGCGGCGCCGGTTATCTTCGAACCCTGGCCGTTCATCACCACGATCTGCGTTTTGCTTCGCGCGAGTCCAGAGAACAGAAGGTGCGCTCCTACGAAAAGGAGCGGCCCGGAAACAGCCTCGGCTACTTTTACTTATTTGAGGATTACGCGGTGCCTGAGACTCCGCTGCCCGGCACGAGTGAGTTCGAACCCGGCCGGGAAGTGTTGCGAATGGATCACCTCGACGTCCAGGAATCGAAAAAAATCGCGGTCCGCGCCATCGCAGCGCCGCAGGAATTGCGGCCGCTCGAGCTGCTTTGGCTCGAGGTGGAGGTGGCGAATTGTTCGGGACGAATTCTTTGCTGCGGCGCGCCGTTTCCGGTGAATCTCGCGTATCACTGGCTCGGTTATCCCAACCGGGAAATGATTGTTTTGGATGGCGAGCGCACCGCCGTTTTCCCAGAACTCGCGCCGCAAAACACGGGACGATGGAAGATGTTCGTCATCGCCCCAAAAACACCGGGAGAGTATCTGTTACAACTGACCATGGTGCAGGAACAAGTTCGCTGGCTCGAGGAAGAAAATCCGGATCTGATCCAGGAATGCAGAATCACCGTCACGCCCCATGAGTAATCCGGCCCGCATCTTCGGGGTCACGGTCACGCACAACAGCTCCGATTTCGTCGAGCTGATGTTGCGGACACTCTTTCTTACGAACAATTTGGCCGGCGTGGATTTCACCATGGCGGTGCTCGATAATTCTTCGGGCGACCTGCATCGCACCCAGCTCGAACGCTTCCTCGGCGAACACCGGATTTCCCTTACACCTACCGGGTTTGCCCACTACATCGCGGCGGAGCAGCACGGCGCCGCGTTGACCGGTTTCGTGCGCGCGAAGGCTGACTGCACGCACTACCTTTTCCTCGACGCCGACATGTGGTTCATCGAGCCGGAAACGATCGCGACAATGCTGAGCGAGCTGCGCGCGGCCGGGGCAAAAACTTTCGCGGTCCAGGCGCGCATCCACGGCTATTATCTCGGCCGCGTTTACGAAGGACGCGACGGGATCCCGGGCACGAATTATTGGGAAGACAAACCCGCCGCGTGGCCGATCGAATTCGAGCAGCGCCAATACACGAATCGGTATGCAACACGCCTTAGCCCGGTGTGTTGTCTCGTTGCCAATACGCCTTTGTTCCGTCGCGTGGTGGAAACGGTTGGTTTGAGCCAGGCGATCCGATTCGGCGTGGGAGAGGTAACTTATCACGACACCTTCAGTCTCATGACTCACGTGATGGCGACGCACGAACAGGAATTCATCGTCTCCGCGAAAACGGTGAACCATTTTAGCCAAACCACCTACCTTTCGGCCGAGCGCCCACCGCGAGATCGGGATTGCGCGCTTCTCCTGGCCGAGCTGCGCGCCGGCCGCGGGATGCAGCTAAAAAATTTCCTCGTCCCGGCCTGAATAGAAACAGAAAACGCGCGGGCAAAACCGCGCGTTTCTGATTCAAACTCCAGGATCGGTGTAGCCTACCGCGGAGCGTAGTGGCCGTGAATCCAGACTCTGTGATGATGGCGCCAGGACCAATGGCCCGGGATCCAATACCAGCGCACCCCGTTATTCCAGTACCACGCTCCGTGGTTGTAATAACCGCGATCTCCGATGGAGATGTTGATCCCGATCGCGCTCGAAGTCGTCGGAACCATTGCCCCCACGCAAAGCAGCGCGGCCAACAGAACAGCTAATTTGTATTTCATAATGGTTTTCCTTGTTCTTACTTTGACTGCCCCTGATTGGATATTATTCGAAGGGGAGTTGAGCAAAAGCAAGGGGTGGCGCGCATCTGATTGAGCAACGCCAGCTAAACCAGGACCGGCGCGGCCGCCGCCGGTTCCACCCATTTGCCATGCTCCCGGATCAAATCCTGGAGACGATCGACGGCGTCCCCTTCCGGTATATTGAATTTCACCGCCGTCTTACCGACGTACAGATTCACCTTGCCGGGCGCTCCGCCCACGTAGCCAAAATCCGCGTCCGCCATCTCTCCCGGGCCGTTTACGATGCAGCCCATGATCGCAATCTTCACCCCTTTGAGGTGTGCAGTGGCTGCCTTGATTCGCGCCGTGGTGGTCTGGAGATTGAACAATGTCCGGCCGCACGACGGACAGGCCACGTAATCGGTTTTGAAAATGCGCGAGCCAGCCGCCTGCAAAATATTGTAGCTCAAGCGCAACGCCTGCCCCGGCGCTTCTTCGCCTTGAACCAAAACCGCGTCGCCGATTCCATCGCAAAGCAGCGAGCCAATGTTCGTTGCGGCTATCAACAGCGTTTGGAGGAATGACGAAGGAATGACGAAGCCCGAATCGCTTTTCGTCATTCGATCATTCGAACTTCTTTCGTCATTCGGCATTCGTGCTTCGTCATTTTTCAGCACATCCTTCAAAAGAATCGGATGATGCGGCGCCAGCTTGGACGCGAGCAAACGGAACGCGGTGATGACCGGCATCGGCACGTCGTCCTTCAGGGTCACGAGTTCCGCGGCCGTCGATTCATTCAGGCGCAAGATCGCCTCGGCGTCACGCGGATCCACTTCCACCACGCCGGCTTTTTCGTAGACGATTTCCGGCTGGTAATCGCCGAGCCGGTCGAGTTTGTGCGCGACCTTGTCATAGCTCGCCTGGCGCACCACGATCCGGATCAGTTCGTCTCCGCCGACCTTGATCCCGCAACGCTCGATCTTGTGCGAGCCGCGTCGCTCGTACTCAAAGGGATTGTAGGGCAAGCGCTCCGCTTGCCAGGTTTCCTCGTTCGGCAGGCGATGCGCCTGCCCTACAATTTCCGCCAGTGCCCGCGCCACGGGAATTTCGTGCACACTATCTTCCGTGAGCGAAACCCGGATCGTATCGCCGATGCCATCGTGCAGGAGCGAGCCGATTCCGATCGCACTCTTGATCCGGGCGTCCTCCCCTTCTCCGGCCTCGGTTACCCCGAGATGGATCGGATAATTCCAGTCGTCACCCTCCTCGTTCAGCCGCGCGACCAGGAGCCGATAGGCATTGATCATCACCTTGGGGTTGCTCGACTTCATCGAGAAAACGAATGCGTGATAATCGAGATCGCGCGCGATCCGGGCGAACTCCAGCGCGCTCTCGACCATTCCGAGCGGCGTGTCGCCGTAGCGATTCATGATGCGATCGGAAAGCGAGCCATGATTCGTCCCGATCCGCATCGCAATCCCGCGCTCGCGGCAGAGCTTCACCAGCGGTGTGAACCGCTCGCGAATGCGCTCGAGTTCCGAGGCGTATTGCTCGTCGGTGTACTCCACGATCTTGAACTTTTTCGAGTCGGCGTAATTGCCCGGATTGATCCGGACTTTGTCGACCCACTTTGCCGCTTCCATGGCGGCTTCGGGTTTGAAATGAATGTCCGCCACGATCGGGACATCGCAGCCGCGCTCGCGCAGTCCGCGCACGATGTGCTCCAGGTTCGCGGAGTCCTTTACCGTGGGCGCGGTGATCCGCACGATCTCGCAGCCTGCGTTCGCCAGCTCCAGGGTCTGCGCGATGGACGCCTCGGTGTCCATCGTGTCGCAGGTGATCATCGATTGGACCCGAATCGGATTCGCGCCCCCGACGCCGACACGGCCCACCATTACCTCACGCGTGGCGCGGCGCTGGTAGGCAAAAGAAGAGGCGCAATACTGCATGTCACGCGGTCGCGGCCGGCTCGACCAAAACGGCGGTGCCGTAGCAGAGGACCTCGGTCACGCCGTCCATGATTTCGGTAGCGTCATAGCGCAAACCGATCACCGCGTTCGCGCCCAGCGCCGCCGCATGATCCAGCATTTGCTGGAGTGCGTCCTGCCGGGTCTTCTCGCAGAGATTCGAGAGGATGGTGATGTTGCCGCCGATCAACGTCTGCAATCCCGCGCCGATCGTTCCGAAGATGGACCGCGAACGAACAATAATCCCGCGAACGACTCCCAGCGTTTTCACCACGCGATACCCGTCGAGGGTAAAAGTGGTGGTGGTCATGTTTGCATTCATGACCACAATTTACATACGAAACCGGCTCGACGCACAGCCGATTTATTCCGCTCACGGAGCGACGCTTTCCAAACCGCCGAACGAATAACCCAAGCGCTGCGGTCCGGAACCGCCTCTTCTTTGAATCTACGGCGTGGAGGCCGGGGTGGCCTTCGCGGGCGCGGATTGTGAATCCATCTTGTCGAGCTTGTTCCGGATGAACGGCAAATCCTGCGCGTCGTAAAAAGTCACGTAAAGCATGTAGCCGATGATCAGAACCGCGCAGCCGGTCTGGATCAATTCGAGTACCCGGATGTTCACCGGTTTGCGACGAACTGATTCAATGATGGCAAGCACGATGTGGCCACCGTCGAGGACCGGGATCGGCAGCATATTCAGGATAGCGAGGTTCACATTCAGGATCACGCTGAACCAGAGCGCCAGTTGCCAGCCGTTGTCGCTTTGGAACAGCAGATAATAGATGCGCCCGATCCCGATCGGCCCGCTCAAATGCTGGAGCTTCACATCGGACTTCGGCGAGGCCACCGCGGTAATGGTGTTGATGGTACTCGTGACGCTGTTGTAGACCTGTTCGAACGGCTTCGGATGTGCGACTGACATCCGGCCGTTCGCTTCCCATTCGATCCCGATTCGCGGCGTCTTTCCGTCGAGGACCTTCGGCTGCACCGTCACTTCCGATACCGCTCCGTCGCGGTTCAACTGGAGGACGATCGACTCATTCGGATGCGCCGCGATGAACTCGGCCACCGCAATAGGATGATAGATCCGGACTCCGTTGTAACCCGTGACCACGTCGCCGTGCTTCAGTCCCGCGGCCGACGCCGGCGAGTCCGGCATCACTTTGTCGATCAACGCCGTTTGCGCGGGCAGGATCATCACCTGCCGGACGCTCTTGCGCCGCCATCCGCTCGTCTCCGCCTTGATTGGAGTGACCGAGAACGGCAGGACCTGACCCGCGCGCTCGACCTTAAACGGAACTGTCGCTTCCTCGCTGCGGAGAACATTCCAGATCACGCTGTCGTTCATTCCGCTAAAGCGGACGACTTTCTTGCCGTCAACCTCCAGAATCTTGTCGCCCGCCAGCAATCCTGCTTTTTCCGCCGGAGAATCCTTCTCCACATAACCGATGACAGTGGTGAGATCCGATTCGCTGACGGGATGGCCGACGGCCCAAACGACGCAGGCGAAAAACAGGGCCAGGAGCAGACTAAAGAGCGGACCGGCGACCGCGACGATGATCTTATCGAGTGCCGAGATCGGCGGCAGCTTCTCGCGATCGACGTCGACCGTGCCTTCGATGATGTCCATCGGGGCGAGCTGAGGCAGGGCGACGAAACCGCCGAACGGGATCGAACCTAACGAGTACTGCACGCCGTTAATCGTTTTCTTCCAGAGCGGCTTGCCGAACCAGACCCCGAATTTCTCGATGAAGAGCCCGCGCCAGCGCGCGGCCAGAAAATGGCCGAGCTCGTGGACCACGATGAGGAGGTTAAAGAGAATGATGACCTCGAGGAGGATCACGAAGACGCGGAAGGCGTTAGACAACATGGGCGGATGCTCGATTAGACCTGGCGGATTTGTTCGACCGCGGCGCTCGCCTCTGCGCGGGCCCATTGATCGGCCCGCAATATTGCATCGAGCGTCGGCTTCGCAACGGAGCTGTGACGATTCATCACCTCCTCGACCGTTTGCCAGATGCGCGGAAAAGAAATGCGCCCATCCAGGAAGGCAGCGACCGCAATTTCATTACTCGCATTGAGGACGGCGGGCAGCGTGCCGCCCTCGTCCCCCGCGCGCCGCGCGAGAGTGAGGGCCGGAAAATCTTGGTAACGAGGCGTCGCGAAATCCAGTTGACGCAACTTCCCAAAATCGAGTGGTGGCAGTGAATTCGGCACGCGCTCCGGCCAGGTCACGGCGTATTGAATCGGGAAACACATGTCGGAGTGGCTGAGCTGAGCAAGCACCGAGCCATCGGCAAATTCCACCATCGAATGCACGATGCTCTGGGGATGGATCACCACTTCCACCCGTTTCATTTCCACCCCGAAGAGCCAATGCGCCTCGATCATCTCGAGGCCCTTATTAAATAGAGTCGCCGAATCGATCGTGATCTTCGGTCCCATCTCCCACGTCGGATGCCGCAACGCCCGCTCGATCGTGATCGATTCAAATTCACTCGCCGGCGTTTCCCGAAATGGTCCCCCTGACGCCGTCAGAATTAATCGGCGAATGTCTCTTCCTTCGCTGGGCTTGGAACCTTTGCTCTGAGAATCGAGACACTGGAAGATCGCGTTGTGCTCGCTATCCACCGGGAGAACATTCACGCCCTTGGCCGCCGCTTCCCGCATCACGATCTCCCCCGCCATCACCAGAATCTCTTTGCTCGCCACCGCGAGATCCTTGCCCGCTTCGATTGCCGCCAGGGCTGGGCGCAATCCGCCTGTACCCACGACCGCGACCAGCACCATTTCCGCCTGATCGAGGCACGCGATCTCGATCAACCCGATTTCGCCCGAGAAAATTTTCGGCTCATATTCGAGGGCCGCTCGCAACTCGCCGATCTTCGATTCATCCACCAGACAGACCGCTTCGGGCCGGACCGCGTTGGCCTGCGCCGCGAGCTTTTTCGCATTGACGTTCGCCGCGAGCCCGATCACTTCCATTCGCTCGGGAATGTCTCGCGCCACCTTCAGCGCGCTCTCCCCGATCGATCCGGTGGCGCCGAGAACGACAACGCGTTTTCGTCTCATCTAATAAGACAATCGTTTTTGCGGCCCGCTTTTAGTCCAGCCGAATGACCAGCCGCAGATAAAAGAAAAGCAGCGGCGCCGTGAACAGAAGGCTGTCGATGAGGTCGAGCGCTCCGCCGATTCCGGGCAGCAGATTACCGGAATCCTTCACGCCCGTGCTCCGTTTCACGATCGATTCGGCCAGGTCGCCGATGACCGCAGCGAACCCGAGCAGCAATCCCAGGATCGTCGCATGGGTCCAGTTCAAGACGGACAAATGAACCGGCATCAACTTAAACATGCCCCAGCTCGCCAGGAGCGAAAAAACGAGCGCACCGAAAAAGCCTTCCCAGGTTTTCTTCGGGCTGATGTGGGGGATCAACGGATGACGTCCGATCAGACTGCCGGTCAGGTACGCTCCCATGTCGCTGAATTTCGTAATGGCGATGAGGTAGAGAACGTAGAACTGGCCCGTGACCGCGCCGTTGGGGGCGCGCGGGACGACATAGACGATTTTCGTGATGAAATTGTAAAGCCAGAGCACGTAGAGCAGGCCGAAGATCGTGTAAGCCATCGTCCGCAGGGGCGCGTCATCGCGCAGGCCGTCGAACATCTGTCGGGTGAAAACCGTGAGCAGAAAAAAGAGCAGCACCGCCATCTCGAAGTCGTAGGAATGGCCGGGGCCGATGCGCGAAAAGTAATAGAAACTGCCGCACAACATGACCAGGCCGCAGACCATGGCGGTGATCTTGAAGTTCGGGAGGCCCTTGTGGTCGAGCATGCCGTAAAACTCCCAGAGTGAGAGCAGGCCGAGCGTTCCAATCAGCGCGAAGAAGGCCAGCTCGTAACCGGAAAAGATAATGCCCAGCGCGATCGACCAGAGGACAAGCGTGCTGGCGAAACGAAAAATAAATACAGAGCGCGGCGTCGGCGGTTTTGCGGTGGTGACGCGCTCGAGCGTCTCGGCCATTCGCAGCACAATCCGAAATGATGCCGGCAAAGGCAAGCGCAGAAGGGCGCGAAATGATTGCGCTCAAGCGCCACTCATCTAGTTTGATCGCCGTGAGCAAAACGATGCAGGCTCTGGTCAAACGCAATCCCGAACCGGGGCTCGGCTTGGAGGAAGTGCCCGTACCCGAGATTGGGCCTAACGACGTCCTCATTCGCGTCCAGAAAGGCTCGATCTGCGGCACCGACGTTCACATCTATAACTGGGATGCGTGGGCGCAGAAGACGATTCCGGTTCCGATGGTGATCGGCCATGAATTCGTCGGCGTGATCGAGAAGATCGGCAGTGCCGTTCGCGATTTTCAGGAAGGCGAACTGGTCACGACCGAAGGCCACGTCGTGTGTGGCCATTGCCGCAATTGTCTCGCCGGCCGGCGGCATCTTTGCCCCAACACAAAGGGGATCGGCGTCAACCGTCCCGGGGGTTTCGCGGAATACGTGTCAGTGCCGAGCACGAATCTATGGCGCTGCGATCCGAATATTCCACTCGATGTCCTTTCGTGCTCGGATCCCCTCGGCAACGCTGTCCACACGGCGCTCTCCTTCGACCTCGTCGGCGAGGATGTCCTGATTACCGGCGCCGGACCGATCGGCTGCATGGCGGTTCCGATCGCGAAAATGGCCGGGGCGCGCAAGGTCGTGATCACCGATGTGAATCCGTACCGGCTCGATCTCGCGCGGAAGATGGGCGCGACCCTGGCGATCGACGTGCGTGAGCGCGATCTGCACGATGCCATGAAGGAACTCGAAATGCGCGAAGGGTTCGATGTCGGCCTCGAGATGTCCGGCAATCCGAAGGCGTTCACCGACATGCTCGACGTGATGGTGAACGGCGGCCGCATCGCGATGCTCGGCATCATGCCTGGCAGCGCCGCGATCGATTGGAACCTGGTCGTCTTCCACGGCCTGACGATCAAAGGCATTTACGGCCGTGAGATGTTCGAGACGTGGTACAAGATGACGGCGTTGATCCAGAGCGGGCTCGATATTTCGCCGATCATCACCCACCGCTTCCTTTACAAAGATTTTCGCGAGGGCTTCGAGCTGATGAAGTCCGGGAGCTCCGGAAAGATCGTGCTCGACTGGGCGGCGTAACGTTGTAGCTGGCGGCAGAGGAATCTTTCGCTCCGCGTTTCTGCCGCCGGTGACGGCGGCAGCTACAACTTTAATCCAAGCTCGCCGCGGCTGCGTCCTGGCCCTGGAGCTCGAGGACCATTCGGCGAATGTGGCGATAACCCTGGTGCCCTTGCAGAAGACGCAGGCTGTTGTTCGCGTCGCCCCACTGCAAAATTTGAATTCCCTCTTCTCGCGCGCCCCAGGAATTCATCGCGCTGCGGGAAGGCATGTAGAGATCGATTGTGTTCCGGCCGGCCAACGCCCAGCCATAATCATCCACGCGAAAAACCTGACCGGTGGAGATAAGCCGAAAAACGGTTCCGGCCGGCCAGCGCGACCAATCGGCCGCCGCGCTGCCGATCTGCGGTTTCCTTGTAACAGTCACACGCTTCGTGCCGTGTTTCGTTTTCACCAGCTTGGTGGTTTTGGTTTCCTTTAGCGAAAACTTCTCGAGCGCGGGCCCCGAGTAGGACGCACGCCGATAGTCTGCCGGGTCGTTCCCGCTCATCGATATCGCGCGGGGTGTGTATTCAGCGCGGCGAATCGCGCCGGTCGCCGCGTGGAGCCGGCCGCCGAGCGCGTTGTGATTGCCGTAAGGGAGATGATCCGATTCGGTGTGGGTGTAAGCCGTCGTACGGACATTTTGAAAATCACGCTTTGTCAGGGGCGGCTCGTATTTCGGAAGAGCGGTCGTGTGGCGCGTAGTGCTGGTCGTCTCGCAGGCACCAAGAAAAAGCGCGCCGACTGCGACACAGAAAAGATAGAAATGATCCCGGTTACGCAACGAGGAGGGTTATTAACAGTTATTCACAACCGCATGCAAGAGTATTTTTCCGGCGATTCTTAACTCCAGACAACAACATGGCGCAGGTGGCTGCGTGTGACAGCGGTGATCCCGAACCACACGGTATCGCATCCGTTGATTAGCTTTGTCGATTCTGCTTGATCCGCGTATTCTCAGTTCGTGCTTTCGGAATTCGATCAGCAACTTGCAAACACTCTTGCTGAGATCAGGTCGCAAGGGCTTTACAAAACAGAACGGATCATCACGAGCCCGCAGGACGCCCGGATCGGAATCTCCGGAGGCCGCCGCGTCCTGAACATGTGCGCGAATAATTACCTCGGCCTGGCCGACCATCCTGCCCTCATCGCGGCCGCGAAAGAAGCGCTCGATACCCACGGCTTTGGCATGGCCTCGGTCCGCTTCATTTGCGGCACGCAGGACATTCATAAGGATCTCGAGGACGGATTGACCAGGTTCCTTGGAACTGAAGACACGATCCTGTATCCATCCGCCTTCGATGCCAACGGCGGTTTGTTCGAAACGTTGCTCGGGCCGGAGGACGCGATCATTTCCGATGAGCTCAACCACGCTTCCATCATCGACGGCATCCGGCTCTGCAAAGCGCAACGCTTTCGTTACAAACACAATGACATGGCCGACCTCGAGGCGAAGCTGGGCGAAGCGAGCGGCGCGCGCATCCGGATGATCGCGACCGACGGTTGCTTCTCGATGGACGGAACCATCGCCGAGCTCGGCACGATCTGTGAGCTGGCCGAAAAATATGGCGCCCTCACCATGATCGATGATGCGCACGCCACCGGTTTTTTGGGAGCGACCGGGCGCGGCACGCATGAATATCGCGGCGTGATGGGGCGGATCGACATCATCACGGGCACGCTCGGCAAGGCGCTCGGCGGTGCGAGCGGTGGTTTTACGAGCGCGCGCAAACGAATCGTCGAGCTGCTCCGGCAGCGGTCGCGCCCGTATCTTTTTTCCAATAGCGTCGCGCCGCCCATTGTCGCCGCGTCGATCAAAGCGCTCGAGCTCCTGAGCCATTCCACCGAGCTGCGCGACCGGCTCGAGGAAAATACGAAGTATTTTCGCGCGGCCCTGACCGAGCGCGGCCTAACGATCAAACCCGGCACGCATCCGATCGTTCCAATCATGCTCGGCGACGCCGCGCTCTCCCAGAAGTTTGCCGCGCGCATGCTCGAGAAAGGCGTTTACGTCATCGGCTTTTTCTATCCGGTCGTGCCGCACGGCGCCGCGCGCGTCCGTACCCAGGTTTCGGCCGCCCATTCCCGCGAGGATTTGGAATTCGCCGTAAACGCCTTCGCGGAAACGAACGAAGAGCTAAGGTAGGGACGGCGCGCTGCGCCGTCCGCTTAGTGTGCTCCGCAAGAAGGCCGGCCGCCGCAGCG
>JBEEHV010000020.1:0-142630 GCA_041167585.1 Verrucomicrobiota bacterium
GGGTGAGTCAGTGTGAACTCCGGCGGACGACCGCTCGCTTCCCACCCGAAGAGCCACGCGATCAGGATCCACGTTCCGCGCATCACGATCAGAGCGCGAAAAATGCGAGCAGCGTTCACGATGCCTAACGAGAACAAGATGAGCGACGGCGGACGAGGGCGCGCGTCGCTAGGGGTGAAGGGGCGGAAGTCGTCTCAAATGTGGACGCGCAGCGGTCCGCCAGCCTGCTCGCGAACGCTTTCGGAGTTCGCTCCATCGCATGGTTAGGTCTGTAAACTATTCCAGCCATTTGGGCATCCAAGTGGGTTTGGTAAATGGAATGAGCCGCCTTCGATTGAAGCTCGTCGGGCCGCCCTCATTTCCTTCGATCGGCGGAATCACTGTGTCGAAGCCGAAGACCGAAAACCTCAGCGTCTGCTCATCGAAGACACCGTCTCTACGATCCATCCGCAAAATCCACTGACCATCCTTTCTGTAGTATGAACCCATGCGATGAGTCTGTCCGTTCACGACATCGTAGTACCCTCCGTCTGAAAGCAAGTAGTACTCATCAGAAATCCCCATTGCTTCGAATCCGGGGCCTCTACAGCCGCCGACCGCGTACTTGCCGGCGGGGGACACCGACTTCGCTACAACGAACGCAACACCACTGAGGACGATAACGAGACTCAGCAGCATACCGGCACGTGGGTATGCCCGCCACACTCGCCAGACAACGAGCGAGACGACCACCGCCGCGATCAGAAGCAAAAGCATGACGGCAAACCCGATCTCTTGGAGCAGCTCTATCGCGTGCGGCATAGACCTAACGAGACCCAAGATCAGCGACTCCGAAAGCTTTCGGAGTTCGCTGCATCGCATGGTTAGGCGTTGGACGGATCATAGCACACGATAAAAGCCAACAATAACAGCGGCAAAAGTACTCAGCGTGCTGCAAACAAAAACGACAAATCCAGGAAGGGTGCGCGAAGCTTTATCCTGCGCGATCGCGAGGCCGCTGCCGACTGAAGCCAGAATCCAAAGGCCAAGCGCAACGAAAAGCGCAGCGGCAAAGACAAATCCGGAACCGAGTGGTCCTAGATGGTGGACCCAAACTGTCTGCTTCCCAGGGCCGTACAGCGACAGCCAAGCTATGGCGGCGACGGCATAACCGAGCAGAAGGGCTAGCAGAGAGTGTCGCCACATACGCCTAACGAGACACAAGATCAGCGACCGCTGGCGAGAGCGAGCGTTGCCGCAGGTTAAATGTGGAGGTCATCGAAAGCCGGAACGCGGAGCGGCCAGCGGTTCGCTGCATCGCCTGGTTAGATGCATTCCGATACGGCGTAACCGCCTGCTCGCACTTGAGGCAGTAAGTGATCGAGACAGGCGCGGTAAACCGGCCATGCCGCTGCAATGAGTAATGCGGTTGAACACAGTTCGGGTTGCATGCGAACACCGTTCCTTCGTACTGGCTAAATGCCTCTCTAGTCATTTCATTGCGTTGAAAGCCATCCACATGCGCAAATCGCGGTTCAGTGAAACCGGTAACGGTGAGAAGCGGGATTCGGTGGTGCGTGCAAAACAGCTGTTCCCCAGTCTCTGGCGTGATGTAGCGCGTATTTTGTAGATATTGGCTGCAGGACATACAGCCGCTCATGAAAAGCGCGGTTCCTGCGCTGGAAATAATGAGGCCGAGAAGCTTTAGCATCTAACGAGACACAAGATCAGCGGCCGCTGGCGAGGGCGAGCGTGGCTGCGGATTGAATGTGGAAGTCATCGCAGCGGGAACGCGGCGCGGCCAGCGGTTCGCTGCATCGCCGGGTTAGGCATCGTTCGCGCGAAAACATGACCGTAGTGACGGCAAAAATAACATGGCGGCGAGAGCAAGTGTCGACAGCCACATAAAAATTCCAAGCGGTGCGACGATATGTGATGGAACGGAGGGAGGCTGCTGCGGCATGCGGAACGGGTTGGCAAGCAGAGAGCCAATGACAAAGATGCCGAATATCGACCTCGCCCACGGCTGGAAGAACCACATGCCGAGCAATATTCCTAAGCCAAGTGCAACAATGATATCGTCTGCTATGAGCGCGGTGTACGGGTGAGTCAGTGTGAACTCCAGCGGACGACCGCTCGCTTCCCACCCGAAGAGCCACGCGATCAGGATCCACGTTCCGCGCATCACGATCAGAGCGCGAAAAATGCGAGCAGCGTTCACGAGGCCTAACGAGAACAAGATGAGCGACGGCTGGCGGGAGAGCGCGTCGCTGCGGGTTGAGGGTGGAATTTCATCGGAGGTGAGGAACCAAAGCTGCCAGTCAGCCTGCTCGCGAATGCTTTCGGAGTTCGCTCCATCGCATGGTTAGACCTTCGGCTAGTATGTAGTAATGGTGGCACCATGCTCCTCCCACTTTCCGTGTCGGCGCGTCACCATGACATACATCGGGTCGCCGTGGATACGCTGGATATAATAGTGGCCTCTCTCGTCGTAGTTGCCGACTTCGTGCAAATCGTCGCTGATGTCCACTCGCACGTGATTTCGGTCGATGACATGCACCGCCCAAATTCGGTCCGCGTTGGCTGCGGCGATAGCTGCAGTCAAGTCCGTGCGTGCGATACTGCTAACCTTACCGTCGACGGGAAACTTCCACGATTTCGGTGGGAAGCCTTCTCCGCTGGCGCAACCGCACATCGCTATACTGCTGATGAGCAGCGCTAGAAATGAATTGAGACGGCGCATGGCTGAGGTCTAACGAGACTCAAGATCAGCGACCGCGGGACCCGAGGAGGGATTAACGCGGTGAAAGGATGGATGGCAAACGCTCATGAGGTGGGTCGCAGGCTATCTCGCGGTTCGCTGCATCGCCTGGTTAGGCCTTGGCGTGGCTTGCCGATGAAGTGGAGTAATACGGTCGGCATATAGATGGCCGGGATACACGCCGAGGGAACCGTGCGAGTCCTCACTCAAATAACCGCTCACAAGCGCGTAGGTGCCGTCTGGCAGAACAAATCTGTCGAATGTGGGAAGGGGAAACCCAAGAAATATCGCACGTCTATAGTCACGCTTCCGGAATGAGGCCAGAGTGTCATATAGAAGTGCCTGCCGACTGAGGCGGTCGAATCTGGCGTAGCCCTCGATCGCGATGTCATGGCCGCGAAAATGCGGAAACTGCGATATGACCTGTGCAACCGTGTATGTCCGCGGGCGTGGTGATGCGACTGCTGTGCTCGCGAGCACGAGAAGAACGATACCTAGCAGCGCTCTCATAGGCCTAACGAGAACAAGATGAGCGACGGCTGGCGGGAGTGCGCGTCGCTGCGGTTTCATCCTTCATAATTCTTAAATCTCACTTTCCATGGCTGCCAGCCGTTCGCTCCATCGCCTGGTTAGATGCGTTCATTTGCGGGCAAACACTCGCTGCAATCTCAACGCTTCCTGCTCGATCTGTACGGCCGCGGCCCGGCGCTCCGCCTCGGGCATCTCACAATAACGGCTCAGTCGATCTCCAAGACCGATCAATCGCTGAACGTTCTCCCCAGGATTGCTGGGACGCTCTGCCTTGAGTGGAGAGGAGCCTCGCTCGATGAGCCAAAACTCAATTCGGTCATTATCCAAGACAATCTCGTCATACGACAGCTTGCGAGTGGCACGAAGTGCGGCTCGCAAGCAATCGCGATATGCGTGCGCGGTGCTCTGAGGGATGACAGCATCTCTGCGAAAAACGCCGACTGCTCGAACCGCTGCTACCTCATCTCCCTTGGCTCTACGGTCCGCCCACAAATGGCTCAGGCTTTTGGAGGCGCGAGTCAGGGTGACGTGACAACTGACTTCGATGCAGTAGACGGACACGACAGATTCGGGAATAGGCCCCTGATCGGAAAGTTGGTACATTCTGAACATCCTTCCGCAGTTTGCAGACGTGAGAAGCAGTTTCTTCTCAACCAGAGGTCTCAGCTCTATCTCGAATCCCTCCCACCAAGGCACTAGGTGATCAACGATGGGCAGTCTGGCACGTGCCTGAGCAGCAAAGAGAACGCTGAACCCGATCAATAGTGTGAGACGCAGCATCTAACGAGAATAAGATGAGCGACGGCTGGCGGGAGGGCGCGTCGCTGCGGGTTGAGGGTGGAATTTCATGGAAGGTGAGGCGCCACAGCTGCCAGCCGTTCGCTCCATCGCATGGTTAGATGCTCGCGTGTATATCAGTGAACGCGCCTCCATGTAAGAGCGGTTTTCTCGCCATCTATGGGGGTCAGAACAAAGCTGTCTCTCTGCAGGTCTGAGGCGATGAAACGCTGCTCTTTTCCGATACTCTCCTTCATATCGGCCACCCGGGTGGATGACATACGCATAACCAGTTGGCCGCCGTCAACCTGCCAAGTGCCTGACGCGTAGGGGGAATCGCTATCCTCGAACCGCTGAGACCATGTGTGATCTGGGGCCACAGTGATAATAGTGCAAATGTCGATGCTACAGATCGGAATCCACGAACCGACGATCCGTGACTCTAAAGGTTGCTGGCCACATGAGCTCAGAAGGCATCCGATGGCGAAGACGATAATGTTCGAGGCATGCATCTAACGAGACAGAGCTCAGCTACCGCTGGCGGGAGCGAGCGTGGATTGGAATGGAGGTTTTTTCATGATTTAATGCGAGGCATCGGAGGGGTCAGCGGTTAGCTGCAGCGATTGGTTAGGGGACATGGTCGAACAATCCTTGCGCGAGTACAATGCCGAGCGATCTGCTGAAGAGCAACAGGAGGGCGCCAGTGAGAATCTGGAGGAGACACGGCAAATAATCTCGCAGGAACATCCGCATGCGAGTTGCCCGCGACGGTCGCTCACTCTGAGGCAGCGGAGAGTACGTGGTCCAGCCGGACCGGTGGCCGAATAGAAGCGGCGAAGCGATGGTGCACAGTCCGCTGATGAGCAGCGCTAAACCCAGGGCTCTGCACGCTATGATGCCAATATCCGGTGCGTTCATTAGTGAGTGGCGAATGTCGCCTAACGAGAATTAGACGAAAGAGTTTCGTCTAACTCGGAATTGGGGTAACGCCGCTTGAGCGAGCCTGCTTCATCAAGTGGGCTGCGCACGGCCAGACCGGGTTTATTCAAGACATGGGTGTAGATCATCGTGGTGGAGACGTCGCGATGGCCGAGGAGTTCCTGCACAGTACGGATGTCCTGTCCGCTTTCAAGAAGGTGGGTGGCGAAACTATGCCGAAAAGTGTGGCAGCTGGCGGCTTTCCCAACCCGGGCGCGGGCCACCGCGGCTTTGACCGCGTTTTGGAGGTTCTTCTCGGCGACGTGATGGCGCCGCAACTGGCCTGAGCGGGGATCTCTCGAAAAAGCGGCGGCGGGGAAAACATACTGCCAGATCCAGGCGCGCTCGGCGTTTGGGTATTTGCGGGCCAACGCCGAGGGCAGGTGGACGCAACCCGCGCCGCTATTGAGATCGCGTTCGTGCAAATGCCGGCCATTCTCGAGGTGCAAGCGAAGGGCGTTCCGGACAGTCTCTGGCAATACGGTGACTCGTTCGCGCATTCCTTTCCCGTCGCGAACGGTGATCTGGCCATAACCGAAATCGATATCTTTAACGCGCAGTCGCAGACATTCGAGCAGGCGGAGGCCGCTGCCGTAGAGCAGTTCGCCCATGAGTTGGTAAGGGCCTCGAAGCTGGTCGAGGACCGCTCGCGCCTCGCCTCGGGTAAAGACGACCGGGACCTTGGGGGGGCGTTTGACCCGCTGGATGTTGTCCAGAAAACCGAGTTTCCGATCAAGAACCTGCTGATAGAGAAAGAGCAGCGCGGAGAGGGCCTGGTTCTGGGTAGAAGCGGCGACTTGTTTTTCGACCGCGAGGCTGGTCAGGAAAGCGGCGATTTCCTTTTCTCCCATCTCGTCGGGATGCCGTTTGTGGTGGAACAGGATGAACCGGCGAATCCAGTCAATGTAGGCGTGCTCAGTGCGCAGGCTGTAATGCTTGACGCGGAGGTGCCACCGGACGCGATCGAGCAAGCGAGGCCCGGAGGTGGGGGGTGCCGGGGGAGCCGTCATCGGGAGGAAGACGCTATTAATCTGTGCGAAAGGCGCGCGCCTCAAGAAAAAACCGGAACATGTTCAGGGCGGGGCTACCCGGCCGCGCCTTCCCGCGCGACCGGGCTTTCCCCCCCCAAGCAGAGAGTTTCAGGTCACCATGATGGTGGCGGGATCGCTCCACGGGCCGGCGCCGACTGTGTTGCGCGCGCGGATCCGGAACCAAGTGTCCTTGCCGCGCGCGAGATCCGAGAACTTCAGGGCACGCGAGTTAGGGAACGTGAGGATGTCACTCCAGGGGCCGGCGTTGGGATCGGGGGCCCATTGCCCCTCGTAACTGCGCACGTTGCCGCCCGGAATCGGATCGACGGCGCCCTCGACGCTTCCCGGCATTTGCCCGTGGCGCAAGCGGAGGTTCTGCGGCGCCGGGGGCGGCTCGGTCAGTTGCACGCGTTGTTTCATTTGCGGCAACCCGGTGCCGGCGAGATCGGCATCGGTTACAGCCGGGGTCCGGTTCGCGGCATCGGCGATATTGCCCAGGGTGATCGAGAGCGCGTCGTCGGCTGCGGCTAATTGCGCCGCTGCGCCGGGACCGGTGGCGGCCATGGCGTTAGTCACTGCCGTTATATTGAGAGACAACTGAGTGAGGAGCGCGGCGAGGCCGGCCCAAATCGGTTTGCCAGTCATATTGGTAACGACTGCGTTGCCGAGGTCTACCCCCTCGGCTGGGGTCAGGTCGGAATAACCTGTTTTTAGTTTCATGTTATTAGCTCCTTCTTTGGGTTGACTGCATCAGTGAGAAAACAGCCTGGGCGCGCGGCGGAACAATGCTGGGAGCGCGCCGTTCCCAGGCGGGGCTTGGTTTTTCTGGCCGGGAAGCCTGCAAATCTGGCTGGTGAAATGGAATACCAGGGTGGGAAAGCGAAAATCTCGGCGGAAGATCGCGGAACCTGGCTGGATTTCCCGGTTCCCCAGCCAAAGCGCAGCCAGACTTGGCCGAAACAGATCGAAACCGGGCCAGCTCGCCAGCGACTTGGCCGGAATTGCGCCAGACTCAGCGAGATTGCCGCTGAGTCGGCCTGAAAGAGAAAACTCCTGGCTTGGTTCTGGGGTAATGGGGGTGGCTTTCCGATTAAGCTGGTTTGGTTTTGGGGGGACCTGGCTGGAAAATCGCGGCCTTCACTAACTAACTACGAGGTCTGTCAGCCGAAGTTGGCAGAAATCTCCTGACCGCGTGCTCTGGGGCCTCCCGGTGGCCTGAGCCCGTCAGACGCGGTCGTCCCGACTCGTCAGGCCGCGGCGCTGCCGGTTTCTTCGCGGAGATATTGGATAACGAGGCGCAGCCGGCGCTTGAGGGAAAGCTCTTCGAGCAGTTGCTGCCGGCGGAGGGGGTCGTTGATGAAGGTGGCGGCCATGAGGTCGGCCAGCATTTCCATGTCGCCGAGATAGGAAAGATATTGGTCTACTTTCTCCGGCAGCTGCCGGCCGTTGTCTTTCAGTTTGGCATAAAGCTCGAGGACCTTGGCGCCGAGAGCGTCGGTCTCGACCGATGGGGCTGCGTCGGATTTAAGTGGCTCGATCCGCGCAATCGGGAAGGGGGCGCTCTGCTGGAACCCGGTGAACCGGACCCGTTGCAGGCCCTGGAGGATCAGGTTCGAGGTTCCGTCGCCCCGCCCGACGCAGGCGCGGATCAGACCGAGTCCCGCCACCGGAAAAAAGTCGCCGGTCGATTTCCATTGCGCGCGCTGGGGCTTGATGAGCGCGACGCAAAACATCCGGTGCTCGCGCAGGGCGTGCTCGAGCATTTCCTGGTAGCGCGGCTCAAATATATAGAGGGGCAGCAAGGCGTGGGGGAAGAGGAGCGCGCCGGGAAGCGGCATCACCGGCACTTCATCCGGGAGTGTGATGGTTTCCTGCATGGCGTTTAATCGGATCGTGGATCGCTGTTCCGTAACACTATAACTATACGCCGGGAAAATCCCGCGGGACTCAGGATCTCGTTTTCAGCGCCCGCCGAAGTTCGGGGAGGGAAAGCTGCCCCGCCGTTTGCCGCGTCCCGAGATGAGCATAGTTCAAGGCGGAGCCGCGCCGGACGAACTCCAAACGCGAGATTCGCCCAAGCCGGCCCATGCCCATCGCGGAGATTTCTGTTTTACCGCGCTGGCGCTCGAAAAAATCGACGAGCCGCGCGAGCTGGGCCGGCGTGTCGGTTCGCGTGGCGATTTTCAGGAAATCGGCGCCTAACGACTGACTCGCGCGGGCGATCTGATCGAGGCGCGTGGCGGCAGGGGTGTGGCCGAAATTGTGATAGGAAATGATGATGCGCACGTTTCGGGCGCGGGCGTGATCGAGAACCGGGCGGAGCGGACCAGCCGAGCGCAGCTCGACATCCATGCACGCGGCGTGCGGCAGAAATTGCCGGAGCAGGTCGCGGCGCTCTCGAGCGGAAAGCTGGTTCAGGCCGCCCTCTTTCGGATGGCGCGCGGTGATAATCAGCGGCGCACGGAGCCGGCCGAGCGCGTTCTCGAGTTCCCGGATTCGCCGCGCCGCGGCGTCCAGGCGCAGCTCGAAAAAATCCGGCGGATTCCTCATCCGGGCGGCACGCGCGAGATCCGTACGGGAAGAAATGACGGCGACGATTTGCCGAGCCGGCATGTTCCTCATCCGGAGGCGGCGGGCTTGCGATCGAGCATTCGCTCCAGGTACTTCGCGATCAGGTCGAACTCGAGGTTGACCAGATCTCCGGCGCGCACGGCACCGAGGTTCGTCTGGGCCCTGGTGTGAGGAATGATCCAGACGACAAAACTTTCCGGCAGAATTTCCGCGACGGTCAGGCTCACGCCGTTGACGGCGACGGAGCCTTTGCTCGCGACGTAGTGCGCAAACTCGCGGGGCAATTCGATTTCGATCCGCTGGTCGGCGCCTTTCATCTCCGTGGCAACAATGGGCGTGGCGCAATCGACGTGTCCTTGAACGAAGTGGCCGCCGAGGCGTCCATCCGCCGCCAGAGCGCGCTCGAGATTCAGGGGAGCAGCGCGCTGGAGATTTCTCAAGTTTGTCCGCGCGATGGTTTCCCCCAGAAGATCGAAGGAAAGCTCGTCGCCCTGTGCGGCCGTAACCGAGAGGCAACAGCCATTGACGGCGATGCTGTCGCCGAGCTGAATTCCGCGGGAGAGTTGCGGCGCGACAATCCGGAGCTGGGCCCCGCGCCCCGTCGTCTCGAAGGCGAGGGCATGGCCGATTTCTTCGATCAGACCGGTAAACATTCGTGCGCGATTTTCAGTTGGGTGAGGGGCGTGCCGACTTTTTCTGGATGATAAAGAGAGCGAGCGCGACCGCGGAAAGTATCGTGGTGAGCGCGGCGGAGAGCAGGCAAAAATCGCAGAAGGCATGGAGAACGAAAGCCTGCACGTATAAGAGCCAGCAGGTGACGGCGAGCATTACCGCCACCAGGACAAAGAACAACCGCCGGGCCCATCGACGGTCAAAAGCGGCGAGGGTCGCGAGACTGAAAACGGCGAAGTATCCGGCGAAGCCGAACGCGGCCAGGGGGATTTTGCCGAGGGCGCTGTAGCTGCTGGTGAGAACCGTTTCACAGCCGGTGGAGGCAACGCAGTCAACATCCTGCCCGGTCAAATGGTGCACGGTGAGATAGATCGAATCGGCCAGCCCGAGCAGAGCCACGAGAGCGGCGAGGATGAAGAGGATAAGTTCCGCGCGGCTGTTCGGCGGGCTCGGAAGATTCCCCGGGGAGGGGGCGGGCGGTGGATCGGTCGCCCTCACGAAATTACTTTGATTTGCCAAACTCGGCGTCGATGGCCGCGCGCAAATTTTCCGTAGTAATGGGACGGGGGGTGAATCGGTCGCCATTGATGAAAACGCTCGGCGTCCGGTCGAGCTCGAGGGACTTTACGCGTTCGCCATCGGTCGCGATCCGTTGGGTCACTTCCTCTCCGTCCAGGTCTTTTTGGAATCGCACCTTATCCAACCCGAGCGTCGAAGCGTAAGAGACCATGGCCGCGCGGGTGTCCGCCTCCTTCAGCCAGTGCAGGCGATCTTCGTAAAGGAGATCGTGCATTTCCCAAAAGCGCCCCTGCAAACCGGCCGCTTCCGCCGCGCGCGCGGCCATATTCGCGTGGGTGTGTTTGGGAAGGGGATATTCCCTGAAGGTAACCGACAAACGTTCGCCGTAATCCTCTTCCGCTTTTTTCAGGATCGGATACAAGAGAGAGCAGGGCACGCACTCGAAATCGCCGAACTCTTCCACCGCCACCGGCGCTTTTGCGGGGCCGCGAACGTGGGCCGGCTCCGCCGCCGGTTTGCCGTAGGCCAGCTTGCCGGTGCGGGGGGGCGGCGGCGGTTCCTCGTGGTTTTGGTAAAGCGCGACCCCGGCTCCGGTGGCAATGAGGAAAACGGCGACGATGATCGCGTAAGGAAGATAGCGTTTCATGCTGGCGCTCCGGAAACGCTGAATCTTGCGGGTGCTCCCGGCATTTTCCAGTCATTTCGCATCGCAGCCGGGGGCGATGGCGGGCCTGCTTTGACTCTGCCTAAAAACTGTCGCGCGAGGTGTCCTAGGGAGGGGGCGGTCCGGAACGATTTTCCCGCGAAGGCGAATTCGACCGGTAGAGCTCGATCTGCTGGCGAATGCCATCCGCCAAAGCCGCATTATTCGAGTTGGTGGCCAACTGGAGGGCTCTTTCCGCAATTCTTATCGCATCGGCGAACCGGCCTGCCTCAGCATACGCGGCCGCCAGGGTCGCACTGATGACCGCATTTCCGCTCCGCGTGAGTCGATCGGCTCGCTCGGCCAACTCGACCGCCCGGGCGCCGTTGCGAATCCGCGGCTCGGCACACGTAGCCAGGAGCCAGGCCAGATTGTTCTGTGCATTTATATTAGAGGGATTGATTTCCAACGCCCTGTCATAGTGAGCGACGGCCTCATCGATCCGTCCCATTTTCAAAAGCGTGTTCCCCAGGTTGCTGTGGGCGTCCGATTGGTCCGGGTCGATTTCCAGAGCCTTCTGTAAATGGACGAAGGAGTCGTTCACGCGTCCGAGTTGGAGGAAAAGCGCGCCGATATTGTTGTGGGCCTCCGCGTAGCGCGGGTCCAATTCAAGAGCCCTGGTGTAATGAGCAGCGGCCTCTTCCCATCGGCTCATCTGGACCAGGGTGTTGCCGAGATTGTTCTGCGCCTCCGCGTAATTCGGATTGATTTCGAGAGCCTTCTGCAGATGCGCGAGCGATTCCTCCACCCGACCCAGGCGGAGGAGCGCGTTGCCGAGATTATTGTGGGCCATGGCGTAATCGTCGTGAATTTCCACGGCTTTCTTGAAGCGCGTAATGGCTTCATCGGTTCGGCCGGCTCGCAGAAGAGCGGCGCCGAGGTTGGTGTAAGCCATCCAGGAATCAGGGTTCTCCGCGATCGTCTTTTGCCAGAGTGTTTCTTCGTTGGCATACATCGCGCATTGCCGCCAGGTGAGCGCGCCTAACGACAACAAAAGGCCCGCGCAAATCACGGGCATGAGAAACCGTTTTCGTTTTTCGGGCGGCCCGATCGCGAGCGTGATTCCCGACGCCGCCAGGGCGAGAGGCCCAATGCTGGCCAGGTATTGGTAATGATCCGCCACGAACGAAAACCGGAAGGTGTAGAGCATGATGAAGCCGAGGACCGGGCTGAGAGTCGCGACAAAAAACACCATGGCGACCTCGACGCTTCGTCCGAGATAGCGCCTCATGAAATAAATTGCGGCGCCCGCGCCCACAGTGGCCAAAACCCAAACGTAGTTGAGCGGATCGGCCGCCGAGATTGGCCACTTGGGATAGCTAAACGAGAGATGGGTCGGCCATAGGAGCTTGCCCACATAGAACCAGACCGCCCGGCTCGCCACCAGCATCCGGTCCGCCCACCCGAGCGCGAAAGCGTCACCCCGAGTGCCCTGATGGTATCGCTCCCACCAGATGGTGACCAACCCCATTCCGATGCCGAGCGCCACAAAAGGCGCGATCTCGAGGAGCCTCCGCCAGCTGATCGATTTTCTTTGGAGCCACAAAATCAAAACCATCGCCGCGGGCAGCGTGCAGGCCGTCGTTTTACTGAAAAGTGCCAGCGCATAACAGACCAGGGCCAGCGCATAAAACTTCCGGCGCCCGGTTGTCCGCTCGTCCACGAACGCGATCCAGCAGAGCAGCGAAAGCAGGAAGAAAAATCCCATCAGCACATTCTTGCGTTCGGTAATCCAGGCGACCGATTCCACGTGCACGGGATGGAGGGCGAAGAGTGCGGCCGCGAGCCACGCGCCCGGGACTTGCAGGATTCGCAGCAGCCGCCAAACGAGGAGGGCGTTCGCGACGTGCAATAGAATATTGACCCAATGATAGCCGGCCGGATCCAGTCCCCAGAGGGCGTACTCGAGCCGGAAGGTGGTATAGACGAGCGGGAAATATTGCGAGGGCGAATCGAGAGAAAACCAGATGCGCCTCAATCCGTCCGGCGCCGTGAGCAATTTATTGGTGGTGACATAGACGTCGTCGTCCCAAATGTAGCCGGCGTGCCACGCCTTCTGATACGCGATCGTTGTCGCGAGGATTAAGAGCGCGCCGAGAATCCAGCGTGGATTCCATCCAGATGCGGGTTGGTGCCGCGTCCGGCTTGGGGTCAAAGCTGAAACGGCCGATGTGCTGGCACTATTTCCGGCGGCCGTTCGTTTCTTGGATCTTCGACTCATGCGCGCGATTTGCTGGCGCCGATTTCGAGGAAATCCTCAGCGGAAATGGACCGATCCATTCGAAGAACCGGAGGATACGGATTCAGGTGCATTCGCGGCTGACAGGTCCGCCTGGTTTCGGAAACACCGAGCAGCCCGGCGTTCACTTCCCGTAAATCGTTTCATAAATTCGTGCAGCAACAATGTCGGTTCCTTCCCGATTGGTGTGGCAACAATCATCGATATAAAGCAGCTCCTGACGGTCCGAAAAAATCATGGTCAGGTCGGTAAATTTTACTCCGGTCTCCTGAAGGTCGTGGCCAGCCTTGACCAGGAAGGGGTATCCTTTTATTGCCCCCGCGGCGAAGCGACTCTCCGGATTCAGGGCCTGTCTCCTTTCTTCTTCATTCATCGGTTTGGAACCGGCGACATATTGGTTCGGCTGCAGGAAATGAAAATATTTGGCCCCGTTGGCGTCGCACAGACTTTTCATTTGCGACGAAGATCTTTTCCACACTTCGGCCAGCTCATGGTAGAGCTCGTCGTCATCGTGAAAAGCGAACGCTGGACCCCGCATGGTGTACGATTGCGATTGGGCCCCCTCCGCGATTATTTTTTGCGTTGTTTCATAAATCTCCCGAGCCAGTTTGTGGTCCCGATATTGCCAGAACAGGAACGCTGTCGGGCTCGCATATAAATGGAGGCGTTTTAAAAACTGCGCGGAATTTCCCTTGATTGCCCTGGTCATTTCCACCGATCCGATGAGGCGAAGAATCGAGGGGTTTATGGCCGTGGCGGTGCGCCGGTCCCATTTGCGGGGATAAAACGGATTGACGTTATTTGGAATGTTCTCCGCCGGGGGGAGGGAGACTTCGTTGAAGCCGTCGACGTTGATCACCAGGTCGAACTGCGCACCCAGGGCCAGGAGGTAATTCAGGATCATCAACTGCTGCGGCTGTTTGTAGCCGTCGGTGGCGAAGTTGATGATAACGATCTCGCGGCCGAGTTCGGCGGAATGACGCTCCAGCGCGGACTTCATCGAGAAATAGCACAACTTCGAAAACGAGCCGCCGAAAAGCCCGACAATCATTTTGCCAGGCGATCTCTTCAGGATGGGGCTTGCAGTGTCGCTGAAAAGAAATCCGAAATCCGAGACGTGCAGACCCGGATTGTTTTGATGGGGATCGGCGACAAAACCGAAATAGGGGTGCAACACCTCCACAAAATCGCCCTCCCATTTCAGCTCGGAAAGCCCGGCGAAGGGAAGGCCGGGTGAAGAGGAGGAAATCGTGGCGTCGAGTTTGCCCAGGGCGACGGGGTAAGAAAAATAGGAATGATTGATCAAGCGATATGCGATCAGCGACATGACTTCCATTAGAAGCCATGTGCCGAAAAGCATGATGATCCAAAAGAGGGCCCTCTTTCCTTTTGTGCTCATTTGTTTCGTGATGACCTTCGGCGCCTAACGAGTGGAAACTGGAGAAGATTATCACGCGCGCAAATTTTGTGGCCGCGATTTTCGCTATTTCTCATCGGTGTCGTCGGGGGGGGGGGCGTGATTCGACGTTTGGAAAGGGAAGTGGAACGAGCCTGATCAATCCTCCGCCGTCGGGAAATCTTCTGTCCCGAAAAATTGTCCTAAAATGACTGAAAACAGGCTTGACTGAAAGGTGGCGGCGACATCACGCTCTTCCCGTCCGTTCAAAATATTTTAAAAAAAGTGAAAAAAAGGCTTGTCAGGCCTCTCAAACGTCGTTAATCCTCACCGCCAAACCTAACCAAACCAATGGAGAAACTAATGATAAGATACGTACTGAACACGTTAGGATCCTTCCGCTCGGCTCTCGTAGTCGGCGTCGGACTTCCTTTCCTCGTGGCCGCCAGCGCCTTTGCGCAAACGCCCGAAGCAACAACCGAACGAGTCATCGTTACCGGTTCCTACATCCCCACTGCGGAAACCGAATCGGCCCTGCCGGTCACGGTTTACACCGCTGAAGTCATGCAGAAGCAAGGCGCCAATACCCCGGCGGAAGCTCTGCGTCAGCTTCCTTCGTTTGTGGGTAATGCCCAAACGGAAACGAACTCAAACGGCGGCGACGGCACTGCCTTGATCAATCTTCGAGCCCTTGGAACGGTTAACGTCCTTACGCTCGTCAATGGCCGCCGGACCTTTAACTTCAGAGACATCAACCTCATCCCGATCGGCGGCATCTCCCGCACCGAAGTGCTGAAAGATGGTGCCTCATCGATTTATGGTTCCGACGCTGTTGCTGGCGTGGTGAACTTCATCATGCTCGATGGGCCGACGGAAAAGCCGTACGAGGGTGCCGAACTTTTCGGCCGCTATGACAACACGACCGAGAATGATGGCCACGTGCGCCAGGTTTATCTGCGTGGTGGCGTCACCGGCCTGGACGGCAAAGTCTCCATTGCCGCGGCGGGTGAATACTATTCCCGTGCGAGCATCTACTCGCGTGACCGGCAGCAGGTGTCCAGGACGGGCGACCTGAGCAATAACCCAGGGGATCCGAATTACCCCTCTTCCTCCGGCATGCAGTGGGGTGGCACAAACAACAACAGCCAGACCTTCTCCGGTCGCGTGGCGGTAAATGCGAGCGCGTCGACCCGGTTCCCAGTAACGGGCCAGCTCGTTCTCATCAACCCGGGTAACGGTGCGGTTACGCCGGGAGCGTATCGTCCGTTCGTGCTGAACGCCGATGCCAGCGAATTCAATTTCCGCCTGTTTACGCCCGCTATCCCCGGCATGGAAAAAGCCATGTATATGGTTACCGGCCGGTATAAAATCTTCGGCGATGGTCTCCAGCTCTATGGAGACGTGATGTATTCCAAGGCGGACCAGGACAACGGTCTGGCTGGCGCGCCTTTCGCCATGAACAATGTGTTCAACGGCCTTGCCGAAGTGCAGGCTTCGCACTTCAATCCGTTCGGGAACGACGTCAATACGCTCCGATATCGCCTGCAAGGGGAACTCGCGAATCGCCGGAACTTCTTCCACAAGGATGCCTGGCGTTACGTGGCGGGATTAAACGGTGATTTCAACATCAAGGACAACGCCTTCATCAGCCGGTTTGGTTATGATACGGGCTTTGTTTACGAGCGCTTCGATGAGATTACGACGACCAGCGGCGACGCTCGGCGTTCCTACCTCCGGGCGTTGATCGCGCCGGTTGGCTTTAGTAATGCAACCGCCCCTCTGCCGATTCCTGCTACCGGCCAGTTCAACCCATTCATCGGACAGTACGCTCCCTTGGTGGGCAACGCCCCGACCTATGTGAATGGCGTTCCGACCGGCCTGACCGAGCCGTACGACAACACCTCGGCAATCCCTGACTACACCCAGGGCGGATCCTCTTATGTCGGCACGTCGATCTTCTACGAGCGCGACTATCTCTACGACGCCAAGGTCAATGCCCACTTGTTCCCGGGTCTGTGGAACGGCGGCGTGGATCTCGCGGGTGGTTACGAACATCGGACGATCTCGCAGCAAAACATTCCCGACCCCGTGCCGCTTACGAACGACACGCTGGGCTTTACTGCGGGCTCTGCTTCGAAGACCCGGCAAGAGGTTGACTCGTTCTTCGCAGAATTGAACGTGCCTCTTATCACCTCGACCATGAACATCCCGTTTGTCCGCTCGCTCGACGTGAGCTTTGCGTGGCGCTATGAGAAGTTCAAGGATACCGACCTCTACGCAACCAGTGTGTTGCGCAGAATCGGCGAGTTTACGAACACCAACGAAGACGAAGATTTCGGTGGATCTCCTCGTATCGCGCTGCGCTACCAGCCGATCGCTGATCTCACCCTGCGGGCCACCTGGGGACAATCGTTCCGTGCTCCTTCGCCGGCCGATCTGTTTAGCCCTGTCTTCCAGGACTTCCCAGTGGTGTTCGATCCAGTTCAGCATGTAACGGTTCAGCCGACGGACGGCGTATGGGAAGGCGGAAATCCTGCTCTCTTGCCTGAGACGACGGATAGTTACTCGGCGGGCCTTGTTTGGACACCGAAGTTCGTCCCGGGATTCACCATGACCCTCGATGTGTATCAGGTTTTCACCAAGAACCTGATTATCGACGCCCCTTCCTTCGCCCAAATCTTGTTGACCAGGAACGAGATTGATCCGGATGGTTGCGGCTTCGGCGGCGGCGGACCAGCCGCCCCAGGCGGAACTGGGGTAGGCGTCACCCGATTCCCGGATGGCAGCTTGGACTGTATCGATGCGGGAGAAGGCAATGCGGGCAAGCGTTTGGTTGAGGGGTTGGACATCACCGCTGTCTACGAACTGCCTACGGAGCGTTTCGGCAAGTTCACCTTCTCCGGTGGGTACAATCACTTCTTTATCTGGAAGGCGGAGCCCGGCAACGGTACTGACCACAACTTCCTGGGTGACTACAGCAAGACATTGCCGCTCACCCCTGGCGCGATTCCATTCAACAAGGCGTTCGCTCGCCTCGAATGGCAATGGAAAGGCTTCGACTTCGTCGCCACCGGCAACTACATCGGTGATTACATTGATGACCCTGCGTTTATCGCTGCTGGTTTCGATCTTACTCGGGTCGTGACGAGCTACATTACGCTCGATATGCAGCTGAGCTACGAGTGGGTGAAGCCTGCTACGGAAGCTCCCCCGACCTACGCCAAGGATGCGAAGGACAGCAAGCACGTCATGACCACCGAGGCGGCTACTGCCTCGATCTGGCAGCGGATGCTCTGGGGCACCAGGCTGACGGTCGGTGTCAACAATGCGTTCGACCGCTACCCACCGAGCGAGTTGGGTGCGTTCAACGACAACTACGACACCAACCTCTACTCGATTCGCAATCGCTCTTGGTACGTGAGCATCAACAAGAAGTTCTAAGCCTGATTAGTTAATCATCGCGAAGGCGGGTGGCAGCAATGCCACCCGCCTTTTGCGTTTCGCCCGGGGGTAGCGGCACCGCTTCTAGTGTAGCGAACCCCCTTCGACGGAGCGTTCCGCCCTAAGGGAGAACGCGATGCGCGAGAGGAGTTCATCACGGCGCAAACCAGCTTGTCTTTATCGGAAATTTGAACTATCAAACGAGAATGGCGACGCAAGCCTTACCGCTAACAGGAAGGCCCAAGTCGCAGAGGCAGGACCGCAAAGAATCGCGCTCGGCGCCGCCGGCGAAATCATCGCCCTGGATCCTGGATCGGTGGCGGGACTTGTTGCTTTTCGTTGGCACGCCGGTTCTTCTTATCCCGATCTTCACTGCGGCCCAGGCCCGCTGGAGCGCGCAGGACATCTTTCTTTTTGTTGGAGCGTTCGGTGCGATGGGTCATCACCTTCCGGGGATGATTCGGGCCTATGGTGATAAGGCCTTGTTCGATCGCTTCAAGGTCCGTTTTGTCGTGGCGCCCCTGGCTATCCTGGCGGTATGCGTTTGGTCCTCTATTTACAATATCCAGGCGGTGCAGCTGGTGGCGATGGCTTGGGGAATCTGGCATGGGTTGATGCAGACGTACGGATTTTGTAGGATTTACGATGCGAAAGCCTCAGCCAAGGCCGCGGCCCGCGCCCGGGCGGATCTCGCGCTTTGTGTCGCATGGTTCTCGGCCGCTGTGCTCATCTCGCCCATGCGTTTCAGGACTTTGCTGGCCCTGTACTATGAGAGCGGCGGCCCCGTCATTCCATCAGCGACCGTCGCGATTTTTCGCACGGCTGTGGTAGTGGCGTTGGGGTTGGTCACCATTGTCTTTTTGTGGCGACAATTGAGCGATTGGCGCGCGGCCCGCGGTGCCAGTCCGGTAAAAATGACCCTTCTTGTCAGCAGTATTGCTTTTTGGTGGTACTGCAATAACGGGGTCCAGAATATTCTCGTGGGCATCGCGCTATTCGAGGTGTTTCACGATGTGCAATATCTTGCCATAGTTTGGATTTATAATCGGGCCAGAGTCGAGCGCGACAAAAGTATCGGCGGCTTCATGCGTTTTGTTTTCCGACGCAGCGGCGCCTTGATCGGAGTCTATGTCGGCTTGGTTCTAGCCTATGGCGCGATTGGTTTGACCCAGTCCGCGTGGACCGGGGAATGGATACGCCATGGCTTAATCGGCATGGTTACCGCCTCGGCGTTATTGCATTTTTATTACGACGGATTCATCTGGAAAGTTCGTGAAGCGCAAACGCGTGCGGTGCTTGGAATCGCGGGGGCTGGGGCCACTGCGCTGGCGTCACCCCGGCTTTGGCCCACGTGGGTTCGGCACAGCCTGCGGTGGGCGGTACTGGTAATTCCATTTGGAGCGCTTTGTGCCGCCCAACTCGTCGGGCGCGTCGTGCCGCCGCTGGAGCGAACGGCCAAGGTGGCGGAAGTTCTGCCGCAGGACGCCAAAGCCCAACTGGACTACGGAAAGGCGCTGCACGAGGCGGGACGGGTTGAGGAAGCGATCAACCGGTATGAATTCGCGATCAGCAAGAAGCCCTCCCTTGAAGAGGCGGAATTCTTTTTAGGGCTGGCCTGGAGCGATCTGGGAGATTTGGATAAAGCAGTCGAACACTATGAGCGCTCGCTGGTTCTGGATCCGAGAAACGGCAAATGCGAAACGAATCTGGCCGGCGTCCTCGTGTCGAAGGGACTTCGGGCTGAAGCGCGCCGCCGCTACGAGCACAGTCTATCAATAAATCCTGGCTTGCAGATCGCCCACAAGGAACTCGCCGACTTGCTCTGCGGCGACGGAGAATACGATTCAGCCGTTTCTCATTACGAAGAGGCACTCCGCATCCAACCAGACTATAGAGCCGCTAAGGAAAATTTAAGTTTTGCCCGCACCTTGGTGGGCCACTAGAGACTCAGTTCAGGCAACTTCTGCGCTGAAAGCAGCGATGCCAGCCCCCCATCGCCTGGCTTTTTTTGCCAACCGTGTTTGTTCGTTCGCAGCGGCTTGGCATGGCCACTGCTTATAATATCCATAATCATATGCTTCTAATTAGCATCCAGCCCTTTGCCGTCAGGAAGATATTTGTCCTCGTTGCTGCTCTTCTCGGGATCTCCTCCGCAGCCTGTTTCGGCGACCCTCTCTTCATGAGTCTGCACCCCACGAGGCTCGATAAACCTATGGCTCGCGCTTTCCACGCCACTCTGCCGACAACCGCGCCTACGTTCGCGGTCAAAGATCCGCTGTTTCAAAATCGGCAAAACGACGGCGTTGTAACGGAGGACACCGCGCCGACTAGCTTTCAAATGGATTATGCGCGTCAATATTTGGAAATCCGACGCAGTCTGCCGGTTTGGGATTACACGTCGCCGCGCTCAACGAAGACCGCGGAGACGTGGTCCGGTCCGTTTTGGGTAAGTTTTTGACGGATCAAAGCAACATACGTCTGGACCCTAAGGCAGTTGGTCATTCGTCAACTCGGTAAACGCCGTCGCTCACTCAGTTCGGACTGCGCGATCGGTCCACCTAATCCAGCGGTTTTCGAGTGCGAACCGGCCGTGCCGTTCTGGAATTCAAGCTGCATTTTTTTCAAAAAAAAGCGGGCAAAAAAATCTTGTTTGTGCCAGTCTCTCTCTTAGGGAAAGTGGGATCAGAAATCTTTCAAAGGCCGCTAAAGATTTTTGTTGCGGAAAAAAGGCAAACGTTCTACTCTCTTTTTTGTGGATATGGAAATTATGAGAACACTTACTTCTTCGCTCGGCAAAGTTTACGGCACTTGTTTCCTGTTTTGCACTGCTTCAGGCGTGCTCGGCTCGGATCTCGTCCTGCAGAAAGTCCCGGAGGTGACAGTCCAACAAGTTGCGGCTGATCGCGCTCAATCACACCTTGGACCCCAGGCTACATTTGCCCTGGTCAACTACAGCCTTAAGAATTCGCAAGCGCGGGCCCTTTATGTCAGTTCGGGCAACGATCTCAAGCTGGCCAACAGCATGATCGATGAGCAGACGGCGACTTCCTTTGGCTTTTCGGCCGAGGACAGTTCTCCTACGGCGGTCATTGATCTTGGAAAGCTCTGCACGGTGCGCCATCTCGCGGCCGTTTACTCAGCACGTCCGGGTAGCATTGATTTCTACGTCATGAAGTCTCTCCCGGGCACAAGTCGGGATAATTCCCCGGGCACGTTGAAGTTTGATAGTAACGAGCTCGCGAACCTGAAGCCCGTCGGGTCGGCTCTCGATGATGGGTCGCAAGGACGCGCTTCCGTTGATTTCCCCGCGACCACTGGCCGCTACGTAATGTTGCGCTGGGTTCCGGCCTCACACGCTGACAGTTCATTTACGGTCGCGGAAGTGACGGCTTCCGGGCCTGATCAAAGAAATCTTATCGCTTCGAGCAGGAACTTTTCCAGTAATAATACCGAGCGCACCGTCGTTGCTGATTCGAAGGACACAGCGGATTCCAAGGACATGGGCGACAGCAAGGATGTGCCGGAAGTTGGCCCGGGTCCGGAAATTGCCCCCCCGGCGGAAGGTCCCCCGCCTAGCCTCAATCCGCCTCCACCGTTCACCTTTATCCCTCAGTTAGTTCCGAATAGCGACTAAGGCGGCCCGTTCTTTCAAAGACCCGTCCATCGGCGTGAGCCGGTTGACGGGTTTTTTGTTTCCGCGCTCGGTTCGAGAACATGCGAACGCCCCGCGCAGGTTATGCGAAGAAGCTTAAAAATTGTCGCGGATGATCCTGAAGAGCGCGGTGCTGTCGATGGAGCCATGGAGAGCCTCGGTGCCCGGCCCGGTCCCGAACGCCACCATGTCGTCCACTGTATTCAGTGCGGGTGAGGAATAGAAGGCGGCTGGTTCCTGCGGTTGTTGAGGTGGCGGCGTGACCGGTCCCTTGCCCTGCAGTTCCTGCGAAGCCGCGAGCTTGGCGGCTCCGTAATATCTTCCCCCGTTCTGTCCGGTCGCCCAGGAAAACCAAGGGTCGCCTGCGGAGTTGAGGCCGAGCAACGCGAGACCACGATCTTTTCGGAAGGGATGACCGTTCAAAGTCAGGCCTCCGATCCCTACGTCGCCGCAGACGAAGATGGCGGAGTTTCCGCCCGCGTATCGTCGCGCGAGCGCGACGGCGCGATCCAGCTCTAGCGTCTCCGCCAGCGTGCGCTCGCCATGGTTCTCCTCCGCGGCCTTTCGCATCAATCCCGCGTCCACGATGAGGAGGTAGCCCGTTCGGTTGAACTGCAGCAGTTCGATCCCGCGCCGAACCATATCGGAAAGGGTCGGTTGTTCGCCCCGAGCTTCAATCTGATCTGCAAAGGCCATCTCTGTCTGGCTGAACACGCCGACTAATTTTGGCCGGCGCCAGGTTGGTATGCTCTCGAGTTCCGCCCTGGAGCGCGCCAGATCAAAACCGCTTCGGCGAATCTCCAAAAAAAGATCACGCTCGTCGCGACGATGTCCGCCTTTCGATTCAGGTAGAAAGTCGGCCGCGCCGCCACCGAGGAGCAGATCGACTCTCAAGCCTTCGGCGATCTGACGCGCAAGGGCAGGCTTGTCATTTTGATCGCTGGTGTGCGTGAGGAAAGCGGCGGCGGTCGGGTGGGTGAGGGTGGTGTTCGTAACCAGACCGGTCGCGCGGCCACTCCCTCGCGCGAGCTCGATGAGATTGGGCAGGGCTTTTCCCTCCGCATCGCAACCAAGCAATCGGTTGTTAACTCTCGCCCCCGTGGCGATGGCGGTCACGGCGGCTGCCTGGTCGGGTGCCGCGAAATCATTCGAGTAATTCCTGAGCAAGGCCAGCTGAGACATGCCGTCGAGCGCAAGCGGAGTGTCCGCTCCACCGGCATAAGCTCTGGTCGCAGCCAAGCGCCCAGGGGTCAGTCCTTCCCCGATGAAAAGAATGATTCCGAACGGCTTTTGGACCACCCAGTGCTGGAAATAGAAAACACCGCCGGCGGCGAAGGCGATCAGGCAAAACAGCGCGAGCAACTGGTTGCGCCATTTCATTCCGCCGATGTACGAGCGCGTCCGCCGCATTGTCAACGAAAGAACCCCTTGTGCGCCCGGCTGATCCTCGGCAAACTGCGCCATCGTGGCGAGACCGATCGTGCTCATTATTCGCGACGGTTGGGGCATCAATCCTGGTGGCGCGGAACGGCGCGACGAGAATGGCGACGCGACCTTGCTCGCGCGCACGCCCTTTCACGATGGGCTTTATCGGGAATATCCCGGCGGCAAATTGAGCGCGAGCGGCCTCGATGTCGGATTGCCGGAAGGCCAGATGGGAAACTCAGAAGTGGGTCATCTTAATCTCGGAGCAGGCCGGATCGTTTATCAGGATCTCACGCGAATCAACAAGGCGATCGCCGATGGGGAACTCGCTCGCAATCCGATCGCGCAGGAAATCTTTGCTTCGGCGAAAGGTCATCGATTGCACTTTCTCGGATTAGTTTCCGATGGTGGTGTCCACAGTCACTACCAGCATCTCCTGGCGCTGGCTGAGCAGGCGCGCGCCGAAGGTGTCAGGGACATTCTGGTGCACGCATTCACGGACGGACGCGACACGTCACCGACCGGTGGCGCGGACTTCCTGGAATCGTGTTCGAAAGGTCTGGCCCAAAGCGGAGCCCAAATCGCAACGGTGGTCGGTCGATATTTTGCGATGGATCGGGATCGTCGCTGGGAACGGACGAAAAAGGCGTGGGATGCGATTGTGTTGGGGCGCGGAGGGCCGAGTGAAACGTCGCCGGCCGCGGCGGTGCGTGCGCAGTATAAGAAGGGCCTTACAGACGAGTTCATGCCGCCGCTCATCTTCAGCCATCCCAGCGAGCAACGGATTCGAGATGGCGACACGGTTTTCTTTTTCAACTTCCGGGCCGATCGCGCGCGGCAACTCTCCCAGGCCTTTCTGCTCCCCGGTTTCGACGGCTTCGATCGGGAAGCCTGCCCCCGGGTCAATTACGTCACGCTCACGCAGTACGACGCGACCTACTCAGCGCCCTTCATTTTCGCGCCGGAAGAGCTGAAACAGATCCTGGCCGAAGTGGTCAGTGGCGCAGGCAGGACGCAGTTGCGAATCGCGGAGACGGAAAAATATCCGCACGTGACCTATTTTTTTAATGGCGGAATCGAACGCGCGTATGCGGGGGAGGAACGCAAAATTGTGCCGTCACCAAAGGTGGCCACGTACGACTTGCAACCGGAGATGAGCGCGGGGGAAGTCACGGATGAAGTCATCTCGAGACTTGGAAGCTTCGACCTGGTCATTTTAAACTTCGCGAATCCGGACATGGTCGGTCATACGGGCGTAGTCACGGCCGGTGTAAAAGCAGTGGAAACAATCGACGCCTGCGTCGGGCGGATTGTCCCGGAAGTTCTCGCGCTCGGCGGCGCTTGTCTGATCACCGCCGATCACGGCAACTGCGAACAAATGCGAAACGCGGATGGTTCGCCTAATACCGCGCACACCACCAATCTAGTTCACTTCATTTACGTCGCGGGAAATTCGAGGCGGTTTCGCGTCGAGGACGGCATTCTCGCGGACGTCGCGCCGACTCTGCTTTTTCTTCTCGATCTGCCGCAACCGAAGGAAATGACAGGTCGCAACTTATTGGTTCCGGCCTAAAGGCGCGATTCAGACTGCGCGGGCGGCGGCAACGATTTCTTCCCGCGTAATCCCGAGCGAGCGATTGAACTGCCGGGTTCCCGCCATCGCGATGCGCTGAAGGAAACGGAACCGGCTTTCCGCCGCGGTATCGTGCCAGACCGGTTTTCGGAGGAGAGCGAGAGCACCGTCTGCCTCGACCAGCGCGCCCCAGCGATGGGGCATTTCCTCTTCGCGAAACAACTCGTTAGGCACGACCAAAAAAAACAGGTTCGCAGAAGCGTAACGGACAAGGCATTCGAACTTTCTCCCGTCACTCAAACGCTTTTGCAGAGCCGCGAACTCGCGGAGTACGCGCGCATAACCGTGGTGTCCGATGCCGGAAAAATCGTGGGAGTCGTATTCGGGAAAGAGCGAATCTCCCGTGCGCAGAGTGGGATAATGGACGCGAAGATGTTTTTCCATCACCTCGCGGCGGCGGTTGATCGATCTGAGCCGATCGCGCGTCGCCTCAGCGCAGCAATTATCCCGACGCAGATCGGGCAGCGCCTGTTTGCATTCGAAAATCGCGGTCACGCCCGGTTGGTTACGTTGCGGCCGATACGCCGCGACATCCGCGCGATAACGGCATTGCGGCAGTGTCACTTCCGCCGCGCAAGCGGAGTAGCCGTTGGCCTGGGCCCAGAGTAGGCCCAGGCGTTTCAATCGGAGATGCGTCTCCGTTTCGCCGCGGCGAATTGCTACTGGGGCCGCGTCCATTCGGCGAGCTCCTTCGCCCAATAGGTCATGATCAAATCAGCGCCCGCGCGTTTCAGTGAGGTCATGATCTCGAGCACCGCGGCACGCTCTTCGAAAACGCCTTTCTCCGCGCCGGCTTTCACCATGGCGAACTCGCCGCTCACGTGATAGACCGCCGTAGGCTTGCCGAAGCGCTCGCGCACGCGCCAGAGAATATCGAGATACGGCAGCGCCGGTTTTACCAGGACGATGTCCGCGCCTTCTTCGACATCGAGCGCTACCTCGCGCAATGCCTCCTGAGCGTTTGCGCTGTCCATCTGGTATGAGCGTCGGTCGCCGAACTGCGGCGGACTTTCCGCCGCCTCGCGAAACGGTCCGTAAAAAACCGAGGCAAACTTCGCCGCGTAACTCATGATGCCCGTTTCGCTGAAACCATTCGCGTCCAACATTTCGCGGATCGCTCCGATGCGTCCATCCATCATGTCGCTGGGAGCGACCAGGTCCGCGCCGGCCGCGGCATGCGAGAGCGCAGTTTTTGCGAGCAACTCGACCGATTCGTCATTTAAGACATGGAAGTGCTCGCCATCCCGGCGGGTGACGCCGCAGTGGCCGTGACTCATGTATTCGCAGAGGCAAACGTCTGTGATCACGACCAGCTCGGGACAACGGTTTTTGATCGCGCGCACGGCCTGCTGCACGATCCCGTTTTCCGCATAGGCCGAGGTGGCCTGCTCATCTTTGTTTTTCGGAATGCCGAAAAGGAGGACCGCCTGCAACCCGAGTTCCCACGCGCGTTCTGCTTCTTCGACCAGATCGGCAAGGGCGAACTGGAAAATGCCGGGCATGCTGGCGATGGGCTGGCGGCGCTGCAATTTTTCGCTCACGAAAAGAGGCAGAACGAAATCGTGCGCGGTGAGTTTTGTTTCCCGGACAAGGTTCCGCAGGCCGGCGCTGCGACGAAGCCGGCGGGGGCGATGAACCAGATTTCTCACGGGCCGAGGCTAAGCGTTGCACCGAAAACCCGCAAGCTCGCGGGCTTGACGGGATCGAGCCTTCCAGCGTGAAATGCCTTTCACGAATGCGCCCAGCCCGGAAACAAGCGACCGATTATCTGCTGGTCGATATCAGCAATTCCTACACGAAACTGGCGTTCTCGACGACGCGAAAATTGTCGAAGCCGATCCGACTTCCCACCCCTGACCTGACTGCCCCGGCCATGCGCCGGATTTTGCGTGAGCGGTCAGTGACGACAATTGTCGTTTCCTCCGTGGTCCCGACCATGGACAAGATGATGGCCAGGGCGGCTGGTTCGTCACGCACGCTTTTTCTCACGCCGAAGCTCGATCTCGGCGTCGGAATTGATTATCCGTCTCCGCGTTCAATTGGGGCCGATCGACTCGCCAACGCCGCCGCGGTAGCGCAGCTCTATGGCTATCCAGCCATCGTGGTAGATTTCGGAACGGCCGTTACTTTCGACGTCGTTTCTGCCAGGGGCTATTACATCGGAGGGGTCATTGCGCCCGGCTTAGAGGCGATGACGAATTTTCTGTATCAGCGCACGGCGCTGTTGCCGAAGTTGAGCCTGCGTGAGCCCAGAAGTGCGATCGGGAAGAGCACCCGCGACGCGATGATGTCTGGCGCGATTTTTGGTTATCGCGGACTGGTTCGAGAAATTTTGATTCGCGTCGGCGCGGAAAGTTTTCCGGGTCGCACACCGAAGGTGGTGGCGACCGGTGGCTATGCGCAATTGATTGCCCGGAAGCTGCCCGAGATCGATACCGTCCATCCAAACCTGACCTTGGAAGGACTGCGGATCATCGCGAATCGCAACGCGGGAAAAACCAAAAAGGGATGAGTGCGCGACTCGCCATCGGGATCGACTTCGGGGGGACAAGTGTGAAACCCGGCGTTGTCAGGGGGAAAGAAATTATCGCGCGCACGCCGCCCATTCCGACGCGGAACCACGAGGGCGCCGAGAGCCTTCTCGAGGCGGTCTTTCGCGATGTTGCGATCTTGCGTGAGCAACACCCGGACGTTTGCGCGCTGGGCGCAGGACTGCCAGGAATCATCGATGGCGTAAAAGGGCTGGTGCGCGAATTATCGAACGTACCCGGTTGGCACGACGTGCCGCTGGCGGAGGTGCTGCGCGAGCGGACGGGGTTGCCTTCGGTTATTGAAAATGACGCCAACGCGATGGCTTACGCGGAATGGAAATTTGGGGCCGGCCGAGATCGGCTGAACGTCGTGTGCATGACACTTGGCACCGGAGTCGGCGGCGGTTTGATCCTGGATGGGAAATTATTTCGCGGTAGTCGCCTCGGCGCGGGCGAGATCGGCCAGATGATTCTCGAGCCGCGCGGCGTTCCGGGCCGGTACGGAAATTTTGGGGCGTTGGAAAAATACGTCGGCAATCGCGAGATGATCGAGCGCGCCGAAAAACTTTATCAGGCCGCTGGGATCGCGCGCACTGAGGAAAAAATCACACCCTTGTCACTCGAAAAAGCCGCGTTGAGCGGCGACGAGATCGCGGCCGGACTTTGGGCAGAGCTCGGACTCGAAATTGGGATCATGCTTGCGAACATCTGCTGGCTGCTCAATCCGGATCGGATCGTGATCGGCGGGGGAGTGGCCAAAGCGGGCGATCTTCTGTTCGATCCAATCAAGCGCACGATTCGCGAACGGACTGCGCCCGTTTTCCATGAGCAGCTCGAGGTCGTACCGGCCGAACTTGGAAATGACGCCGGAATCATCGGCGGCGCGACCCTTGCTCTGGAAGAATGAGCCTTCGCCCCAACGCGTGCCCCATTTTATTGGAAAAAAACAGGGTTTTCGCGGTTAAAGCGGCAGAAAGGACTTGTCAATAACCGTCCCTAAAGCTTCTATGCGTCCTGGCATGAATATTCGGAAATTCGCGACGATCACGGTCCTGGTTCTCAGTTCTTTTGCGGCAAATAACGTCGCCCCTACCAAAGCGGAACTGGAGTCGATGTACGACAAAGCGTTTCGCGAATTCAACGCCAACAATTATCCGCAAGCGCTCCTGGACCTCGACGCGATCGATGCGCGCCAGCCCGATTTGGCTGAATCCCACAATTTGCGCGGCGTCATTTTAATGCGTCAGGCTCAATACGATCAGGCGGAAACCTCGCTCCAGAAAGCACTCGCGACCGATGCAAAATTCTGGAACGCGCGATTCAATCTGGCGGAGATTCCGTTCCTGAGAAAAAACTGGGCGGAAGCGCGCAAACGTTTTGAAGGATTGCTCCAGGGGAATGCCGCTGAGTTGCAGGGCGAAGCGGCGCAACTGATTCAATACAAAATTCTCCTGACCTATCTGCTCGAGGGCAAGGAGAACATGGTGGATTCGATGCTCGCGAAGTTTGAGCTTTCGCCGGAAACGCCGGCGGCCTATTACGCGAACGCCGCTGTTTCGCTTCAGCACAAAAACGAAAAGGAAGCGAAAGATTGGCTGGCCAAGGCGGAGAAAAGTTTCTCGCCGCAACTGAACAAGCTTTTCGCTGAATCGCTTTACGAAGTCGGTTGGATGCAAAAGCCCGCTGGCCAAAACCGCGTCGCGCTGGAACTTACCACCGCAGCCGATCGCCAGGCGAAAGCAAAGGCCATCGCCACGGAGAAACTCGATCAGGCCGAGCAGGCTTTTCAGCAGCGCGATTTGACGGCTGCCCGCAAACTGGTCGATGAGGCGGACGCGGCCAATCCGAATCAGGCCGCGACTCTCAATCTGCGCGGAGAAATCTTACTGGCGCAAAAGGATTTCGATGGCGCCGAAACCGCGTTCAAGCAGGCCATCAAAGCGGACCCGAATTTCCACGAAGCGCAATTCAACCTCGCGCAGATTCCGTTTAAGAAAAAAGATTATACCAAGGCGCGCGATCGATTCGAAGCGCTCTATTCCGCGACGCCCGCTCCCGGCGGCGACAAGAACCAGGGCTCGCAGATCATCAAATTCAAGATCTTCCTGACGCTTCTGCTCGAGGGAAAAGACGCACGCGCGCAGAAGATGATGGAGCAGTTCCAATTCACCGGAGACACCCCGGCGCTCTATTACGCCCAGGCGGCCTGGGAGTTCAAACATAACAACAGCGCCAAAGCGAACGATTGGATCGTTTCCGCTCGGAAGATTTATTCGCCGGCGCTTAATCTCGTCTTCGCCGATTCCTTTTACGATCTGGGCTGGCTGGAGAATCGCGCAACCGCGCCGGCCACGACTTCCACGGAGGTGGCAAAAGTGGAAGCGACGCCGGCCATCGAACCGAGTCCGATCCCATCCACGGCCCTGGCGTTGAACAGCAAGCAGAAAGCGCCAGCCGAGCAGAAAGCGCCGGCTGAGCAGAAGGCGCCGGCGGAGCAGAAGGCGCCGGTCGAACAGAAGGCGCCAGCCACTGTTCCAGGAATGGAAGCCACGACTACGACGCAAGCGCCGCCCGCTTCGCAAGCGCTTACAACGAAGACCGACAAGGCTGCGCCTCTTGCTTCGCCGAAGGTGGAAACGCCGGTGGTCTCGAATGCTTTGCCGGCCGAGACGCGCGCGCCGCTCACACAGGCGCCTGAGCAAAGCGCGCAAGTCCAGGCGAGCCCTCCGAATGTGCCGACGACATCCGCTACGAAAGATAATCCTGTTAATCCTCCGGTCACGTCCGCCGCGATCACAGAGGCAAGCCCGCCGAACGTTCCGGCTACCTCTTCTGCGAACAAGGTTGCTCCGGCCGTGGCCACGACTCCAGCTACTGTCCTCGCTCCAGCCACGGTCCGGGAATGGTCGCAGCCCTCGGTGAGCGAGCGCATGGATCGCTGGACGAACTCGCGCAGTCTGCTGGTGGGAGCTCTGTTTTTGACCGGCATCGTCATCGTAGCCTGGGTGGTGATTTCCGAGCTCCGTCGCCGTGTGAACGTTTCGGTTTATCCGACCGCCGCGCCCGCGATCGGGCCGCGCTTCGCTCCGGCGGTTGAGAGTCCCAAGAAGACAGTCACGAAGGTGGCCGCCACGAAAACGATCGAGAAGGCACCTGACATCATCGTCGCTCCAGCGCGAATCGCGGGCGGCCCTCCGCAAGTTTCATTGCAATTGAAAGCTTCCGAGCCTTCCGTGCGCCGCGCCGCAGTTCCTTTCAGCAAGATGAACCGCCCGCCGGGCGTTACTGCACCGCTTGTTCCGGAGACTGTGGTCGAGAGTACCGTTCCTAGAGAAACCGCGCCAGTTCGTGAACCGGAAACAGCACTGCCTACTGCGGCCCTATTCGCGGAAAGTGCGCCCGCGCCTTCCGTAGCAGAAGTGCCGAAACTTGCTTCCGCGCCCGAATGGGAATTCGCACCTGCGGCGAAAATGGATTTGGCGCCGAAACGCGAAGAGGTTGTGCCCGCGCCGCAAGGAGAGGAGGCGGTTCTCGCCCAGGCCCCCGCCGCCATCGAAGCGCCGGTCGCGTTCGCGGCGCCTGCCGCGATTGAGGCAACACCCGCGGATGAAGCGCCAGTCGCATTCGAAGCCCCTGCGCAGGTGGAAGAGCCCGCCAGATTCGAAGCCGCGCCTGCTTTCCAAGAGCCGGTCGTGGCTGAAACGCAGAGCGAGCCGGTTGCAGCGGAAACAGCCGCGTTCGTGGAATCGGTCGCTGAGCCCGTCTCCATGCCTGAAATTGCCGAAGCACCGATGGTCGCGACCGCAGCGCGGCTGGAGGAACCAGTGATAGAACCAGTTGCACAAGTGCAGCCCATCCCTTATCAAGTTCCCGCGTTTACCGATTCACCCATGGCCGAAATTACCAAGCCCGAGCCGGAAACTCCCGCGCGTCTCCCAGAGACGGCGCCGGGAACTTCGATTGCGGGCATCGGCGCGCTCCGCCAGTCTGTGGAGTCGCCCTCTTTCGCGCCTCAGGTCATTTCCACCGAGCCTATTGCTCAGCAGCCAACAACACCAGCCACCATGTCTCAACCGACCCAACCAACACCCGCACCCGCAATCCGACCTGCTCCAATGACTGGGGCTGCACCTCAATCTCAACCAGCCAGCGGCATGCAAACCGCAGTGCAACTGACCTTCTCCTTCGAGATCGCCTCCCTGCAACTCACTCCGAGTTTCAAGATGGGCGCGCTTCAATTGAAGCCGACCTCGAAGATCGTCACGATGCGCCTCGCGCCTTCGCAACAACCGCAGCCGGCAATGAACCTCCAGGTCACCTTCGAGGTCTCCAGCGTCCAACTCGCGGGCAACTCGCTCGGCATGATCCGGTTGACGCCCTCGCAACAGCAGCGCCCCAGCGTGATCAGCTCGCCTGCATTCAATATCGCTGGCCTGCAGCTTATGTCCGGCGATAGCGGAGCGGTGCAGCTAACTCCCTCGCAACAGGGACAGGCCTCGGTGCATGTGACCGGCCGTTTCCAAATCGCGACCGTGGAGTTCTCGCCTTCGTTCGAGATCGCTTCGATCGTGCTGAACTCCACTTCGAAGAGTGTCTCAGTTCAGTTGCCTGGCGCCGGCCCGAGTGCAGTCGAAGGCGCGCCGGTCTTCGACATCGCCAATATTCAGCTCGCTGGAAATGGCGAGATCGGAATGATGCAGCTCACCGCGCAAGGGTCGACCCCGAAACCCGCGTAGAGTTAATTCCAGTCAGTTTTCGGAGCGAGGAGGCGTCAAAGCCTCCTCGTTCTGCGTACGGTTGTAGCTGGGAATCGATGATCCCGGCAGGTTCGGCGCGTTTTCAACAACCGGGATCCGCGATCGCGGCTACGACTTCTTCGCGAAGCGGCCGCGGTTGAGCGATCGCAACGGAGCCGGCAGGAATTCGCCATCACGCCGGACAAGCTTCCCGTCGAAATAAATCTCACCCCCGCCATAATCCGGCCGCTGAATATTCACCATGTCCCAATGGACCTGGCTCCGGTTGCCATTGTCAGCCTCTTCGTAGGCCTGGCCGGGAGTGAAGTGAAAGGAGCCTGCGATCTTTTCATCGAAGAGGATGTCGCGCATCGGATGCAGCACATAAGGATTAAAGCCGAGCGAGAACTCGCCGATGTAACGCGCACCTGCATCCGAATCGAGAATCTTGTTCAACTTCTCAGTCTGATTGCTCGTAGCCTTAACAACTTTTCCGTCCTCGAACTCGAGCCGGATGTTGTCGAACCCGATGCCTTGATAAATGGTCGGCGCGTTGAAGAGCACGTGCCCCTGGACTGAATCCTTGATTGGGCAGCTGAAGACTTCGCCGTCCGGAATATTGCGATCGCCTCCGCAGATCACCGAGCCGATGCCCTTGATACTGAAGCGCAAATCCGTCCCGGGCCCCTTGATCTCGATCCGGTCGGTTTTGTCCATGAGCGCTTTGAGCGCTTTCATGCCCGGCTGTAGTTTGCGGTAATCGAGGGTGCAGACGTCAAAGTAGAAATCTTCGAACGCCTCCGAGCTCATGCTGGCGAGCTGGGCCATCGAGGGCGTCGGCCAGCGCAAAACAACCCACTTTGTTTTTTTGACCCGCCAGTCGGTCACCGGCCTCATTTTCTTCGCCAGCATCTTCATCTGCTCAGGCGGGACATCCGATAATTCCGTGACGTTGTTGCTTCCGCGAATCGCGATGTAGGCATCCATCTTCTTCATCCGCGCGAGTTCATGAATCGCGGTCAGATTCAACTGGCGCTCAGTTGCGTCGAAGGCGAGCTCGCGGTTGACGCGGGATCGTTGAATTTGCACGAAGGGAATTGCGCCGGCTTTGCGGGCCGCGCGCACGAGCGCGATCGTCATTTCGTCCGGAACGTCGAAGTTCTCGATCAGCACCGTTTCATTGCGCTTCAGTCTGGTGGAATATTCGACCAGGAGAGTCGCGAGCTTATCAAAGCGCGGGTCATGCATAGAGCGTAATGATTCCACCGGCATTGCCGGATGCAACCTTGCTAAGTCTCGCGAATCAATTTCGCTGCGTACGCGCCATCGAATCCATCGCGGAACGGCAGCATCGATTTTTCCTCCAGGAGGGTCAGGAAGGAAAACTCCCGCATAATGGTTTCCACCACGGCCTCATTTTCTTCCGGCTCGATGCTGCAGGTGCTGTAAACCAGAATGCCTTCGGGTTTGAGCAACGGGATGACCCGGCGCAAAATCCCAAGCTGCTCCTCTCGCATACGCTGGAAATCTTTTGGAGTTAACCGCCAGCGTAAATCGACCCGGCGGCGCATGACCCCGGTATTGCTGCACGGCGCGTCGACCAGAATTCGGTCGAAAGGCGTAGCCGCAGTTTCGGGCAGATCCTGGGCGGTGCTCCAATCGAGCCGCGCGAATTGAGCGATGTTGAGGCCAAGGCGTTCCAAATTATCCCGCGAGGTCAGAAGTCGGCTCTCATCACAATCGCAGGCCAGGACAAACCCCTCGTTTTGCATGAGCTCCGCCAGGTAGGCCGTTTTCCCGCCCGGCGCCGCACAAGCGTCGAGCACCCGTTCGCCTGGTTTGGGATTGAGCAGGAGGCACGCGATCGCCGTGCTCGGATCCTGAATGTAACAATGCCCAGCCGCGAGGGCATCGCTCGGAACATTCGTTAGGCGGACGAAATTTTCGGACTGCGACAATCGCTCCGCGTCGGGGTGCCCCGCAAGAAAATCGTCGACCGATATTTTGAGCCGATTGACGCGGCCGTAGATGGGAGGGGGCCGGTTGTTCCACTCGCAGAGCGCAGCGGCCTTTTCCGCACCGAAATTCTTTGTCCAGCGATCGATTAGGAACGGCGAATGTGAGGTCCGGATGCTGAGGTCTTGCGCATTCGCCTTTTCCAGGAGTTCAGCTTTGCTGCGAAGCGCATTGCGCAAGACTGCGTTGACCAGCGACCGGCGTCTCGCGGTGGCCAGGTGCACGGTCTCGTAAACGGCCGCGTGCTGCGGCGTGTCGAGAAGGAAGAGTTGATAGAGCCCGAGGCGCAACAGATCGCGCGCGTCATGGTCAAGATGCTGTGACCTGAGCGAACCGATCCAGAAATCGAGCAAACTGAGGTGCCGCAGGATTCCATAGAAAAGCTCCGTGACAAACGCGCGGTCGGGGGCGCTGAAATCGCTCGAGCTTAAGAAACGCGCCAGGATGGCGTCCGCGAATTTTTCACTCGTGCGCCAATCGCGGAGCGCGGCCAGGGCGACGCGGCGTGAATTTGTTTTGGGCATAGGTGAATCGAGCGCTCCGCCGCTCGATGCAGCGCAGTCGGGCGGCCGAGATCGCTCGGTCTCGAGAGTCGCGCCGGAACCGGATCCGCGAAGACTGTTCCGCCCGCCATTCCCGGAGCGAGCGATCCAACCTCAATCCGGTTTTACCGTCGCGCGTCCGATCGAGTGGTAATTAAATCCGAGCTTCGCCATCGTCTGGGGATCAAACAAATTGCGCCCGTCGAAAATTATGGGCGTCGTCATTTTTTCTTTCACGACGGCCAGATCGATGTTGGCGAATTCCGCCCACTCCGTTGCGATGATCAGCGCTTCCGCGCCTTCCACCGCTTCAAGGGCGGATGGCGCGAACTTCGCGGCCGCGATCGATTCCAGTTCGCGCGCCTTCTCCATTCCTTTCGGATCAAACGCGGTGACGTGCGCGCCCTGTTTTAACATATCGCCCACGAGCTCGATCGCGACGGAGGACCGGATGTCGTCGGTGTTCGGTTTGAAGGCCAGTCCCCAAACCGCAATTTTTTTGTCGCGCAAAACCCAGAGCGTTTCCCGGATCGATTTCAGGAAGCGGTTTTTTTGGTCGGCGTTGATCCGCTGGACTTCCTTGAGCAGGTTGAACGGAACGCCGAGCTGGTCGCAGATGGTGATGAACGCGGCGATATCCTTCGGAAAACAGGAGCCCCCGTAGCCAATGCCGGCATTGAGAAAGCTCCGGCCGATCCGGCGATCCATACCGATGCCGTCTGCCACTTTTTCCACGTCCGCTCCACTCGCCTCGCAGATGGCGGAGACGGCGTTCATGTAGGAAATCTTAAGGGCGAGGAAGGAATTCGCGGCGTGCTTGATCAGCTCGGCGCTGTTGATGTCGGTGACCAGGATTGGCGCCATGAACGGTTCGTAGACCTTTTTCATCAGATCGATCGCGTGCTCACTCTGCGCGCCGATCACGATCCGGTCCGGCTGCATGAGGTCCGCCACCGCGCAGCCTTCGCGCAAAAATTCCGGGTTGCTGACCACGTCGAATTCCGCGCCGTGACGGTTATAGCGTTTGATCGACTCCCGCACTTTCTCTCCGGTTTTGACGGGCACGGTGCTCTTGTCGACGATCACGCGATAACTGGTGAGAACGCCCGCGATCTCACGCGCCACCTTTTCAATGAAGCTGAGATCGACGCTGCCGTCGGGCTGTTGCGGCGTGGGCACGGCAATAAAAACGATCTGCGAATTATCCACCCCGTCCTGAATGCTGCCGGTAAAGCGAAGCCGTTTGGCCGAGACGTTCCGGTGAATGACTTCCTCGAGTCCCGGCTCGTAGATGGGAACCTTGCCCGCCTGAAGTGAGTCGACTTTGCGCGGATCGTTATCGACGCAAATGACGTTGTGACCTACGTCCGCAAAACAGGCGCCGGTGACAAGACCGACATAACCGGAACCGATAATGGAGATATCCATGGTGAGTGAAAGGAGCGCCGCGCCTCAAGCAGGGCGCGAGAAGAAACGGGCAAAGCGCGGGAATTGCAATCGAGATCGCGCCCCCGGCCCTATTGAGTTTGGTTGGTGCCGCCCGGATCGAAATTCAGATCGAAGCTGAATTTGGGCAGCGACTTCAAGGTGAAGGTGAGGAGCACGCCATATTCCTTGGCGCCACCGCCGTTATCACGCACCACGGCGCCGAACGACGCGACCCAGCTCGAGAGATCGCGGTAAATGGAGTAGCGCTGTTCTTCGAGGATGCCGGTCGTGCCCTCGTACTGTTGGTGGGCCCCTACGCCCCAGTTGTCGTTGATCCGATAATATCCGGCGAGCACGAACTGGCTGCTGTTAGCAAAGAACGGATTCTGATTCAGATATCGGTGCGCGAACGAGACTTGAAGGTTTGCGATGGGCTGCACGCTCACCGAGGTGTTTATCTCCGTGAAACCCTTCTCGAAGACGGGCACCTGCGTGGCAAGCCCGAACGAGGCCCAGGGCACCGGGGTGAAGGTGAAACGGTTGAACAGGTTGGAGTACTTTGTCTTGTCGAACGGGTTATCGAAGTTGACGTCGATGTAGGTCTCCATATCGAGCCAACTCACGGTCAGATCATCCCGCCGCGTCTGAAGCCGGTTCCGCACGCCAAGCCGCAAGATCGACCAACCGTCGATGGAATCGACAGAAGTGAACTGCGGAAAGTCGATCGGGCGCAATTGAGTTGAGGGTTGAAAGCGATCGAATTGCAAAATCGAGGCGGGATTTGAGTTCGAGCTCGAGACCCAGGAGAAGTTTGTAAAAGGCTGAATGATGTGGCGCAGGCCGTCCAACCCGAGCGACCGGGTCTGGGCGTCCTCCCAAACTCGCGAAAGCTTGAACGAAGCTTCCACGCCTGCGTTCACCACCGTGCGAAACGTGCTGCCTCCGTCCTGGATGGGTTGCGCCAGCGTGGGATCAGGCAAAAGAAAATCGGGAATGAACGGGTTCGGATTCGGCGTGAAAATCGTTTTTCCGAGGTCGCGCGTTTCGTCGTACCAAGTCCCGCGAATGCCCACTCGCGGCACGACCGAGAGCCAGCCGAAATAGGTATTGGGATAGAGAAGCTGGTGGAAGGTGTCGAACCGCAGCGTTCCGTAATTTTGGAAAGTGGAATCGTTCGCGAACTGGCGGCGCAGATTCGCCAGGCCGGTCTCGCCTTCATAAAAAATGGGCCCGCCGAAGAGCGGCGTTCGGTTGATGTCGAGGACGATCTCCGGCAGCCGCGCGGTTTGTTCGAAAAATTCGTTCGCCTGGAAACGGCCGATGGCGGTGAGGGTGTAATTTGCACCCAATTTCGTCACCGCGGCGACATTGTCCGGCTGCGGGTCCACTCGAAAATCGCCCTGGAAAAAGTCCTCCAGGACAAAGGGGTCGCTTAGTTTGGTCAGGTTGACGATGCCGTAAATATCGGAGGTGAAATTGGTCCGATTCTCCAGGGAAACTCGATAACGTCCCGCAGAGATTTCGCCGCGCGGGACCGACGTGCGATTGATATTCGGCTCGTCGTCCCGGAGAAAATATGTCCGCACGCGGGCGAAGCTCGATTTGTCCGTCCCGTATCGCCCATCCGCCTCCAGTCCGATCGCGGGGCCCCGGCGCGACCGGTAATCGAGCCGAAGCCGCGCCTTGATGTCGTCCGTCACCGGAAAACTGACCCGGGTCAAAAGCGACGGGCCCCAGGAACTCAAATACGCCGGCGAAACGATAACGCTGAAAGCGTCGTCCAGAGATTGATACATGTAGGGCCACCAAAAGACCGGCACCTTGCCCACGTAGAAAGTAACGTTCTGAAAAATGACCCGGTCGTTCTGATAGATCCGGATCGTTTTGGCCTGGAGGCGAAAGTCGGGATTCGCAGAATCGTGCGTCGTAAACGAACCCTTCTTGACCAGGAACGCTCCCTCGGAAATCGAAGTGACATCGGTGCCGCTGACGAGATAAGGAGTCTTGTCCGTGCGCATGTCGACCGCGTGAATTTCTTTCGTCTCGGTGTTGTAAATGGCGCGGTCGCCCACAAAGAGGCCGGCGGCGCGATAAATCCGCACGTGACCCTCGGCGAAAACCTCATGAGTCTTCGGGTTGTAACGGGCCCCATCGGCGTAGATATCAGTGTCGCCCGCGTGGATGGCGACGTTGCCGTGCGCGGTGGCAATGCCGTCCTGATAATTTGTATCGCCGGTCGCGGTAATCTCGAGCGGCTGTTCCTTTGTCACCACGACGGCTTGAGCAAAAGTGCCGAGGCAAAGGAGGGTAAAAATTATGAGAAACGGCTTACGCATCGCGGGATGCCGAAATTAGCGGAGCCGAACGCCGTTGCAAAGTAAAAGCTGGCAGGCTACGGCGCTTCGGAGGGTCGGAATTTAACTGAGCGCCACCCGGAGCCCGGCGACCTGCTGATTTAACCCGCAAACGGAGACCAGGGCGCGCCGGATCTTACCGGAAGGAGGGCCGGCCTCCCCGGAAAAGGACGAAACTTGAGGCACTTGTTGGGTGCGAAGCGACTGCGCTGCGGCGATCGTTTGCCAGAGGCTGCTCGCGCCCACGCTTTCGCCGAGCGCCCCTTTTACGGCCAGGACTTTCGCGCCGGGGCAGGCTGCTGCGATCCCTCCACGCTCCGCTTCATCGATGAAGGTTCCGTTTGCGCTCGCAACGACCAGATCGCTCTCGTTTTCCCGGCATAGCTCCGAGAAGACTTCCTGAACGGAAGCGCCCGCCTCGCTTTGTTTCCGAAAATTTGTGCCCGCCGCAATCTTGTCGATCTGCAACGCAGCAGAGCGAGTGAGCAGGACTGCACCCGCGCCTTCGCTCAGGATCATCCCACGCGGGGGCCGGCCGAAGGGCTCGATCGGCGGCGCCGAACGGAGCAGCCGCCACTTTCGGTAGGCGTCGCACAGGAGCCAGTCGGCTTCCTCTGCGCCAACCACCAGACAGCGATCAAGCGCGTGACTTGCCATCAAGTCCTCCGCCATTTTCAGAGCGAGGATCCCGACCGCGCCGTCGCCGACGAGGGTGTAACTCGCGCCGGCAATGCCAAGGATCGCGGCGAGGTGGCTGGCTGGCGCATTGAAAACCGTTTCCGGAAAAAGCAGCGGACTCGCGGCTTTGGCGCCGGATTCGACGATCTCATGATAAAACTTTTTTGTGTAAACCACGCCGCCGTTGGACACGGCAAAAACCAAGGCAGTGCGCGCGGCAGTTTCGTCGTTGAGCGTCACTCCCGCGTCTTCCAGTGCGGCGAGGCCCGCCACCACCGCGAAGCGCGAGATAGCGCTAGAGCGGCGCAAACGCGGATGGGCCGGGGCCTTTGCGGTCGCCTCCGCCGGCACCGCATAAATGGGATAAACCTGGCCCATTGGACCCTCAATCGATCCCGCACTAGAGACTTCACCGTTCAGCAACCGATTCCAGACGGTGTCCACGCCGCTGCCGAGCGGCGTAACCCAACCCATGCCGGCGATGCCCAGGCTCATGAGTCGACTGCCCGGATTATCACCGAAGCGTTGGTGCCCCCGAACCCAAACGAATTCGATAAGACGGTCCGAAGGCTGCCCGCCTGGGATTCGTTGGCGATGATGTTCAAATTCAGGTCCGCATCCCCGTGACGGAAGTTGATGTTCGGAGGGAGAAACTGATTTTGCAAAGCGAGAAGGCTGATGACCGCCTCGATCGCGCCGGCCGCGCCTAACGAGTGCCCCATCATGCCTTTGGTCGAGCTGACCGGAACGCCATCGAAAAGTTCGGCGATCGCTTTGCCTTCCGCCGCATCGTTAAAGGGCGTCGCCGTTCCGTGAGCGTTCACGTAATCTATTTCCTGCGGCTTTATTCCACCGCTGTGCAAGGCGCCTTCCATCGCCTGACGCGCGCCACTGCCGGATGGATTCGGTTGGGTCAGATGGTGGTTATCGGTCGAGATGCCGTAACCGAGCACCTCGGCCAGAATCGTGACGCCGCGGGCGCGGGCCGACTCAAGGTTTTCCAAAAGGAGAATTGCCGCGCCTTCGCCCAGAACAAGTCCGGTCCTTTCGCGGTCGAAGGGACGGCAACGTTCGGGAGTCGAGGCTTGAAGCGAATCGAAGCCGACAAAAACCAACTCGGAAAGCGCATCGTACCCGCCAGCGAGGACGCGTTGGTAATGGCCTGAGCGGATGCATTCGAAGGCGTGCCCAATCGCGTTCGTGCCGGAAGCGCAGGCGTTCGCGATGACCTGGCAGGGTGCGGTGAGGCCGAAGGTTTCCTGCGCGTCCATTACCGGCTTCTGCGGCGTGTAGTTTGCGATCAACGAAGCGGCTCGACGCCTGGAGATCCGTCCGCCTTTTAGGCCGCGATAATACTCCTCGCCAAACGTCATGCCGCCGCTAGTCGTGCCCACCACGCTGAGCTGAGGTTGAAAACCGGGCGCTTGTTCGAGCGCTTCCTCCAGCGCCAGGATCATCATTCGGGCCACGCGATGGAGCCGCTCGGAACGAAGCTGCGGTTCTCCGGCACGAGCGAGTCGTTCGTCCGAAACCTGCCCCGCTGTTTTGCACCGCGTGTGGTCAACCGCGAACCGGGTCACCGGCGTCACGCAATCGCGACTCTCTCGCAACGAACCCAGCGTTTCGTGCAATCCGAAGCCGAGCGGGCTGACAATCCCGGCGGCGACGATAGCCACGCGAGCCGGGTTTAACCGGTCCGTTGATGGAGAAATTTCGGGCATTTTTCAGGAGCGGATCGCGTCCGCGATTCTATTTGCTTTCGCGGGCGAAAGCCTCTACTAATCACGCCGAAAAGAAAACGGAAGCTCGGTGCGTTGGTAGATTGTCAGTTGAGTTTTTCAGTGGCGATTTGAAATCCGATAAGCGGGAACAGTGACCAGGCGGCGTTTTCCACAGTAAACTCAGATGGGAACTAAATTATACGTAGGAAATCTTTCCTTCAACACGACCGAAACAGATCTTCAGGATCTTTTCGCTCAGGCGGGACCAGTTTCAGAGGTCACGTTGATGCAGGATAAGTTCACCGGTAAGTCGCGCGGCTTCGCCTTTGTCACCATGACAACGGAAGCAGACGCTCAAAAAGCGATCACGGAATTCAATGGCAAGACGGTGGAAGGCCGGCCCTTGACCGTGAACGAAGCTCGTCCCCGTGAAGCTCGCCCGCCCGGTGGTGGACGCAGCGGCGGCGGCGGTTACGGCGGCGGCGGTGGTGGCTATGGCGGCGGCGGTGGCGGCTATGGCGGCGGTGGCGGCGGATATGGCGGCGGCGGCGGGAGCGGCGGTGGACGTCGCGACAGCGGCGGCGGTCAACGGCGCGGCCGATAAGCCGGCGCGATACGCGCCTTTCCATTCAGGGTTTGGGGTCCAATCCTCCAGGCACGTTTTCTTTGCGCGCGGGAAGAGCTCTCCCGGCGCACGGTCTTTAACGCAACAGTGTCCGTTTGCGGGATGTGTCCTGTTGCCGAAGCTGAGCTGTGAGATTTTCCCATAAAGTCGCGAAGCTCGCGCAACCTCTCACTTACCGCCGGGCGTGGCGGCGCGCGGAACGCTTCATTCATCCCCTGCCGATCGAGCCGCTTTTGGCCAAGATCGACCAGACGCGCCTGGCAGAGATCCAGGCGCCGCATGCGAATTCTGGACTGCACTACTCCAAGTATGCGGATGTCACGCGATGGCTTCGCTACAACATCGTGCGCGCGCAGGACCTTAAGCTGCATCGCTCTCCCCCTCTCTCGGTGCTCGACCTCGGCTGCGGCGGCGGTTTCTTCCTGTTCGTTTTGCAGCATCTCGGCCACACCGGTTTAGGGCTGGACATCGACGAGTTTCCGCTCTTCACCGAGTTGCTCGAGCTGTTTCGGGTCGAGCGAAAGATTTGGACGATTCGGCCGCACGAACCGTTGCCCGATCTGGGTCGCACGTTTGATCTGGTCACTGCCTTCTCGATCGATTTCAATCGCGAGAGCAAACACCAATGGTGGTGGGGCCCGGCGGAGTGGGCTTTTTTTCTCGACGATCTCAAGCGCCATCTCAATCCCGGCGGCCGCGTTTTTCTGGGGCTCAATCCAAAGGAGAACGGCGAATATTACACTCCCGAATTACACGACTTTTTCGTCAACCGGGGAGCCTCGGTCGAACGGGAAAACGTGTTTTTCGCTGCAGGCATCGAGGCGAAAAATCACGCAGGCCACGGCTGAAAGACCTGCGCCATGCGAACTAGTTGTGAATAGAAGCCAACTTAACTCATTGCCTTAAGGAGCACTCTTATGCCTGACGAAAACCAAAAATCGACTGACCCCTCCGGTTCATCATCTGAGAATATCGATATTCCACCGATCTCGAAACAGACTGCGGGTGCTGCCACCGGAGCGGTGCTCGGCAGCATCGCGGGTCCGATGGGCGCCGTGGTGGGCGGGGTGATCGGGGCCCTGGCGGGTCGAGCGGCCGGCTCAAAGTCCTCCGGAAAGAAAGCGACGAAAACTGCGAAAGCAGCTGGGAAAAAGGCGAACGCCTCAACAAAATCCAGCGGGACGAAAAAAGCTGCCAAGAAGAGCGGAAAATCCGCGGCCCGGTCCAAACCAGCGGCGAAGTCCAAAACAGCGGCAAAGAAGAGCAGCTCCAAGTCCAAGGCGCGCTCTTCCTCCGCGAAGTCCACGAAGAGTTCGAAGTCGAAAGGCAGCGCAAAATCTGCGGCCAAGAGCGGCGGCAAGTCTAAGAAGACAAGCGCGAAAAAATCTTCCACTGCCCGCAAGAGTGCCGGCAAAAAGAAGCGCTAGCAGCGTTGCCGTTTAATTCTGGTGCGTCTGGCTTTGGCGTCGTGCTAAGGTCCGCGCATGGGTTCGCCCAACGCTGAGGATCTGCGAAGCGCCGGGGCGGAAGTCGCCGCGCACAGCGCCGTTTTTAGGAAAGAACTGGGTCTGCGCGATCTCGCGCTTACCCAGATTTTGTTCATCATTGGCCTGACGTGGGTCGGGGCGGCCGCGAAGCTGGGACCGGCCCATGTCGTTTTCTGGCTGCTCGCGATCACGCTTTTCTATCTGCCGTCGGCGGTCGTTGTCATTTATCTGAATCGCCTGATGCCGCTGGAGGGCGGACTTTATCAGTGGGCCAAGCTCGGATTCAGCGAAGCGGCGGGTTTCATGGTGGCCTGGAATCTCTGGCTCTACGTGATCACGAACACGTCCGAGATCGGCCTGCAATTGACCACGAATCTGGCCTACGCCATCGGCCCTTCCGGCGCGTGGATATCCTCGAACAAATGGTTGATCACCCTAACGAGTCTGCTCGTGATCGCGCTTCTCGTAGTCGTCTCGACCGTTGGACTCAGTGTCGGGAAATGGCTTCATAACGTCGGGGGCATCATCATGCTGACGATCTTCGGCGTATTACTGGTGCTCCCGTTTGTCCTGGTCGCGCGGGGCGAGATGCGGGAATTTCACCCGCTGGCCACGGCGATGCCCGTTTTCTCGCTCTTTAGTCTGAACATTCTCGGCAAGCTCGGCTTCGGCGCGCTCGGCGGATTTGAATACGTCGCAATCCTGGCCGGCGAATGTCGCAGCCCGGCGCGGACCATCGGCCGTTCCGTCATGGTCGCGGCGCCACTCATTGCCATCATGTTTATTTTCGGCACCAGCTCGGTGCTCGCCTTTGTGCGCCCCGACCAGATCGATCTCATTGCACCGATTCCGCAGGTGCTGAGTCTGGGATTTAAGACTTTTGGCGTGGCCGCATTGGTGGTGCCGGTCGCTCTCGCGCTCCTGATCGTGCTGCGAATCGCGCAAGCGAGCGTGAATTTTACTGGCCTAACGAGACTGCCGATGGTCGCGGGCTGGGACCATTTGATGCCGCGCTGGTTCACGAAATTGCATCCGCGTTTCAAGACCCCGGTGAACTCGATTCTGTTCGTGGGAGCCGTGACGGTCGTAATGGGTTCGCTCAGTCTCATCGGGGTTGGCCAGCAGGAGTCCTTTCAACTTCTGTTCAACGCCGGCGGAATTTTCTACGCGTTGACCTACCTGGTCATGTTCTCTATCCCGCTCTTCGGTTTGCGCGCGCAGACCTCGGCGCCGCCGTGGTGGCTTCGGGTTGCCGCCGCGTCCGGATTGCTCATGACTCTGCTTTACGTCGCGCTCTCCATCTTCCCGATCATCGATGTGAAAAGTAATTCCGCCTTCACCATCAAGGTCGCGGGGGTGATCGTCGCGGCGAATGTGGTCGGGATCGGAATCTTCGCCGCCGCGCGCGCGAGACGAGCGCGGGGATGAAATGGGCAGGGTTGGATTCGAACCAACGAAGGCGTAAGCCAGCGGATTTACAGTCCGCCCCGTTTGGCCACTTCGGTACCTACCCGCATGCCGGCAACGGCGAGCGTTGATATAGGCTCGGCTGCCCCGCGTCGCAAGTGTTTTGCCGGTGGGGGCGCCCAGCGGAAGCACCCCTCCTTGGTCAGAAAAATTCCGCGATCGCTTCTGCGACGTACCGCTGCGACTCGCGCGATAATTCCGGATAGATCGGCAAAGCCAGCGATTCGCGCGCGGCGCGTTCCGTTTCAGGAAAGTCACCCGCGCCGTAGCCGAGATAGGCAAAACATTTTTGTTCGTGCAGACCTAGGGGGTAATAGATGGCCGTGCCGATTTCCTTCCGCGTGAGATGCTCGCGCAAGGCATCACGCTGTGGCGTTCGAATCACGTATTGGTGGTAGATGTGGTGATTCGTCAGGCCGCGTTCGCGGTACGGTTCCGCTGGAAGCACAATCTTACTCGTCAAGCCCAACCGCTCGAATTCCGCGCGGTAAAAATCCGCCACGCCGCGACGCGCAGCCGACCAGCCATCGAGGAATGGGAGCTTTACCGCCAGGATCGCGGCCTGCATCTCGTCCAACCGGAAGTTGCCGCCGATGAAGTGATGGAAATAGCGCGGCTCCATCCCGTGCTGACGGCAGGTCCGGATTCGTTGCGCCAAGGCCTCGTCCCGGCAGGTTATCAGTCCGGCATCGCCGGCGGCGCCAAGGTTCTTCGAAGGGTAAAAACTGAAAGAGCCAGTCCGGCCCATAGTCCCGGCTTTCGTGGTCGTTCCGCCAAATGGATATTCCGCGCCGATCGCCTGGGCCGCGTCTTCGATGACCTCGAGTTGGAAACGCTCGGAGATTTGATGGATCGCGTCCATGTCGCAACAAAGGCCGAAAAGGTGCACCGGAACGATGGCGCGCAACTTCTGACCCTGCGGCCCTCGAAGCGACCCCTCGGCGTCCCGGCGGCACGATGTCGTCAGATAAGTCTCCAAGGCCCGGGGCGAGATGTTGTACGTCTCCGGTTCGATGTCGATAAAGAGGGGAGTAGCTCCGACCCGCGCGATGCAGCCAGCGGTTGCGAAAAATGAGTAGGCGCTCGTGATGACTGCGTCTCCCGGTCCCACTCCCATCGCCATCAAAATGGCGAGGAGCGCATCCGTGCCGGAGGAGACCCCAATGGCATGAGGTGATCCGCAATATCGGCCCATCGCCTCTTCGAAAGCCGAAACCTTGGGCCCAAGGATGAAGGCCTGGTGGGCGAGAACGTCGTCGAGCTGCGCGCGGATCGGTTCAGCCAGCGCGCGGTATTGTTCGCTAAGGTCGAGCAGAGGGACGCGCATGGCTCGGAAAGGATGGCAGCTTCATCAGGCCGTTCAATTGGAACTTTGTCGCCCCGTTACCCTCGTTGACCGCAGGAGGCGAGTAAGTTACCATCAGACCCATGGCGTTGCTCCGGGGCTTTTTTTGGCTCGTTCTCTTTCTGTTTTTCACCTTCTCTTTTGTCGTCCTGTTCGAGTACGGCACCCATGATTTCGCGGGCGGGTTTCAGAAGGAGTTCGAGCGCGTGAAAGCGTTTGCCAGCGAAGCCGCCAAACCCTCCAAGCCGAAAAAGTAGGGATCGTCGTGCTTTCGCACGAAAGTTCCAAGCTCCAGGGAAGCTCCAAGCGCGATTTGGTATGCTCCCCTTGAAGTTTGGAGCTTGATGTTTCTCTGGAGCTCGGAGCTTGGGATTTGGAACTTCCCGCTTAATCGGCGAATTCGACGGTCGGCAGCTTGCTGACGTAACCCCGCTCGTGTGCGGTGCGGAGAAATTCGCGCACGGCTTTGCGCCCCGTCTCTCCGTAATCCCGCGTGTAGTCGTTCACGTACATGCCGATGAATTTGCCAGCGAGGTTCGCATCCATGTCGCGCGCGTAAGGCATCGAATGCGCCACCGCTTCGTCGCGATGCGCGAGCCCGAACTCGATGCTCTCGCGCATGATCGCGAGCAGATCGCGTCGCACCGCCGGGGCGATGTCTTTGCGCAGGACATTGCCGCCCAGTGGTAACGGCAGACCGGTCTCGCGCTTCCACCATTCGCCCAGATCCACGATCTTGGTGAACCCCGACCGGCTATAGGTGAGCTGGCCTTCGTGAATAATCAGGCCCGCTCCCGCGCGACCGCTTTTCACCTCCTCGAAGATCTGGTCGAACGGCACCACGACGTGATTGAAGTCGCCGAGGTAAAGTTGCAGCGCCAGATATGCGCTGGTCATCCGGCCTGGGATCGCGATCGTCCGATTTCGCAGCCAAGCCCGGACCTCGTCGTCCGAGGCATTCGGATCGAGGTCGCCGGATTTGGTCGCGACGACCATCGGGCCATACCCATCGCCCATGCTCGCGCCACAGGGCATGAGCGCGTAACGATCGCTCACATAGGCAAAGGCGTGGATCGAGATAGCGGAGATATGCAACTCGCCGCGAAGCGCGCGCTCGTTCAGCGTTTGAATGTCCTCGAGCCGGTGCTCGAAGCGATAGCCGCGCAGATCGATCTTGTGCTCCGCCATCGCGTAAAACATGAAGGCGTCGTCCGGGTCGGGGGAATGTCCCAGAGTGAAAAGGTTCGAATCGTTTCCAGCCATTCGCGCATGCTAAGCGCATTTGAGGGCCTCGCCAAAATCCCTTTCCTGCTCCTGCTGTTAATCCTAATCCTGATCCCGGGCTGCGCCCCGTCCACAGAGATCAGGATCATGATCAGGAGCAGGAGCAGGAGTAGGAGCAGGAGATAAGTGTGCTGGGGGTTTGCTTGATCAACATCGTTCCGATAACCTCACGGGCATGGCGAAATCTGCTCTCGGCAAAGGTCTCAGCGCTTTAATTAGCGCCCGGCCATCTGCGCCCCGGATCGACCCGGAACCAGGCGAGAAAATTCGTCAGGTCAGCCTGACCAGCATCGTGCCGAGTCCGTTGCAGCCGCGGAAAGAATTTGCCCGCGATGTTTTGGAAGAGCTGATCGAATCGATCCGGCAGCACGGAATCATCCAGCCGCTGGTTGTCCGCGATGTCGCGGGACGTCATGAATTGATCGCGGGTGAACGACGGTGGCGAGCGGCCCAGGAAGCGGGGCTTTCGCAGGTCCCGGTAATCACTCGCGTCGCGACCGACCTCGAAGTGCTGGAGCTGTCTCTGATTGAAAATTTGCAGCGCGCGGACCTCAATCCGATCGAGGAAGCGCAGGCCTACGCCCGGCTCGCCGGTGAATTCGGGATGCGGCAGGAAGATATCGCGCAGAAAGTTGGGCGCAGCCGTGCGGCCGTGGCGAATTCCATGCGGCTGCTCGATTTGCATCCGCAAGTGCAGACCTGGCTCACGCAGGGTCTCGTCTCCGTCGGGCACGCCAAAGTTTTGCTCGGTTTGAAAGAACCGGAGGAACAGCGGGCTGTGGCGGAAACAATCCTGCGCCGGAGCGCAACGGTCCGCGCCACGGAAAGACTGGTGGCCCGCCAACTGGGTACGACAAGGCCGCGGCGAAAAAAGCAGAGCGCTGCCATTACTTCCGCGACGCTCGACGACCTCCAGAATCGATTGCAGGAACATCTCGGAACCCGGGTGACCTTGCACCACGGCGAGAAACGCGGGCGAATCGAAATCGAATACTACGGCAACGACGATCTTCAACGCGTTCTGGCCGCCCTTGGACTGTCTGCGAGTGAGACCTAACCTCTGGCGAGGCGGATCGTGCGCTCGGCGCGCGATGTTGATTATCGCGTTCGCTCTTCTAGCGGGATGCGATCGAGCTCAAACGCAGTCCCAACCGGCCAATCAGAAGAAAATCTGGGAGGATTTCTCGGGGGACAAGGCGCTCGCGCACGTTCAGGCAATGGTGGACTTCGGCCCGCGACCGCCGGCGACGGAGGCGATCGAAAAGACGCGAACCTACCTGATAAAACAGCTGGAACTTTTCGGCTGGAAGGTAACGCGGCAAACTTTCACCGACGACACGCCGCGCGGGAAAATCGAGTTCGTGAATCTCATCGCGACCTTTGCGGCAAAGGATGTGGCGCCGTCGTTTATCGTTTGCTCGCACTACGACACCAAGACGTTCGACACCGCCAGGTTCGTCGGCGCGAACGATGCCGGCTCGAGTACCGGCGTGCTTCTGGAGTTGGCGCGTGTTCTGGCGGAGCGTCCCGATCTCGCGGCCAAAGCAGAGCTCGTTTTCTTCGACGGCGAGGAAGCGTATCGGGCATTTTCCGAGACGGACGGCCTTTTCGGCAGCCGCTACTATGCGAAACAGCTCACGGCCCAAAATAAAACGAAGCAATATCGGGGTGGCGTCTTGTTGGACATGGTGGGTGACCAGTCGCTCCGAATCACGCTCCCGCCAGATTCCCCAGCAAACATGGCCGGCGACATCTTCGCTTCCGCCTATGCCTTGAATCTGCGGTCGCATTTCACGTATCACAGTGGCGGCATCCTGGATGATCACACTCCGCTGAATGAAGCGGGCATCCCGACCATTGATCTGATCGATTTCGATTATCCGCCCTGGCACACACCCGAGGACACCATCGATAAGCTCAGCGCCGAAAGTCTGCGCATCATTGGGACCGTTACCGCGTACTACCTCGCGGAAAAAGCGTTGAAGTAATGAGAAAGCTCTGGCGCTGCCAGGTCGCACCAAACTAAAGCAGTCTCCCCCTGAAAGTTCGGCGTTGCGTCTCCGCTGATTTGCCGTGATTTTCAGCCATCATCGGCCCCAAGGGAACGGGGCGAAACCAACTAATGTCTATTCGCACACGAAGGAATGTCGGAGTAATCGGGCTCGGAATCATCGGCTCGCGCGTCGCCGACAACTTGAGGCAGCGCGGTTTCCACGTCTTTGTCTGGAACCGCACGCCGCGTCCCGTTCCAAACTTTGTTGGCTCCGCCGCGGAGGTCGCGGAACTATGCGACTTCATCCAAATTTTCGTCTCGGACGACGAAGCTTTGCTACAAACGGCGCAGCGCATCACCCGGGATCTTACCCCGAATCATGTCGTGATGGCCCATTGCACGGTCTCGCCCGATACCATGCGGGCGTGCGCTGAGATCGTAGAAAAAAGGGGCGCGCGTTTTCTCGACGCGCCCTTCACCGGAAGCAAGATGGCGGCGGAAACTGGGCAGCTTGTTTATTACATTGGAGGGGACGAAGTGGCGTTGCGCCAGGCGCGGCCCGTTCTCGAAGCCAGCAGCAAGGAAATTATCGAAATGGGCAAGGTGGGGGATGCCACCACCATCAAAGTTGCCACGAACATGGTGACCGCGGCCAGCGTTCAGGCTCTGGCTGAGGCGTTGACCCTGGTCCACAAATCCGGGCTGCCGGTGGATAAATTCGCCATCGCCATGAAAGGCAACGGCAGCAACTCCACCACGGTGGATATGAAATTGCCCATGATGATCCAGGGCAATTTTGAAACGAATTTTTCGGTGAAGCACATGCTGAAGGATGTCGTCATCGCTACGCGCCTGGCTCGCGGATTTGGGATCGAGGTCGGGGCGACGGATGCCTCACGCCACGGCTTGACCGAGGAATTGCGGCAAGGGCGCGGCGACGAAGATTATTCGTCGCTCTTCCGTCAATATTTTCCCGCGGGCGGTCCGCTCGATCGCGGCGAGGCTGCGAGAGATGATCAGCCGCAGCTGGCGGGCATCGATGAAGAAAAGCGGCCAGAGAGTCCAGGAGCCGAGTCTGCCCCCTCGCCGGCCTCGGACTTGAAACCCAATGAGGCGAAAGAAGAGCCGACAGCGGATCTTGCCGCGAGTGCTGCGGCCCCCCCCTCTCCGAGTGAGGCAGAGGTGGGTGCGCGCGCGAAGTCGGAAGAGGAACGGAAGGCCGTGCTTACCGCCGCTCCAAGCGGAGAGACCGGCGAAGCTCGTGCCGCCGCAGCGAGCGAAGTGAGCAACGGTGAGAGTGAGCCCGCGTTCTCTCTCCGAAACGTTTCGGAGTCGGTGACAAAATCTGCTGGCAGTCCCGCACCGGCCCTGGCGGAACCTGCTTCCTCCCTGAGTACCGAAGAAAAAGGGGAGGAGCCTCGCGGACTCTGGGGGGGCTTCTGGAAGCGCCGGGACGACAATTGAGCGATGTCGAAGCGTCGCTCATGACGCCTCCCTTCAATTTCAAACAGGGCGCCTGGTTTGATCTTTCCTCGCGCGTGAAATTGCGCATTACCGGCGCCGATCGTCTTCGTTTTCTCAACGGCCAGATCAGCAACGATCTTCGAAAGGCGACCGCGGATGCCGCCATCCAGGCTTCGGTCCTGAATGCGAAAGGAAAACTGAACGCGGACATTTTCATTTCCACCGAGGGCGATTCCTTTCTGCTGGATGCCGAGCCAGAATTGCGGGAAGAGCTTCCCGCCCGGATCGACCGATATATTATCGCGGATGATGTGCAGATCGAAGACGTGACAGAGCGGTTCGGGATTTTCCACACCACCGGGGAGAGTTCCTGGACCGCCCCGAAGCCGATGAGAAATGTGCGCGCGAACCGTTTCGGCTGCGCGGGCTGGGACGTTTGGTTCGAGCAGCCCGAGCACGAGCGGGTGCGGCAGGACCTCGCGGCGCATTTTGTTTTCGGCGATGAGGAATCCGCGGAAATTTTTCGGATCGAGCAGGGGATCCCGCGATGGGGCCGCGAGTTGACCGACCAGATCATCCCGAATGAAGCGAACCTGGAAGTGTCGTCGATCGACTATGCGAAAGGGTGCTACATCGGCCAGGAAGTGATTTCACGGATGAAGATGTCGGGCCAAACGAACAAGCGCCTCTGCGGCCTGATCTCGATTTCGGGGACTCCGCTTCGCGCCGGTCTGACCCTGGTTTCGAGCGGCGACCACGCGAAGGAGATCGGGTGGATCACGAGTGCCGCACGAAGTCCGCGGTTGGAAAAGGAGATCGCGCTTGGCTTTGTGAAGCGCGGATTCAATTCCATCGGGACACAGCTTCAGACCCTGCCGCAGGAGAGTTCCGTGCCGGTGGTGGTGGTCGACCTTCCGTTTGCCTGAGGGAAACTCCATGGCGCAAATCACCCTTAAATCGATCGCGAAGAGCTATCGCCAGAAAAGCGGAAGCGATCGGGCCGCGGTGCGCGATCTGAACCTTCAAGTCGAGGATCACGAATTTCTGGTGCTGACTGGACCCGCCCGCTCCGGCAAATCGACTTTGGTCCGATTGATTGCCGGTCTCGAGGCGGCTTCCGCTGGGGATATTCTCATCGGCGAGCGCCGGGTCAACGACCTGCCACCGAAGGACCGCGATGTCGCGTTAGTGACCGGAAACTACGTTCCTTATCCGCTGATGTCGGTCGAGCAGAACATGGCTTTCGGATTGAAGCGGCGAAAATTTCCCGATTCGGAAATAAAGAAGCGGGTGCAGGCGGCGGCTGAAATTCTCGGGCTCGAGGAGTTATTGCAGCGAAAGCCGGCACCCCTATCCCCCGAGCAACGTCAACGACTGGCGATCGCCCGCGCCGTGGCCCTTCAGCCCAAGGTCTTTCTTTTCGACGAGCCGACCTCTGGCCTCGATGGAGACTCGCGGGGCGGACTGCGGAACGAGATGCTGAAACTGCATCAGCGAGTGCAAGCGACGATGATTTACGTGACGCGCGACCGCGGCGAAGGCATGGCGTTGGGGGGACGGATCGCGGTCATGAACGAGGGGACGATTCAGCAGGAAGGCCCCGCGTCGAAGCTCTATCATGAGCCGGCCACCTCTTTCGTTGCCGGATTCCTGGGCGCTCCAGGCATGAACCTGGTGCCGGGCACCCTGAAATTGGAGCGCGATTCCCTTCGGTTTTCGGAAGCGGGGGAGGGAACCATCGAGTTGAGCCTGCCGGCTTCGGACTTTCCGGGCGCCCAGGATTTTATTGGCGCTCCGGTCGTGTTGGGGATCCGGCCCGAAGATATGGAGGTCGTGGAGTCCACGGCTGGATCGGCAAAACTGCCTGGCGCCTTTGCCGCGCTGGTCGATCTCATTGAGCCAACAGGCTCGGAGACATTGGTTTACCTTAAGACCGGCGCCAATACGCTGGTTTGCCGGAGTCGTCAGAACCTGGACAACCGGGAGGCTGGGCGGCGCATCCATTGCCAGATGGACATCAAAAAGACGCATCTCTTTGACCCTGTTTCGACTAGGCGTCTTGGCCCTTCGGCCTAATTTCCGCAGCTCGGAGGTTTTTTTGTTGCCTTTCCAAAGACTGGACGGGTAATGTCGACACTTACTCGAAGGACCACCGATTTGAACCAACAATTACTCTCCGAAATTGGCCGCACCCAGCGGCTCGAAATTCTTAACACACTCAAGCGGACCAAGGGGTTATCGGTTAACCAGCTCGTCGGGAAAATGAAGATGAGCTACATGGGGATCAAGCAGCATTGCCTTACCCTCGAACGGGATGGCTACCTGGATACCTGGCGACGCCCGCAAAAAATGGGCCGCCCAGAAATGGTCTACCGCCTGACTCGCCGGACCCACGATCTCTTCCCTTGCGACAGCAACGATTTCACCCTCGAACTGCTGAAATCGATCAATGAAGTCTACGGGCCGAACGGACCGGAGAAGATGCTTTTCAACGTATTCGAACGGAAAACCGCGGCGCTGAAGGAGAAAGTAAAGGGCGAGACAGTCGTGGATCGGGCGAAGTGGCTCGTGACCCAGCGTGAAAAAGAGGGTTTCATGTCGCAATACGTTGGCGATGAAAAGGAAGGCGGGCCCCAAATCCTGGAGTGCCATTCGCCCATTTTGAATCTGCTCGACCAATATCCGATCATCGGTCGCCTCGAGCACGATCTCGTCGCGGGCGTCCTCGGGACCGAGGTCCGTCGGGAAGAAAGCCGCGTCTCGGGCCTGTACGAGTGCGCCTTTTATTTCTCGGTCTAGGCAGCTTCCGCGGAATTCCGCTTTCGCTACAGTCGAATTTCGGTTGATTGATGGCCCATGTCACGGGCCTTTCCGATTGCGGTAATCGAGAACTTGCAGCCGCTGGTTAACGGCGGCCGTTATCCGGTCAAGCGCGTGGCCGGAGACGACCTGGCCGTCGAGGCGGATGTTTTCAAGGACGGGCACGATGTCGTCGCGGCGTCGTTGAAGTGGCGGCTCCTGGGCGAAGAGCACTGGCATGAAACAGCCATGGCGTTGGTGGACAACGATCGTTGGCGCGGGGTGTGTACCCTTTACGAAAACGCGACCTACGAATACACGGTTGAAGCCTGGACCGATACTTTCCGCGGCTGGCAGCATGAGTTTGCCAAGAAGTTCGCAGCCGGAATCCAAGACCTGCACAGCGAGACCCTGGAAGGCGCAGCCTTGCTGGACAGCGCGGCCGCGCGCGCCGCGACCCAGGCGGACGCGGAGAGACTTCGTGAGCTGGCACAGGCCATTCGAGGCGCCGAGAACGAGCAGATCAATGACATCGCGCATTCCGGCGAGCTTGAAGTCTTGATGGCGACCTACCCGGACCGGTCCGGCGCCACCCAATATGCGCCCCCGCCGCGCGTCATCGTGGATCGGAAGGAAGCGAGAACGGCAGCATGGTATGAATTTTTCCCGAGGTCGGCGGAGGGCCACGGGGACCGGGGGTCGACCTTTCGAGATTGTTTGCCCCGCGTGGACGACGCGAAAGCGATGGGCTTCGACGTGATTTATTTTCCGCCGATTCATCCCATTGGCTTTACGAACCGGAAGGGCCGGAACAACTCCGTCACCTCCGAACCGTGGGAGCCCGGAGTGCCGTACGCCATCGGGAGTGAATTTGGGGGGCACAAAGCGATCGAACCGGCGCTGGGGACATTTGAGGATTTTGCCTGGCTCGAGCAGGAAATTCGAAACCGCGGCATGGAGATCGCGCTCGATTTCGCGATCAATTGTTCGCCCGATCATCCCTACGTGAAGGAACACCCTGATTGGTTCTACAAACGGCCGGACGGGACCATCAAGTACGCCGAGAACCCTCCAAAAAAATACGAGGATATCTACCCGCTGAATTTCCGCTGCGAAAACTGGCCGGAACTTTGGGCCGAAATGAAGAGCATCATTCTCTTCTGGGCTGAGCGCGGGGTGCGGATTTTCCGCGTGGACAATCCGCACACCAAGCCGGTGCCGTTCTGGGAATACCTCATCTCTGGGGTGCGCCAAAAATATCCGGATGTGATCTTTCTCTCGGAAGCGTTCACGAAGCCCAAGATGATGAAGGCGCTGGCCAAGGCGGGCTTCAACCAGAGCTACACTTATTTTACCTGGCGCAATACCAAGGCGGAGCTCACGGAATATTTCACCCAGCTGACCCAGACCGAGATGCGCGATTTCTTTCGCGGCAATCTCTGGCCGAACACGCCCGACATTCTGCCGGTGCATTTACAGGAGGGCGGCCGGCCGGCTTTCATGATTCGCGCGGTCCTGGCCGCGACGCTCTCGAGCGTTTACGGCATCTACAGCGGCTTCGAGCTTTGCGAGAACGCGGCCCTGCCCGGGCGCGAGGAGTATTTCGATTCGGAGAAGTATCAGTGGAAGGAACGCGACTGGAACGCGCCCGGAAACATCAAGGAGCTGACCACGCGCCTGAACCGCATTCGCAAGGAAAACCGCGCCCTGCATCTCTACGATAACCTCCGTTTCTACCACACCGAGAACGACGCCATTCTCTGCTACGCCAAGATGACCCCGGCGCGCGACAATATCATCGTGATCGTGGCGAACCTTGATCCCCATCACTCGCACCATTCCTACGTCCACATTCCGATGGAAGATTTTGGGATAATGGAGGCGGACTTTTATCAGGTCCACGATCTCCTGAGCGACGCGCGTTACATCTGGCACGGAGGCCGGAACTACGTGGAACTGAATCCGCAGGTCCAGCCGGCGCACATCTTTCGCGTCCGGCGCTGGCTCACCGGGGAAAAGTTTGTTTGAACGCAGGGGGCCTTCCGGCGGTCTCCCGCTCATGCTCCACGCGCGGGTTATTTGCATCTGCCGCAGCCGCTGGGTATCTTAACCACACTTCCGGATGAATAATCTCCTCGCGCTGTTCGCGGGCATCATGCCCTTTCTCGCGCAAACTCCCGTGCCGTCAGCTCCGGATTTGCCGCGCACCACCAAATCGATTCTCGACACCATGATCGGCGCAGGTCCGGTCATGATTCCGCTTTTCGTCCTGTCGATCTTCTCGCTCATGCTCGTGATCGTTTATTTGCTGACCATTCGGCGCGGCGCCGTCGTTTCCAGCGGCTACATGGCGACGGCGGACGCGCTCTTACGCAAGCGGGATTACCTCGGCCTCCTCGCGGTTTCGAATCGGCATGGCGAAGCGATCGCGCGGGTCGTGCAGAAGATGCTCGATTTCACCACGAAAAACCCGAGTGCCGATTTCGCGCAGGTGCGGGAGATCGCGGAAACGGAAGGCACGCGGGTGGCCTCGAGCCTGAACAATCGGGTGATCTACCTGGCCGACATCGGAATGATCGCGCCGATGCTCGGATTGCTCGGCACGGTCTTCGGCATCATCAAATCCTTCGGCGCCCTCGGCGCGGATCTAGGCACGGCGCGTTACGCGATGCTTTCGAGCGGTGTTAGCCAGGCGCTGGTGAATACCGCGGCCGGCCTCGCCATCGGCATTCCGGCGATGATCTTTTACGCCTTCTTTCGTGGCCGCGTCCAAAAAATCATTTCGGATCTCGAATCGGCGGTGACTCACGTGCTCGCCTTGCTCTCACTGCAATACACCCGGCGGACACCGGAGCGCGCGCCGGTCTTGCTCGAAGATGAATTTTGACGGCGGCAGGTGCGTCAGAACCTCTGACTCCTGCCCCGGCCATTCCTGATATGAACTTGCGAAGGCACGCAACCCCGCACCATCCAGGAATCCAGCTTGCGCCGCTGGTCGACGTGCTCCTGCTCCTGCTGATTTTCTTTCTCATGACCTGGAACGCGGCGCGGAACGAAAACGAGCTGGACGTCAAGGTGCCAAAGGCTGCCTCAGCGAAGGAAAAGGCCGCGCCGATCGGAGACGTCGTGGTGAATGTTAAAGCAGACGGAAACGTGGTGGTAAATCGGCGGACGCTCAGTCCCGCTGAGTTGACGGAGATGTTGAAGAACCTGGTGCAACTCTATCCCGACCAGGCGGTGGTGATCCGCGGTGATGAAACCGGCGCCTACAAAAATGTGGTCGGCGTCCTGAATATTTGCAGCGAGGCCGGCGTGACCAACGTCGCGTTCGCCACCGCCAAATGAAAACCGGGCGGGGCGCGCGTTGCCTCGTGCACGCGGCGCTGATCTTCTTTTCCGCGATTTCCTTTTCGGCCGCGCAACAACGCCAGCCGGAAGTGCGCCGAGCGCAGCCAGTGGATGAGCCGCCCGTGGCGAAGGCTGTTCCTTTTGATTCACCGACGCCGGCCCCAAAGCGCAAACCTGTCCCGGACGCGAGCGTTGCCCCAAGGCCGCCGAATCCACCACCCACTTCTCCCGATCAACCGTCGGTTGAACCGCCCTCTTCGGAAACGGAGGCGCCCGACCGGCGCCAGCTCGATTACGCGAATGCGCTTTTTTCCCGCAAGCTCTACGATCTCGCGGAGCCGGAATACGAAAAGTATCTTAGCCAATATCCGGGCGCTCCGGGCCGCGCGAGCGCTTACTTTTACCTGGCCGAATGTTACCGCGCCTTGAACCGGAGCGCGGCGGCTCGAACGAGTTTTCAAAGTGTGCTCGACAGTTACGGCGAGAGCGAATTTGCCGGGCCAGCCTCTTACGGCGTGGCAGAAATCCTGTTCACCCAAAAAGATTTCAACGGCGCGTTGCCGCTCTTCCATCGCGCCGCGGCGAAGGCGAAAGAATCTGCCCTGGCCCTTTCCGCCCGTTACTTCGAGGCGCGATGCCTGGAAAACGTCGATCGGAAAGACGAGGCGCAAAATCTTTATCAAATCGTCATCGAGGCGAAGAATCCCAATCCCTATCGCGAAGATGCGCGTCTCGCTGCCGGCACGATCGCGCTCGCGCGGGGCCGGAAGGCTGATGCGTTGAGGCATTACGAAGCCCTGGCCAACGAAACGCAAAAGCCAGCGTTGAAGGCCGAAGCGACTGTCCGTGCCGGAATGGTGGCGGTCGATTTGCTCCAAACCGAGAAGGGAAAAGTGGACAAGGCCATGGCCGAAAAAGCCCTGAGTCTCTTGACGAAGGGCCGAACCCTGCCCGAAGCCGGCCGTTGGAACGCAGTCGCGGAGGTCGGCTTGCTCCGGTTGCAGTATCAATCAGGCCAGTATGAGAAAGTCCTGGCAGAATATAAACGGGGGCAGGCGCAGATTCCCGAAGAAGTCCGCGCCGAAATGATGCTCATCGTGGGCAACAGCCAGCGTCAACTTGGGCACACCAAGGAAGCCGATGAGGTCTACAAGCAGATCATTGCCAAGTATCCGGACCGCGAGGAAGCGAAGGACGCGCAGTATCAGCGGTTGATCAATTTCTACAATACGAATGCGCCGTCGCTCCTTTCCGAGATCGATGCGTACCTGCGCTCGAGCCCGACGCCGGAACGCGCCGATCAGGCGAAACTGCTCAAGGCGGAACATTATTATAAGGAGCAGAAATTCGCGGACGCCGCGCCGATCTACGCGGAACTGCGCGCCTCCCATTTGTCGCCGAAGTTGCGCTCCGAAGCCGCCTACAAACTCGGGTGGTGTTACGTGCAATTAAAAGACACAACCCAGGTCATCGACGCGTTTGGATATTTTGTGAAAGGCTTCGCCGATAGTCCGCAGGTTCCCTCTGCCCTCACCCAACGGGCGCTTGCCTACCAGGAAAGCAAAAACTACGACGCGGCGATCGAAGATCTGAATACCTTGCTGACAAAATTCCCCGCCGCGAAAGAACGTGAAGCTGCCTTGCAACAGAAAGCTCTGATCCTGGGCCAGCAGGACAATCCGAAAGGAATGTCGGATGCGTTCGGGCAACTGCTGAAAGAGTTTCCGAAAAGCTCAGTCGCGGCGCAGGCGAATTACTACATCGGTAAAGCTGCGTTTGAGGCGAAGGATTACAAAGGCGCGCTCGCTCCGCTCGATGCCGCGCGCCAGTTGAACAAGGAGCAGTATTACAGCCTGGCCACGCTGCGGATCCTCTCCGCGCATTTCTACCTGAAAGATCGCCCGGCCCTCACCAACGAAGTGAACGGTTTTCTGGCGGCTAATCCTGACGCGAAAATCCCGGCGGAAATCCTCGAATGGCTTGGGGTGGAATATTACAACGAGAAAAATTACGTCGCCGCTGAGAAATATTTCAGCGTCCTCGGTCGCACCGAAGTCCTCGGCAACGTGAAACCGGATTTTTGGTTCTATCTGGCGGATGCGGAAACGAAGCTGAAAAATTTCGCGCAGGCGGAGTCGGCCTACGAAAAATATCTTCAGGTCGCGACCGATCCGGCCGCGAAGGCGAAAACATTACTCGCGCTCGGCGCGACTAAGATTTCAACGCACAAACCGGATGACGCGCAAAAGATTGCCGAGGAAATCATGACGCTCCAGCCGGAAGGACGAGTAAACGCGGAGGCCAGGCTCCTGGCGGGCGATGTGCAGGTAGAGCGTCGGCTTTTCGAGGAAGCGGGCAAAACTTTCATGGGCGTGGCTCTGCTTTATGACGATCCCGCGATCACCCCGCGCGCCTTGCAAAAGGCCGCGGCCGCCTATGAAAAAGCGGGCCGGAAAGAGGAAGCCGATCGCGTGGCCAAGCAGCTCCGGGAAAAATATCCCGATTTTGCAGGAGGCTGACACAGTCCCGGACGGCGAAGGCTCCCGTCTCGCGCCCAGGCGCGGAAGAAAGCTAATTCATGGTTAGCGTTTCGATCGGAAGCGCGGCCAGAAATTCGCTCGCGTCAGCGATTTGGAGGACCGGACTGGCCAAATGCGCGGCCAGGAAGCTGGCATCCGGGGTAGGCGCAATGCCCGCCTGCGCGTCGATCTGCGCGGCTGCCAATTGTTCGATGACGCGCGTTACCTTCCGCATGAGATTTTTACCATCGGTGAATTGAACCGTGGCAATACCGCTGGCGGTGGCCTCGAGATAGGGCGCGAGGCTGCCGGCGAGATGCAGCAGGATTTCCTGCACCAGTTTTTCCTGCATGAGCGATCGAGTTTTCACCACCAGCTCGAGCGTCCGGGCCAGACCCTGGCTCGGTGTCATCCCACCTCGGACGCCCGCTTGTTCGGCGACCGCATTGAGTTGAATGATCACCGCTTTTTTTTCCAAATCATCGATCAGCGCCACCGGTTTTGCGCGCAGCTCCGGCTGATGGCGCAAGACCGCTTGCAGATAAAAATTCGGCAGATAAATCGTCGCGAACATCAACCTGCTCCCGCGCTTTGCCGCAGCCCGCTTGGCGCTCGTTTCACCAGCATCTTAAGGCGCGAAGCGGTATGCTCCTCCTCGAGATCTGGCAGCCTCCAGGCGTTCTCGATCGACAACTTTAACTGGGCACTGCTGATGATGCTCTGGCGCGTCAGCACGAGGAAAGCGGTCGGGGCCCCTTCGGCCAGCCGCTGCAAACGATACCAGCTCGTTTGTGGGATTTTCCGCAGCTCCTCCGCGGCATTCAGGACCAGATCGAGAACGACCAGGGGAAAATTGCCGTCGCGCAAAAGCAGGTCGACGGCTTTGATGGCTTCGAGGGCCTGGGTGCATCGGACCCAAAGAAGATTCCGCAGGCAGTTCCCAAGTGGTTGGGGATCGAAGGAATCGCGCCCATCCACCAAAGCCAAAAAATAACCGTCGCGTTCGGCCGTATGCAAGAGTGCGCAAAGCACGAGCGCGCTTCCGGCACTAATATTTGGACTGCTCAATTCCGTGATGGCGCTTTTAGGCAAACCACCTCGGATCGCCTCATCGAGGGCCGGCAGACCGGTCACCAAACGCTGAGTAGGGGGAGCGGTCGGAGGGGGAAAACGTTCCGCCAGCAGATTGCGGAGATCGATAATGGAGCTGCTGCCCGAAGCCATGCCTCAGATTGGCACGGGCAGCGAATATGTTCAACTGAACACTAACTGCGCTTTCGCCGCTGGATGGTCATCTGTTTCCGAACCAGCGAGACCATGACGCCCTGGATCCGCAGCTCACGGGCCGGAACCAGATTCGGATATTGCGGGTTCTCCGCCTTCAAGTAAGGCCGCCCGTGTTCGGTGACGTAACGCTTCAAGGTGGTTTCCCCATCGATTAAAGCCGCCACGATATCGCCGTTCTGCACATCTTTGCGGTTCTCGAGGATCACGAGGTCGCCATCGAGAATATGGGCGTCGATCATGGAATCGCCGCGAACCCGCAGTGCAAAGGTTCGGCCATTCTTGGAAGCGTTGACCGAGCGCGTATCGAGGGAGACGTGGCCTTCGATGGTCTGCTCCGTCAGCGTGGCCATGCCGGCCGGGATCTGCCCGTAGATCGGAATATCGGTGATCCGCACTTTCTGCACGGGCGTGATCAGGGCGCGGGCCTTGCGCGCGTGGCGATCGAGAAAGCCTTTCCGCGCCAGCGCGTCGATATATTGCATGACCGACGTCTGGCTGGCGAAGCCAAAATGATGCTGGATCTCGCGCGTACTGGGGGTGATTCCTTTTTCGCGCTGTTCGGTCTGGATGAATTCCAGCACGCCTCGCTGTCGCTCCGTGAGCATGCTCTATGATCTCTGCTCGATGGATGAGTGCAAGTTCAAATGAACACAAACGCCGTCTTGGACAGCAAAATATGAGGCGACACAGAGGTTGTTCCTGGAGCCCGCCTGCCCCCAGGCCGGAGGTCAATGCGCCGACAACTGAAACTCCATCTCTTCCAGTTGTGCCGTCCAGCGCGTCAGATAGGCGAAGGTGTAATAGAGATCCAGCAAGCGATCGAATGTGTCGGTGCGGTCCTTCGCCCAAACTTCACCGATGGCATGAAGCTCCGCGAGCGATACGTCGGATAAAGCGCGGAGTTTTTCGCGCGTCTCTTTCGCATCCCGTTGGAACTCCAGGAGCGATGGCTTCAGGAGCGAGCGGCTTAATGCATTGGAAGTCGCGTTGAATTTTTCCACGAGAAGCTGCGCTCGTTGAGTAAGCGCGCCCACCTCGGGGAAAAGATCGTCCAATTGTTTCGGGATCGTCTGCCCGCTGGATGATGGCGGACGGCCTTCCAAACTCAACAGATGTTGCAACCGTCGCTTGGGATCCTGCAACACTTGATATGCCTCGTTTAAAGTGGAGAAAGCGGAGTCTGCTCCCTCGGAGCGCCCGCTCGGTTGTGCGTCCGGGTGCGTCTGTAAAGTCTGCTTGTGATATGCGTCCTTGAGCTGGTCGGGATCGAGCCAGGGAGCGCGTGGCTGATTGAGCAGGGCGAAGTAATCCGTCATGCGGCGAAGCTCTCGCCGCAGGAACAGTGGGCCACCGCGTTCGGGTTCGTGACCTTGAACCCGCCCTTTTGCAGATCGTCGCTGTAATCCAGGAGCGAGCCACTGACAAAGAGCGCGCTTTTCGGATCGACCACTACGCGCACGTCCGACGACTGCACCATGATGTCGCGGTTCGCGGGCCCGTCCACGAGGTCCATCTTATATTGCAACCCGGAGCATCCCCCGCCAATGACCGCTACGCGCAACGCGCCGGTCGCGCGGCCTTGTTTCTCCAGGAGCGAATTCAGTTTCCGCGACGCGTTCTCGGTCACTTTAATGAGACGCTCGTTCCCGATTTTGTAATTGATCGGAGAGGGTGGGGTTGCGGCTTCAGACACGGGCAAACGTTAGTTCGCGGCTCGATTACCGCAAGGGATCCCGGGTCAGACCAACTGCGGAATGGACGCTGAATGGCCCGCCGCAATCTCATCGATTTCTGCCAGGGCCGAGACGTGCTGGAATTTTTCGCGCAGCATTTTGCTGTTCGGAAATCCTTTCGAATAGGCCATCAGGCGCGCCCGCAACGAACGGATGGCCTTGTCTTCGCAGCCCCATTCCTCGACCGCGAGCTGACAATGGCGCTGAATGAGCGCCCACTTTTCCGCCTGGCTTGGAGGGGGCAGATGTTCGCCCGTGGCGAAATAATGTTTCACCTGGGCGAAAATCCAGGGCGAGCTCATGGCCGCGCGGCCGATCATGGCGCCGGCGATCCCGGTTTCGGCGCGGCGCCGGACCACGTCTTCACCACTCGTTAGGTCGCCATTGCCAATAACCGGAATGGAAACGGCCGCGACCACTTCGCCGATCACGTTCCAATCTGCCGCGCCGGAATAACCCTGGGAGCGCGTGCGGCCGTGGACCGCCAGGGCGAGGATTCCCGACGCTTCGAGGATGCGCGCGACATGCGGGGCGTTGATCGAATCCGTGTCCCAGCCGATCCGGATCTTGGCTGTGACCGGCACTGGCGCGACGGCCCGGACAACCGCCTCCGCCACGGCCACCAGCCTGGGGCAATCCTTGAGCAGGGCTGAGCCGCCGTTTTTGGCCACGACCTTGTTGACCGGGCAGCCGAAATTCAGGTCGATGAAATCGGGGCGGACCCAATCGACAACGTGTTTGGCGGCCTCAGCCATGTGTTCCGCGTTCCCGCCGAAGAGCTGAACGCCGAGCGGCCGCTCGCATTCATCGAAATCGAGATATTCGCGCGTCCGTTCGTTTCGCCGGAACACGCCCTCCGCTGAAACGAATTCCGTGACGAGCACATCCGCGCCGCGCTCCTTGCAAAGCTGCCGGAAGATTTTGTCCGAGACCCCGGCCATCGGCGCGAGGTAAAGCGGAAAATCGGAAGGCGAAAACCAGGGTAATCGGGAAGTCATCGGACCCGGGAATATCTCACGGAAAGCTCAGCAGCGCAGGTGGAGCGGGCGCGGCGCGCTCGACCAAAGGATTGAGCTTCCCCATTGCGCGGGGAGCGGGCGATCCACTAGGTCGCGTTCTTCAACAGTTGTGAGACCTCGGCTTGGACGTGCTCAATCTCATCCAGCTTCAGCTGGACGTCGGGCACGATGAATACGTCACCGGTTTTCGCGTGTTCGTAGATCAAGACCGGACGCTCTTCGGTCCGATCGGCTTTGATTTGTTTCAGCACCCGCTTTCGCTCGAGCATCACGGCCAGAACGTAACAGGCGTTCGCGTGGGCCGGATCGTTCTCCGCCAGGAGCCGGCGCAAAATGTCCTCGGCGCTTTCCTGGGCCAGCGTTTCCGGCGGCGCGGCCGGGGGCGGCTCGTAGCGCATTTTCCAAAACGAAAAGGGGCGGATGTTTTCATTTCGCTGCGACCAGGCTTCTTCGCTCAGGTCTTCACGGCGGAAACCGTCGCCCTCCCGAAAGAGCAGGGTATAAAACTGTTCTCCCACCGTGAAAGGCCGCTGAGTCCGGGCGCAGGCGTCCGCGCGATGCTTGATCGGCCAATCGTTTGCCAGCGGATTCATCGCGCGATGGCCCGCCCTTCCGCGAAAGGATTCAACCGCGGGGGCTCGCGATTCGTCGCCTTGTAATAGATCAGAAGCAATCCCAGCGCCCCGAAAATAACGTTCGGGACCCACGCGGCCGCCCAGTTCGGGATTCGGGCGCCTTCGCCCAGAGCGAGAAACAGGTGCATGACGAAATTCATGGCGAAGGCCAGGAGGATCGCGCTGGCCACGCTGGAGAGAATGCCGCGCCGCGAAAATCCGATCCCGAGAGGCGCCGCGATCAGCGCAATGACCAGGCAGGTCCAAGGCAGAGCCAGGCGATATTGCAGGTGCGTGGCGAACGGCGCGAGCAGCGTCTGCGGGAAATCGGAATTGAAGGCGAGATACTCGCGCAGCTCGGGAACGCTCAGGTATTCCGCGCGGACGTTGGCGCTGGTCAGGCGGTAGGGAGTCTCACTCCAGCCCTCGAGCTTGAGGGACTGGAAGACTTCCGAATTGGTCACGTTACCGATCTCGTCGTAGTGGACGACCTTAACGATTTGCAACTCCCAGATCTTCTCCTCCGGGTGATAGATCGCGCCGGTGGCAATGTAATTCACCGAAATATTGTCGTGCTCATCCTGCTGCACGATGTGCACGGTCGTGAAAGCATTCTCGCCCGGCTTGAACTGTTGAATGAACCAGGTGCGGTTGTCGGTTCGGTTCCGGAAAATCTGAGCGAGTAGCCCGAATTGCTGTCGGCGAGTTTTGGGATCTTCCAGGAGCTTCTTGCGCGCGTATTCCGCGTGGGGCGCGAGGGAGTAATTCAGCGCGGTGCTGCCGATGGTGGTGAGCAGCCCCATCAGGAGGAGCGGCGCGAGCACGCGTTGGAGGCTCACTCCCGCGGTGAGCATGGAGACGATTTCATTGGATCGCGACATCCGCCCAAGGCTGAAGAGGAGCGCAAGCAGCAGTGCTACCGGCAGTAATATGACAAGAATCTGTGGCGCCTGCGTGAGATAGTATTTCGCGATCAACCCCCGCGAAATGCGCTCGTCCAGAAACGTGGAGATGTTGTCGCTAATATCGAAGATGAACCAGATCGAGATGAAACCCGCGATACAATAGAAGTACGCCAGCAGGAAAAGACGCAGGACATAACGATCGAGGAGCCTCATGGGGAATTTGAGAATTTAGAATTTCGATTTGCGATCTAGCTTACCACTTCCGCAGGGCGCCTCGATTGGCTCATACACAAATCGCAAATTGCAAATCGGCAATCGCAATTCCTCATCATGATCGCCCTTCGAGATTCCTTCGACAGTGACTTCCTGAGTCAGGTCAGCTCGCTTTTCTCCGAGGATGGGTTGCTCGCACAGGCGAAGAACTTCGAGTACCGGCCGGAGCAGCAGGCCATGGCGGTGGCAGTGGCCCGCGCGCTCGAGGAGGAACGGCACCTCGTGGTGGAAGCCGGCACCGGCGTCGGCAAATCGATCGCCTACCTGGCGCCCTCGATTCTCTACGCGATCGCGCAGAAAAAAAAGGCGGTGATCTCGACCCACACGATCAATCTCCAGGAGCAGCTACTTTACAAGGACATCCCGATCCTGAAGAAGATCCTGCCGATCGAGTTCGAGGCTGCGCTGATGAAGGGCCGGCAGAATTACCTTTGCCCGCGGCGGCTCGATCGCGCCTTGCAGCAGGCCGCCGAACTTTTCACGACGTCCGAGGCGGCGGAATTGGCGCACCTCGCGCAATGGGCGCGGACGACGAAGGATGGGTCCCTCAGCGACCTCGCGGTGGAACCGGATCCGAAAGTCTGGACCCAGGTTTGCAGCGAAGCGCATGTCTGCACCGCGAAGAGCTGCGGCCAAACCGGCAATTGTTTCTTCCAGCAAGCGCGCAAGCGCCTGCTCGCGGCAGATGTGATTGTCGTTAATCACACGCTGCTTTTCATGTTGCTCGGCTCCCTGGAGGAACAAGAGGACCGAGAGAGCGGTTACCTGTTCCCGAATGATTTCATTGTCTTCGACGAAGCGCACACCCTCGAGCAAACCGCCTCGCGCCAGATCGGGCTCGGCGTTTCGCAATACGGTCTGCGCGCGACGGTGCAGCGCCTTTACAACGCGCGGACGCGCAAAGGCCTTTTCACCCTGACCCGCGATGCCGCCGGCGTAACTTTGGCGGCGGAGATTGTGGACGACGTCGATCGATTCTTTCGCGCGATCGATGAACGCTGCGATTTCCGGAAAGGCCGCGAGGTCCGAGTCCGCCAGCCGGATTTCGCACCCGACACAATTTCCGGTCGGCTCATCGCCTTGCAGGCGCGCATCGCCGAAGTGGTGAAGCGGACCGAGGACGAATTCCTCAAGGCGGAGCTTCAGGAGATGGGACGGCGCGTCCATGAAGCGCGTACCGGCATAGTGACCTTTCTGGAACAAAGCGCCGAAGGCCACGTCTACTGGGTGGAACGCACCGGGAAAGCGGCGCAGTTCCTGACCCTGAATGCCGCGCCGATCGATATCGCTCCCGTGCTCCGGCGCATGATTTTTCGGGACGATTGCTCATGCGTCATGACCAGCGCCACTCTGGCGGTGGGCCGGCCTGACCTCGCTTATTTTCGCGACCGAATCGGCGCCGCAGAAGTGGAACCACTGCAACTCGGGAGTCCGTTTGATTTCCCGAAGCAAATGAAGTTGTTCGTCGTGCGCAAAATGCCCGACCCGCGCGACGCCGGTTATGCGAAGGCGCTCGCGCATTGGGTCGCGCATTTCGTGGCTGAGACGGAAGGTCGTGCGTTCGTTTTGTTCACGAGCTATCGCGGCATGCAACAGCTCGCCGAGGAAATGCAGCCGTTCTTTGCGGAGAACGAGATGAACCTGCTGGTGCAGGGGCAGGGCGCGCCGCGTGGGAAATTGCTCGAACAATTCAAGACCGTGCCGCGGAGCGTCCTCTTCGGGACGGATAGTTTTTGGATGGGGGTGGATGTGCCCGGCGATGCGCTTTCGAATGTCATCATCACGCGGTTGCCGTTCGCGGTGCCCGATCATCCTTTAATAGAAGCGAAATTGGAACTGGTGGAGGCGCGCGGAGGCGATGCGTTCACGGAATATTCCCTGCCCGAAGCAATCCTGAAGTTTCGCCAGGGAGTAGGCCGGTTGATTCGAACGAAGAGCGACCACGGGATTGTCGTGGTGCTGGATAATCGGATCGTGACGCGTCCCTACGGGCGTGCGTTTCTGAAAGCTCTGCCGGAGTGTCCGGTCAAAGTGATCTGAGGAAAGCGAGGAAGCGTTATAACCTCCTAATATGATCGCTTGAACATATAACCCGTCTGGCCTTACAATCGTTCCATGCAGCGATTTGCTCTTCCGATCATCATTGCGATCACGGCGTTGCTGACCGGCATTTTCATTGGTCGTTACACATCTTCTTCGACCGCCCTCGTTACGCGGCCCACCACAACGCAGAACGCAACCACCTCCAGCGGGGCAATTAACTCCTCCACGAATTCCCCCGCCGTTTCCCCGCGAAATCCCAGCGCCGTTTCTGATTCAACCGTCCCCACTTCGGCGGACTCGGGCGAAACTCTAATCGCCAAAATTAAAGAGGCACTGACGCATCCCGGCAGCCGCCGGACTTACGCGACCTTCAGCAAATTGGCCGAGTCGGTGGACGCCCAAAATGTCCAGGAAGTCCTCGCCTTCGTCCAGACTCTCCCGAAGCCCCAGGAAAAGAGCATGCTCATTTCACTTTTCGTAGGGCGTTGGGCGGAGCTCGATCCGCAGGCGGCGGTCGCCTACGCACAAAGCATTCCGGTTGGCGCCATGCGAAATTGGGCCATCACCAGCGTGGTCAGCGGGTGGGCGGAACACGATGTCAGCGCAGCCACTGCCTGGGCCCAGCAACTTCCCGCGGGTCCCGCTCGTGAGCAGGCGATGCAAACCCTCGTCTCGACGCTCGCTGATAAAGATCCGCAAGCAGCGCTCACGTTTTTGCAAAGCCTGCCCGCGGGTCGCAATCGCCAGGCCCTTTACTGGCCCATTTTTAGTCGGTGGACCATGACCGATCCGGTCGCGGCCGCGGAGCGTGCCACCCAAAGGCCAGCGGGCGCCAATCGCGAGACCGCCCTCCAAGTAGTCGGTTCGAATTGGGCGAATCAGGATCCGGAAGCGGCCTTCGCCTGGGCCAATACTTTGCCCGCCGGACAGGGTCGCAACAACACGCTGCAAAATATCCTGTCGAGTTGGGCTAATAAGGATCCGCAAAAAGCGGCGGACATTATTGCGACTCTGCCCGTCGGAGCGGTGCGCGATCAATCGATCAATAACGTCGCGCGCCAATGGGCCTTGAGCGATGCGCGCGCGGCGCTGGCCTGGACCCAGGGATTGCCTCCGGGCGATGCGCAACAAAATGCTTTGCGCGCGGTCCTGACAAGCTGGGTCCAGGCGGAGCCCGAAGCGGCGGCGCAATATGTGAGCGGGCTGCCCCCGGGAAAAGCGCAGCAGGACGCGACCATGGCGATCGCGATCCAATTAGCCGTGAGCGATGTGCAAAGCGCGGTCAGTTGGGCCCAGAAACTTCCCGAAGGAGCTGGCCGGCAAAACGCGCTCGCCAATATCATTTTGCAATGGAGCGAAGCCGATCCGCTGGCCGCGGCGGACTTCGCGATGCGGACGAGTGAAGGAGACGGCCGCAAAGCCTTGCTCGAAAATGTTTCCCGGCAATGGGCCCGGAACGATCCGCAGGCGGCGCTGACCTGGGCCGGTAATTTAGCGGACACCGGCACGCGCGATCTGGTTTTGCCGAGCCTGATCGCCATCATTGCGGAATCAGATCCGCTGGAAGCCACCAAGCTGGTCTCGCGTCTCTCGACCGCCGAAGCACAGGGCAACGCAGCGGTCGCCATTGTCTGGCAATGGGCCGGAGGCGATCCGCAGGCGGCGAGCAGATGGGCCGCCTCTTTTCCGGAAGGCAAAAACCGGGAGCAAGTTTTCGATAGCCTGATCAATCGCTGGTCCCAAACCGATCCTTACGCGGCCGGCGCCTGGCTCGGGACTTTGCCTCCCGGAGAATCGCGCGATGCCGCGGTCACTTCCTACACCCGGCGAGTGGTCAATTCCGATCCTCAAGCCGCGGCGCAATGGGCTGAGAGCATCGGCAATCAGGTTCTGCGCGATCGCCAGCTCGAATCGATCGTCGGCACCTGGCTGCGCACTGATGCAACGCGTGCCGCGGCGTGGCTCAACAGTTCGTCTCTTTCCGCGGAGACGAAAGCGCGGCTGCTTTCCCAAAACAGATAGGAGTCGCGCGTGCGCAACGTCTCGAAAGCCATCACCGCAAAAGAACGCGAGGCTGAGATCGCCCGGGTCCTCCAGATTTTGCGCCGGTGGGGAATCCGAACCCTGGGCCAGTTCGCGGCCTTGGAGAAAAAGGAAGTCGGACTGCGGCTGGGGTCCATCGGTCTCGAACTTTGGGACCGCGCCAAAGGAAAGACGACGCGCCTGCTCAAGCTCATCACGCCACCGGAATCTTTCGAGGAAACATTCGAGTTCGAAAACGAAATCGAAACAGTCGAGCCGCTGCTCTTTATCCTGCGCCGGTTTCTCCAGCAATTATCGCTCCGGCTCGACGCGCTTTATCTCGTCGCGAACGAACTGCAATTAGAAATCACTTTCAGCGACAAGAGCGGCTATCAGCACCAGTTCAAAATTCCGGAGCCGACCAATAACGTGGAAGTGCTTTTTCGGATGCTGCACACGCATCTCGAAGATTTTAAATCCGAGTCGCCCATTATCGCCGTCACGCTGAAGGCCGGGACGACGAAGCCCTCCTTCCAGCAATTCAGTTTGTTTGAAACTGCGCTACGCGATCCGGCGCGGCTTTCCGAAACACTCGCGCGCTTAACCGCTCTGCTCGGAACGGAGCGGGTCGGCACGCCGGTCCTGCTGGATACGCATCGGCCCGATGCGTTTCGCATGGAGCCATTTTCCTGGAGCCGGCCCGCCCTCGGGCCGGGGGATAAAACGCCACCACTACCCGCTGTCGCCTTGCGCCGATTTCGTCCACCACTGCCGGCTTCGATGTTGCTCGTGAAAAATGAGCCCACTCATTTTCGTGGGGGAGCTCTACAAGGTGACGTGCTCGATCGCAAAGGTCCTTACCCCACTTCTGGAAATTGGTGGGACGAAAAATCCTGGGCCCGCGCCGAATGGGATTTGGAGCTGGCGAACGGCGCGCTCTGCCAATGCCATTCCCACGACGGCCGTTGGGAACTCGACGGGATTTATGATTAGCGAATCGCGCGTATGTCGTACGTCGAATTACATGCGTGCAGCGCGTTCAGCTTCCTGCGCGGCGCCTCTTTTCCCGAGCACTTAGCGGAGACCGCAGCGGCGCTCGAGATGCCCGCGATGGCGTTGCTTGATCGCAGCGGCGTTTATGGCGCGCAGCGTTTTTCCGTTCGCGCCCGGGAGAATAACGTCCGGCCGATTGTCGGTTGTGAACTGACCATGGAGGATAGCGTGGTCTTACCGGTGCTGGTCAAGAATCCCACTGGCTACAAAAATTTGTGCGAGCTGCTGACGCAGGTGCACCTGCGCAGTGAGAAGGGGAATTGCCCGGTTCGCTGGAGCGAGCTGGGACAATTCGCGGACGGGCTGATCGCATTGCTGGGGAGCGCGTGCGCTTCCCGCACTGCTGCCGATCGCGCGCAGCTTTTGATCGACCTCTTCGGGCGCGAGAATGTTTGCGTCGAGATCCAGCGCCATCTTCTCCGCGGCGAAGAGCGGATCAACCAACAGCTCTGCGAGCTGGCGGAACATCATCATTTGCTCGTGATCGCGACCAACGGCGTCCAGCATGCCCGGCCTTCTGGCCGTCAAACACTGGACGTCTTCACCTGCATTCGCGAGCACACTCATCTCGATGCAGCGGGCAAACTCCTGAGTCGCAACGCGGAAAGACATCTCAAGAGCGACGCCGAAATGCGAGCGCTTTTTCCAGATCGCCCCGATGCGATCGAGAACACCGCGCGCGTCGCCGACCGCCTCGAGTTCTCACTCGAAAACATCGGCTACGAATTTCCCGCGTTCCCGGTTCCCGATGGCCACGACATGAACTCGTTCCTGCGCACGATCACACTCTTCGGCGCGCAGCAGCGTTACTCCTCCATCAGCCGGGCCGTGAAAGAGAAGATCAATGAGGAACTAGGCTTGATTCAACGGCTCGGATTCTCCGGATATTTTTTGATCGTCTGGGACATCATCAATTTCTGCCGGGAACACAACGTCATGGTGCAGGGCCGCGGCAGCGCGGCCAACAGCGCGGTTTGTTATTGCCTCGGGATCACACCGGTCGATCCGGTCAGCAATAATCTCGTCTTCGAACGCTTCCTCAGCGAAAGCCGGAAAGGCTGGCCCGATATCGATCTCGACCTGCCGAGCGGCGACCGGCGGGAAAGCGTGATCCAGGAAGTTTACCGGCGTTACGGCAGGCATGGCGCGGCCATGACCGCGAACGTCATCACCTATCGGGGACGCAGTGCCGCGCGCGAGATCGGCAAAGCGCTGAACTTCTCGTCGAATACGCTGGACCGCTTTTCGCATCTGTTTGCGAATGGCGATTTTCCGCACACCCTCGATCTCGCGGCCCAGATCGAGCAGGCCGGTCTGCCCAAAGCGCATCCGCGCATGCCGGCTTTCATTTCGTTGTATAAATCCATCTACGGATTGCCGCGCCATCTCGGCCAGCACTCGGGCGGCATGATTATTTGCCAGGGCAAACTGAGTTCGTTTGTGCCGTTGGAAAACGCCTCGATGCCCGGCCGCGTCGTCGCGCAATGGGACAAGGACGATTGCGAGGACCTCGGCATCGTGAAAGTCGATCTGCTCGGGCTCGGGATGATGTCGGTCATGCAGGATACCTTCGAACTTTGCCGCGAACGCGGACGGCCGCTCGATCTCGCCCACATTCCGACGGACGACGCGCCGACCTACGAAATGATGCAGCAGGCCGACACCATCGGCGTGTTTCAAATCGAGAGCCGTGCGCAGATGGCGACGTTGCCGCGGATGAAGCCGAAATGTTTTTACGACGTGGTAATCGAAGTAGCCATCATTCGGCCTGGCCCCATCCAAGGCGACATGGTGCATCCCTATTTAAATCGCCGCGCCGGACGCGAAGAGGTCACCTACTTCGATGAGCGGCTAAAGCCGATTCTCGCGCGCACTCTTGGAGTCCCGCTCTTCCAGGAACAGATGCTGAAGATCGCGATGATCATGGCCGATTTCTCCGGCAGCGAAGCGGAGGAACTCCGGCGTGCGCTCAGTTTTCATCGGTCGCAGGAAAGGATGCAGAAGGTGAGCGTGAAATTGCGAGCCGGCATGGCTCGGAACAACGTCGCGCCGGAAGTGATCGAGAAAATCCTGCAGTCGATCACCTCTTTCGCTCTTTATGGATTTCCGGAATCACACGCGATCAGTTTTGCCATCCTCGCCTATGGGAGCGCGTATTTGAAAGTGCATCGCGCGTCCGAGTTTTACGCGAGTCTGCTCAACAATCAGCCGATGGGATTTTACACGCCCGCCACGCTCGTGGCGGATGCGCAACGCCACGGCATCCGGATGCGACCGGTTTGTGTGAGCGAATCGGATTGGCGGTGCCGGGTCATTTCGGATGACACGGTCCGGTTGGGGTTGTGCGTCGTGAATGGATTGCGGAGCGAACACGGCGAAAAAATTGTCGCCGAACGACAGCGAGCGGCTTTCGAATCGCTCGATGATTTCAAGCAGCGCGTCGCGTTATCGAAACAGGAATTGCGGACGCTCGCAGAACTCGGCGCGCTCAATTGTTTCGCCGAGCATCGCCGGGCTGCAATGTGGCGTGTGGAAGAGGAGCCGCCCGAACCGTTATTTGCTGCTCCCGTTATAGTCGGGATCGATGATCCCGCCTTCAACTCTCCGCTCACGCCGATGACGATGCCGGAACGGGTGAACGCGGATTACGCCGCGATGAATCTCACTACCGGTCCGCATCCGATGAAACTGCTGCGGCAGCATTTGCCCAATATCTGGCGCGCGACCGATCTCGCTTCGGCGCGACACGGCATGACCGTTCAGATTGCCGGGAATGTGATTTGCCGTCAGCGGCCGGGCACGGCGAAGGGTTTTGTTTTCATCAGCCTCGAAGACGAAACCGGAGTTTCGAACGCGATTGTCACGCCCGATTTATTTGAGCGAATGCGGCTCTTGATTACGGAAGAGCCATTTCTCGTGATCGAAGGAACGGTGCAAAATTCCGATAACGTGGTCCTGATCAAGGCCCAGGAAATCAAACCGCTCGCGTTCGAGGCGAGCGAGCAACTGGTCGGCACCGATTCCCACGATTTCCATTGAACGAGAGCACGCGTCGAAAAATGCATGTCATCCCGAGCCGCGCAGACGGCGAGGGACCTCCCAGTCGCAAGGAAACCTACGCTAATAACGCTTTCGCGATCCACGAAGCGCTGCCGTCGAACATGCGAAGCGTGACCAGTGTGAATTAAGACCGACTGCGAGATCCCTCGCCGTCTCCGCGGCTCGGGATGACAGCAACGCTACTCAACAACACCCGCAACCAGACCCATGTGACCCAACCGAGCCGACGGACGGCCCCGTCGAGCCTCCGGGAACATGCACACCGTAGCCGCCGGAAATAACGCGCCGCACGGGTTCCCCGGTTTTCGGATCCGTCTTTAGCGGTTCGTCCTTCATGCTCTGCTGCAATTCGAAACGGCGCACCGGCTTTGCCGGATCGGTGGTTTCGTAAACGTAAATGGGCATGTCGAAGCTTACTCCGCCGCGTGACGCCGCGCCGGTTCTTTCGCGTCCGCGGATTTCTCGGTCGATGTCGTATCGGACTCCATCCACTCTGTGTGGAAAACGCCCGGCTTGTCCACGCGCTCGTAGGTATGCGCGCCGAAAAAGTCGCGCTGAGACTGGAGCAGATTCGAAGGCAAACGCGCGGAACGATAGCTATCGAAGTAGCCGAGCGAAGCGCTGAAGGCCGGGACGGCCACGCCATGTTTCACCGCGGCGGCAATCGCCACGCGCCAGTTGTCCTGGGTGCGTCCGATGATGTCGGTGAAGTATTGGTCGAGTAGAAGGTTATCGAGCGCGGGATCGCGCTCGTACGCTTCCTTGATTCGATTCAGAAATTTCGCGCGAATGATGCAACCGCCGCGCCAAATCGTGGCGATGTCGCCGAAGTTCAAATCCCAATGCGAACCGGCGCTGGCCGCGCTGAGAAGTTCCATGCCCTGCGCGTAGGAGACAATCTTCGAGGCATAAAGGGCGTCGCGCACCGCCGAGATCAATTCGTCGCGATCCCCGGTGAACTGCGGGACTTTCGGCTGCGGCAGAATTTTCGACGCTGCGACCCGCTCCTCTTTTCGCGAAGAAATGACGCGCGCCTCGACCGCGGCATTGATGGTGGAAATCACGACGGACTGGCTGAGCGCCGACTGCAAGGTCCACAAGCCGGTGCCTTTTTGCCCCGCTTTGTCTAGGATGACATCGACGAGTGGCTTACCCGTATCCGGATCGATTTTGCGAAAGATCTGCGACGTGATTTCGATGAGGTAACTGTTGAGATCGCCCTTGTTCCACTCGTCGAAAATATCGGCGAGGTCTTTGGCCTCGAGGCCGGCGACGTCTTTCAGGATCGCGTAGGCTTCGCAGATCAACTGCATATCGCCGTACTCGATCCCGTTGTGCACCATCTTGACGTAGTGCCCGGCGCCATCGGGACCCATGTAGCGGCAGCACGGTTCGCCATCCACGATCGCCGCGATTTTGGTGAAGATCGGTTTAATGATTTCCCACGATTCACGCGGACCACCGGGCATGAGTGACGGCCCCTTGAGGGCACCCTCTTCACCGCCGGAAACGCCGCAGCCCACGAAGTGCAGGCCGCGCCCTTCCAAATCCTTGCAGCGGCGTTGCGTGTCGGTGAAAAGAGAATTGCCGCCGTCAATAATCACATCGCCTTTGGCCAGCAACGGCGTGAGCTGGCTGATGACTGCGTCCACCGGCGCGCCGGCTTTGACCATGATCATCGCTTTGCGCGGACTTTTCAGGGCGCCGACGAACTCTTCCATCGTCCGCGTCGGCACGATGTTTTTGCCCTTCGCTTTGCCGGCCGCGAATTTATCGGTCACTTCGACGGTGCGGTTGAAGACGCCGACAGTAAATCCCTTCGATTCCATGTTGAGCACGAGGTTTTCCCCCATGACAGCGAGGCCGATCAGTCCGATATCACATTGATTCGTGCTCATTTTGAGTATCTCCTTGGGTCACGCCGGAAATCGGCGGTGGCACACTCTATCCGGTTCTCACAACGCATGGCAATTTCCGATTGCGAAGTTTCGATCACCTCGGCGCCGCTCGATTTGCCTGAGCGGGCGAGCGATCCCGAGGTCGGCGCGATCGTGGATTTTTGCGGAGCCGTGCGCGCGATGGAAGGGGACCGCGAAATTACCGGCATCGACTACGAGGCGCATCCGGTCATGGCCGAGCATCAGCTGCGAACCATCGCGGAAACGGCTTTCAAACACTTTGGCCTGACGAGGGTAATCATCCGACATCGGATCGGTTTTGTCCCTGCGGCGGCGGCATCGATCGTCGTCCGCGTTGAGAGCGTGCGACGGGTCGCTGCGTTTAAAGCGAATCAATGGATCATGGACGAACTAAAGCGGTCGGTGCCGATCTGGAAACATCCGGTCTTCAAAGATGAAAATGTTCCGACCAGGGACGCACCCGAAAAGTCGCGGACAGTTCTGGATTCTTCCTCCGCCCTCGCATGAACCTGGCTAACCGTTTAACCGTCAGCCGGCTCGTCTTAACGGTCCTTTTCGTGGCGGCCCTGAACTCGACCTGGTTTTTCGGTCGGACCACTTCGCTGCTCATTTTTGTTGTCGCCGGGATCACGGATTATTTCGATGGCGAAATCGCGCGCCGCCATGGATCGGTCACGAATTTCGGAAAGTTGATGGACCCGCTCGTGGACAAAATCATGATGGCGGCAGCGTTTATTTCGCTCGTGCCCTTGGGCGCCATCCCGGCGTGGGCCGCGACGACCGTGGTCGCGCGCGATTTTTTGATTACAGGCCTGCGTCTGATGGCGAGTGCGCGCGGCCAGATCCTGCCGGCGGAACGTTTGGGAAAGCACAAGACCTCATGGCAGATCGCCACCGTGGTATTTTTTCTGGTATTGCTTTCCGCGCGTGAGCTCGGTTATCCCGCGGGCGAAAACGGCTGGTGGTTTTTCGCCTGGAGCAAAGGCGGCCCCTTGCTCGTCTGGATCACGATCCTGTTCACCCTCTACTCCGGGCTTCGTTACGCCTGGCGTCATCGGGATGTGATCGCCCCGGATCAGTAAGCGCTCCTTTTCGGGCGCGTTTTTCTGCAGCACGCGCTTTGCGGAACAATTAGTGCTCTAAAAAGCCCGTATGTTTATGGGCTTTAGAACGCCTGGTGGCAAACGATCGGCCAGCCCATCGGTTCGGCCGATCGCTAAACTCCTGGTTCCGACTGTGCCATTGCCCGCGGTTTTGGGTTTCGCCGCTTTCGCTTTGGGCGGAGCGCTTTTCCTTTCCTACAGTTTCTTTCCGGGTGGCGCCCGAACGGCGACCACCACAGGGCGTTCCGTAAACGAGGTGCCCATATATTCCGCGCGCGCCGTGCCTCGGGATGCCGGGCATCCTGCGGCCGTTTCCGCCCAGGTCGCCCCAGCCGCGAAACGCGAGGCCGTGGCCCAAAGTGAATCTAACCCCAACCAGACGGCGGAAGTAAACTCCTCATCCCGGACGCTGATCGCTTCTGCGACGGAAGCGGGATTCAAAGGCTTCGATGGATTCGCGAATTCTCGTTCTCCGAATTCGCTTCTCGCGCTAGGTGGCGTCCCTACGGGTGTCGCCATGAGCGCGGAATTCAGTTCATCGGGCCATTCCGCTCCCGATGCGGTGAGCCTGTCGTCGGTCCCGGAACCGTCCACGTGGCTGGCGGGGGCGGCGCTTTGTGCTCTTGTCGGTGGTCGCTGGCTTCGCTCCAGATTGCGTCGGGCCCGGAGCTAAGCGAGCCAGCAGGTGAAGGGATTCTAGTTCCCAAGCTTGACTCACAGCGAGCAAGAAAGCTCCCCTGCACTGCGCGGCTTCTTTTCTGTCCCGGAACTGGAACTGAAAATCCCAATCTCGGAATAGCTCGCTGACTCAGGCGGGGGGACTTCCGAGACGTAACCTTGTCGTGGCTAGTGGCTTAAGTGCAACGCAAAGCGCTTGGCATTCCGCTTGCGTAGGTACGCGCAATGAGAGGAGGGATTGGGTTCCAGGGCTTCCCCACGTTGGTGTCTGAGTCTTCCTGACTAGGTCATGCGAAACCAGGACGACTAATGAAAGTATGTATCGTGGGAGCAGGACTAGCCGGAGCAACTGCGGCTTTTCAACTTAGCAAGCACGGTCATCAAGTTGAGGTTTTCGAGGTCCGAACCCAGATCGGAGGTAATTGCTACGATAAGCTTCAAAACGGAGTGATGGTCCACCAGTATGGACCACACGCTTTCCATACCGGCAATCCGGTTGTGTGGCAGTTCCTGAATCAGTTCACCAGGTTCAACGACGTCGCTCTGCGTGTTTGGGCGAACACGCCACTGGGAATGATCCCCATCCCTTTCAACAATCAGTCCGCGAAGCTAGTAGGTGACATGACCCCCAAAATGATTCGCGATCTTCTCTTCAAAGACTACAGCCAGAAGCAATGGGGGGTTTCGTGGACGGAGCTACCTAAGTCTATCCGAAATAGGGTGCCTCTGAAGCGCGCCTCCTTTGAGAGTTACTATCACTTGGACAGGTACCAAGGAATTCCAGAAAAGGGCTACTCAGAGATGTTCTCTGCCATGCTAGAGGGAAAATCAGTGCACGTTGGATGCAAGGAAAACGATTGGCGCCGATACAAATGGGACCACGTGATCTTTACCGGTTCCATCGATACCTACTACGGTTTCTGCCATGGAGAGTTGCCTTATCGGTCATTGCGCTTCGAGTATTTTCCAAGCCTTCCTCGACGCGAAGTTCAAATCAATGAATGCAATCCGTGGAATTCGTGGACTCGTTCGGTCGATCACTCTCATTGGTTACGTCAAAAGGTTCGTAATACTGTAATTAGCCGCGAATACCCATGTGAGTTCGATGGTTCCAATGAACGGTTCTATCCCAAGCCCTGGGACGCGGCCTTAGCTCAATACGCCAAATACGCCCGCCTCGCGCAGAGCGATCCCAAGGTAACTTTCGTAGGCCGGCTAGGGACTTATCGATACCTGGACATGGACAAGACCGTCGCCCAAACCATGGCGGCCATGTCGCGGCTAATCGCTGGTAAGAAGAAGCAACCGGATCCGTTGGCTTCCTAAAAACGAGATAAGTCCGACGCGCGTCTCATTGGTGTCACTCTTAGGGTAAATATGGGGAAGGGAACTGAAAGCGATCTGACTGAGGCGACTCCGGAGTTACTCGTTGTAACACCAGTTTACAATGAAGAAGCATCCGTGGGCAGAGTAGTAAGGGAATGGTTCCAGGGGCTTGAAGAGTCGACCCAGCGGTTTGTGTTCCTGGTGATAGATGATGGCTCGACCGACGGCACACTACAGCTCTTGCATCAGTTACGGGAGGAACTCGGTGAGCGACTTGAAATCCTGAGCCGACCGAATCGCGGTCACGGTCAAACCTGCCTCCAGGGTTATCGAATCGCAGTAGAACGCGGGATCCCCTATGTGTTCCAGATCGATTCCGATGGGCAATGCCCTCCGCAGTATTTTGTTAAGCTCTGGCGGAAACGGTATCAATCGGATGTAATCTATGGTCGTCGCATCCGGCGCGACGATGGGTTTCGGCGGACTCTGGCCAGCCACCTAGTCCGCCTTCTTCTGCTCTTGCGCTTCGGCACGAACTGCGTCGATCCGAATGTCCCCTATCGTCTTATGCGCACGGCCGCGATCGCTCCGGTCCTGGGGAGGGTGCCGTCTGATTTTTCGTTAGCAAATATCGCGCTCGCAGTGCTTTTGCGGAGAGCACGCAACATCTCACATGCCGCGGTTCCCATTCATTTTTGGGAGCGGTACGGCGGGGAACCTTCAGTTCCGTTCGAAAAATTTGGAACGGAGGCGCTAAGACTTTATCGCCAAACTAAAGGGATGCTGAACGCGCGACGGGTGGGCTACCGCGGGAACGCGCATGAGTAAGAAGCTGAGACGCGCCCATTCGCCGGCTTTACCATCGAAGACTCACTTAGGAAACGTTGCGGTGACGGTCCCACCCCCTTCGTATCTGGCACGGCAAGGCTTCCTGCCCAAGAGCCGTTGGACCTGGCCGATACTTCTCGGCTTCTCCCTCGTGATTGCGATGTTCGCAATGGCCGCGTTCAAACGGGCGGGCGCGTTTCAAGACGAGGGCATCGTCCTCGTTTATCCAGAGCTGATCCTGCGGGGCTTCCTGCCTTACCGCGACTTCGAGACGTTCTATGGTCCTGCTAACCTTTATGTGCTCGCGGGAGCGTATTGGCTCTTTGGAGTTCATATCCTGGTGGAACGTCTAGTAGGTCTTAGCTATTACGTCGCGATCCTAGGCGGAGTTTTCTGCTTCGCCGGCAGATGGGGACTAACTCTCGCCACCGGCTCAACCTTGCTCGCAGGTTACCTCCTTTTGCCTTTGGAACTTGGAGCTCTCGCTTGGTCGGGAGGAGTCGCGTTCGGTCTCTGGTCTCTTCTGGTAGCGACGTCGGGATCGACACCGCCACGGCAATTCCTGGCGGGCCTCCTGGCTGCCATAGCGCTGCTCTTCCGACCTGATCTCGGGCCCGCGCTCATACTAGCAGCGGGACTTACCCTTCTGTTTTCTCCGGCGAAAAGTCGGTGGTTCTTTGTCGCTGGCACCGCGGTAGGCTTAGTTCCACTGGTCATTCTGACCTGCGCGGCCGGTCTGCCAAACGTGTTCGACAATCTATTTGTATATCCGGTGCTTTATGTGAACAAAGGCCGCAAATTGCCTCTGTCCGGAGCCGGCCCAGATTTAATAGGTCTGTTGGCCCTGCACCTTCTCTCCGGCGCCCTCACGGTGCTGGCTGGTATGCTCCTCCTTCGCAGACGAACGGAGAACCCATCCGCGAATTCGCTGCTCGCGTTGGGCGTTTTCGCTCTCCTGATTACTCAACAGTCGTCGCAGCGAATTGACAGTTATCATGTTCTGGGCACCTGCTTTCTCGGCATCTCGTTGCTGCCGGTGTCGTTAGCTCTGCTGGTGAATCCACTTTTCCCGAGAGCGCCGCGGACCGGTCTCTGCCTTAGCGTGGCGATCGCAATGATTCTCGTTCCGCTCATTCGACCCGCGCAGCTGACCTATATCCGCAACCAAGTGTGGCGGGCTTTTGTCCCGCGGCCCGATGACGCCACCTTTGTTGTCCACGCTGACCGGCGATTTCCAATTGCCTCGAAGCAACTGGCCGCTTTCACCCAGGAGCTGATCCGGCAGTTAGAGAGACTGGCTTCGCCGGGACAGCGTCTCTTTGTCGGGCCATCCGACCTGCGGCGGACGAACCATAATTCCTCGTACCTCTATCATCTGCTGCCCGAGCTGACTCCGGCCACGTACTTTATTGAGATGAATCCTCTCTCGGCAAATCGCCCCGGCTCGAGACTACCCGCGGACATAGCGAGCGCGGACTGGTTGATTCTGGATCACCGATGGAATCAGTGGTTGGAACCGAATGCCTCGCAAGAATATGGTTCGGAGGCGCCCGAGCGTAGCATCCTGGAGCACTTCAGGTTAAAATTGAAAGTCGGTGATTACGACCTTTTCTGTCGAAACACGTCAGAGACGGAAAGGAATTAACAAACTGTCTCCTGACTGCGAAGATCTGAGTCGATCAGAAACGGTTGACCATTTCCACGCAGTGGGATTTGGGCGGACGTAATCCGCGCGCGGATTTTAATCGCCGGTCCGAAAAGAAGAAAAGGGGATTGGAGCGGGTGAAGGGAATCGAACCCTCGTCAGTAGCTTGGAAGGCTACAGCTCTACCATTGAGCTACACCCGCGCGGTCCGTTAAGCTGACGCGGCTCCGCACAACTGCCAAGTTTTCTTTCTAAAAGCAACGCGGTCCGCATTCGCCTCCCGTTTTCCGACCGCACAGTCGACGCCTTCGTACGGCGACCTTGCGTTTTCCGCGGGCAGTATTTAGCTAAAAGCACGATGCGAATCCCGGCGCTCTGTCTGGCCGTCATAGCCGCGACTTCGGCCTCGGCTCGGGGCGATCTCACCATTGTGCAAAAAATGGAGGCCGGCGGTTCCGTCAGCCAGATCACGATAAAACTAAAAGGAGAAAAAGCGCGCATCGAGATGGCGCCCGAAGTCACGACCATCATCGAGAACAGGAATGGCGACATGCTTACCTTGATGAACAAGGAGCGAAAATTTTTGCGGATCTCGGCGGATAAATCCGAGGCGATTGCGGAGATGGCGAATAAATACGCGGGCCATACCAAAGGTGCGGTGGAAACAGCGAAGCCTGTCGCCACGGGCAAACGGGAAACGATCAACGGCTTTGAAGTGGAAGAGTACGTGCGCGAAGGGCCATCCTTCAAAGCCACCTATTGGATAGCGCCGACCTACCCCGATTCCGCCGCAATCGTAAAACAACTTCAGGCCATCGTCCTCACCGCCTGGAACGACGCGGCGAAAGGGGTGCTCGATTGGCGCGATTTCCCGGGGCTGCCGTTGCGGACCAAAGTGAAGGCGGACGGAAAGGAGATCACCAGCACCATCGTCTCCATCAAGCAGGAGACGTTAAGCGAAGCGGAGTTTTCCGTTCCCAACGATTTCGAGGAAATGAAGACGCCGAACCTTCGGGAAAAACCAGTGCCGGAGAAACCCTCCGCCTCCGTTTCACCAAAGCCGTAGCGAATCGGCTCCTTCCGCGTGGCCCCGCACTTTATTTTGGCTTCCGGCTCACCGCGTCGTCGCGAATTACTGGAGCAGGCCGGTTACGAGTTCGAGGTCGTGCTGCCGGCGATCGCGGAAATCTCTGACACATGGTTCACTGCCCGCGAAACGACAATCTGCAATGCGACGCGAAAAGCGCTGGAAGCAGCGCGTCGATCACCCAATGCGGTGGTCCTGGGCGCGGATACAGTTGTCGCGCTTGATGGCGAGGTCATTGGCAAACCAAGGGATCTCGCGCACGCCCAGGAACTCCTCGCACGCTTGAGCGGGCGATCGCACGAAGTGCGGACCGCGGTCTTCATCTGCCATCTGGCGCGCGGGCAGGTGCACAGTTTCGAGGAAATATCGGAGGTGCGTTTTCGCGCTCTCGACCGAGCGGGCATCAAACGCTATCTCGCCAAAATCGATCCGCTCGACAAAGCCGGCGCTTATGCGGCGCAGGGCCACGGCGCGGAAATCATCGAGCGCATCAAAGGATCGTACAGCAATGTCGTCGGCTTGCCGATCGAAGCGACGGCGCGGATTTTGAGCTCGTTCGGAGTTGAGAGCCGGAGAGGACCTACCGGGCCGGATGGGCCTCCTGCCTCCCGCGTTTTAGCACGCGATAAAGGAACCAGACGATGAAGCAATTCGCCGCGAGCAGGGTGAACCCCACAATGCTGGGGCGATGATAAACGTGGCGCAATTCGAAGGGAATCAACGTAGCCGTGGCGAAGACCATCAGGTATTCGGCCCAGCGTTTTTGCAGATAGACGCCGATGCCTTCGGTGAAAAGGATAGCTGAATAGAAGAGGGCGAGCAGGCCGGGGACGCGGAACTCTCCCCCGGAGAGAAACGCCTGCAATTTGTTCAGCAGAAAAAGCAGGATCCTGCTGTGGACGAGCAGGATTTCTTCATCCGCCCAATCCGAAAAGCTGTCGAGCCACCGTGTGCGGCTGTTCAGGATGAGCAGCGAAAATCCGAGGGCAAGGAGAAGGATGCCCTTCGCGATTTTGAAGAGCGCGATGAGCTTGAGATAACGCGCGCCATTTCGCGCCCGCGGCCTGGTGCCGTCCGTCACTTGTTCGGTCACGATGCTGCCACCGCGCTCTCGCGGAAGCAGACCTCGAGCTTGTTGCCGTCCGGGTCTTCGAAAAAGAGGGCGTAATAGCCGGGACTGTACTCCAGGCAAAGTTCCGGGCCCTCGATGTTCTTCGCGCCCGCATCGCGAACCACTTTTGCCACTTGGTCGACCGCGGCCCGGCTCTCTGCCCAAAACGCGATGCGATTGCCGTTGGGCTCATGATCCGCCTCTTCCGTGAATCCGAAAAACTGCACAGTCTTCGAACCGTCTGCTTCAAACAAACCCCATTCCTCGCCGCTCTTGTCGATGCGAAAACCAAGTGCGGGCAATATCTTCGAGTAAAACTGCTGCGCCGCCTTTCGATTTCGGACTCGAAGATCGATATGATCAAAAAGACGTGCGCTCATTTTCGATTCTCGCGCCGAATCATCAGCTTCAAGCCGGACCACGTTTCGTCCACAGCGCAAACCTTGATGTCAACGAAACCGAGAGGGAGGCACACCTCGCGGATCACGTCCTCGGTGATGTCCGTCTGCACGCCGGAAGACTTCTTCGGCCACGAAACCCACAATATTCCGTTGTTCACGATCGATTTCCGGAGCCGCTTCAATTCCGCCGCTAGTTTTTTGCGCTCGGAAACAAAAAGATGAATGAACCCGGCGCGCTCTTCGATTTTCTTGGTGAAGGTGACGCCATCGGGCAGAGACGTGAGCAATTTTGTGTAGCCGGCGGGCGCGTCGATCGTTGCGATTTTCTGCGCGGCTTTGATCCCGAGTTTTTGCGGCAGAGGCGTTCCAGAGTAACCAGGCATTTCTTCCTACCGTTTTCTGCGGCGAAGGTGCGGGAGTCGAGCGCAATCGCGGATCGCTTCTGCACGCTTGCGGTTTGCGCGCGCATCCCGTTTCCTAGTTCCGACTGCGAGCGACACGTTAATGCACACGATTTGTTCCCGCGCCCTGGCCGCCTTCGCTTTTCTGGTGCTGCTCTCGGCTTGTCACAAGAAAAACAATGCCGTTTCCGGCACGATCGAAGTCGATGAAGTGCACGTGGCCCCGCGTTCCGGCGGGCGAGTTGAGAAAATTTTTGTGCAGGAAGGCGAGACGCTCAAGTCGGGCGCGGTCCTCATGCAGTTGGAAGCGTCCGAATTGAAAGCGCGTCGCGCGCTGGCGGAAGCGCAGATCAACACCGCTCGCAACGACGTCGAAGCCCAAAGCGCGCAGCTCGAGTTCCTTCGTGCGGATGCGCAGCGGCAGCAGGACCTTTTGAAGAGCAACACCGTTTCGCCGAGCGAAGCCCAGCGCGCCATGAGCGCCGCGAAGGCGCAGGAGAAAAGCATTCTGGCCGCGCGCGCCCGCGTCGAGCAGGCCGTGGCCCAGCTCGCCGACATGGACGCCCAGATGCGGGAGATGCAAATCGTCGCGCCGGCCGATTCGATCGTGGAAGTGTTGAGCGTGAAGGTGGGTGATGTGCTCGCCGCAAACCGCGAGGTGGCGACCCTTATTTTGCCGCAACATTTGTGGGTCCGCGTCTTTGTGCCGGAGACCTGGCTCGGTTTGATCAAGCTCAACCAGACGGTGCGCGTCCGGGTCGATTCCCATCCAGGCATGGATTTCTCCGGCGTGGTCGAGCAGGTTAATCGCCAGGCGGAATTTACCCCCCGCAACGTCCAGACCGTGGAAGACCGCATCAAGCAGGTCTTTGGCGTGAAGATTCGATTGGATAACCGCGAGGACATACTGCGGGCCGGCATGTCCGCCGACGTTTACTTCCCGGACGTCCCGCCCTAGCCGGCAGCAATTTCCCATGGACTCGATGATCGAATGCGACGGGCTGACGAAGCGCTTCGGCGCGTTCACGGCGGTCGATCATGTCAGCTTCTCGATCGCGCGCGGCTCGATCTTCGGCTTTCTCGGACCGAACGGTTCGGGCAAATCCACCGTCATTCGCATGCTCTGCGGAATTCTCGAGCCGACCGAAGGCATCGCCAGAATCGACGGTCGCGACGTGGCGCGGGAAGGGGACGCGACCAAGGAAATGATCGGTTACATGTCGCAGAAATTTTCGCTCTACGACGAGCTGACCGTGAACGAGAACCTGCTCTTCTCCGGCAAACTCTACAGCCTTCGCGACCGCGAGTTGAAGCGGAGACGCGACGAGCTGATCGCGATCACGCATCTCGAGCCGTATCTCGATCGCCGCGCCGCGCTGCTGTCGGGCGGCTGGCGGCAACGTCTCGCGATGGCTTGTGCGCTTATGCACAAGCCGACTGTCCTTTTTCTCGACGAGCCGACTGCCGGCATCGACCCGGTCGCGCGGCGCGAGCTCTGGGATTTGCTCTTCGAATTTGCGGGGCAGGGGATGACGCTTTTTGTCACCACGCATTACATGGACGAAGCGGAACGCTGCTCGCACGTCGGTTATATTTACATGGCAAAACTTATCGTCTGCGGCGAACCAGACGAACTAAAACAGATGCCGGAAGTAAGCCCGCCCGGCACGCGGCGTCTCGATGTGACCTGCGATCACGTGACCGTCGCGCTCCGCGCGATGCGGGAAGTGAAGGGCGTGCTCAACGCCACCGTCTTCGGGCAATCGATGCATCTGCTCGTCGATGAAAGCGTTCAGCGGCAGGAGATCGACGCGAAGTTGCGCGGCGTAGGGATCGCCAGTCCCGAAATCCATGAGATTGGCCCGTCGCTCGAAGACGTTTTCGTTTCGCTCACCGCGAAACATGCGGGGGAGAATAATCAGGAGCGCGCGGCCTGAAAATGAAAGCTCCAAGCACCAAGCACCAAGCTCCAGAGAAGCACCAAACATCAAGCTCCAAACGGGTCACGCTCGATCGGTGTTTGTTTGGAGCTTGGAATTTCTCTGGTGCTTGGATTTTGGAGCTTGGAGCTTTCGCGCGCAGCGCGACGATTTCATGAAACGCGCCCCCTTCCGCGGCCTGAACGCGATTCTGTTCAAGGAGTTCATCACGGTCCTCCGAGACCCGATGACGCTTTTCTTCATGCTTTTTCCGCCCCTGATCGAGATGGTCGCTTTCGGTTATGCGCTGGATAACGATGTGAAGCACATGCCCTTGGTGATCCTGAACGAAGATCGCACGGTCGAGAGCAGGCAATTTCTCGACCGATTCGTCAACACCGAGACGTTTCGGATCGTGGGGGAAGTCCAGAACGGGGAAGAGATGGCGAGCGAAATCCGCAAAGGCCGCGCTTATGTCGGGCTACAAATACCGCCCCACTTCACGCGCGATTTACGCGGCGGCCATCCGGCGCAGGTGCAGTTGCTGATCGACGGCTCGAACTCGACCACTGCGCTGCAAGCCCTCAACACCGCGCTCGGCCTCGCCCTGACCCAGTCGCTCGAAATGCTGATGCGCGAGAGCGGCCGCCACACCGTGCCGGTCGAGATTCGTCCACAGATGCTTTACAACCCCACGATGCGCAGCCCGAATTTCTTCGTGCCCGGAGTGATTGGAGTCGTCCTGCAAATCGGGACTACCTTCGCAACGGCCATGGCGGTGGTGCGCGAACGCGAGCGCGGCACGCTTGAGCAACTGCTCGTTAGTCCACTCAGCCGGTGGGGCCTCATGCTGGGGAAACTCGTGCCTTATCTTTGCATCGGCATGCTCATGGCGATTCTGCTGTTCGCCATCATGCGTTTCGTTTTCTTCGTGCCGATCGCCGGCAGCGTCATTGCCATGATGCTTTCCACGCTCGTTTACGTTTTCGCGCTGCTCAGCCTCGGGTTGCTTGTCGCGACGAAGGCGGAGAACCAGATGCAGGCGCTGCAAATGTCGATGACCTTCATCATGCCGAGCGTGTTCTTCTCCGGCTTCATTTTCCCTCGCGAAACGATGCCGTGGATTTTCTACGCCATCGGCGCGGTCCTCCCCACCACCTATTTCATCGACCTGATGCGCGCCATTATTCTGCGCGGCGCGACCTTCTTTGAGTACTGGCACGCCCTGGCAATCATGTCGGCCATGGCGGTCCTGCTCTTCTGTGTCTGCGCCCTGCGCTTCCGGAAGAAGATCGGGTAACAATGATGGCGTCGCACGCCTTCCGGCGCGTGGTCGTGCGTGTCTGTCAGATTGCATTCGTCCTTCTCATCATCATCTTTCTGGTTTGGGCTTTCGGAATCAGGATGCCGGGACCGAACATTACTAACGCCGCCGCTCTGAATGAGGCCGAGCTCATCCTGCGGGCGGAACTCGTGGCAGATGTGCGGACGTTGGCGGGCGAAATTGGCGAGCGCAACACGACAAGGTTTGCGCAACTCAACGCGGCCGCGGAGTTCATCGAACAGTCCCTGGCCCGCGCGGGGTTGAGCTCGCGCCGGGAGAGTTATGACGTGCGCGGCCGCGCCTGTCACAACATCGAAGTGGAGATTCGCGGCGCGCGCCCGGAGATCCTTGTGGTGGGCGCGCATTACGATTCCGTCTCCGGTTCGCCCGGCGCGAATGACAATGGGAGCGGCCTGGCGGGGTTGCTCGCGCTCGCTCGGCGGTTCGCGGGAAAACCGTGCGGCCAGACTTTGCGCTTTGTAGCGTTCGTCAATGAAGAGCCGCCTTATTTTCAGACTCCCGAGATGGGGAGTTTCGTTTACGCGCGGCGATGCAAGGAGCGCGGCGATCCGATTGCCGGGATGATCAGTTTGGAAACGATCGGCTATTTCTCGGACGAGCCGCGATCGCAAAAATATCCGGCGACCGGTCTCGGATTTTTCTATCCGACGAAGGGTAACTTCATTGGTTTTGTCGGAAATACTGGCTCGCGTTCGCTTTTGCGCGCAACCGTTTCTGCTTTCAAGAAAGAACAAAAACTTCCGTGTGAAGGGGCGGCGCTGCCAGCCGCGATTCCCGGCATCGGGTGGTCAGATCAATGGTCTTTCTGGGAATGCGGTTATCCGGCCATCATGGTTACCGACACGGCGCCGTTTCGGTATCCGCATTATCATTCCAGCACCGATACGCCGGATAAATTGGATTACGATCGGTTCGCCTTGGTGGTGAGCGGAATGGAGAAGGTGATCGCGGAACTGGCGAAGTAATCCGCGGGAACGCAAGCTGGCGGCATGAATGCTAGCGCTCGCAGAGGTTCGCCATGAGGGCGAGCATTTCTTCGCGAATCGCGAAGAGTTCGTCTCGGAAATGCGCAATGCGCGCGGCGGGGAAAGGCGCGTCGTGGTCGAGCGCCGCGGCAGCCGTGAGCGCCTGGTGAAGAAAATTCAGCGCTCGTTTGAGCGAAGCAATGGTGAGTCCGGATTCGGCGCCTTCAAAACCGCGGGCGATGCTGCCGAGCGCGCCGGCGAGCTTTGCGCTTAGCGTCATGAAGGTAGCAACGAATTCGCCGAGGCCTTCATGATGCTCTTCCGGATTCCCCGCGGCGCGCAGCTCGTCGAACAGCGCGTAGAGCGCGTCCGTAGCGCGCTTTCCAATTGGATGAACGAATTCGTCGTGCTCATTTAGCACCCAGTCGATTCCTTCGCGCGAGAGATCCGGCGTGGGCAGCTCGATTTCGGTTGGTGGGACGGCGGCTTCGCCAGCATTCTCATCGGCAGGGGGCGAACGAGGGTTTTGATCCAGCGCTTCTTCGAGCCAGGTCCAACCCATCTCGTGCGCAATGATCCGATCGCGATCGGGATGATCGAGATACTTCTCGAGCAAGCGACGGTACTTGTCGCCGCGGGCGTCGCTCTCGCGAAGCAGCTCTTCGCAGCGGAACTCGTCCCACTCCTCCTCAGTCCCGTCCGCGCGAATCTCGAGCGCGAACGCAGGGCTCGATTCGTCCGCGGCGCGGCGCGCTCTCTCGGCGAATTCCTCTGCGGTGAAACGCCAGGCCGGCTCAGAGACTTCCAGCCTGTAGCTGGCGCTCTCGATCACGAAGCGCCCACTCAGATCTGATTGCCATTCCAAATGAAGCGCATTGGCCAGGTGCTCAGGCGGCTTCTCACCAGCCTTGATCATCGCGTAAGCTTCGTCGAACGGAATATCGAAGACGCGCACCTTCTGAGCCGCCGTGATGGTACCGGCCGTGCCGCGCTGGCGCGACGCGGGCGGCTGCGTCGTCATCGCGACCGGTCGCGGATTTTCGAAACGCAACAAACAACCTGCGAGGTCCGGATGACAATCGCCGAGCAACTCGAGCACGAGCGGGTTCCTCGACGCCCGCGAGCCAAATGCGCCCGGCCACACGCCCGCGCGTGCGGTTGTCGATCTCGCCGCGAAGAACTTGTTCATGAAGACGCCAGGCCATGCGCGTCCCTACAAGATCCGCCGCTTCCGCAGGAAGTTATCGCGATCGAACGGCGGCGATTCGCGCGCCGGCATCGGATCATTCGGAAAGTTGCGTTGCCAGCGCTGTCGATCGTTGTCGTCGGCGTAATATTTGAGCCAGATGGCCATGTCCTCATCGCTGCCCGCGCCGATGGGACTGGTGTGCCACGCTCCGCCCGGCATTTCCGAACTATCGGGCGTCTCGTCGCGCAGCCCAATGCTCCAGAGCCAGTCATAAAGCTCGCGATCGCTCAGGTGATCGGTCTGGTAAAGAAAGCAGCGCAACAGACCGAGCTCGCGAATGACCTCCTCCAGTTTCGCGGCCAACACCGCATCGTCGAGTTCCGCGGCCGGGGGCAGCGCGAGGCCTTGCTGGACGAGTCGGTTGAAATTCGTCCCGAATTCCGCCCGCTCAAAGGCCAGCACTTGCTCCAGAAATGCCTCCTCCATCTTCGGAGATACTGGCTCGAAACTCCCACTGAACACCTCGCCATCCGCGATTTCATCGAGCTCTCGCTTCATCTTCTCGATGTGAATCTCGCGATCTACTTCGGCCTCGTCGTCGGGTAGGTAAGGAGTGCCGGACATTGTGAGAGCAATTCTAGGGGCGCATTCTCTTATTTCGGATTTCGGGGGAGAAGCCAATCGAGTGCGTGGTGAAAGTTCGCGAGGGCTGCGCCCTCCACTGGAGAATTGTGTCCGGCTCCGGCGAGCGGGATGACGCGCTTTTCTCCGGCGTAGGCATCGACGACCAGGCGCTGGAACTTCGGCGCAACGACTTCATCGTTCTCGGCCAGAAGGAAGATTGCGGGGACGCGGGAGGCGCGCGCATTGGCCAGGCTGTCCAGATCGCGCGGGATTTTTTGCGCCATCGGGCCGGCGAAAAGCCAAAGGTTCCACCAGCCGAATTGCCGGAGAATAATTTGGCGTAAGGCTGGCGGATTATGCAGAATCAAGCCTGCGATTTTCCGGTTCGCGGCAATATGGAGAGCGGTTGTTGTTCCGAGGCTGGCGCCGTAGACGATGATGGGACGATTGCCGGCCACTTTTTGCAATTCGTCGAACGCAGCCAGGGCCGCTGGTCCCAACTTTGCCAGCCGGGCCGGTCCCGTGCTGCCGCCGAAGCCGGGATAATTCATCCCCCACACTTCGACTGACCGGTTATTCCACATCTCTGCTTCCGCCGCGACCCAGCGATCCGCGCGATCGGCGTTGCCGTAGAATCGCAGGACGTAGATATCGGGCTCTCCCCGCTGCTGCGCCATTTTTGAAGCGGCGGTCCAGATCTCCAATTCGCCGCCGTCGAATGGAATCGGTTTTCGAGTTGCCGTATGCGCAGGGATGCGGTTCGTCGTCGGGAACAAAATCAGCCGATCTGGAAGCGGAGCCAGGGCGATCATTGCGCAGTATAAAACCGCAATTACTAGGACGCCGCGCCACCGGCGCGACGGTTTTGGTTCTCCCGATGTCACGCCGGGGTCAAAACATCTGGTAGGCGTTGGCGAAAAGAACGGTGCACAGCGCCAGCAACGCGATGGAAAATGCCAGGAGAGGTTCGTAGGTCCATTTCCAGCGGACGGAGATCAGGGCCAGGACCAGGTGAATCGGAAAGAGAATACTGACATAGCGCGGCACGGCTTCCAGCGTCCCCCAAGCCAGGTAGAAAAGGATGGAGGCCACCGCGTAAACCAGATAGCTCACTCGCACGCGGAAGAAAAAGCCGGCGCCCACGAGGACGACTGCGGCCCCGACCACGGCCTGGTAAAGCGGGATATGGGACGAGGGGAAATAGCCCGGCCAGAAAAAAGTTTGCCACGGTGAGGTGAGCGTTTTTTTCCACGCCGACTGCGCGTGCATGGGCAGGAAGAAATCGCCCCGGGCCGCCTGCATGTAAAACAGGTAGGCCACGAGGCCGAGCGGGATCAGGAAAAGCGAAAGGAAATGCGGGCGAAAGAAATTCCGCGCCTTCAACCCGCGCTCGCGCCAGCCGATGACGTACTCTGCCAGCAACGGCGCTCCAATTAGCAATCCCGGCGGTCGCGTGGCGGACAAATAGGTCCCGCAAAGTCCAGCGACGAGCCATTTCCCCTCGCGCACGGCGAGGAGCGCGCCGATCGAAAGCAGGAGGAAGGTCGATTCGCTGTAAGCGGCGGAAAGGAAAAAGCTGACCGGATTGAACATCAGAAAAGTGACAACGCGACGACAAACGTTTTCGTCGTAATCCAGACGGAGGAGACGGACCAGGAGGAACGCGGCCGCAATCAGGCAGCCATTGGAAACCAGCAGGCTGGCGATGTCAGAATCGCGGACGACAAACGCCACCGCGCGAATCAGCATCGGGTATCCGGGAAAAAAAGCCGGCGCCAACTCATGCGACGGCGGAAAATAACCGTGTTGCGCGATCGAGCGATACCACACCCCGTCCCATTGGGTCATGACGTCGAGGAGCGTGCCGCCATGCGCCGTCTGGCCTGACAAGATTACCAGCGGTCCGCGCTCCACGATCCTGCGCGAATAAAAGGTCAGCGCTAGCAGAACCAGACGGGAGACCGCGAACATGAACAGTACCCAGATGGCGGTGATCCGCGCGGGACTCCAACGCTGCGGTGGTTCGGGTTCGATGGAATTCATCGGTGGCGACTTTGCACAGGTTCGCTTTACTTGCCTAGCGCGGACCTGCGTGCCGCTACAATTCTTGCGGCGGCCTGCGAACTGGATTAGAAACGTTCCCCCGCGTTAGTTGTGAAGTCCCCGGACGGGTCGCGGCTGGGAAGCACAAACGGGTTGGTAGCTCAATGGTAGAGCAGCGCCCTTTTAAGGCGTTGGTTGTGGGTTCGAGTCCCACCCAACCCAAAAATCTAAAATGAGGCGGACGCCTGGCCGCAAGTTTGATTGACGCGCGCGCCGCGGCCGTGAGAAGAATGCAGCATGAACATGCTCGCTTTTCCTGTTTCTTTTGCCGCAACCAAGGCCTCACGCTTTATCGCTGTGTCTAGCCGATACACGTTGCTCATTGTGGTCGCGCTCTTGCTCGCTTCCTGCGGCAAGAAAGGGAAACTGGACGGAACTTATTCGTCCTCCGTGCAGAGTTACACCTTCAAAGGCGACACGGCGTCGGCTTCAGTGATGGGGAAAAAGATCGGGGAGAACTGGCCCTACACAGTTGATGGAAAAAAGGTCACACTAAAAGGTCCGGGTGGCGAGGTGATCCTGACCATCAACGATGACGGGTCGCTCTCCGATCCCGCAAAAGACAAGCTGGTGAAGAAGTAGGTCAGCGTGGCGGGTGAGTTCGTCGGACCCTGAAATAATAAACGACGATGCCACCAATCGACCTTCCGAAGCGCCGCAGTGTGTGCTTCCGAAGTGTTTGACCACGATGCAAACATCTACAAACAAGCCGATCTGGCTCCTTTTGATAACCTTCGCTCTGGTGTTCTATGGGACCGGGGCGGCGTTCGTGGAAAGCTTCGTCAATTACCCGACCTGGCCTCTCGTTGGTGCAAACGAGTTTCGTGCTTATCACCGAGCCTTCGCCCCTCTGATCATCGCCTACATGGTCATTCCCTTGCTCGTAGGGACCGTATTGACCACCCTACTCCTTCGGTTTCGACCAGCTTCGATCCCCTCACGGATGATCTGGTTCGCTCTGGCGTTGCAGTTGGTGGTTTGGATTTCCACCTTCACCATTCAGTTGCCGATTCAGGGGCAACTGAGCGCGGACGGCTTGTCGCTGCCGCTGATCGACCGTTTGCGCGTGACCAATTTTTGGTTTCGCCGAGTGCCGTACATGGCAAACGCATTTCTTTTTCTGTGGATGATGTCGGTATTGCTACGAGGAAAGGTCGCGCGCCAAGTCGCAGCCGAACCTCACGATGCGGTTTCGACCGTGCAACCCACTCAAGACTTATAAACGGGCTCCCGTTTCCAGGCGTCTACCGCGGCGTTTCGTATGGGGGCTCGTCGGTGGCGATCGGGGTCGTCTGCGCGGGCTGATTAATCAGGTTGAAGATGATCGCGGCAACGACCGCCGCCGAGAAATTCGCCACGAGAAAAATCCAGATATTGTTCCAGCTCGAGAGGCCGAGCATCGAGATACCCAACGCGACCGCGGGGTTGAACGCGCCCCCGGAAATGCTGCCGACCGCGAACGCACCCGTCATCACGGTCATCCCTATCGCCAGGCCGTAAAAAGAATTGCCGGATGTTCCCTCGGCCGTGGCCGCGTTAAGCACCACGTAGACGAGCGCGAACGTGAATAGAAATTCCGCCAGGAAGGCCGGGCCGACTTGGACCGTCATCGGGGTCACGGCTATCCCGGCCCGGAAGAATTTCACTACTACGGAGGCCAGGGCGGCGCCGGCGAGCTGCGAGATGATGTAGGGCACCACATCACCCGTCTTGACCTTACCCCGAATCAAAACGCCGATCGTCACCGCGGGATTGTAATGCCCGCCGGAGATATGGCCGCCGGCGTAAATCATGACCATCAGCGCCGCGCCGATCGCAAGCGGTGCGATCACGGTCGCGCCCGCGCCGATCACGCTAAGGCCAATCGTTAAAACAAGAAAAAAGGTGCCGATGAATTCCGCGATATATTTGTTCATAATGTGCTTCTCTGCGCTTTTATCGGAGGCCGAGGTTCCCGACACCGATTCGCCCGGACCGAAGGACTTTGTCCCAGTCCCGATAATTTTGTTGGGGCGATGCTATAGGCCGCGCTGTCGCGTGTAAATCATTTCGGGGTTCCGATTCCCAATTTCTCCCGAAACGATATCGCCCTGGCTATAATCGCCGTTGCAGCGCGGCGGCTTCTGCCTCGGCAATTTTGCTAAAGCGAGTAAGGAGCGCTGAGGCAAATTTAGGGTTTGTCACCATGGCCAGCTCGTAGCGCAACTCCCGCTCGCGCAGGGAACGGAAAACGATGCCGCGGGGCAATGGGCGCTTGGCCAGCTTTGGGATCAGAGTCACGCCGCGGGTGGCGGCAATTACACTGAAAAGATTGTCCAAACTATCAGCCAGCTCGCCGAACGAAGCGGAAAACCCGGCGGCCCGGCAGATTCTGCGCATCCATTTCAGATGGTCATCGTTGCCCGCAAGTCGCAGGCCAATAAACGTTTCGTTCGTTAGGTCAAGCAACGAGACGGTGTTGCCTTTGGCGACTTTGTGATGGGCGTCGAGCACGACTCCGAGTCCGCATTGCACCAGCGATTTAACCCTGAACTGGGTCCGATGCCCCTGATCGAGAACATCCAGCGGCATCAAACCAACGTGAATCTCGCCGGAAGCAAGCTTGGCCAGCTGATCGCGCACACCGATATCATGCACGACGGCGCTGATCGCGGGATGAGCCGCGTGAAAATGCCGGAGCACGGCTGGCAGCAAGGCGAAGGTCACTGGACCGACCGTGCCGATGCGGAGCTCACCCGCTTTTCCCAGCGCAGCATCGAGAGCTCGTTGAGTGGCACCGTTGACCCGCGCGAGTATCTCTTTTGCGTCGGAGGCAAACACGTGGCCGGCATCCGTCAGCGCCACCCGGCCAGCAGTCCGGGTGAACAGATCAAAGCCGAGCTCCTTTTCCAAGTCGCGGATTTGCGTGCTGAGCGACGGTTGCGAGACACGGAGCTTCGCGGCCGCGCGGCTGAAGTTCAGTGCCTCCGCTACGGCGACGAAGTAACGAAGGTGGCGCAGTTCCATTTGGCGAGACGCCTATAGGCATAACCTATCGCATCGAGCCAAACAAAGTATTTCCCGGAAGTCATCGGTCCAGCGGAGGCTTAGCCATGCAGGTGAACAGGCTAACGAGTCGCGGACCGGAATATCCTGTCCACGTGACGCTCCGTGATGGGACCGGGGCCATCATGCGGCCGGTTGAGCCATCCGACGCGGGCAAGCTGGTCGCCGGACTCCAGCGACTGTCGCCCGAGAGCCGGGTCGCTCGTTTCTTCTACGCCAAGGAGGAATTGACGCCGTTGGAGCTCCAACGTTTTACCGAACGCAATCCGGACCGGCACATCGCGCTCGGGCTCGCGATCACTGACGATTCGGACCACGAGCTCGACGCCGTCGGGATCGTGCACTGCTTCCGCGACGGTCCCGGCTCGTCGTCGGGCGAGGTGGCGTTCGCCGTAGTGGACGAGTGGCAACATCTCGGGATCGGAACGGCTCTCATCCAACAGCTCGCCCTGCATTGCTGGAACCGCGGAATCCGCTCGTGGAGGGCAACTTTTCTCCAGAAGAATCGGGCCCCGGTAAAACTGCTCGCGCGCGTCGCTGACAACCTGATTACGCGAGAAACTGCGGGAGGCGCGCTCACCGTCGAGTGCCGCCTCCGGTCGCCCGCTTCCAAGGTCAGCGGCGCCGCCTTCGAAGCCACTTTCCGCGCCGGTGGTGAAGCAGACTTAGCGGACTGATCAGCCTTCGTATTGCGCGTCGCTCACCTTTTCCATCCAGTCAACGACGTTGCCCTCGAGCGCTTCCTGAATGGCAATGTGCGTGACTGCTGTGGTCGGCGCAGCGCCGTGCCAATGCTTCTCGTTAGGCGCGATTAAGACGACATCGCCGGGCCGGATTTCCTCGATGGGACCGCCTTCCCGTTGCACGCGACCGTAACCGGCGGTCACGATCAATGTCTGACCCAGGGGATGAGTATGCCAGGCCGTGCGGGCACCGGGTTCAAACGTAACGCTGGCGCCAGCCGCACGGGCCGGAGCTTTCGCTTGAAACAACGCATCGACTCGAACCGTGCCGGTAAACCAATCCGCGGATCCTTTGCTGGACGGTTGCGAACCATTCTTTTTGATTTCCATATTGAGTTGCCGTCGTTGGGGTGAAGAGAGTTGCGTGCGCCAAGGCCGGGCATTACAGCGAGTTCAACAAATCTCGCAGAGAATTCTTCGAGCGTTCGAGGCGGAAGACCGCCAGTCCCGCTGCCTCCGCGCCCTGCCAGTCACGCACGGGATCGTCGCCGGCATGGAGCGCTTCGTTAGGCGCAACGCCGCTTAATTCCAAGGCGCGCCGGTAAATCAGCGGATCGGGTTTGTCCGCGCCAAGTTCGCTTGAGAGAAACACGTGCGCGAAAAATTTTGAAACCCCGAGGTGCTCCAGGATCATGCGCAACCGGCCGTCGAAATTTGAAATAACCGCAAGGTCGAAGCGCGGCCGCAGAGCTTCGAGCACTTCGATCACCTCCGGATAAAGATCCCAAACGCCCGCCTCCGCGAAGTGGGAATAGACAACTTCAAAGAACGCATCCCGGTCGAGTTCGCGCGTCTCCGGCGCGACGCGATCGATGACGTGATCCACCAGGTCCCGCCACCAGCCCTCGTCGTCGTTGTCGCGCGGGCCGTCTATGGCCGGCCGCTTTGGCATTTCTTTCCAGCACGCGCTGAAAGCTTGGTCGAGAGCCGCGGCATCGAGCGCAAGTCCCACGCGTTCCCCGACGAGAGCGTAGTGGTGCCCCACGCTTTTCGGCAAATGAATGAGCGTTCCAGCCGCGTCGAAAAAAATCGTCTTGATCACCGTGGGTTCAAAATAACCAGCGAACGATCAACCATACCAGTGCGAGCGCCAGGAGGGGGGCCACGATCCAGACCGTCACGCACGCGGCGGCCCAACAAAGAAATAGTCCGATATCCTTTGCGTTCGCTTTGGCCGGCGCCGCGCTTAGGTCAAGCTGCTCCCGCAAGGATCCCACCGTGACTTGCTTGAGGCGCGACTCGTCGAAGCCCTGGCGGTAGAGATTGGTTCGGGCACGCCGTCCGCGCACGAATGCGCGAAAAAGTCGTCCGGGCGCAAGGAAAAGGCCGACCGCGAACCCGCCAGTGTTCAGGATCCAAGCGGCGTAGTAATGGGTGCAACTGCTGGCGATTTCCCACGCAGCAATTTCAATCTCGCCCGGCCAATCCGTTTCGTAATTCGTCGCGATGTGATGGAGATCGTGCAATTTCGCCGCGGCCACACGCGCGCGCGAATTGGGAAAGTAGAAGGGAAAAGGTTTGCTCTCGACGCGAACCCACCGGCTCGCATAGCCCCCATCGACACCGAGGTTGCCGCGCTGGAAGAAAAGCTGGCGAGCCTCGTGCAACGACATGTCGTCCGGGTACGGACTCATGAATTATTATCGCATAACGCTCGCCCGAAGCACCGCGGCCATGGACAAGGCGAGTCGCGACAGGTATCTAGCTGGAGATGCTCCCGGTCGAACATAACGATCCGATGAACGCGAAAATTCTCGCGATTTCCGAGGACAAGATCGAGGGCTTCGTCCGGGAGCCGTTCGAGGAAATCGCGCGGCGCTCCGGCGTTCCCGCGGAAACAGTGATGGCACGAATCGCGGCGATGTTGCGGGCGGGAACGGTCCGCCGGGTTAGACAAACATTGCTCGCCACCAATCTCGCCGACGGCGCGCTAGTTGCCTGGAAAGTCGCGCCGGAAAAAATCGAAGCTGCGTTCGATTACATGTCGCAACGCGATCCGTTCTCGGGCCACGTAGTTTTGCGTTCCACCGACTCGGTTACGCCCGGCTCGGAGTACAAGCTTTGGACCACGCTGAAGGTCCCGCGCGGATTTTCACTTCAGCATCACGGAGAATTGCTCGCGGAAAAATTGGGCGCGGACCATTTCCGCCTCATGCCGGCCAAGGGAATTTTCACCCTGGGAGTGGGACACGTGCGACGAAAAACAATCGAGCCCGGAAGTAGAGCGGAAAACCCGGCGACCATGGCGCCGGTGCACGTCGCGGAAGTGAGCGAGCAGGAGTGGAAGGTCTTGATGGCGCTGAAGCGAGAATTCACGCCCGAAGAAATCCGGCCTTCCCCCTGGTTGCCGCGCGCCGAGGAGGCAGGCCTCGCTCCTGAAGAATTTTATCGGATGGCCGAATCGCTCAACACGAGAAAAATCATCGGACGTTTCTCGACCTTCCTCGAACATGTCAAGCCATCCGCCGGTGGTGTGCGCGTCACGCGGTTCAACGCGCTCTTCCATTGGGCCGTCCCCGCTGGCCGCGAGATGGAGGCCGGTGGCGAAGTGGGCCGGCATCATATCCTCACGCATTGTTACTGGCGCGAAGCGGGTCCTGAATTTCGTAACGTCAACATCATGGCGGTCGCGCACGGCACCGACAAAGCACTGCTGCTCGAACACAAGCAGGCTATCGATGAGCACCTCGCAGCCTGCGGGATCCCGGTTTCCTACACCAACGTTTTTTGGGGCGGGCGAAGTGAAATCAAGCCGTCGGAAATTTCGCCAGATATTTATCGCAGCTGGCTGCGGGAGATGGAGGCCCAGCCCGCATGAAGGCGCTCGTCGAAAAATTGCGGGGGGGCGCCGATTTGAACGCGAACGAAATCAGTTTCGCCGTGCCGCTGCTCTTTTCCGATACGACCGATGACTCGGTCAAAGCGGATTTCCTGACCGCGCTGCATCGGAAAGGCGAAAGCGCGGAAGAAATCGTCGGTTTCGTCCAGCAGTTGATCGATCGTTCCATCGATCCGTTGCTCGATCCGAAAAACCTGCCGGGCCCGATGATCGACGTCTGCGGGACGGGCGGCGATGGGTTCGACCTCTTCAACGTCTCGACCACGATCATGTTCGTCCTCGCCGCGGGCGGAGCGTCGGTGGTCAAGCATGGCAACCGTCGCGTCACCTCCTGTTGCGGAAGCGCCGATGTCCTGGAAGCGCTCGGCGCTCCGTTCGATCTGCCGCCGGCACATCTTAGGGAATGCGTGGAGCGCCTCGGGCTCTGCTTCATTTTTGCGCGGCAATATCATCCGGCCTATCGCGCCATCGCGGATATGCGCCGGCGCCTGGCCCGGGAAAAAATCCGCACGATTTTTAATTTGCTCGGGCCGCTCCTCAATCCCGCGCGCCCGGCCCGCCAGTTGATCGGCGTGTTTTCCTCGCGCCTAACGAGTGTTTTCGCGGACGTGCTCCGTCGCCTCGGCCGGGAGCGCGCGTGGGTTGTTCATGGAACGACGGAAACCGGGGACGGCATCGACGATATCTCAACCAATGGAGCCACCATCCTGGCCGAATTGGTCAACGGCAAGGTCATCCCCGGCGTGATCGATGCCCGCTGGCTCAATATTCCTTCAGCTTCCTTGGACGACCTTCGCGGCGGAGACGCGACGGCGAATGCGGCTCTTGTGCAGGGTATTTTGTCTGGCGAAATCAAAGGGCCGAAGCGAGATCTGACCCTGGTAAATGCGGCCGGTGGCTTCGTCGTGGCTGGCCTCGCTCATGACATGAGCGAAGGAATCAATATGGCGCGTGAGCAAATCGATAATGGACGCGCGCTGGAAAAGTTGCGCGGCTTTCAACAGTTCCGCGCCACCAGGCCCGCCTGAAAAGCACGGTAATCGCTCTCCAACTTCCGGAGCAGCGCGACAGCCAGCCTGACGCGCGGGACATGGACGCCCGTGACCATTCGCAGCGACCCGGCGGTCGATTGCAGTTCGGCGGGAAAATCTGCGGCGGTCTGGTTCACATTCACACCCATGCCCGCGACGGCGAGGTAACTTCCGTCGCTGGCTGTTCGGCCCTCCACTAGCACGCCCGCGATCTTGCGCTCGCCGACGTAGATGTCGTTAGGCGGCTCGATCGAGGCAGCGCACCCGGTCTCCGCTATGATGGTGGCCGCGATCGCGCCCGCCAGCAGGGAAGTGAGCAGCGGCGACTCGTTCATGGCGATGCGGGGCCGCAGCAGAATTGAAAACCACAGGCCACAATGCGGCGCCGAGACCCAGCGGCGCCCATATTGGCCACGGCCCGCGGTCTGCCGCTCCGCGAACGCGATGAAGCCTTCTGCCTCGCCGAGCTCGGCCGCTGCCCAAACGAGATCATTGGTCGAAGGTGTTTCTTCGACGACCACGATTTGGTTTCCGAGAACGTTTTTACCCAGCGCCGCGCAAAGCTCATCGGCGACCAGGCGGTCGCTGGGATCAGCCGCCGACATGCGTCAGTTCCAAAGACAGATCGATCGCGCGCGCGGAATGAGTCAGAGCGCCGACCGAAATGTAGTCCACGCCTGTGGCCGCGATTTGCCGGACGTTTTTCAGGGTCACGCCTCCGCTGGCTTCGAATTGCACTTTGTCTTTCCCGAGCGCGACCGCCTCCCGCATTTCGGAAGGCTTCATGTTATCGAGCAGGATGACGTCGATGCCCGTGATTTCGAGAAAGGAGCGGACTTGTTCCAGACGATCGGCTTCCACTTCGATTCGAATCCCGGGGCGCTCCTGCCGCAAGCGCTGGATCGCGGTCGCAAATCCCGAGAAACCGGAGCCCGCGCTCAAATGATTGTCCTTCACCAGGACCATGTCGCTCAGATTAAAGCGATGGTTCGCACCGCCGCCGGCGACGACCGCCGCTTTTTCCAGCGAGCGCAAACCGGGCGTGGTTTTGCGCGTGTCGAGAATCTTGGCGCGCGCCTTCCCGGCGGCCTCGACGAATTGCCGCGTGAGCGTGGCGATGCCGCTAAGACGCTGGAGAAAATTCAGGGCTACGCGCTCGGCAGTCAGGATCGAGTTGGCCGCGCCGCGGATTTCCAGGATCGTTTCTCCACCCATGAGCACGGCGCCATCCGGCTGAAGGATTTCGACGTTCAACTTGGGATTTACCCGTTGGAAAACTTCCGCCGCCGTCTGTCCGCCAGCCACCACGGCCCGCTCGCGCGCAATGATGCGGCCCAGCGCCTTGAGGCCATCCGGCACAAAGAACTCCGTGGTGATATCACCCGTGCCGATATCTTCTCGCAACGCGATCGCGATCGGGTCTGAATCTGTTTCCTTCATGCGGTTGCAGCGGCCTCGGGAGCGCGATAAACACATTTCCCGCGCACGTAGGTTTCGAGATTTGCGTGCGGCCCGCCACGATAGATGCAGAGCGCGAGAACATCCTCAACGGAGAGATCGTCCAATCGCTGCCCCCGTTTCCCGTAAGGAAGAAGCGCAGCCAGGTCCACCACGGTCAGGTCTGCTTCCTTGCCCGCATCGAGCGATCCGATAGCGGCGGATTTGCCGAGCGCGCGCGCGCCACCACTCGTGGCCAAATGGAAAGCTTCGGCCGGGCGCAGCGGCGGCAGATTTGGCTCGGACATGCACCTCGCCTTTTGCACATCCAAAGCGGCCCGCATCACCTGCCACATATTTAGTTCCGGGCCGGCCGCGACATCGGAGCCGAGACCGATCGCGATTCCGGCCTGCCGGAGCTGATCGAGCTTGAGCAGGCCGCTACCGAGAAAAAGATTCGAGGTCGGGCAATGCGCGATGCTCGATTGGGCCGTGGCGATGGCGTCGATTTCCCGGGCGTTTAGATGGATGCAGTGGCCGAGCACAGTTTTCGGAGTCAGCAGGCCGCATGTTTCATAGACATCCGTGTAATCGCGCGCCGACATATGGAGGTGATGCACCTTTTCGATTTCCTCGCGATTTTCGGCCAGGTGCGTCTGGATATAAGCGCCAAACCGTTGCGCCAATTCTCCGGCACTGCGCATCATTTTTTCCGTGCAGGTCACGGCAAAGCGCGGACTGAAGGCGTATTCCAGCCGGCCATTGTCTTTCCCATGCCACTTCCGGCAAAGGCGCTCGCTTTCGATGAGTGAAACCGAAAGGATTTTCTTGGGTTGGAGCTGACCGTAAGAGCCGAGATCCATCATCATCTTGCCGAGGATCACGCGCAGCCCGCTTTGCTCAGCGGCTTCGAAACCAACGTCGCAACTGTCCTCGTAGATGGCGGCGTAAACCATCGCCGTCGTCGTTCCGTTCCTCGCCAGCTCGTGAAAGAAGAGCGGCGCTTCCTCTCGCGCTTTCGGTCCGGTGAATTCGCGCTCGACCGGAAAGATGTTTTCCCGGAGCCACGGCAGGAGCTGGCTCTCACCGCGAGCCACCGCCGGATATTGCGGCAAATGCGTGTGGCAATCGATCAGGCCGGGGAAAATGGCGACCGTACCGCGATCAACCCAGCGGATCGGTTCTGAGCGCTGACGCCTGCGCAAATCGTCATAGGGCCCGACCTCCGCGATGCGGCCATCCTGCACGATAATCGCGCCATCGCGATGGCTCCGGAGCGAGCCGAAGTCCGGCGCGTCGATCAAAAAGCCGCGGATTCCAAATGAGCTGGGTTCCGATTGGATCACGGTGCCGCCTCCATGAAGAGTTCAAGGAAGGTTTGGCCAGGAGTCAGGCCAAAAAAAAGGATTCGGGCAGCGCACGCGGAGAAACAACAAATACGAAAAACGTGCGGCCGCCCGAATCGCCTTAACCTGAATGATTGGACAGCGGGACGCGCCTCTCGTTCGAAATATTTTTCGGCGAAACGCATGTTTGTTTTGATTCCTGGGCTTTTCGGGTAGCGCCGGTCTTTGGCCGCCGCAGGCCGAGCGGTTGCAAGCTGAGTTTGGCGGTAATAGAGCGTCGCTAAAAGAGCAATTCCGTTTGCCGCGTGGTTCCCACTTTCGCCGCTTCATCCCGCACTTCCTGGAGCAGCGATTTGAATTCGCATTTTTCGAGCGCTGCAATCAGCGCCGGATAGTCAGGGGTTATGCCCAGGTCATCGATCGGCACCGGCAACGGAGTATCGCAATCCAGTTCCACCATTTTGCGGTTCTGGTTGATCTGCTCCAGACCCGCGGTCAATTTCTCGCGGTTCCGCGCGCTTTTGACCCTGTCCAGATTGGCCAGAAGGGGTGCAAGGCCGCCGTGTTCGCGGAGAAGGGTCGCGGCGGTTTTGCGGCCGAATCCCGCGCTTGGAATATTATCGACGGTGTCGCCGGAGAGCGCGAGAACGTCGCCGATCAGGTTCGGCGGCACACCCCATTTGGTCGTGACCTCTGGTTCGCCCAAGAGCGCAAACGCATCTTTCGGCGAAAGCAGGTCGGCCTTTGCGGTGGTGTAGACTTTCACGCAAGGCCCGACGAGTTGATACAGGTCCTTGTCATTGGTCGCGAGAACGACCCCGATTCCGCGTTTACACGCCGCCATCGCGTAACAACCCATCAGGTCGTCCGCCTCCGTGTTGGGCAGGGAAATGTTTTTGAAGCCGAGCAGCCCGGTGAGTTCCTGTTGAATATAATCGAGCTGCGGCACCATGGGCTGCGGCATTTCTTTGCGCGTCTCCTTGTAGGCTGGTTGCAGCGCCACCCGTTTCGCCGGCAGGCCTTCATCCCAGAAAACGGCGCCCAGGTCCGGCTGCAAATGTTTGAGCATCAGCCGCAGGGTTTTGGTGAACCCGAAGATCGCGTTGGTCGGTTCGCCGCGGGAATTGGAAAGGTTCTGAATCGCGAAAAAGGAGCGGTAAACGTAATAGTGGCCGTCGATCAGAAGCAGCTTCACGTGAGGAACGTAGCCAAGGAGCAGCGCTTTCCAACGATAGTTCTCCTTCCTGCTCTTGATCGTTGATCTCGCTGCTGATCTTCTGAGCAAGCGAGCCGGCAAAGGATCATGAGCCGGATCAAGATCAGGAGCAGGAGGATGGGGAGCGAGGGCAGGGTGGCGATTCGCTCCATTCGCGCTTAATGAATCGGCATGGGAGAAGAATGGATCGTCCGGGTCGGAGAGGACGAGTACGGCCCGGTGGATGAAAATACGCTGCGCGAATGGCGGCATGAAGGCCGCCTGATCGCGAGCAATTCAGTCCGCAAGGAGGGCGATTCCAACTGGATCAGGGCGGCTGAAATCCCAGGCCTTTTCTCCGAACTGCCGCCCGAGCCGATCGAGGTTGAGCGAAACGAGCTGTTCCGCAGCCGCAATCTGCCGCAGATCATCACGGAAAGTTTCCGGATTTACGCGCGCGGATTTCTCCAATTTTTCGCCCTGGCCCTGCTCGTAGCGATCCCCGCTTTTTTCTTTAAGCTCAGCTGTTCCTACATCGATGTTTCACAAAATGTCGCTTTGAGCGGGAAGACCATGATCGCGAGTTCGATCGCGGTCGTGATGTTCGTTTGCGTCATCGTCTCGTGGCCGATTTTCATCGCCGGCCTGCAATTTGCCACCGCGGATCTGGTCGCGGGCCGCGCGATTCGGTTGCGGGATCTTCTGCAACGCGCCTGCGGGATTTGGCCGCGCCTGGCGCGACTTTGCGCCGCGGTTTACGGCGCTTACATTTTTTGGACGCTCGTGCCCGTGCTCGCGATCCTTTCGCTTGCGGCGGCGGCCACGCTCTTCTCGCTTTTGCTGGCGTTGGTCGTCCTGGCCTTCCAGGTCTATATGGCCGGCCGTCTCTTCATTAACTTCATGTTCTGGCAGCAAACCAGCGCGCTGGGTGGGCTCGACGGGCTCGAGGCGCTGCGCGAAAGCCGCGAGCTGGCGCGAAGCCGCAAGGGCCAGACGCCTTCCGACCGGCCGATCTTTCGCGGAGCGCTCATCGCGTCTCTTTGGCTGCTTCTCCTCATCGCGCTGATTGCCGCAACGGAAATGCCTTTTCTCCTGATCCGGCTCAAAGGGGTTACCGATCCGGACACGGCCCGCCAACTCTTGGAGAATTTGTGGAACGCCCCCGCGCCCGATGGGATGACGATCGTCAGTTACGCTCTGAGCAGTCTCGTCCAGACCGCGCTTCGTCCGCTGCTCGGAATCGCGTTCGTCCTCCTCTACTTCGACGCGAAATCCACGGACGCGCCGCGCGGCCGCTAGTTGAGCGTGACGTACGGCATCAGGCCATGGCGTCCGCCCTCGCGGCCGAAGCCGCTCTCTTTGTAGCCGCCGAACGGACTGGTCGGGTCGAACTTGTTGTAGGTGTTCGCCCAAACAATGCCCGCCCGCAGTTTGCTCACGATCTTGAAAATCTTGCTGCCTTTATCGGTCCAGACGCCGGCGCTCAGGCCATACGGCGTGTTGTTCGCGCGCTCAATCGCTTCTTCCGGCGTGCGGAATGTCATCACGCTTAGGACCGGCCCGAAAATTTCTTCCTGCGCGATTCGATGCGACGCCGTGACGCCGGTGAAAAAGCTGGGCGGATACCAGTAGCCTTTCGCCGGCAGCTTCGCGCTCGATTGCACCAGCTCCGCGCCCTGCCGCAAGCCGCTGTCGACGAGCTCGCAGATCTTGTCGAGCTGCATCCGCGAATTGATCGCGCCGATGTCGGTGTTTTTATCGAGCGGATTGCCCACGCGCAAAGTAGCGATGCGATCCCGCAGTTTGCGGATCACTTGTGGAAACACACCTTCCTGCACGAGTAACCGCGAGCCAGCGCAGCAGACGTGGCCCTGGTTAAAATAAATTCCCGCGATAATGCCTTCGACCGCCTGATCGATCGGCGCGTCTTCAAAAATGATGTTGGCTGCCTTGCCGCCGAGTTCGAGCGTGAGCTTTTTCTTTGTGCCCGCGACCGCCTGGGTGAGAAATTTCCCCACCGAGGTCGAACCGGTAAACGCGATCTTGTCCACGTCCCCATGCTCGACCAGCGCTTTCCCGGTTTCGCGCGCGCCGGTCACGATATTCACGACACCATCCGGCAACCCTGCTTCCTGAAAAATTTCCGCCAGATGCATCGCGGTGATGCTGGTGGTTTCTGCCGGTTTCAGCACGCAGGTGTTTCCCGCCGCGAGGGCCGGCGCCAGCTTCCACGCCGCCATGAGCAGCGGAAAATTCCAAGGAATGATCTGGCCCGCGACGCCGAGCGGCCGCGCGGTTCGGCCCGGGAATGCATAGTCGAGCTTGTCCGCCCAGCCGGCGTAATAAAAAAAGTGCGCCGCCACCAGCGGCAGATCGATGTCCCGGCTTTCCTTGATCGTTTTGCCGCCGTCCATCGTTTCGAGGACTGCGAGCTCGCGCGATTTTTCCTGGATCAATCGCGCGATGCGGTAAAGAAACTTCCCGCGCTCGCGACCCGGCATTTTGCTCCAGACCTGGGCGTATGCGCGCCGCGCGGACTTAACCGCGAGATCGACATCGTGTGCATTCGCGTCGGCGATCTCCGCCAGTTTCTCTTCCGTTGCCGGATTGATCGAACCGAAATATTTCCCGGAGCTCGGCGCGACGAACTTTCCGTTGATGAACAACTGATAACGCTTTTTTAACTGGATGTAGCTATGCGCTTCCGGCGCGGGGGCGTAGCTCCATTTGTCGCCGAAGTTCAGGCGCCGATCGCGGACCGAAAGGGGAGCAGGATGGTGGTCGATTGCTTTGGATTCACGCACAACGATCGCTTTGATGGCGCGGGAATTTTTGCGTGACGTGACTTTTTTCATATCAGGCGATGAGCATTACGGCAGTGAGAAGTAATCGGGGCCTTGATAATTGCCGTCCACCGTCTTGGCGATTTGCATCAGGACATCGTTCGCGAGGGTGCTTGCGCCGAAGCGAAAAAGGTCGGGCGTGAGCCAATCGTCGCCGAGTGTTTCCTTGACCATGACGAGGTAGGCCAGCGATTGCTTCGCCGTTTTGATTCCGCCGGCCGGTTTCATGCCGATGCGAATTCCAGTTTCGTAAAAGTGATCGCGAATCGCTTCCAGCATCACGAGCGTCACCGGCATCGTCGCCGCGGGGGTGACCTTGCCGGTTGAGGTCTTGATGAAATCCGCGCCCGCGCTCATCGCGATCTCGCTCGCGATCCGGACGTTGTCGTAAGTTTGGAGCTCACCGGTCTCAAGGATCACCTTTAGGTGCGCGGCGCCACAGGCTTCCTTGGTCGCGGCAATTTCGTCGAAGACACTGTTGTGATCGCCGGCGAGAAATTTGCCGCGATCGATCACCATGTCGATTTCGTCCGCACCGTCGCGTGAAGCACTGCGCACTTCCTGGAGCTTCAACTTCAAAGGCATGAGCCCGGTGGGAAAAGCCGTCGCCACCGAAGCGACTTTGACGCCGGAGTTGCCCAGGAATTGTTTCGCGACGCGAACCAAGTTTGGGTAAACGCACACCGCCGCGCAAGACGGCACCTGATAGCGCGGATCCATCGGTTGCATGGCTTTGCGGCAGACGAACGCAACTTTCCCCGGCGTGTCTTTTCCCTCGAGTGTGGTCAGATCCATCATCGAGATTGCGAGCTTTAGCCCCGCGAGTTTGGCGGAAGTCTTGATGCTCCGCTTCCCGAACGCGGCGGCGCGCTCTTCCACCATGATTTGGTCGATCGTCGGAACGGGCGCCTGCGGACCGCGCAGGGCGCGAGGAGTATCGGTTACGGCGAGAGTTTTCATCGATTGGGCGCGCTAGGCGTTCTCCGCGGTGGTCCGCCATTCCTGGCGGGTCGCGAGAATAAGCGGAATGAATTTGATGAAAGCGCGAAGCACGAAAGCAAGATAGAACAGAAGGCCGATTGCCTGCAATGCAATCAAGATAAGATGGCCCTGACGCTGAAGGAAGAACTCCGGCCTGGCGTAAATGGCAAATGCGCTGCCGGCGTTGAAAACGAAGATCGCGGGAATGATGAAGACGATGTTGAGCCATTGATCGGCGCCCACCATCGCATACAACCGGCTCCCGACCGGACCAGCGCTATCCTGGCTGCGGAGACGGACTAGCCGCCGATCCCAGAAGAAGAGCCCCCAGACCAGAATGGCGTAGAGAGCGGTCATGACAAACCACATGAATGGGTCGGCCAGCCGGGTGAAGGCGAGGGACTCAAGGAGTGCGCAGGCGATGTAAAAAAAATTGTGCACGAACTCCAGCGGCCACCGAATCAGGGTCAGCGTGTGAATGAGCGAGCGCGACCAGAAGAGCAGAATGATGAGCAAGCCAGTCGCGACGTAAGGCCATGCGATCGATTGACCGCCGGAAAGAACGAGCCGCGCGTTATCGACCAGGAAATAAAGAGCGACGCCCTGGATGATGCTGCAAAGAGTGAGTTCAATCTCGACCACCATCGAGTCCAGTTCTTTGCGATTGCCGCCGGGCGAAGTCACGACGGGAGTCGTAACCGGATGATGCGCGATCTGTCAACCTCGCTACGCTGGAGCCGGCCTGCCTTCAGACCGGTGGATTGAGGCGAACCGACAGACGCGGCCCGAGGGCGGGCCGCCTCCAATAAACATCCGTCGCAGGGCGCGCAGGTGACACGCTCTACGAATCCTTCTAAACTCCAAACGTGTTGGGAGAGTAAACTGTCATGCAGGGAACTACGATGTCAGCGACTCCGGCAACGCTCGGTATCATCGGCGGCACGGGACCGGAATCGACCATCGATTATTATCGCACTCTGATCGCGACCTACCGGGCGCGGGTGCCCGATGGCAGCTATCCGCGCCTCATCATCAACAGTGTCGATAATCAAAAACTTCTGGGGCTGGTTGGTGCGAATGAACTCGCGACCCTCGTCGGATACTTCGTGGAGGAATTGCAAAGACTGAAAAACGCGGGAGCCGATTTTGCGCTCCTGGCCGCAAACACCAGTCACATTGTTTTCGATGAGCTGGAGCGTAGGTCGCCGATCCCGTTGCTCAGCATCGTTGAAGCCACCTGCGCCGCGGCGCAGGCCGCAGGTCTCCGTCGACTCGGCCTTTTCGGGACGCGGTTCACGATGCAGGGGGATTTCTATCCGCGTGTTTTCGAGAAGGCAGGGCTGGCGCTCGTTAGGCCGGAGAGCGCGGACCAGGATTACATCCACGAGAAATATATGAGCGAACTGATTCCCGGCATCTTCCGGCCGGAGACCCGCGCCGGATTGCTCGCGATCGTGGATCGCATGAAGCAGGCGTCCGCGATCGATTCTGTGATTCTCGGCGGGACCGAGCTGGCGCTGATCCTGCGCGATCCGGCGCATAACGGAATTCCATTTCTGAACACCACCAAGATTCACGTCGAAGCGGCCGTGGCGCGAATGCTGGCCTAACGAGTATGCGCGTTGTTCTGTCACGAGCGAAAAGATGAAACGATTACCCTATCACCTGGTGGATGTTTTCACCGATCGCGCGTTCGGTGGGAACGCACTCGCTGTTTTCATCAAGGGCGAGGGCATTCCCGATGCGACCATGCAGTCGATCGCGCGAGAAATGAATCTCTCGGAGACGACCTTCGTCCTTGCCCCGGACGATCCGCGAAACCTTTGCCGTGTCCGCATCTTTACGCCCGGCAGTGAGCTGCCGATGGCCGGTCATCCGACCGTGGGGACGGCTTTTGTTCTCGCGCGAGAGGGCTTGGTGAAGCCCGCGGGTGATGAAACGACAATCGTCTTCGAAGAGGGCGTCGGCCCCGTGCCGGTCTCGATCGAATGGAAAGGGAATGCCCCCGGGTTCATTGAGATGCGCCAGCCGTTGCCGAAGTTTGGTCCGCGCTTCGAAGATGCGAAAGCGATCGCGGAAATGCTCTCGCTCGATCCGCGCGATATTTCGGAAAATTTGCCGATGGAGGTCGTCTCCTGCGGGGTGCCTTTTCTTTTTGTCCCGATCAACAGCCTGGACGCGATGGAACGGATTCGATTTCGCGTGGATGTCTGGGAACGCGTTTTACTCGGGTGGGCCGCGGAAGCCGTTTTTGTTTTCGCAAAAGGAGGCCGATTTGCGGGGTCGGACGTGCACAGCCGCATGTTCGCTCCCGGACTGGGCGTGAACGAAGATCCCGCGACGGGAGGAGCGAGCGGTCCGCTCGGCTGCTACCTGGTGCGCTATGGGGTGCTTTCGTCCGAGGATGAATTGCGCTGCGTGAGCGAGCAGGGCGTTGAAATGGGGCGACCCAGTTTTCTGAAGATCAGGATCGGACACACGGGAGGCGAGATCACGGACGTGCGCGTGGGCGGGACCTGCCACTACATGGGCTCCGGGGTTCTGGAACTGGAGATATCGGCGTAGTGGAGCCGGCCTCCCATGAGGCCGGTGGGACTGCGTTAAACAACGAAGAACGGCCCGGTGGCGGGCCGTCTCCATGGATAACGCGAACCAACAAGAAACGGCCCGAGGGGCGGGCCGTCTCCAAAGAGAGAAAAAGGCGCTACTTAGCGCGCGAGGACGACGTCTTTTTTCGTCCAGGCGTGAACCTGCTGGCAGTGGGGGCAGGTGATTTTGTGATTTTTCAGCGGCGTGTCCGCGTAGAGATCCTCGTCGATGGTCAGCCCGGTGGCGGTGAGTTTCGCCGTCGCGGGGCATCGGACTAGTATGCGTTTAATCATGGGTGTTTTTTTCGCGGTTGCCGTTGGGGTGGTCATAAATTTGGTTTAGCCGAGCCGATAAACGATTCGTGCTTTGTCGACGTCGTAAGGCGACATCTGGAGTTTTACCCGATCGCCGGTCGTTAGGCGAATAAAACGTTTGCGCATTTTGCCCGAGATATGCGCGAGGACGAGATGGTCGTTCGCGAGCTGCACCCGAAACATGGTGCCGGCCAGAACGGAAATGATCTTTCCCTCGAGTTCGATTGCTTTTTTGGAATCCATGGAGAGTTGCAGAACCGGCGCTCTTTTTGGGAGCGCCGGTCCGCGAATCAAATATCGCTAATTAGTAGCGGTTGCCGGCCGACTGGCGCGGACGCTCTTCGCGAGCGCGCGCTTCGTTCACGGTCAGGGTGCGTCCCTGCACTTCTTTGCCATTGAAGGCGGCGATAGCGGCGTTGGCTTCAGTCGTGTCGGCCATGGAGACGAACGCGAAACCGCGTGAGCGGCCCGTGGTGCGATCCATCATGAGGGCGACGTCGGTGACTTTGCCGTGTTGTTCGAACATATCCTGAAGATCGTTCTCAGTGGTCTCAAAGGAGAGATTTCCTACGTACAGTTTCATTTTAGTTTTTTTGGAGCAAAAACTGCCAGCTACAGAGCCGTTCCCGGGAACCGGGTTTCAAACCACCACTGAGGAAATCTCAGCTGACGATCTACCACGCAACGAACACAACAGACTTAATCCAATAGGCTCGGACTATGGCCCGCTTTGCGGAAAACGCAACCGATACTTGCCCAGCGAATTCCGTTGCAAACCATACGCTTGAACACGACAGCAAAAGCGAATCTCTACAACGGCCTCTTGGCTCCATTCCGTGACGGGTCCTCTTTCAGCAAATCCAACCCCGCGACAAGCGGAAGAAGGAAGCATAATTCCTGCTCCCTCTGCCTTCGATTTCCCAGGGTCCGGCGATCCTCTTCGCCCCGCCTAATGTCGTCCAAAACCTATGAAAAAAAACACTTCTCCACGCCTCCCGGTCGAGGAAAATGGCTCCCGCCTCAACGGCGATCTGCTCGACCAAAAGCAACTACTGAACGCGCTCTCGGCCTTTAAGCGCGGCGATTTCTCCGTCCGGCTGCCGGACGATTGGACCGGCCTCGCCGGCAAAGTGGCGGACACCTTCAATGACGTAATTGGGATGAATCAACGGCTGGCCCGCGAGCTGGACCGGATCGGGCAGGTAGTTGGAAAAGAGGGACGGATTTCACAGCGGGCGTCGCTTGGCGATGTCGGGGATTGCTGGGCGGAAGCGATTGGCTCGGTCAACGGATTGATCGCTGATCTGGTTCATCCAACGAGTGAAATGGCGCGCGTCATCGGCGCGGTCGCGAAAGGGGATCTTTCGAAGACCATGGCGACGGAGATCGAAGGCCGGGCGTTGCAGGGCGAATTTTTGCGCACGGCCAAGACCGTGAACACGATGGTCGATCAGCTCGGCGCGTTCGCGTCGGAAGTGACGCGCGTGGCTCGCGAAGTCGGCACGGAAGGCAAGCTGGGCGGCCAGGCGAAGGTCAAAGGCGTCGCCGGCACCTGGAAGGATCTGACTGAGAACGTGAACCTGATGGCCGGCAATCTAACAGCGCAGGTCCGTAACATCGCGACGGTAACGACGGCGGTCGCGAACGGCGATTTGACCAAGAAAATCACGGTCGACGTCAAAGGCGAGTTCCTCGAGCTGAAGGACACGGTCAACGTCATGGTGGATCAGCTGCGTTCGTTCGCGTCGGAAGTGACGCGCGTCGCGCGCGAAGTGGGTTCGGAAGGAATTCTCGGCGGCCAGGCGCGCGTCGAAGGCGTTTCCGGAACGTGGAAGGATCTCACGGACTCGGTTAATTTCATGGCCCGTAACCTGACGGGTCAGGTGCGAAACATCGCGGACGTGACCACGGCGGTCGCGCGGGGCGATCTCTCGAAGAAGATCACGGTCGACGTGAAGGGCGAGATCCTGGAGCTGAAGAACACGATCAACACCATGGTCGATCAGCTCAGCTCATTCGCCTCGGAAGTAACGCGTGTGGCTCGCGAAGTGGGCACGGAAGGAAAACTCGGCGGCCAGGCGGATGTAAAGGGCGTGGCCGGTACCTGGAAAGATTTGACGGATTCCGTGAACTCGATGGCCGGTAACCTGACCGGTCAGGTGCGAAACATCGCTGAGGTCACGACCGCGGTCGCGAACGGCGACTTGTCTAAGAAGATCACAGTCGATGTCCGCGGCGAAATTTTGGAACTGAAGGACACGATCAACACGATGGTGGATCAGCTCCGATCGTTCGCGTCGGAAGTGACGCGTGTGGCGCGCGAGGTGGGTTCGGAAGGCGCGCTCGGCGGCCAGGCCGATGTGCGCGGTGTCGCGGGCACGTGGAAGGATTTGACCGACAACGTGAATATGATGGCCGGCAATCTCACGGCCCAGGTGCGAAACATCGCCGAGGTCACGACCGCGATCGCAAACGGCGATCTCTCGCGCAAGATCACGGTGGATGTGAAGGGCGAGATCCTGGAGATGAAGAACACGATCAACACGCTGGTTGATCGGCTCAGCTCTTTCGCGTCGGAAGTGACGCGTGTGGCCCGCGAAGTGGGCTCAGAAGGAATTCTCGGCGGTCAGGCCGAAGTGCGCGGCGTTTCCGGCACCTGGAAGGATTTGACCGACTCAGTGAACTTCATGGCCGGCAACCTCACGGCGCAGGTGCGTAACATCGCGCTCGTCACGACGGCGGTCGCGAACGGCGATCTCTCAAAGAAGATCACCGTCGACGTGAAGGGCGAAATCGCGGAGCTGAAGAACACAGTCAACATCATGGTGGATCAGCTCAGCTCGTTCGCTTCGGAAGTGACGCGCGTGGCGCGCGAAGTCGGTTCGGAAGGAATCCTGGGCGGCCAGGCGGAAGTGAAGGGCGTGGCCGGCACCTGGAAGGATTTGACCGACTCGGTGAACTCGATGGCCGGCAACCTGACCGGTCAGGTGCGAAACATCGCCGAGGTCACAACCGCGGTCGCGAACGGTGATCTCTCCAAGAAGATCACGGTGGATGTGCGCGGAGAGATCCTTGAGCTGAAGAACACGATCAACACCATGGTTGATCAGCTCAGCTCGTTCGCCGCGGAAGTGACGCGTGTCGCGCGCGAAGTCGGCACGGAAGGAAAGCTCGGGGGCCAGGCTGATGTGCGAGGCGTCGCGGGCACGTGGAAAGATTTGACCGATTCGGTGAATTTCATGGCCGGCAACCTGACCGGACAGGTGCGAAACATTGCGGAGGTCACGACTGCGGTCGCGACGGGCGACTTGTCGAAGAAAATCACGGTCGATGTAAAGGGCGAAATCCTGGAGCTTAAGAACACGATCAACACGATGGTCGATCAGCTCAGCTCGTTTGCCTCGGAAGTAACGCGCGTGGCGCGGGAAGTGGGAACAGAAGGGCGCCTCGGCGGTCAGGCGGACGTGAAAGGAGTGGCCGGCACGTGGAAGGATTTGACCGACTCGGTGAATTCGATGGCCGGCAATCTGACCGGCCAGGTGCGCAACATCGCGGAGGTCACGACGGCGGTCGCGAACGGCGACCTTTCGAAAAAGATCACGGTCGACGTGCGCGGCGAAATTCTGGAGCTGAAGAACACGATCAACACCATGGTCGATCAGCTCAGCTCGTTCGCGGCGGAAGTAACACGCGTGGCTCGCGAAGTGGGAACGGAAGGAAAGCTGGGCGGCCAGGCCGATGTGCGCGGTGTTGCAGGTACTTGGAAGGATCTGACCGACTCGGTGAATTTCATGGCCGGTAATCTGACCGGTCAGGTGCGAAACATCGCCGAAGTCACTACGGCGGTCGCGACGGGCGACTTGTCGAAGAAGATTACGGTCGATGTGAAGGGCGAAATTTTGGAGCTGAAAAACACCATCAACACGATGGTCGATCAGCTCAGCTCGTTTGCCTCGGAAGTAACTCGCGTGGCTCGCGAAGTAGGAACCGAGGGACGCCTCGGCGGTCAGGCGGATGTGAAAGGCGTCGCTGGCACGTGGAAAGATCTCACCGACTCAGTGAATTCGATGGCCGGCAACCTGACCGGGCAGGTGCGAAACATCGCCGAGGTCACGACTGCGGTCGCGAACGGCGATTTGTCGAAGAAGATCACCGTCGATGTGCGCGGGGAAATTCTGCAGCTCAAAGACACCATCAACACGATGGTGGATCAGCTGCGATCGTTCGCGTCGGAAGTGACGCGCGTCGCCCGCGAAGTGGGCTCGGAAGGAAAACTCGGCGGGCAAGCCGACGTGCGCGGCGTCGCCGGGACATGGAAAGATTTGACCGACTCGGTGAACTTCATGGCGGGCAACCTCACCGGACAGGTCCGCAACATTGCGGAAGTCACAACGGCGGTCGCGAACGGCGATCTCTCGAAAAAGATTACCGTCGATGTGAAGGGCGAGATTCTGGAACTGAAGAACACGATCAATACGATGGTCGATCAGCTCAGCTCGTTCGCAGCGGAAGTGACGCGCGTTGCTCGCGAAGTAGGAACGGAAGGCCGGCTCGGCGGGCAGGCCGATGTGAAGGGCGTGGCGGGGACGTGGAAAGATTTGACCGACTCGGTGAACTCGATGGCCGGCAATCTGACCGACCAGGTGCGAAACATCGCCGAGGTCACCACCGCGGTCGCGAATGGCGATTTGTCCAAGAAAATCACCGTCGATGTGCGCGGCGAAATCTTGGAATTGAAGGATACGATCAACACGATGGTGGATCAGCTTCGTTCCTTCGCTTCGGAAGTGACGCGCGTTGCGCGCGAAGTCGGTTCGGAAGGTGCGCTCGGCGGCCAGGCGCGGGTTGAAGGCGTTTCCGGCACGTGGAAAGATCTCACCGACTCAGTGAATTTCATGGCGAGTAACCTGACGACTCAGGTGCGAAACATCGCGGCCGTCACAACGGCGGTCGCGACGGGCGATCTTTCGAAGAAGATCACGGTCGATGTTAAAGGCGAGATCCTCGAGTTGAAGAATACCGTCAACACGATGGTGGATCAGTTGAACTCCTTCGCGTCCGAAGTGACACGCGTCGCTCGCGAAGTGGGCACGGAAGGACGGCTCGGCGGCCAAGCCGTGGTGAAAGGCGTCGCCGGCACGTGGAAAGATTTAACCGACTCGGTGAACTTCATGGCCGGCAACCTGACGAACCAGGTGCGCGGCATCGCGAAAGTCGTAACCGCGGTGGCGAACGGCGACCTGAAACAGAAGCTGCTCGTGGAAGCCAAGGGCGAAATCGCGGCCCTGGCCGACACGATCAACGGCATGACCGATACGCTCGCGATTTTTGCGGACCAGGTAACGAGCGTGGCGCGCGAAGTGGGCGTCGAAGGAAAACTCGGCGGCCAGGCGAACGTGCCCGGCGCGGCCGGAACGTGGCGCGATCTGACGGACAACGTGAACCAGCTCGCCGGCAATCTGACCTCGCAGTTGCGCGCGATCGCTGATGTGGCGACCGCCGTTACGAAAGGCGATCTGACGCGTTCGATTCAAGTCGATGCGCAAGGCGAAGTCGCGTTCGTGAAGGACAACATCAACGAGATGATTCGCAACCTGAAGGATACGACGTTGCGCAACGACGAGCAGGATTGGCTCAAGACCAACCTCGCGAAATTTACCCGGATGCTGCAAGGCCAGCGCGATTTGCTTACGGTCGGCCGCCTCATTCTTTCGGAGCTGGCGCCGGTCGTCTCCGCGCAGCAAGGCGTGTTTTACATGATGAACGGCTCGACCGAAGAACCGGAGCTCCAGCTTCTGGCGAGTTACGCGTATCGCGAGCGCAAAGGCGTGAACACGCGCTTCAGGCTCGGCGAAGGTTTGGTCGGCCAGGCCGCGCTGGAAAAAGAGCGCATCCTGCTCACGCGCGTGCCGCCCGATTACGTGCAGATCAGCTCGGGTCTTGGCGAAACGGCGCCGATGAACATCGTCGTGCTGCCGATCCTGTTCGAGGGCCAGGTGAAAGCGGTCATGGAGCTTTCATCGCTCGAACAATTCAATCCGACGCACCACGCGTTCCTGGATCAGCTCACGGAAAGCATCGGGATCGTCTTGAACACGATCGAGGCGAATACGCGCACGGAAGATTTGCTGAAGCAATCGCAGTCGCTCGCTTCCGAGCTGCAAAGCCGGCAGGAAGAATTGCAGCAGACGAACCAGGAGCTCGAAGAAAAGGCGCGCCAACTCTTCGAGCAGAACGAAGAAGTCGAGCGCAAGAATCGCGAGGTCGAGCAGGCGCGGCAGGCGCTCGAAGGCAAGGCGCAGCAGCTCTCGCTTACCTCGCGCTACAAGTCCGAGTTTCTCGCGAACATGTCCCACGAATTGCGCACACCGCTCAACAGCCTCCTCATTCTCGCGGAACAGCTTTCTTCCAACCCCGAGGGCAACCTGACCCCGAAGCAGGTCGAGTTCGCGCGGACGATCCGCGGCTCGGGCAAGGATTTGTTGAAGTTGATCAACGACATTCTCGACTTGTCGAAGATCGAGTCCGGCACGGTCACGATCGATGTCGGCGAAGTGCGCTTCGAAGAGATGCGCCAGACGATGGAACGGACTTTCCGACACGTCGCGGAAGGCAAAGGCGTGAGTTTCAACATCTACATCGACCCGAGCGTGCCCGAGGCGGTGCGCACCGATGCCCAGCGGCTCGATCAGGTCTTGAAGAACCTACTCTCGAACGCGTTCAAATTCACCGAGCGCGGCTACGTGAACTTGAGCGTCGCGCAAGCGGCCGAGGGGTGGTCGTCCGAGAATGGGAATCTCAACCGCGCGGAAAACGTCCTGGCGTTTTCCGTTACCGACAGTGGAATCGGCATTCCGATCGACAAGCAGACGACAATCTTCGAGCCGTTCCTGCAAGCCGACGGCAGTACCAGCCGAAAGTATGGCGGCACGGGGCTCGGGCTCGCGATCAGCCGCGAGTTAGCGCGTGTGCTCGGCGGCGAGATCAAAGTGGAAAGTGCGCAAGGCCGCGGCAGCACCTTCACGTTGTTCCTGCCGCAGAATTACAGCGGGCTCCCCGTCGACCGAGCGATCGCTCGGATCATGCCGGAACCCGTCGAGCAGGAAGGGATGACCAACGGAGACACGCCGGTCGCCACGCCAATGGAGTTCACGCTGGCGGACGATCGGGCGAACATCTTGCCCGGGGAAAAATCGGTGTTGATCATCGAGGACGACCGCGATTTTGCGCAGTGGCTGCTTGATGTCGCTCGCGAAAATGGATTCAAAGCCGTCGTCACGCCGCGGGGGCAAGCCGCCCTCGAGTTAGTCCGCGAGTTCGCGCCTGCCGCGATCACGCTCGACCTCAGTCTGCCGGACGTGGACGGCTGGCAGATCCTCGACCGGCTAAAATCCGATCTGGCCACGCGGCACATTCCAGTCTTCGTCATCTCGGCCCAGGAGGAACCGCAGAACGCGCTCAAGCAAGGCGCGCTGCGATTCTTGACCAAGCCGATCGACGAACCGCAGATCAAGCAAATCTTCGAGAAGGCGCACGAGATGGGAGAATCGAAGGCGAAAAAGCTGCTCGTGATCGAGGATGACGAAAACCAGCGCAATGGCATTCGCGAGTTGATCGGGAACGAGACCGCCCATTTGATCGATGCGCCCGACGCGCGCACGGCGCTCGAAACGTTGCGAAACGAACGGGTCGATTGCGTGGTGCTCGATCTGATCCTGCCCGACATGTCCGGGTTCGAGTTGATCGAGAAGATTCGCGACGAACACGAGCATTTGCCGATCATCGTTTACACGGCAAAGGACCTCTCGCGGGAAGAGGAAGAGAAACTAAATAGGGTCGCGCAGACCACGATCGTGAAAAACGTCCGAAGCCCGGAACGGCTCTTCGATCAAACCGCGCTCTGGTTGCATCGCGACGCGGCGACGTTGCCGGAGGAGAAGCGCGAGATCCTGCGCCGTCTGCATGATCCCAACGAAGTCCTCGCCGGCAAGAAGGTGGTGATCGTGGATGATGACATCCGAAACATCTTCGCGATGACGAGCATGCTGGAGCGTTACAAGATGGATGTGCGTTCCGCTGAGACCGGAAAGGCCGCGCTCGAGCTTTTGCAAAGCGAACCAGAGACCGATCTGGTGCTGATGGACATCATGCTGCCGGAGATGGATGGCTATGAGACGATCCGCGCCGTTCGAAACATGTACGGCTTCGAGCAATTGCCGATCATCGCGCTCACCGCGAAAGCGATGAAGGGCGATCGCGAGAAGTGCATCGATGCCGGCGCCAGCGATTACATCTCGAAGCCGGTGGACACGGAGCGTCTGCTGATGCTGCTGCGAAACTGGCTCCATCGTTAGACCATGGTTGCGGATTCCATTCCGGAGGAGCCGGCTGACGAAAAAGTCAGCATCCTTATTGTCGACGACCGGCCGGACAAGCTCCTCGCGCACGAGACCGTGCTCGCGGACTTGAACCAGAATCTCGTCCGCGCCACCTCGGGCAAAGAAGCACTCCGTTGTCTGCTCAAACAGGATTTCGCCGTCATCCTGCTCGACGTAAACATGCCGGGCATGGACGGGTTCGAGACCGCCGCGCTCATTCGCCAGCGCATGCGCTCCGAGACGACGCCGATCATTTTCATCAGCGCCGTGAACGACACCGAGACGCACGTCTCGCGCGGCTACTCGTTAGGCGCGGTCGATTACATCCTCACGCCGGTAGTGCCGGAAATCCTGCGGGCGAAGATCGCGGTTTTTGTCGACCTTTTTAAGAAGACGGAGCAGGTCAAACGGCAGGCGAAAGAGCGGGAAAAATTCATCCGCGAACAGGTGGCTCTGGCGGAGGCCGAAGCGCGGCAGGAACGGCTCGCTTTCCTGGCGGACGCCAGCAACGTACTCGCCGGTTCGCTCGATTATCAGACGACGTTCGAGAATCTCGCCGCGCTGGTGGTGCCGCGCCTGGCGGATTTTTGTGTCGTGCTCGCCACCGATGACGGCGGCGTGATGAAGCAAGTGGCGGTCGCGCATCGCGACATCACGGACGAGCCGACTCTGCGGAAATTGACGGAAGAGTTCCCCTCCAGCGCCGCGGCGAGACGAAGCGGCGCCAGCGTTTTCGAAACCGGCAAATCGCAGATGGTTTGCGATCTGCATAACGGAGAATTGCGCGACATTTTTGAGCATCAGGAAGATCGCGATCTGATTCGCTCCCTCGCGGCCAAGTCCTTCATAGCGGTGCCGGTGCGAATGCACGATCGCGTCCTGGGTGCGATTGTGATGGTCAACACGACCGAAGGCCGGATCTGCGGCCATGACGAGCTCTCGCTCGCGGAAGAGCTGGCTCACCGCGCCGCGCTGGCGCTCGACAATGCCGGACTTTATCAGGCTGCGCAAAAAGCGCGAACCGAAGCGGAGAGTGCGAATCGCGCCAAGGATTCCTTCCTGGCGATGCTCAGCCATGAGCTGCGGACGCCGTTGACGCCGGTGCTGACTTCCGTGCTGACGCTCGAGCAGGAAGAGAATCTTCCGGAGGCAACTCGCACATCGCTCCAAATGATTCGCCGCAACGTCGAGCTCGAAGCGCGTTTGATCGACGACTTGCTCGACTTGACCCGGATCAGCAAAGGCAAAGTGCAATTGAGCCTGGAAGTGGTCGACGCTCATTCGCTCCTGCGCAACGCTCTTGAAATTTGCCAGGCCGACATCGACCACAAAAATCTTTCGCTCCAAACCGAGTTCTCGGCCGAAAAAGTCTGGCTCGACGCCGACCCGGCGCGCTTACAGCAGATCTTTTGGAACCTGATCAAGAACGCCGTGAAGTTCACGCCGGAAGGCGGCCGGCTCGGGATCAGCACGGGAAACGACAACGGACAATTCCGCGTGGAAGTTTCCGACAATGGAATGGGGATCGACGCGGAGACCTTGCCAAAAATTTTTAACGCGTTCGAGCAAGGCGAACGCACCCGCCTGGGCGGTCTCGGGCTGGGTCTCGCCATCAGCAAGGCCCTGGTCGAAACGCATCACGGCAAGCTGACCGCGGCGAGCCCAGGAAGAGATCAGGGAGCGACTTTCGCCGCCAGCTTTCCTGTCCTGGAAATCGATGCCGATACCAGTGCGGCGAGCGCGCCGGTCTCACCCGTCGCGCGCAAAGTGATGCGCGTCTTGCTCGTGGATGATCACGTGGATACGAACCGCTCGCTCACCCAGTTGCTGCGGCGGCGCGGCTATCACGTCCAGGCGGCGTATAGCGTGCAGTCAGCGCTCGAACTGGCGGCGCACGAACGTTTCGATGTCCTCGTCAGCGACATTGGTTTGCCGGATGGAAGCGGGGTCGATCTGATGCAAACGCTCAAGGCGCAACATCCGATCTTCGGCATTGCGCTAACCGGATTCGGCATGGAAGAAGACCTGCGCCGAAGCCACGATGTCGGTTTTCATCATCATCTGATCAAACCCGTGGATCTGAACAAGCTCGACGCGCTCATTCAACAAGCCGATCCCTGCCCGGAAGAACTAGCCGCGCAAACTTAGCGGGCCTTTCGCTCGTTGGTCGCCTCGTTCGTGGACAATGCGCCGCGACACGTGATAATCTCCGTGCAAAGAAGAGTGGCTTGGTCGTTTAGTCTGCACCGCTTCGTATGCACAAAGTATTTTACTTTTTTCTGGGACTGTTCGCCGTGTCTAGTATCGCCGGCGCCCAGGCCGTTGATGAAGACAAGCCTTATGGCCGCGTCTGTATTTCGCTTTATGAACCAGGCCCGCCGGAAAAAGAGGAGCTGTTCAAAATGTCGGCCCCTGCGGGTCCCGGCAAAACGGTTCACGCTTATATCGACGCCAGTAACAAGTGCTCGGTGCTCGTGGCCGCTTTGACGAAGGATGGCAAACTGGTCAATGGCTGGCGGCCGCAACTCACGGAAGTTGCCGGCGAATTCGAAGAAATCCTGGTGCCGAAAGCCGCTGTGAAATGGGATTGGTCCACAGCAAGCGGGCCATTCGACTTTTACGTTTTGTTTCTCGCGCCCGATTCGAAGGAAATCCCGGAGGCGAAAAAGCTCATCGACGCGATGCAGGCAGCGAAAGACGACCGTCTTGTAGCGATGCAAACCGGCAAGCTGCGCGAGCTCATCGGACGTATCACGAGCGAAAAGGAGAAGATCAACCAGGCTCCCGCAAGCGAACCGGAAGTCGGAGGCGTTTTCCGCGGCGCCGCTTTTCCGTGGCGGCAGTTTGCTCAGAGTGTCAACTTCGCCGCTGACCGCCCGGGCGCGGTGATTTTATCCAGCGACGGCGCGGAAAAAAAATGATGCCTGGCAGATCCGCCAGGACCAATCCCCCAGGCGAACAGATCTGGCTAAGGTCACCGTGGCCCTTGCTTCTTGCGATCTGCGGTATTGCGGCCGGCTGGATTCTGGTCGCGGGCAATCCGCTCGAAGCGCTCGAGATGCGCTGGTTCGGCCAGATCCTGCGGTGGCGTTACGAAAAAAATCTGGCGCCTCCGGCTGACCCGAGCATCGTTCACATCGATATTACTCAGGTCGACCTGCGGAAGGTCCCGACCCTTGAGCTGGAATATCAGAACGCGGCCAATATCATCCGGCAGACCACCGACTTGGGCGCGAAGGTAGTCGCGTTCGACATCATCTTCGGTCGCGGCGATCGAACCATGGCTGAGCCGATCCTGCGGGAGATTGAACGAGTCAAGAGGGAGAACCGGACGGTCATTCTCGCGGAAGCATTGCTTCCTTCTCCCGAGGATGGAAAGGACGAGCGCATTCGCTCCTTTCCTTTTGGTGAAAGAGTGTTGCCGGCCGGATTGATCAACGTGCAGGCCGATCGCGACGGCGTGCTGCGTCGCTATGACTATGCCCATCGAACGGGCTCAAAGGGCGTTGAGCCTTCGCTAGCTCTAGCCTGTTATTTCGCCTGGCGCGAGATAGCCTGGGATAGTGGAGTCTCTTTTCCGCGACCAGATGTCTTGCGCTGGGGAGAACTCTCAAGCGATTTGACCTCGATGGAGCCGCGGGACCTCGAGCTCGAGCCCACACTCTTGAACTATCGAAGCCCATACTTAGGCCAGGGTCCGGCAACGTTCCAGCATTACAACGTCGCTCAACTCGATGCACTCTATCAAACAAGCCGGCAGAACAACGCCCGGCCGCTAATGAATGCCATCGTGCTTGTCTCTTATTATGGAGCCGGCTTGGGCGACATGGGTACTACTTCATTGGCGCCCAACCAGCCCCGCGCGATTTTGCATTCGACCGCGCTGAACGATCTTATCCAGCGCAACTGGATCCGGCGAAGTCCGCGATGGATCGATGTTCTGGCCGTTCTAGGTCTGGTGCTGTTGGGAGCGTTTGCCAGGTTTTCTCGAGGGACCTTGCCGCTTCTTCTCCTCTGGATCGCGGGCATAGCGGCCTGCGGCTTACTTAGCGCGCTCCTGATCGTCAAGACAGGATGGGTGGCTGGGATGGTCAACGTCAGCGTGGTCTGGAGCCTTGTTACTTTGGTCGAACTCGGACGGCGCCAGAGCCACGAGTTTATCCAGCGGCTCAAGCTCAGATCGACCATGAGCCTTTATTTTTCGCCGCATATCATGGAGCACGTCTTAAAAAATCCGGGCTCGATGGAACCGCAGCAGGCGGAAATCACCGTCCTGTTAACCGACCTTCGTAACTCGACCCCTCTCGCGGAGTTATTGGGACCCGGCGGCATGTTTAAGCTGCTCAATCAGGTCTTCGAAACGCAAACCCGGGCAATCCTGGCCGAAGATGGCAGCATGGAACATTTCCTCGGCGATCAATTCCTGAGCTACTGGGGCGCGCCGAATGCGCAGCCGGACGCCGCTGACCGCGCATTTCAGGCGGCGCTGAGCCTCATCTCGGGTATGGAGGAGGTGCGGCTGAACCTGGAACCAAAGGTGAAAGCGCTCTTCGGTTACGGCGTCGCCCTTCACAGCGGCAGCGCTCTCATTGGCAACAAAGGCTCGGCGCAGCGTCTGGATTACGGCCTCGTCGGCGACCTGATCAATGCTGCTGCGCGGGTGGAATCGCTCACCAAGTATTATGGCGTCCTGTTCCTCATCACCCGGGAAGCATACGACAAGCTATCGCAGCCGCCTGTAACGCGGCTTGTCGATAAGGCGCTGGTCAAGGGAAAGACTCTTCCTTTGGAATTGTTCGAGGTGAAGCATCCTTTCAGTCCGGAGAAATTTGAGGAGATCGCCGCCCGTTATAACGCGGCCTTCTCCGATTACGAACGCGGCGCCTTCCAGATAGCTGCGGAAAAGTTTGCCGCCCTGCGCGATCATGACAAAGATAGACCAAGCGCGATCATGGCGGAACGATGCGCCGAATTGCACGCCGACGCTCCAAAGGACTGGAACGGAATCTATCAATTAACGACCAAGTGAAATCGGCAATCCCAGATCGACTGCAAAGGCCATGAATAGAACCGTCACTTCCGGCACGATGCGATTCTTTCTTATTCTCGCAACCACGCTCCACGTTCTGGCCACGACTCACGCTCTTCGCGGCGAGCAAGCGGCGCCATCGGCCGTTCCGAGTGCGAAGCCGGACCGCGCCCAACTGGAGGCTCAGTTCAAGAAAGCCGACGCAGACCGCGCCGCGGCGAAAGCGAAAACAAAGGAGCGTGCCGATGCCGCCAAGAGCGCGATGCAGACGGCGTCCGACATCGCCTGGCTGGCTTTTGACACTGGGAAGTTCGACGAGGCTGCAACCTGGTTCGCGAAAAGCGCGACCCTCAAGGAAGACAGCCACGCCAACGAGCGCGCTTACTGGGAGGAATACCTGCGCACGGACGCAGTCGAACTCGATAACAAGATCGACGGCCAAATCAAGAAACTCCAGGACCAGCTCGCGAGCGCGGAAGAATCAAAGAAGGATCTGCTGCGAAAGCTGGTCCACGGTTTTGAAAAGAACCGGTATCTGACGCGTTACAATACCATCTCCAAGCTTGAGCAAATCGCTCGCGAAAACAATGACGCGGAGGGAATGCTCAAATACACGCAACAAGAGCTGGAAATTCGGCGAAAGGAAATGGACTACCTCCAGAAGGCGCAGGCGCCAAAGCAGGAGGTCAACGAAAAAACTGTCCACGTAGCTACCGCCTTGGAGCGAGTATCCAGTGCGCAAGCGGATCTGGCCCAGTTTGACCGAGCAGAGAAAAATGGCCTTGAAGCGTTGGCTCTTCGCAAAGCGTTGCCCGAGGACATGGCCGACCGCAAACTGGAAGATAGCTTAAGTGCGCTGGGCCGTATGTATGTTTACAACCTCGGGGATATGGCCAAAGCGCGCGATTACTACCAGCAAGCGCTGGCCAGTATCGAGGCCTCTGCAGCGCTCCGCAAGAAAGCGCTCGGAGAGGATCGCTTCTATACGCCGGAACAGAAGGCCGCCATGACCAAGGAGGAGCTGGCTAGGCATGAAGAGAATGAAGCACAAATGCGTGATATGACGATCTCGCTCGATACCATGTCACAAGCCCTGGCCCTTGTGGCCCTGGGTGGCATCAGCCAGGAGGAAGGCGACTTGAAAACCGCGCTTTCTTATTATGACAAGGCTCTAAAGCTGGGAGAAGGCTTACCCAAAGGTGGTTACCTTAACCTCTTTGAAATTTTCCGCGCCCGAATTCGCGCCCGAGTAATGGGTGACATGGCGTCGTTGCATGCCGAAAGCGGTGAGGTGGACCTGGCCTTGAAGGAGTTGAACGAAACGATCGCGATCAAGCGGAATATCGGCCAGGACGATTGGACAGCGCAATCGTTGCTTCAGGCCGCGGACCTGGCTCATACCAAAGGAGATTCTACTAATGCCCGGCACCTGCTCGAACAAGCCCGGCAAATTTTTGCCGCCGCTCATAAGCTTACCGGTGTAGTTTCAGCCACGGGCTTTCTGGCAGTCATTGCGCGGGATGAAGGAAAGCTGGACGAAGCGGCCGCTCGCGCGGAAGAAGCGCTCCTGCTTGCTCGGAAGACGGGCAACCTCGGAGCCGTTTCCGGTTCGGCGCGTACTTTTGCTTCCATTCGAGTGCTACAAACAAAGTGGGCCGAAGCGAAAACCCTTATTGAAGAAGCCCGTGCCGCCGACGCGAAGACGGGGTCGGTGGGCGATAAAATCAGCACACTCGGGGTTAGCGGTGAAATTTTCGAAGGCGTCGGAGATAACGAGAAGGCGCTCGAAACCTACAAGGAGGCGGTGAAGCTGGTGGAAAGCGTGAGGGCTACAGCAGCGTCGGAGACGGCCTTCGCAGATGTAAAACGGAACTACCGGCCTTACGAGCGAATAGTGCGCGCCTTGATCAAACTTAACCGATCGAGCGAAGCATTTGATTATCTTAACCGTGCGAAGTCGAAAAAGCTTCAGGACTCGATGCCCGCCTCGAGTCTGAAGACCGAAAACAAACATGAGCAGGAAAGCCTGGACAAGGCGGCCGCGCTCGAAACAAAGCAGAAGGCAACGGAAGCTCAGTTAGCGGCGGAACAGGCCAAGGCGAAACCGGATGAGACAGCCGTAAAGAACCTCAAGCTCGTGGCCGCCTCAACCCAGGCCGAATATCGGGAAGTAATCGAAGACATCACAACGGCGAATCCCGATTGGGAAAAGTCGATGACCATGAAGCCGTTGCAGTTGGTGGAGACGCAGGAGCACATCCCGGATGGAGTCACCTTTCTCCAGTACGCTCCGCTGGCCGACCAACTCTATATCTTTGTTGTCACGAATAAGACGGTGAAGATCTACACCCCGGAAGCGAAGCCGGAGGAGTTGAAGAAGAAGGTGTTGGCGGTGCGAAAACAGATTATCAGCGGCGAGGACGGACCGCCGATTACGAAGAATCTCTGCGCTCTTTATGACATGTTGATCCTGCCCATTGAAGCGGAGCTGGCCTCGGTCAAGACGATCGCCTTTATCCCTAATCAGATTCTCTACTACCTGCCGCTTCAGGCTTTGGCCAAAAAGCTACCGGATGGAAAGGTCCGCTACCTCATCCAAGACAAGGAGATCGTCTATCTCACCGCCGCCGATGTCATGAGGGCGGTGCAGCCACCTGACCCGGGGAAGTCAAAGGATGGAATGGTGGCCTTCGGAAACCCAACCGGCGCGAACCTGCCGGCGGCGGAGGCCGAAGTGAAAAGCATCGCCGGCGTCTTTCCTGGCACCGACGTTTTTTCCGGTGCGGGAGTGACGAAGGAAGCGATCAACAGCCAGCAACTTTTCGATAAGCGCATTGTGCACTTTGCGACGCACGGGGTTCTCGATTCGGCCAGGCCGCGCGATAGCTATCTCCAACTGGCCTCCGGCGGAGCACCCGGGACGGAGAAGCTCTCGGTACGCGAGATCTGGCGCCTGCCCATGAAGAAAGTTGAGATAGTAACATTATCCGCGTGTAAGACAGCCGTGGGAGACAAGGAGCCCGACGGCGGCGAAATAACTACTCTGGCCGAAGCGTTCGCGACCGCGAAGGTCATGACTGTGGTAGCCAGTCTCTGGAGCGTGGGCGACGAAAGCACAAAGGAGTTCATGATGGAATTCTACAAACAACTGGCAGCGGGCGCTTCGAAGACCGCAGCTTTGCAAAGCGCCCAGGTCGCGCTCATGAAGAATCCGAAATACTCGCGTCCTCTTTATTGGGCGCCTTTTGTTCTCATGGGGGATTGGCGCTAGGTCCCGAGGAAACGTTCGTGTTTCACCTCAAGGCTGTGAGCGTGAATGAGGACCAGCGGTCTTTGTAAGCTACGCGCGTGAGCAACAATTTCACCAGTTCCCCCTGTTCCGCGTGAGGCCTTTCCATCCCACAAAGCAATCATTACGTCCGCCCCCTCGACCGTGGCGAGCCCGCATTTGAGATAGTCGGCCGGCCGCTGCGCCTTGGCGGAGAAGACCTCGACACGCAGGGCCTGGTTTAGCAACGCTTTAGCTCGAGCCCAGTCCTTTTCGCTGAAATCCTTTTTGAACTCCTCTTCGGGAAACGGCAACTGCGCGATCCATTTCAAACTCGAAGCCAGACAAGCTTCCGCGAAAAGAACGTCCCCTCCGCTGGCAACCGACGAGCGCCCGATGATCTCGCCATCATTCTCATCGCGGAGAAATGTAATTACCTCGCGAAGGACTTTGCTCACCTTGTCCTCATTCCGAATGTGACGATGGCCGGTAAAACCCAGGACCCGACACGGCGATTGCGATAAGGAGTCGTCGGCCATGATTTAGTTGCGCCTCAACCTAGCTAGTTCGCCCTGACTTGAAAAGGCTGATGGCCGAGGAGCGAGGCCTAAGGCGAAGCCAGGAACCTGACCACAGCCAGAATCGAAGTTCCCAAAAGCGCCATCCCGGCGTACCCGATGACAAGACCGACAAGCGTCACGCATTTTCCGAGCGATCGACCGTTGGAGTCTTTCGATCGCGCCAGAGCGACATGGCCGCAAATCACCGAAGGCAGAGACGTGAGCCCAAAGGTAAGCAGGGCAAAAATCCCAAGCGTGAAGGTCCAGATAGAAAGAGCTGATAATTCCTCTTCGGGAGACTCGGGCATTTCCGCCGACATTTGGGATCGGGAAACGATCATGTCCGGCTATGACGGACGGCCTCCCTGGTCTTGCACAGCCAGGCGCGGCGGACCGAGACGCGTCGTGCGGCTCAGGTAGCCGCACGATCCAAGCTGTAAATCCTAAACAGACCGTAGCTCTTGGCCAGCGCGGTGGTGCCAACTAGATCGCAAGTGAAACCTTTCGATTGATCAGCAGCAGCGAGCGCCGCGAATTCTTCACTGGCAAAAACTTCCCCCTCGAGGGTCACCGGCTCAATCCGCGCGGCGCGGCTAACGTGAGCGCCGGTAAAGGAAATTTGTCTGACCACCGGGTCGAAGTTTACGTAAACAGGACCTGCATGGATGCCAATTCGAATGCTAAGGTGGTGCGGGAGTCCCAGGTCCACCCAGTCGGTCTTTACAACGAGATCTCGAAGGTCCAGGGCGAAGCGGCCGCCATCTTCCACATTGTTAAAGACAAAGAAAAGTGCATCGCCCCAGGTATTGACGTTAACCGGCGCCGACGAACTTTCCGAAAGTAGTCTGGAAACCCGTTGGTTAAATTGCGCGACATACTTTGGAATCACGGTTTCCGGCAATTTGCTGTAACCAACTATATCCGCGAATAGGATCGCTTTTATTTCCTGCCGTCCCGACGCGCGCACCCATGCTTCAAACTCATCGTCCGGATTGTCTGGCTCCGTCTCAAAAGTGTCGGAGCCGGTCAGCATAGAAGGCGGTTGCGTAGCTATAGGCACGACTTTGACGGGAACGCGGTGGTTGCGCCAGTATCGGACGAAGGATCCAGTGCCCCCTGGCGCACCTGCATATCCGTCCCAAACCGCGAGCGGCGTGATTTCCAGATCAAGCGATCGCGCGAACAGACGTGCCAAGCCATTCATAGCCAGATTACAGTATTCAAAGCCCGTGGCACTGCCAGGCATGTAGAGCTGGCCTAGGATGCGAATCGACGCGGCACGCGCCAGCACTTTCTCGAACCGTTCCACCCACGCCCCATCGCCCGCTATCTCCACACTTGTTTTGACAAATTCCTCGGCCGGCCAGGGCAAGACGAGATGAATGGCGCCGCCGCGCGCAAGCATCGCTTCGAGGAATAGGATGTCCGAGCCTGACGCAGCACTGGAGAAGCCTATGCCAGCATTCATTGCAGCCAGCTGTTTCTCGAGGAGGTTCCTGACTTCCCCTTCTTTTGCCAACGGAAATCGCGGAGTGCGGCGATCCGGCGCATCGATCATATGACCGGAAAAAACAACGAGCTTCGGAATGGGGAAACACTCATCAAAAGCATCGGGACGGCCGTAGAGATGGCGAGATAGCACTCGAGCTTGCTTTCGAGTCGAGGAGAAGGCGCGCAGGTTATCGCTCTCCGACGCGACCGCCGCGCGATATGCGTCTCTGGCGTCATCAGCTTTTCCCAGGACGACCAGGGCTTCTGCTACAGTCGCGTGCTTCCAATAATCGTCCGGTTGTGTCTGACAAATCTCGAGAACGGTTCGAGCGATGCGATTAGCCTTGTCTGTCTCTTTCAGCAAAAAAGCTATCGTGGCAGCGTTGATTCCAGGATAAGACTCTGAGGGTTGCACCTCGAAGGCGAGATTGTAGTAGCCAAAAGATTGTCGAAGGTAGTGTTCATCCGCGGGATTGGCGCACCATCGGTCCTTGTAAGTTCTGCCGAGGATACTCAAGGTCTCACGATTCGTGGGATCTTTTACGGCCAAGGGGTGAAGGATGGCCTGAGCGCGAGCAGGCGATCCCATCTGAGCAAGAGCCAACGCCATTCGCTGTGGTAACCAGCTATCTTCCGGATGTGCGTCCAACCCTGCGCGCGCGGCGTCGTAGGCCGCCAGAAATTCCCCCGCAGAAAGCGCTCGCTTCACGAAGGCGTAAACGGCCTCGATATCGTCCATCCACTCCGTCCGCCGTTGCCAAAGTTCGTCGAGAGCGATGGCAGCGCTGGGAGCGTTTTTAACTTCAGGCAGGTCAGACACGACGTTTAGGCGCCGCCTGTTTCTCCTTGCCAGGAGATCACTTCAGCGGACGCGATGCAATTAACCGATAGCTATGGCGCTGACCAGCATTTTCTGTGGTCAGTGGTGACAGCAATCGTGCTCTTCGCCGTCGTGTTCATGGCCGCAATCGTGATGGTGCGGCTCACCAGCCCACGATGGGAAAGGATCGTGAAGCGTTCTCCAACTCTGTTCGCCGCCGGCCATTTCCAGGTCGGTGAGAAGGCAAGCGTCAAGCTGGGCCTTAAGACGATGCGGATCGCAATCGAATCCCATCAACGCAATCGCTTGCCGCCGGTCGCCGAATGGTTCCTTCCATTCTGTTCTGGTGCGCTCCGGCATCTCGGCTTCACGGACGTGTTCGTCGCGCGCGGCCCACCAATTGCCGGCAGGGGTCACCTGATATTCCGACCCCGCCAGGTTGAGGCCGCCTACTTGATCGTTCCGCGTCGCAAGCCAGAAGAAACCTTTCGCGCGGAAGACGCCGGTGAAGCCTCTTTGCAGCAAATCCCACAATCTCCCCGGATGAAATGGCTTGCGGGCGCGATAAGCGAAGGCCGCACCGGTATTTTGCGTTCGGCCCGAAGGTTCCTCCGGATCAATTAACTCGCGCCACCCGGCGCCATCCACGGCGCCGGCGAAATCAAAGGACGTTCTCGTGTCTTCGAGCACTTTTCCCATTGATGCGCCGGACAATTCCAAGACGCGTGCGCGAGGATTGAGCGTGCCGGCGATTAAACGCGCACGCTCAAAGTCGGGACTATCCTGCATGCCATCGAGAAAAATATTGCCGGCGAACTCGATCTGTTCCGCCATGAAACACGGGGCCATGACCCCTTCCGTTTGGCGCCGACCGAGCAGCGAATCGAGCAGGGCAGCCGGACGGACTACCAGGATCGTTGCAATCAGTCGGGCAACCTCGGTCAAAGCGCGGCCAGCGTCATCGTGTGCGAGAAAGAGCGAGGCATAAGCGATGGCCGGCGTCTCAGGGGCGCACTTAATTATCAAGTGATCCACGATGTTTTTGTCAGCAATGATTCTGACCTGCTTTGTTATCTCGACGGGATCATGAGCGAGTTGTTCAACGACGAAGTCAATGGCCTCGTTCTCGAACATTTCGCTGGTCAGTAGTCCTACACGACGGTTCGTCTTAATGCCGGTGATCGTTTGTAACAACGCTGACGCTGATGGCCCGGCTACAACAAGCACCGATAAGACTCGGGCGTCTGCCGCAAGCGAACTGCTCATAGATGATCTCCTAGCTCGAGGGAGGCGGACGGCCCGCGCGTGCAACCGGCGCGGCCGGCGCGGAAGTGGCGGCTGAGACCACATTGGGCGCGGTCACATCGGCCCGCCACGGAATGGCGAGGCGATGCAGGATCGATTTAGCTTCCAGTGGCGCCAACCCCGGCATTGCCGAAATCAACCGCGCCAGCAAAGCGCTCATGATTGGCGCGGCAAAGCTGCTTCCGGTCACTTCTTTCGAGGAATGGTTATTCCATGGGAGAGTTACATCCACTCCGCGCGCCGCGAACTCGACCAGGTGACCTGGCTTATAGAAGAAGGTATGATCTTCCTCGAAGCGCGCCATGTTGACGGTGACAACACTTGGGAAGTAACCCGGCCATTCCGGCGTGGTAAAATCGTAGTTGTTACAAGCCGAGACAATATGGATGCCTTTAAGGTAGGCTTCGTCGATCCACTCCTTGTATTGAAAGATGTGTTCCGGCAGCCCGCAGCCAAAGCTGCAGTTTAAAATGTGATACCCGTGATCGATTGCCTGCCGGACACCCTCGCGAATGATAACTGTCCTGGAACCCAGATTCGCTCCGAGCACACGAAAGCTTCCTACCTGCGCATCCGGCGCAATCCGCCGGATAATACTGGCCACCGCCGTGCCATGGCCAAAAACATCGATGCCGTCCCCAGGCTTGACCTCTATCTGAACGCCGGCATCAACTACCTGAAGGTCGTGCAGCAGGGTGAGACCTGCTAGAGCCGGATGATCGATTTCAACTCCGGAATCGATTACCGCTACGTGGACGCCTTTGCCAGTCCCCGTTTCCAAAGCCCGGCGGGCTTCCTCCAACCGGAACGGGCTAAGGTCACTCGCTAGAGCCGGTTCCATCCTATAGCAGTGCCGAGCAAGCGATAGTCGATTAAGTCTCTGACCACGGCAGCAATCGTTTGGATGGCATTTAGTTCCGGCGGACCAAACCCAGCAGGCGTTTCTCCCGTAGGCACGGCCTTGCCGTCGCGCACCTCCACGTCCTGGAGTTGGACGCAGGAAATTACCCCTCGCACTTCGTTCAGGAAGTAAAGAGGGACGGCTACCATGGCATAGGTGGTCTTCTTTAACTGCTCATCGAGAATCGCGCTGTGCTTTGCGTTCTTATAGACCTGGTTTTCGACGAAAGCATGTTCGCTCGCCACGACCAAGCTTATGATGCCCGTGGTAACTGGCAGCTTGAAGCCCATGATCTTGTCGGTGTCTGGGCCGCTGTTGTAGGCCACGACGAGGTGTTGCTTTTCCTGGTCGAGCAGCCAAATACTGCCTTCATCGGCGGAGATTCGCGTAAAAGTTTCTCTAAGGAGCTTCAAGAGCATTTCGTCGCAAACGCTGAGGAAATTATCCGGCGTGACGGCTGCGCCGAGTTTCGCCAGATGCTCTTGCAGAGCGGGCCGCAACGGAACAAAGCGCGGCTCGGGCAAAAAATTGGCGCGGGTAGCAGGCTTCATTCGTTGGATGCTCTGAGTGATCTTGTCTCAGTTACCAGCACTGGAATCAAGTCTGGCTGTTGCTGGAGCAACTTTTTTATCTCCGCGCGTTCCTCTTCAGTGCAATCTCCCTGCGCGAATTTCGCGATTCTTTCCCGGACCTCGGATGGGATGGCGGCTGCGGCCCGACCGGCGACTTCCTGGCCGCCGCCATCGAAGAACTCCAACAGAATTTTAAAATCGTCATTCACGGGCAAAAAGTGGCAAACGGAAAACCGGGATTGAGGCAAAGCTGTTCATAATGCTTTCGAACCCACGAGCGGTTAGCGGCGCGATAAGATTCATCGGCGGCACCCCGTTGTTTCGGCTCTCCTTCTTAGACTGATTAGCTGGTGCATTTTGCGAATTTATCTCTCCGGGTCTAAAAAACATCGGTTGAACCGGCACAAAGCTCGACAAAATCTTCCCATCGCAGCTCCAGCCAGGGATCGATTTTCTTCAGGTCAGCCAGGATCGTGCGAGCCACATTCTGCCGTGTGACTTCCAGCGTGCGGCTGACCTTCGATTCGTGCCATCCCCACATCCGCGCGATTTCGCGCTGAGTTAGTTGATGAAGGTGGACAAGCTTTAGCATCAGAACCGCTTCGGGATCTTGTCCGCTAAATGCACGCTGAATTGCCCCTCGCAATAAATGCACCAGATGCTTTTCGCTCGATGGCCGCTCGGCTTGGGGCGTGCGATCGAAAAAGCTATCGGTCGATTGCTCGGAAGATGAGACGTCAACCCGGAAACTCTGTCGCCTTTTTAGATCGACGAGACGATGGGTCGCCACGGTGAGAAGCCACGATTCCAGCGCGCATCGCCCCTGATATTTCGTGAGGAGCGTCTGTCGATTTGCCGGCGCGGCGAAACAATCCGTCCAGAGATCGGCAACTAAATCCTCGGCTTCAGTTTGGTTCGCCCCGCGCGCGCGCAAGACGCCAACTAGCTTCCCATGATAACGAGCGCGCAGTTCCGAAGCTGCGGCGGCATCCGAGGTCAGGACGCGCTGGACAAAGGCCAGGTCTGGTTCGTGGCGCGACGGAGCTTCGACGGGCATAAAGGAAAAAAAGGATGGAGTCCGGCATCTGGGACGTCAACCCTTTTGACCACAGGGTCCGTGCCTGGAGGGATTCGAACCCCCAACCTGCTGATCCGAAGTCAGCTGCTCTATCCGGTTGAGCTACAGACACCGCTCGCTATCACGAGCGCAAGGATTGCGATCGTCCTCTTGTGAATCGTGCGAAGCATCTTGATAGCCGGCGGAAAAATCAAGAGCATCTCTATGTATGCCGATGTAAGCGATGATCCTGTCTAGCAGCTGGGCATGCTACCAAACTCTCGCTGTCGAGGGACTCATGCTAAGTTAGGAGCTATGACCAATTCCTCCCGCCTCCTCCTCATTCTCGCGCTCTCCGCTGCGACTCTGGCGGCTGAGGCTGCACCGCTCACGAATAAGAGCCTGCCTTTTCCGCAGGAGGGCAGTGATCTCAAGCCGGATCCCGCGGCGCACTTCGGGACATTGCCAAACGGTCTTCGCTACGTCGTTCGCGCCAATCAGGAGCCGAAAGGGCGCGCTTCTTTGCGGCTCCTGGTTCTCGCGGGTTCGCTCCACGAAAAAGATGACCAACGCGGACTCGCTCATTTTCTCGAGCACATGGCGTTTAACGGCAGCACGCATTATCCGCCCGGCACCATCGTGGAATTCTTCCAGCGCATCGGCATGAGCTTCGGCGCCGACACCAATGCTAACACGAGCTTCGACCGGACCGTCTACCGCCTCGACCTCGCGCACGCGGATGATGCCTCCCTCGTGGAGGCTTTGCAGGTGTTCGGGGATTACGCGGGCGGCCTGCTGCTGACCGAGGAAGAGATTAACAAAGAGCGTGGCGTTATTCTCTCCGAAACTCGCGCCAGCGACTCCGCGGGCTATCGATCTTTTGTGGCGCGATTCGAATCCACGCTTGGAACCACGCTTCTCCCGCGTCGGCTGCCGCTTGGTCTTCCAGAAGTGATTACGAAAGCGCAGCGCGAACGATTCACTGATTTTTGGAACGCCTGGTACCGGCCGGAGAAGATGGTTGTGGTCGTCGTGGGGGATTTCCCGGACGCAGGCAAAGTCGAGAAGATGGTCGCGGAAACTTTCGCGCACCTGACGGCACGCGCCTCCGGCCGGTCAGAGCCCTCGTTAGGCACGCTGGCGAAGCTTGAAAACGTTCGCGCGATTTTCCATGCCGAGCCGGAGGCGCCCGCGACGAACATCTCGCTTATCACCATCGCGCCTTATGCGCGTGAGGCTGACAGCGCTGCGCGCAAAATCAAACGTCTCCCGCGCTTACTTGCTCTGGCGATGCTTAACCGCCGCTTCTCGATCTTATCGAAAAAGGAGGGGGTGCCTTTCGTCTCCGGTGGCGCTTCGATCTCGGAACAATTTAACTTTCTGCGCGAGGCCAACGTGAACATTTCCTGCAAAGCGGACGATTGGGTTGCCGCGCTAGGTCTGGGCGAACAGGAATTACGCCGTGCACTCGAGCATGGCTTCACGCCAGCCGAGCTAACCGAAGCAGCCGCCAATCTGGCGAACCAACTCGATCAAGCGGCGAAGACCGCCAGCACGCGGCATTCGAATCGGCTCGCCGATGAACTCGTCCACCGTCTGGTGGTTGGCGAAGTGGCGACAACGCCGGCCGACGATCTCGCGCTGCTCAAGCCCGCGCTCGATAAGATCACGCCTACCGATTGCCAGAACGCGCTCAAAGATGCCTTCGCGGCAAGCGGCCGGTTTGTGATGGTGAGCGGCAACGCGAAAATTTCCGAGGACGCTTCGGCTACGATCGCGGCCGCCTATGGCAAAGCGCACGCCGTTGCCGTCGCCGAGATGAAAAGCGATGAGGAGAGCAAATGGGGCTACACCGATTTCGGCGCCCCGGGCGAGATCGCAAAACGAGAGCACATCGCCGATCTCGATATCGACCTCGTGACGTTCAAAAACGGAGCGCGCCTCAACCTCAAGAAGACCGAATTTGAAGCGGGGCGCATCGTGTTGAGCGCGCGTGTCGGCACTGGTGGTCTCACCGAGCCGGCCGCTCAGCGCGGACTTCAAAAACTCGCCGCGAGCACCTTCAGCGCGGGCGGCCTTGGCAAACACAGCTTCGATGATGTGCGCCATCTTCTCGCAGGGAAAAACGTCGGTTGGCGCTTCGGTCCCGGCGCTGACGCATTCCGATTCAATGGCCGCACGACACGCGACGATCTCCTGCTCGAATTGCAACTCCTGGCGGCGCAGCTCACCGATCCCGGTTACCGCCCTGAAGCATTGCGGGTTGCGCACAAGGAGTTCGAGCAACTTTACCAAAGTTTCAAACATACCGCTGCCGGTCCACTCGAACTGGAGATCGCCAATCTTCTCGCGGACGGCGATCCCCGCTTCGGCCTGCCAGCTCAAGAAGTGATGATGGCCCGCAACCTCGAGGAGGTGAAGGCGTGGCTGACGCCGGAATTGGCGCATGGCCCACTCGAAGTGGCACTCGTCGGCGACTTCGACGTCGAAGCTGCGATAGCCGCCGCGGCGAAGACCATTGGGGCACTCCCACCGCGCCAGACGAAGCCCGCGCTCGCGGAGTTGAAGAAGGTACATTTTCCCGAGCAGCCTTTTACAAAAAGCTACGTCATCGATTCCGAGATCCCCAAGGCATCGGTCATGATCTATTGGCCTACCGAGGATGGTCTCGACGCGCACCGCACCCGCCGCGTCAACATGGTCGGGGAAATCTTGAGCGACCGCCTCCGCGTAAAAGTGCGCGAGGAAGTCGGAGGCAGCTACAGCCCTCGATCGGATAATCTCGCGAGTGATACGTTCCCCGGCTGGGGCTACATTCTCGCAAGCATCGACGTGGATCCCGCGAAGGCGGAACAAATTTCGGACGTTGTCATCCAGCTCGCCGATGACCTCGCCAAAAACGGAGTGACCGAGGACGAGCTCAACCGCGCCCGTCTGCCACTACTCACGAGTTTCAGAGAATCGCTTCGCACCAACGGCTATTGGCTCTCCGTCCTCGCTTCCGCCCAGGAAAAACCGGAGAAGCTCGGTTGGGCGCGGGACCGAATCGCGGACAACGAAGCGATCACGGTTTCCGAACTCAACGCGCTCGCGAAAAAATATCTTCCCCGCGAGCGCGCTTCGCGGGCAACAATTCTCCCCGCGGGAAAGCCGAAGTGAGCGAACGCCGACTAACTCGCCGGTGGCGTGTTGCGCTGGGGCTTGCGGTTTTATATTTCGTCGCGATTGCTCTCGCGCCGCTCCCAGACCGATTGGTTTTGTTCCCGACAACAAATCGCATCAATGCGGGCGCGGCCGTCCGCAAAGCGATTCCGTTCGAGCGCGGCGATCTGGAAGTTTGGACGGCTCGTTCGAAGTTGGCGCAGCAGCGCGGCCAACCGGAGGTCTACATCTTGCGATTCTACGGCAACGCCGACCGCGCGGATCGCTGGGTCGCCGACGAAGCAGAGATGTGGAACAACCGAGCGGTGGAAGTTTGGGGAATGAATTACCCCGGCTTCGGCGGGAGTACGGGACCCACACGCCTCGCGCGTTTGGGGCCGGCTGCGCTCGCCGCCTTCGATGCCCTGAAACAGATTGCAGGCGCTCGCCCGATAATTGTGTTTGGCGCGAGTCTCGGTACGACGACCGCCCTCCACATCGCCGCGCATCGAAAAATCGCGGGGCTGATCCTGCACAATCCGCCGGCCTTGCGGCAGATCATTCTACGCCAATTCGGCTGGTGGAACCTGTGGTTGTTCGCCTGGCCGATGGCGCAAAAGATTCCCGCGGATTTGGACAGCGTCGCAAACGCCAGCGTCGTTCGCGTACCCGCGATCTTCCTACTCGCAGAAAGAGATGAAGTTGTTGCGCCAAGATTTCAGCGCTTGGTCGTCGATGCGTACGCCGGATAAAAACGCATCATCCCGCTAGCCGGAGCGGGACACAATTCCCCGGTAGAAGGCTCGGGGCTGGCCGACTTTCACCATGCGCTCGATTGGCTGCTGCAACCGGCGACAGAGCGCTAGTGTTCTAGCGTGATCGCCTGCGGGAAATGAGCGCGGCAATCGAGAGCGCGATCGCGATGAGCAGCCACGACACTGGAGCAACAATCACATAAACGAAAGCCGCGTGCGCCGTCCTCCGCCCGATCGCATCGTCTCCGTAAATGACCAACGTGCCAAGTGCGACAACCAGCATCACGACATAGAGTGTCGTTCGCGTCAGATTCGACCAACGCATGGAAATCATGTGGGCTGCTGCGAGCGCCACGAATGGCGAGAGAATCCAGATCAAGAAGAGGAAAATGAGGAGCAGCGGCGGATGTTGGCTCGCGTAGAAAAAAAAGGCGACCGAGCCGGCGGCCCCTACAAACAGCGCGATCAAGCCTGCTGCGCGTAGGAGAGCTGGAGAGCTGCCTTCGGGCACTTGGTGAGTCATTTCAGAGTTCATCCGGCGTGGACTTCACATTTACAAAACCACGCGCTAGAGGCGAACCAATTCGCGAACCGCGGGAGCGAGCGATTATCTGGCGAGTTCCACGATGGTCTTCTCCAGAGCGCTGACCACCAGCGCAAAGCGATCGTATTCGAGCTTATCCGGAGTGTCGGTGCCTTCATGATAATGCGGGTAACGAAATGGTGCGGTGTCGGTGACCATGATCGCGGGATAACCGCATTGCCAGAACGACCATTGGTCCGACCAACCGACACCGGGAATGAACGAAGGCAACGCCGCGCCTTCGGATGGAACCTTCCCTTGTTCACGAAACAGGCCGATAGCGCGGCGGACGAGCGCGCGAGACCCGACGTTTCCGACGAAGCCGATGAAGTTCCCGGTCTTCGGATAAAACGCACCGATTCCAGGCGACGGATATTTTTGAGAGTTCGGCGCATCTGAAAAATATCCGATCGTTTCCAAGCTCAACATGGCGGAGATTTGATCGCCGCGCGCTTTGCACCCTTTCGCGTAAACGAAACTTCCCATCTGCTCGGTCTGAAAGTAGGGCGGCTCTTCATTAACGAATGCAACGAAGCGCAAGGTTTGACCGGCCGGTTTCCCGGCGAAGCGGCGAGCCAGCGCGAGCAACGCCGCTACTCCGCTGGCATTGTCGTTCGCGCCCGGCGAGCCGAAGACCGAATCGTAATGCGCGCCGATCATTAAAATCTGCGAACGCGCACCACGAACTTCCGCCTCGATGTTATGACAAGCTCGTCCTTCTAATTCATAGGTGTCTCGTCGCGGCTGCAGCCCCGTGCGCGAAAAAGAATCTTCGATGAAGTCGGCAGCGTGATTGAGCTGCGCATAATGGTGCAGGTTCCGCTCGCCGATGTCTCCCGCAAGCATCTGAACGTCGGCCACCAGCTCAGCGCGCAATGCGATGTCCGCCGCTGAGAACGGCGCAGTCGTCGAGACATTCCTACCCGGCATTCTCATCCCAAACCACCAAAATAAGAAAAAGAACGCGACAACCGCGAGCGTAATGCGAAGGCCGCTGAGAACTACACGCCGGAACATGCCATCCCTTCAATTCATCCGATCTTCTTTCGGAACCGCAGGGCGCAGACGCAGAAGAGGAGGACCGCCATCGCCGACATGATCGCGAGCGACGGCCAGTATTCGAAGAAGCTTGCGCCGCGCAGAATGATCGCGCGCATGAGCGAGATGAAATAGGTGGTCGGGAGAAGCGAGCCGATCGCGTAGAAGATCCAGGGCATCGTTTCGCGCGGGAAAATAAAGCCGGAGAAAAAGACGCTCGGCATGATGAAGGTCATGGACATTTGCAGCGCCTGCATCTGGTTCTCGGCCTTGGTGCCGACGAGCAAACCGATGCTGAGCAAAGCGAACACGTAAACGAACGTGGCCAGCATCATGGCGATAACGCTGCCGGCGATGGGCACGGCAAAGACGAAGCGCATGATCGCGAAGAGGAGGACCGCCATGATCATTCCAATGCAGAGATACGGGACGAGTTTGCCCAGCATGAGACCCCAACGGCTCAGCGGACTAACGAGCAGTTGCTCGAGCGTTCCGCGCTCGCGCTCGCGCACGACGGCCATGGCCGTCGCAAAGCTGGTTCCGATTTGCAGGACGATGCCGATCACTCCCGGCACAAAAAAATTCGGACTGCGCATCGTTGGGTTGTAGAGCATCTGCGGCCGGATCTCGACCGGCACCGTCCGGCGGCCACTGTCGCGCATCATTAGCTCGACCGATTGAGTCAGAGCGATACCGAGCGCGGTATTGAGTGCTTGGAGGGCGGTGGTTGAGTTCGAACCGTCGATCAACATTTGCACCTGCGCGGGATGGCCAGCACGCAGATCGCGCGTGAAATGAGGCGGAATCTGGAGACCGACATAGGCGCGTCCTTTCCGAATCTCGCTCGCCATCTCATCCACGTTCTGCACTTCGCCAATGATCCGGAATGTCTCGGTGTTAACGAAGCGATCGAGGAACTGCCGGCTCTCGACCGTGCGGTCTTCATTCAGGATCGCCATTGGCATGTGCTTGACGTCGTTATCGAGCGCATAACCGAACGCGATCATCTCGATGAGCGGCGGAAAAAGCATGAAGAACAGCGTCATCGGATCGCGCAGAACCGTGATGAATTCCTTGAACAGGATCGCGTTGAGACCGCGAAAGGGCGCCCGTTTCATATCTTCTGGCGGCGCATCTTCTGTAGCCGCTTCGCTGTGCGAAGCGTGGGGACGATCGCGGCCGCCAACTCCGCGCCGCCCACAGGGCGGCGGCTACAGAAGAGGTCTTTGTTCATGCCGCGCGGATCTGGGGATTTTCGTCGGCATGCTTCGCGGTCAGCGAAACGAAGACGTCTTCCAACGACGGTCCGATCTCATGGATCTCGGGACTCGCGATCCCAACGCTTCTAAGTTTCGCGTCGATCTCCTGCCGGCGCACGCTTTCATTGACCAGCAGGTGCATCGATTGCCCGAACACGGTGGCGTTCAGCACGCCCTTCTCTTCCCGCATCGCCCGCAAAGCGACCGTCACGTGATCGCACGTCACATCGAGCCGCCGCGTGCCGGCTGGGCTGACTTCCGGCATTTTTTTTAACTCATCGGGCTCGCCGCAGACGATCAATTTCGCCATGTAGATGTAGCCGACATGCGAACAGCGCTCCGCTTCGTCCATGTAGTGAGTCGTGACGAAAAGCGTCATCCCCTGCCCCGCGAATTCGAAGAGCAAATCCCAAAGCTCGCGGCGCGCGACCGGATCGATGCCGGCAGTCGGCTCATCGAGAAAAAGGACGGTCGGTTTGTGCATGAGCGCGCAAGCCATCGCGAGGCGTTGGCGCCAGCCGCCCGAAAGCAGCGCGGCGCGCCGGTTGAGATACGGCTCGAGATGCGTGATCGCGATCAGTTCGTCACGCCGTTTCTTCAACTCCCGGTCGGGAAGACTGTAGAGCTTGCCGGAGAAGATCAGGTTCTCGTTCACGGTCAGCTCGTCGTAGAGCGAAAACTTCTGCGACATGTAACCGATCATTTCCTTGGTGGCTTCGCCTTCACGGATGATGTCGTGGCCGGCGATCCGCGCCGTGCCTTCCGTCGGCTCGAGAATGCCGCAGAGCATCCGGATGACGGTTGATTTGCCGGATCCGTTCGGGCCGAGGAACCCGAAGATCGAACCGCGCGCGATGGAAAAGCTGACGTGATCGACAGCGGTGAAATTGCCGAAGCGCTTCGTCAGGCCTTCGCACTCGATCATCGTGTCAGTCACAAAAAGATAATCTGGAAGCCAGGAGACCAGGAAAAGATGCAGGATCGCTTGGGATTTCCTGGGCTCCTGGTTTCCAGATTCATTTCACGTTCTGGAAAAAGATATCGGCGGACATTCCGGCGCGCAGTTTGTCCTCCCTGTGATCCAATCGAATCTTCACGCCGAAGACCTGCTTGATCCGGTCTTCGACAGTCTGGACGTTGCGGGGAGTGAATTCCGCTTTGCGATTGATCTGCTCGACGACGCCGGAAAAATCCTGGCCCGGATGGGAATCCACTCGGACGCGCACGGTCTCGTTGAGCTTGATCAACCCGAGCCACGGCTCCGGAACATAGACGCGCACCCACAAGCGCTCGGGCAGGATCAAGGTCGCCACTTCGCGATTGGCGGCGAGCACATCGCCCACCTTCACGCTCAACACTTCCAGGATGGAGTCAGCCGGCGCGACGATTTTCATTTCCTGGATCTGCGCATCCATATCGGCGAGCTGGGCGGCCGCCTGCTCCACTCGCGCGCGCGCCGCGGCGATGTTTTTCTCCTGCGCCTTCGCCAGGCTCATGGCGCGCTCGGCTTCGCTTGGTGAAACTGTGTTTCGCTTCAGCAAATCCTGCTGGCGTTGCGCGTCAGCCTTCAAGAATTCGAGCTGTGCGCTTTGCGCTTCGACGTCGTGCTCTGCGGTATTGATCTGCGCCGCCGCCAGATCGCGGCGCGCTTTCAACTCCGAAGCTTCGAGCTGAACAATAACGGTGCCGGCCTTCAGCGTATCGCCTTCCCACGCGAAAATTTTCTCGACCCGCCCTCCGGAACGCGGCGCCACGTGCACTTCGTCGACTTCGATCGTGCCGGAAACGGCATTGCTCTGGCGGTGGCATCCCGCGAACAGCACGAGCGCGACACAAGCGGTCGCACAAAGAATTTTGGGAAACGAAGTCGAAAACGAGAGGCGCATCGATCGGATCAGAAGTTGCGCGACATTATGCGCCGGAAACACTAGGAAAGGAAATGGCTGGTTATTCCGGAACGCCATTGGCGCAGAAGCTCGGGATCAAGCCGGAGCAAAAAGTGGTGACGATCGGCGCTCCGGCCGGATACCGAAAGCTGCTCGCGCCGCTGCCGAAGGCAGTTTCCTTCGCGACGGAAGTCGCTGCGGCTGCGCCTTTCGTTCACCTCTTCGTGACAAAACGCCAGAGCTTGGAAAAAGAACTCAAGCGACTTCGCAAACTGATCGCCGATACCGGCATCCTGTGGGTTTCGTGGCCGAAAAAATCCTCGGGGGTCACGACGGATATCACGGAAGACGTTATCCGGGAGGTCTGCTTACCCCTGGGCTTCGTGGATGTAAAAGTTTGCGCTGTCGATGAAACGTGGTCGGGATTGAAGCTGATGGTGCGGCGGGAAAATCGCGCTGACCGCGGGTCGAAGTCGTGAAAGAGTGATCGATGAGCAGACGTCTTTTCGATCACATCGATCTGAGGGTAAAGAATCGCGACGCGGCGCAGAAGTTCTACGCGCAGATTCTGCCGGCCATCGGCTTTCGCGTCGACAAAAGCGGCGAGCAATGGGGGTTGTTCGAAGCAGACGGCGAGTAAGCGGTCGATTTTTTTGGATTCACCGAAGAGACCGATCATCGTCCGAATGGAAACCGGATGGCATTCTGGGCGGAGAGTCGCGCGGCGGTCGATGAGATCGCGGAGGTGGTGCGACGCGCCGGCGGGAAAAATCTGGAAGGCCCGGAGCTTTGTCTGGAGTACAGCCCCGGTTACTACGCGGTCTTTTTTGAAGATCCGGATGGGAACAAGCTGGAGGTCTGTTACCGCGAAAGTGCCACCGTCGCCGAATGACGGTCGCTCCCCAAAGGCTTGATTCCGAAGAGTC
>JBEEHV010000021.1:0-110937 GCA_041167585.1 Verrucomicrobiota bacterium
CGCCCAACCTGGCGCCGTCCTTCGCATGATCATGGGCGAAGGCTCGATCATGCTTCTCAGCGGGATCGGTATCGGCCTTGTCCTCGCTGCCGGGACCGGCAAAATCCTGAGCGGCATGCTCTACGAAGTCGGCGCCCTCGACCCTGTTGCCTTCACCATCGCCCCCCTCACCCTTGCCGGCGCCGCCCTAATCGCCACCTGGCTCCCCGCCCGCCGCGCCACCCGTATCAGTCCGATGGCCGCGCTAAGAATGGAGTAAAGAAGTTCGCGTACTGGAACTTTCTCTCCTCCGGGGCGACGAAGAGAAGTCGGCGCTCGGATTCACGTCGCGGAGCGATCCCAACAGCAGACGCTCTGACTTCCCAATCGCGAGCCGATCGCATCTGCTATCAATTGATCCCTCGACGAACGGAGAGAAAAATTAGAGCAGGCTTGAACCAATCCGAACATACATCTTGCTGGGGAGGGAATTGAACCCCCGACACGAGGATTTTCAGTCCTCTGCTCTACCAACTGAGCTACCCAGCCGTGCTGACGCGCAATCACGCGCTTCGTTGAGAGGGCGTCACTATGCAACAATCCCGTTGTAGGGCAAGCGCTCCGCTCGCCTTCCGCGCCCTATAAAAATTTCCGCGGCAGGTTAACGGCCGTGTTCAAAAGATGGAGATACCGCGAGCGCGGGATTTCGATCGCCCCAAATTTTTTCAGGTGAGGCGTAAGCCATTGGGTGTCGAGAAGGGTGAAGCGCTGCTGCCGCAGTTGTTCCGCCAGGGCGAGCAACGCGATCTTCGACGCGTCCCGCACGTGATGAAACATCGACTCACCGAAAAACGCGCCGCCAATCGCCACGCCATAAAGGCCACCCGCGAGCGCGCCATCCTGCCAGGCTTCGACCGAGTGCGCGTCCCCAAGCTGATGCAACCGCGTATAGCTTTCGATGATCTCGCCATTGATCCAGGTTTCGTCGCGGCCCGCACATCGCTGCATCACCTCGCGGAAGGAAGTATTGAGCCGGATCTCGAAGCTTTTTTTTCGCGCGACTCGCTCGAGCGTGTGCGGCACGTGAAACCCATCAAGCGGCAGAATCGCGCGCGGATCCGGCGAGAACCATTCGATTTCGCCATCGTCCATCGCCATGGGAAAAACGCCGAGGCGGTATCCCTGGAGCAGGACTTCGGGGTCAATCATTACGGACAGTGACCAGTGATCGGTGCCCATAGACAAGCAAAAGAGTGCGGATAACGGATTTTCCGAACTGATCACTGATCGCTTGTCACTGATCACTTCTTTCAGTATCCTCCGTACTTGAAAGCCCTCTCCGCCGCCTTCTGCATCGCGTGCGCGATCATGCTGGGCGGCTGCACTGATCCGATCGAAAAGCCGCCGGCGCAGGAAGCCGGGGAAAAATTCTCGCGCGGGATCCGGGGAGAAGGAACTCTCGGGCCGATGGATCGCACCGACGATCCCTACATCAAACCGTCCGTGTCGGATTCGCATCCCTGATTTGTGAAGACGGCCACGCAGACCGCCCATTCCAAGATTCTCATCCTCGATTTCGGTTCGCAGTACACCCAGGTCATCGCGCGGCGTATTCGCGAATGCCAGGTTTACTCGGAGATCGTTCGCTTCGACCTGCCGGCCAGTGAAGTCGCGGCCCTGAAACCGAAAGGCATCGTGCTCTCCGGCGGGCCCGCCAGCGTCTACGATGAGCGCGCGCCCCAGCCCGATCCGGCGATTTTTTCCCTCGGGATTCCGGTGCTGGGAATTTGCTACGGGATGCAATTGATGGCCCACCATCTCGGAGGCCAGGTGGAATTTAGCGCGCGGCGCGAGTACGGCGCCGGAATGCTCCAGGTCGCGAATGGCTCGCAGCTGTTCGATGGCATCGGCGAGCAGATCGACATCTGGAGCAGTCATGCGGACAAGGTCACAGCCATGCCGCGGGGATTTCGGACGGCCGCGCATACGGAGAATTCCGCATTCGCCGCGATTGAAGATCCGCAGCGAAAACTCTACGGACTGCAGTTTCATCCGGAGGTGGCGCACACGCCGCGCGGGAAAGAAATCCTCCAGAATTTCGTCTTCCACATCTGCGGGTGCGCCATGGATTGGACCATGGGCTCCTTTATCGACGACGCGTGCGAACGTGTCCGCCAGCAAGTCGGCACCCAGAAAGTGGTGCTCGGGTTAAGCGGCGGCGTGGATTCGTCGGTTACGGCCGCGCTTTTACACAAGGCTATCGGCGATCAGCTCACCTGCATCTTCGTCAACAACGGGCTTCTGCGCTCCCGCGAAGAAGAAATGGTGCAGCGCGTGTTCGGGGAAAACTTTCACGTTCGCCTGAAATACGTGGAAGCGGCGGATCGGTTCCTGAAATTGCTAGAGGGCGTGACCGACCCGGAAACGAAACGGAAAATCATCGGCAACGAATTCGTCAAGGTCTTCGAAGAGGCGACGAAGGAACTCCTGGCGGAAGACAAGGCGAACGGCTCGGGCGAGCAGGGAGGCTACCACTTCCTCGCGCAAGGCACGCTTTACCCGGACGTGATCGAGAGCGTGGCGATCGGGGGAAACCCGGCCCACGTGATCAAGAGCCATCACAACGTGGGTGGTCTGCCGGAAAAAATGCATTTTGAGCTGGTGGAGCCGGTGCGCCAGCTTTTCAAAGACGAAGTGCGGCAGGCCGGATTGCAGCTCGGGTTGCCGAAGGAAGTTGTCTATCGCCAGCCCTTCCCAGGTCCCGGCCTGGCGGTGCGGATCCTCGGCGAGGTGACACCGGAACGGCTGCGGATTTTGCGCGACGCCGACACGATCGTGGTGAGCGAAATGAAAGCGTCCGACTGGTATTATCGCGTCTGGCAATCGTTCGCGGTCCTGCTGCCGGTGCGCTCCGTCGGGGTGATGGGCGATCAGCGAACCTACGAAAGCACGATCGTGATCCGGGTGGTGGAAAGCCAGGACGGCATGACGGCAGATTGGGTCCGGTTGCCGTTCGAATTGCTGGCACGGATTTCCAGCCGCATCAGCAACGAAGTCAAAGGGGTCAACCGCGTTTGCTACGACATCTCCAGCAAACCGCCGAGCACGATCGAGTGGGAATGAGGGGATTTTCGATTTGCGACACTGAAGTCTTCGCGTGCTCGCGATTAGTTCGGAGTTGCCGATTTGCGATTTTTGATAGGTAATCGGCGTGAATGAATGCCGAGCAGGAGCGCCTCGCGGAAAATCGCGAGGACGAGCGCTGGCATCTTTGGGGTCCGTATCTGGCGGAGCGCGCCTGGGGCACGGTCCGGGAGGATTACAGCGCGAACGGCGACGCCTGGAATTATTTTCCGCACGAGCAGGCGCGCTCCCGCGCTTTTCGCTGGGGGGAAGATGGCATTGGTGGCATTTCGGATTTCAAGCAGCGGCTCTGCCTCGCCTTCGCATTTTGGAACGGACGCGACCCGATGCTGAAAGAACGGCTTTTCGGGGTGACCGGGCCTCAGGGTTCCCACGGCGAGGACGTGAAGGAAGTTTATTTCTACACGGACAGCACCCCGACCCACAGTTACATGCGGATGCTCTACCGTTATCCGCAGGCAAGATTCCCCTACGAGGAACTGGTCACGGCAAATTACGGCCGGCCCAAGCACGAACCTGAATTCGAATTGTGGGACACGGGCATTCTGCGCGAGCATCGCTACTTCGATATCGCGCTCGAATACGCTAAGGTGGATCCGGACGATTTCTTCATTCGAGTCACAGCGACAAATCGCGGGCCGGACGCAGCAGACCTGCACATCCTCCCGACGCTTTGGTTCCGGAATACGTGGGCGTGGGGGCGGGACCATCGCCGGCCTGTCATGCGCGCGAGTTCGGATCTCGCCGGCCGTTGTCCCACGATCCAGGCGGACCATCCGGCGTTGGGCGAATACAAACTCCACTGCGAAGGCGCGCGCGACCTGCTCTTCACCGAAAACGAAACTAACAGCGCTCTCCTCTTTTCGTCCCCGAACAAGCACCGCTTTGTTAAAGACGGGATAAACGACTTCATCGTGCAGGGCCGTGCGGAGGCGGTGAATCCGGATCGCGTCGGGACGAAAGCGGCGGCGCATTACACGTTTACGATTGAGCCGGGCGCCAGCGCGGTGGTTCGACTTTGGCTCGGTCGCGTGAGTGAGGGGGTGGAGGAAAACGGATCAGGCGAGCCCGGCAAAATCCCGAAGCCTGCGTGTGTTTCCGTGCTGGCAGAGGACGCGTTCGAGCAGTTCGATTCCATCTTTCGCGAACGCAAACGCGAGGCCGATGATTTTTACTCTGCGCTCGAGGCGTCCTGTTTGAGCGAAGAACATCGGCTCATCCATCGGCAAGCGCTGGCTGGCATGCTCTGGAGCAAACAGTTTTATTACTACGTCATCGACCATTGGCTCGAAGGCGATCCCGCGCAGCCTCCGCCACCGCCGGAGCGCAAACGCGGCCGCAACGCCGAGTGGCGCCACCTTTACAACGAGCGCGTCATGTCGATGCCCGACAAATGGGAGTACCCCTGGTACGCGGCGTGGGACCTGGCGTTCCATTGCCTGCCACTCGCATTGGTCGATCCCGGTTTCGCCAAAAGCCAGCTCGATATCATTCTGCGCGAATGGTACCAGCATCCCAACGGCCAGGTCCCCGCCTACGAGTGGAACTTCGGTGATGTCAACCCGCCTGTGATCGGCTGGGCCGCCTGGCGAATCTATAAGATCGAGGAGAAACAGTCAGGTCACGGCGATCGCGATTTCCTGGAAACTGTCTTTCACAAATTGCTGATTTCTTTCACCTGGTGGGTGAATCGGAAGGATTCCGAGGGCAATAATATTTTCCAGGGTGGCTTTCTTGGCCTCGATAACATCGGCGTCTTCGATCGAAGCGCGCCGCTCCCCGGCGGCGGACATCTCGAGCAAAGCGATGGGACGAGCTGGATGGGAATGTTTTGCCTGAACATGATGCGCATGGCGCTTGAACTCGCGCGCACCAATCCGGTTTACGAAAACATTGCCACGAAGTTCTTCGAGCACTTTCTCGCCATCGCCGGGGCCATGAATAATCTCGGCGGCCAGGGCATGGGACTCTGGGATGAAGGGGATGAATTTTATTACGACGTCCTGCACTTGCCGGATGACCGCTACCTGCCGTTGCGGGTGCGATCGCTCGTCGGGCTGATGCCGCTGCTGGCGGTGGAAACCATCGAGCCCGAGTTGCTCGATGCGATGCCCGGATTCAAGGAACGCCTGGAATGGTATTTGAACGATCGCCCCGACCTCGCCAGCCTCATCTCGCGCTGGCACGATCCCGGCGCCGGCGACCGCCGGCTCATTTCACTGACGCGCGGTCATCGCATGAAATGCCTGCTGCGGCGGATGCTCGATCCGAATGAATTCCTGAGCGAATACGGCGTGCGCTCGGTCAGCAAATATCACGCGGCCAATCCGTACGTGCTCCAGCAGGATGGCGCCGATCGAACAGTGAGCTACGATCCAGCCGAATCGCAGACGAACATCTTCGGCGGGAATTCGAACTGGCGCGGCCCGATCTGGTTACCGATCAATTACCTTCTCATCGAGTCGCTGCAAAAATTGCACCATTACTATGGCGACGAATTCAAGGTGGAATGTCCGACCGGCTCCGGCCATTACGAAACGCTGAATGGCGTTGCAAACGAGTTATCGAATCGCCTGATCCGACTCTGGCTGCGCGATCGCAACGGCGCGCGCCCATTTACGCGCGCGAGCGGCGACGCCTTGGAGGCCGAACACGATCGCGAGCTCTATTGGTTCCACGAATATTTCCATGGCGACACCGGCGCGGGCTTGGGCGCCAGTCACCAGACCGGCTGGACCGGGCTGATAGCGAAACTGATCGAACAGCAGGGCTCCGGCGGCACGATCGTAAACCGCGATCCGTTCACGGATCTGTAGGCAGGCACATGGAGACGGCCTGCCCTCAGGCCGTTTGGGCAATCGATGCAATCAATGCGCCGATAACCCGGCGCGGGGGCGCGCCGGCTCCATTTGGGAGCGGTCGTTAGGCCGTTTCCACCACAGCGCTACTACTGCGGCCAGAATCGCAAGGTCGAGCACCATGTGCCAGGCGAAGCTGAGCTGATCGCTAGCGTGTCCGAAGCACCCACAACTGATATCGAGCCCGCGCACTTTCGCCGCAATCGTGGCGCCGATGAAAACGAGCATGAGCGCCAGCACAAGGGCCAGCGCGCCGGAGTACAGCCGGCGGAAAATCAAAGCGAGTCCGCAAAGGATTTCCAGCCACGGCAGGTAAAACGCCAGACGCACATTCACGGCCCACGGCAGGATATGATAATTCTCGATGTCTCCCGCGAATCGAACCGGGTCCCACGCTTTCAAGACGCCCGCATAGATGAAAAGCGCACCGATCACGATCCCAACAAGGCGCCAGATGAGGGAAGTCGTTTTCATTTCTTCCCCAGCCATGCCTCCCATCCCCCTTCGAGGACAAAAACATTTTTCAACCCAGCCTCGGCCCGGAGACGCTTCGCTATTTCACGGCTCGATCCGCAGCTCTCGCTGCTGCAATAAACGACGACGCGTTTTGCCGGCGACCACGCCATCAGCATCGGCGGCAGCAGATCGTTCCAATGGTCCTCATTCAGCGAAAGCGCACCGGGAACATGCTTCTGCTCGAATTCATCGGTGGGACGTGCATCGACCCAGATCGCCTGATCCCCCCACCCGCGCGCCTGCGCGACCGTCACCATTTCCGACGCCGGAATCGGAGATTGCCACGACACCTTCTTCCGATAATAAAGCGCCTGGCCTGCGGCGGGAGCGAGGGCCAACGCGAGCAGGAGCAGGCTCTGCCGAAGCAGCGATCTCACGACGAGCTATTGCGTGGCCGGAATGACTCGCGCGGTCGCCGAGTAAATCTTTGTCGAACCCGCGGAACCATTTGGCTTGATCGTCAGGGTCGCGTTGACCGGATTCTTTGTGTCGCGCGGCTGAACGACGATCCGGAATTCCCCGATGCCGGTGCCTGGTTCTACCTTCGCCGTGAAGTCGGGACTGGAGGGAGTGACTTCGATATTTTTGAGCGGCATATCCTTGCCTGATTTTGCCGTAATGGTTTTCGGTTTTGGATCTTCGCCGGTCTGCCAAAAAACCATGGCAGGCTGTAATTCGAGCGCCTGGGTAATCGTGGCCTTCAGAGTGAGAACGGTTTGAGGTTGTTGAGCGTCATCGGTTTCGACTGTCACGGTCTTCACCTGGAGTCCGGTTCGATCTCCAATGGTAAACGTCGCAGTAATTTCGCCTTTCTCTCCCGGTGCGACATCGTTCTTCGGCATTGCCGCCGTGGTGCAACCGCATGAAGGGCGCACGGCCTTGAAGTGAATCGGCTTGTCCCCTTTGTTCGTGTACTTAAAGACCCCCACGGCAGTGGCGTCTCCCTCGGCGGGATGGAGATCGAGTTCGGTTTTGTCCCAGTGCAATCCGGCTTGCGCCACCGTCACGATGCCGAAATAGAGGAGGCTGAGGAATGAAGTTCTTCCGTTCATGCTGGCAGCAAAAAGGCGAACGCCGCCGGTGTCAATCACCGTTGGAAGGGACCTGGAACCGGCCTGCCCTCAGGCGGGATGGGAAGATGGAGTGGAGTGCGCCGTCTCTCCCGGCGCGAGGGCGGGCCGGCTCCAGGGAGGGCGGGCCGGCTCCAGGGATAGCGGGCCGGCTCCAGCGTTAATTCAGATGATACGCTTCGATGACGGCGACACCGGCCGTCCCGTTCGCACCTCGCACGACCGCGGTGTAGGCGCCCGGGGAAAGTGAAGTGACGATGGCCGACTCCGATTCGCTCGTCGGGGCAACGCCGGTTTGCATGATCGCGTTCGGTTGGTTCGTCCGCCAATTGTCGTTTGAACCGATTACGGCCCCGTTTCCGTCATACAATTCCAGCATCGGATCCAACATTGCGCCGGGAACAGGCAGCGACGGCCCGATCGCGCGGATGATCACATTGAGCGGTAGCTGGCCCACCACGATCATGCCCCCGATCAAAACGTTGTCGCCCCCAAGCACAGACGCTCGCGTGGAAATATTGGCAAGCTTCGAATCCACCGTCCGGTCGAGATCGTAAATTTCCACTACCGCAGTCCCGGTGGATTGATTCGCACCGCGGACGATGGCCGTGTAAGTCCCCGGCGCGAGGCTGCGGAGAATCGCCGATTCACTCGCATTCGTCGGGGCCACGGTGCTGTTGAGGATTTCCTGCTGGTTCGAGTTTTGCACCCAGTTGTCATTGAACGCGAGGACGGCGCCGGAAGAATCGTGCAGTTCGAGCGTAGGATCGAGCAGCGTGCCCGGCAACGGCAACGACGGTCCGATGGCGCGGATGATCAATTTCTTCGGTTGCGTGCCAGTGACGATGAACCCGCCGATCAGAACATTTTCTCCCGTCCCCACGACTGATCGCGTCGAAATATTCGCGAGGGTTGTGGCCGGTCCCGGAGTCGGTGTGGCCGTTGGGGACGGGGACGGGGATGGGGTCGGCGTCGGCGTCGGCGTCGGCGTCGGCGTTGGCGTTGGCGCAGAGGTCGCGAGATAATCGGCTTTCACATTTTGACCACCAATAACGCTGACGTTTTTTTGGTTCGTGGCGACCGTAGCGCCGCTAAAAGTAACGACGTATGGGCCATCACCCGGGACGGGCACAGAATATCCGCCGGAGTTAGCGGTGACGGCGTAGAAGTTCGCGCCGGTCACATTCACCGTCACGCCCCCCACCCCTTCGCCCGGGTCATAAAAACTGTTCCCGTTCAGATCGCGATACACGACTCCAGTCACGAATGGCAGTAACCCGCCGCGCGCACCGAAATCCTGGGTCACGAGCTGTGGCCCAACTCCACTCGAACCGCCATTGCTCCCGAGGACCACGCCGACTCCAACTTCGCGGAATTGCGCGCTGTGAATATTGTCGCGGTGTCCCGCGGGAAATTGCATTCCTCCCGTGGCCACAGTGCCGCCCCAGTCGACCTCGAAGCCAGCGTGGCCGTAGAAAACCGACTTCGAATAGGCGTAAACATTTTCGCCGATCGACCATCCGTTTGCGCCGGAGGTATAGCTTCCCAGCCTGGTGGTGAGCGAGCCGTCGGGCCCCGCATGCCCCTGGTAATTATTTTGGAGCATGTTCTGGCTGTGACCGCGGGCCGCGGCGGTGAGCACGGCGTTCAACGACAGCGGAGGCTGGGGCAGGATCAGCGCTAATTGCGCCTTCATCAGGGTGAGATTCACGCCGAAACTGGTGTAGGCGCTCAGGACATTGGCGTCCGTGGTGGTTGCCAGCCGCACGCCTTCGGCTGTCGGATTGGCCCGGGCGCGATTGATCAGTTCGAGGTAAAATTGTTCATCGTTCGTGGGATCGCCGATCGAATAAAGAGAAGTTCCGCTGGCAGCCTCGTCGGGCGACGAGGTCAGGGCCGATTGGGACACAGTCGGCGGAGGTGGGGGCGGCGCGACCGGCATGGAAACCTGCGCTTGGGAAAGGTGAGCGAACAGTCCGAAAGCGAGAGAGAAAACAACGGCGGCACGAACCGATCGGAATAATCGGGACGGCGAACCGGGCGCTGGAGCAGCGTTGCATCCTTCCACCCCCAAAAAGTTAGCAATAACGGTGCCGCTGATCCTTGGAGCCGGCCTGCCCTCAGGCCGCGGATTTTGTGCCACTCCTGCTCCTGATCTTGATCTTGATCTTGATCTTGATCCGACTCCGTCCGTCACCCGGCCCGGGGGCGGGCCGGCTCCAGCGGGAGTCTCGGCGCTATTGCTGTAGCGCGAACATGTCCACCACCGCGATGCCGGAAGCTCCACTCGCCCCGCGTACGATCGCAGTGTAGTTCGCCTGGTTGGCCGGCAGGTTGTAGATGATGGCCGATTCCGCGTTGTTAGTAGGAGCCACGGTCGTCGCAATGATTTCCGTTTCCTGGCCGCCTGTGCGCCAGTTGTCGTTGAAGGCAAGCCGGGCACCGTTTGCATCGACCAACTCCAACGTCGGATCCGCTAATTTCCCGGCAATCGCCAGCGAAGGACCAATCGCGCGGATGATGATCTTTTGCGACGTTTGCCCGAGCACGATCGTGCCCGCGAAAAGCGCATTGTCACCGGTCTGCACCAGTCCGCGGGTCGAGATATTCGCCAGTTTCGAATTGGCCGCGCGATCCAGGTCGTAAACCTGCACCACGGCGATGCCGGTTGTGTTGCCAGCACCGCGAACGATCGCGGTGTATTGCGCGTTGTTGGCCGGTAGCGTTGCGACAATAGCGGATTCCAGATCGTCCGTGGGAGGAATGGTACTGTCCATGATCGCCTGCTTGTTGGGCGAGAGCTTCCAATCGTCATTCTGATCGAGCGACTTCGACGCGTCCCGCAGCTCTAGCGTCGGGTTGGCCAGTTTGCCTGAAAGGGTGAGCGACGGGCCAATCGCTCGAATGATGACTTTTTTCGGCTGGGTCCCGGTCACGATAAACCCGCCGATCAATGCGTTGTCGTCGCCCGGCTCGACACGAAGACGCGTTGCGATGTTGGCAAGCACCGTGGGCAAGCTCGCCACCGGCGCCACGAAATCGAGCTTCGCATTGAGAAGGTTCGCGACGCTCGCGTTCCTTTGCACCGTGCCAATCGCCCCTCCACTGAAGGTCACGGTGTATGAACCATTTCCCGGCACCGGCACAGAATACCCGCCTGATGCGGTGGTCACGGCGAAGAAGCTACTGCCCGAAACATCGACGCGTATCCCGCCAATCCCTTCGCCCGGATCGTAGAATCCGTTGCCGTTGGTGTCTTGATAGACAACGCCCGTGATGAAGGGCGTTCCGTTAGTTTGCGCCCCGAAATCCTGGACGATATAGAGCGAGTCCAGGTTGCCGCCGGGCTGTCCGGGACTGTTCTGATTATCCACGCCGGCAGAAATTCCAATTCCGACCTCACGAAAAAAAGCCAGCATGGTCGTGTCACGATGCCCTCGCCCCGCCGTGTTTAAATCGGTGAACAGGCCGTTGTGCAGATCGAGAACGGCCGCGGCCAGGTTCGCGCCGACATACGGACCGAAGCCCTGCGATTCAGCTTCCGCCACGTTTTCTGCGCCGGGGAAAAATCCGGAAGACGTCGTGGGCCCATTGTAATTCGCCATGGAGTAGCCGGCGGCGGCGATCCGCTGGTTCGGCGTCTGGCCGCCGAAGGTATGCGGTGAGACGCCCAAGAAAAATTGGTCGGCATTATTCAAATTGGTCGCTTGAGTCTGCGCGGCATTGAAAAGCAGCGGATTCCACGAGAGCGGTTGAACAGAGTTCTGAATGGTCCAAGCCTGGCCGCCGACGCTCGGCGGGCCTTCCTGGAGTCCGCTTAACCCCAACCGGCTCGCTTCCGCGCCGCCGTTCGCGCGTGCCCGATTGATCAGCTCCAGCATGTATTGCTGCTCACTTGTCGGATTGCCGATCAAATACTGCGTCTGGCCTTCGACCGGGGAAAAGCCCGCCGACGCGGCAAAAACCGCCAGAAAAAACAGCACACCCCGACCAGCTAGTGAAAGCCTGCCCTTTGCCCTGTCGAATAGTTCCATAAGAAATAATGTCCGATCTCCGCCGCGCCGAGAAGCCAAAAGAGCCGCGCGCTACTGATACCCTGCCGGGAAAATGATGTTCAGCGCCATCGTGAGAAAGAAATTGAAAATGAGAACGGCAAGGGACGAATCCACCACGGCTTCCGTGGTCGCCTTGCCCACACCGACGGCGCCTTCCCGGCTGGTCAGACCTTTGTGACAACTGATGAAGACGATCAGGAGCGCGAAGCAAAAAGCTTTCGAGAGTCCCATGATGATGTCGCGCATCTGGGTCCAGCGCACCATGTTCGCCATGTAGTAAGTGCCGTTTACCTCCAACAGAAAAATCGCCACGAAATATCCGGCCAGAATTCCAATCCCGATGCATTCCGCCACCAGGAGCGGCATCGAAATCATCATCGCCAGCGTGCGCGGCACGACCAGATAATCGATTGGATGAACCGCCAGCGCCCGAAGAGCATCGATCTGTTCGGTCACCTTCATCGTGCCGATCTCGGCGGACATCGAAGCCCCCACTCGCCCGGTGACCATCAACGCGGTGAGGACCGGCCCGAGCTCGCGGCAAATAGAAACGGACACCACTGCCCCGACCGCCGAGCCCATCCCCAGTTTGTTGAATTGAAAGAAAGTCTGAGCGGCAAAGACCGCGCCCGTGAAAGCGCCAGTGATCATGACCACGAGCTGCGAACGCAATCCGATCTCCACAATTTGATGCAGAAACAATCGCCACCGGATCTTCTGCATAATGATTGACGCGAAGGTTTCGTTCGCCAGCACGACGACCTCGCCGACGTGGGTGAAAAAACGAACGACCGGTGTGCCGAAAGCCGTGAGAACTTGAGCGAACATTGGCCTCGGTGCGGTTGGGTGTCGGCCTGCGCTACGGCCCCAACAGTTGCGTCTTGGTTTTGGGCCGCAGCTCCGGTGGAATCGCGCCGACGAATTTGGGGTCGAGCCCCAGTTTGCGAAACAACGCGCGAATCTCTTGGAAGGTCACGGTGGGCTCTTCGAGCTCCATGTAAACAATGTCGTGATTGCGGTCGACTTTGTAACGCAATCCCGGCACCGCCTCGATCTCGTGATCCAGCTCGAGGATCTTGTTCAGGTCGCGGACTCCAGCCGCATAGACTTCCAGTTCGAGCACGACCCCTAGTTTACGAGGGACGCCATAACGATGCAAAACCTATCCTGTAGCGGCGGCGGTGTCGGCCGCGTCCAATCTCTTGCGCCACTACCTAATTGCGCCAATGACCGGTCTGCGATAAATGGAGGTGTCCATGACCAATCGCCCGTTTCGTTACCTACTCGCCGTCGATCTTTTCCTTGCGCTCTTTTTCCTCGCCGGCTGCGAGACTACTTCCCCGGGGATTCAGCAGGCCCGCATCACCGCCGCGCAACACATCCAAACCGAAGAGCCCGGCGATTACTTCATCGGCCGGCGCTACTTCAAGGTTCCGGAGTTCAAATTCTGGGGCTATGTCCGCCGGCCCGGACAGCCTTGGAGCACGGCTCAGCTTGTTGTCCTCAACGAGAAACAGAAACTGGCGCCCGACCGCGAGCAGCTCAATTTCGGTTTCGATAACAACTACGAATACAAACTCTGGGGCAACTTCAGCGGCGACAAAGTTTACGAATCCGGCAGCAATGGTTTCTATCCTGAATTCGTCCTGAAGAAGTATGAGCTCATCTCGACCAACCCGGCGCCGATTTTCAAAAGTCAGTACAGCGATCGCGCCCGCGCCGCGATGAAACGCACCCAGATCGAAAAACCCGAGTAGCCCTGTGCCCGCGCGCCACTCCCGGGATCCACTCGCGGAGGAGTTTCTGCGCTATCTCGAAGTCGAGCGGAACGTTTCACCCCGCACCCTGACCGCGTACGGGCAGGCGCTGGAAAACTTTAGGAACCAAAAAGAGGTCCGCTCCTGGCGGGACTGCCAGGCCGACGATTTCCGCGACTACCTCTTCGAGCTGATGAAGAAGCAGCAGGCCCGTTCCTACATCCGGCTGCAATTTTCCGCCTTTCGCACCTTCTACCGTTTTCTGGTCGAACGAAAAAATTTCCCGAAAGACCCGGTGCGCGAACTGCAATTGCCGAAGCCGGAAAAGAAATTGCCGCTCGTGCTCACGCGCCAGCAGATCGACGAGCTGCTGGCCGCGCCGATGAAGGTGAAAATTGAACGCCAATCACCCGCATGGATGCGCGAGCGCGATGTCGCGATCATGGAAATGTTTTACAGCAGCGGCTTGCGCCTGAGCGAGCTCGCGTCCCTCAACGTGCCGGACGTCGACATCTACACCGAATCGGTCCGCGTCCTGGGTAAGGGACGGAAGGAGCGCGCCTGCCCTGTCGGAGCGCCAGCCTTGGAAGCGGTTTCGCGTTATCGTTTTGCCGCGCGAGTGGAGAACGGACCTCTCTTCATTAACAAATCGCGGCGCCGGATTTCGCCGCGCTCAGTCTGGCTCATCCTGAAGAGGTATCTGCGTTACACTTCGATCCCGATCGCGCTCAGTCCGCATAAGTTGCGGCATAGTTTCGCCACGCACCTGCTCGATAGCGGAGCGGATTTGCGCAGCGTGCAGGCCTTGCTCGGCCACGCCAGCCTCTCTACGACGCAGATCTACACTCACGTTACCGTCGAACGCCTGAAGAAAGCCTACGGCGACGCCCACCCGAGAGCGTAGTCCGAGCGCGTCGAAACTTGCTTGTCATCCCGAGCCGCGCAGACGGCGAGGGACCCCGCAGTCGTGCCCAGCGTTACCCAAGCGACACCACGCATCATGCGAAGTTCGGCCTCAATGTAGCGCGAAAGCGGCGAGCGCTTCCGCGATACATTTGGCGCGGCTTTCGGATCGCGCGCCGGCATTTCTTGCGTAACGCATTGTTCGACTGTGGGGTCCCTCGCCGTCTGCGCGGCTCGGGATGACGGCTGCTTAGTCTTCGCGCAGATCAACCTCAGCTTGCGCTCGCAGCCGCGCTGCCATGCGGTTCGGCCACACGGAAGGCGAGCTTGTCCTCGCCTGCGACAGTGACTTCGACGATGTCGCCCGCTTTCACCGTCCCCCGGAGTAACTCCTCCGCGAGCGGATCTTCGAGGTAACGCTCCACCGCGCGCCGCATCGGACGCGCGCCATAAGTCGGATCGTAACCCTTGTTGATCACAAACTCATGCGCCGGCTCGTCGAGCACGATCTCGATTTCCTTCAGCTTCAACCGCCGCTTCACCTTGTCGACTTCGAGGTCAACGATCTTGAGCAGATCCGGTTTGCTGAGCGTGTGGAAAACAATGATTTCATCGAGCCGATTCAGGAACTCCGGCTTAAAGACCCGCTTGGTCTCCTCCAGGATCTTATCCCTCATGGTCTCGTAATCCTGCGAGTCTTTCGGAGCGCCGAACCCCATCGTGGTCTGCCGGCGGATCAGATCCGCCCCGGCGTTCGAGGTCATGATGATGATCGTGTTCCGGAAATCGATCTTGCGGCCTAACGAGTCCGTGACCTTGCCGTCTTCCAGGATCTGGAGAAGCAGATGCATTACATCGGGGTGCGCTTTCTCGACTTCGTCGAATAGCACCACGGAGTAAGGGCGGCGGCGGACTGCTTCGGAAAGCTGACCACCCTCTTCGTAACCGACATATCCCGGAGGCGATCCGATCAACCGCGAGGCGGTGAACTTTTCCATGTACTCGGACATGTCGATCTGAATGAGCGCGTCGGAATCGCCGAACATGAATTCGGCCAGGGTGCGCGCAAGGAACGTCTTGCCGACACCAGTCGGTCCCAGGAAAACAAACGAACCAATCGGGCGTTTCGGATCTTTCAGATCCGCGCGTGAGCGTCGAAGCGCTTTGCTGATCGCCGTGACCGCTTCGTCCTGGCCGATTACGCGCTGCTTCAAGTCCGCTTCCATCGCGAGGAGCTTCTGCGTTTCTTTCTGCTCCATTCGCTGGAGAGGAACTCCAGTCACCTTCGAGATGATGTGCATCATGTCGTCTGCCGTCACGAGCACTTCCTTCTCTTCGCGTTCCTCGCGCCAGCGCGCGAGAATCCCGTCGAGTTTCTCCTTGGTCTGCTTTTCCTTGTCGCGAAGCGCGGCGGCCTTCTCGAAATCCTGGGCTTTGATGGCTGCCTCTTTCTCAACGCGGATCTCTTCGATTTCTTTCTCGATCTCCTTCACGTCAGGCGGACGCGTCATCGCGTTGATCCGGGCGCGGGCGCCGGCTTCATCCATGACGTCGATTGCTTTGTCCGGAAGGAACCGGCCGGTGATGTAACGTTCCGAAAGTTTGACCGCAGTCTCGAGCGCTTCGTCGGTTAGCTTCGCCTTATGGTGCGCCTCGTATTTCGGGCGCAATCCTTTCAGAATCAGAATTGTCTCTTCGACCGTGGGCGCGTCCACTTTCACCGTTTGAAAACGGCGCTCCAGCGCAGCGTCCTTTTCTATGTACTTGCGATACTCGTTCAGCGTGGTCGCGCCGACGCATTGCAGTTCGCCGCGACTCAGAGCGGGCTTGATGATATTCGATGCGTCCATCGCGCCTTCGGCCGAGCCGGCGCCGACGATTGTGTGCAATTCGTCGATGAAAAGGATAACGTTCTTCGAGCGGCGAATCTCGTCCATGACCGCCTTGATCCGCTCTTCAAACTGGCCACGATATTTCGTGCCGGCGACCATCAAAGCGAGATCGAGTGTGATCACTTTTTTCTCGCGCAATAATTCCGGGACGTTTCCGCTCGCGATTTCCTGGGCCAGGCCTTCCGCGATCGCGGTTTTGCCGACACCGGCTTCTCCGAGCAGGACAGGATTGTTTTTGGTCCGGCGGCAAAGCACCTGAATCACGCGCTCGATTTCATTATGCCGGCCGATGACCGGATCGAGCTCGTTCTTCTTGGCCAGTTCCGTGAGGTCGCGGCCAAACGCGCGCAACGCCGGCGTCTTGACGTCCTTCTTCCCGGAAGAAGGTTCGCCACCCATTTCCTGTTCCGATTCCGGCGGCGTGAAATTTGGATCGAGTTCCTTGAGGATCTCGTTGCGGGTCCGCTCGATATCGACCTCGAGGCTCTTCAGCACGCGTGCCGCGACACCTTCGCCTTCGCGCAACAGGCCGAGCAAAATGTGCTCCGTGCCGACGTAGGAATGATTAAGCGCCTTCGCTTCCTTGCCCGCCAGCGCGAGAACTTTCTTCACACGCGGAGTGTAAGGAATGTTGCCCACCATCTTCGTCTCCGGTCCGGAGCCGACCTGCTTCTCGACTTCCATCCGCACCGTTTCGAGATCGAGACCCATCTTCTGCAGGACATTGACGGCCACACCCTGCCCGAGCTTGATCAGGCCGAGCAACAGATGCTCGGTCCCGACGTAGTTATGGTTGAAGCGGTCCGCTTCCTTGCGCGCCAGCGCCAAAACCTGCTGAGCTCGCGGTGTAAAATTATTCATTGTTTTGGGGCTCGGGATTCGATCCGTTCTCCGACTCCCTCGCCACTTTACTGATATCAGGTTTAGGGAACACCCGCAAACGCTCGCGGATAATTTGGGCGCGCAAATGGTCGCGCTCCTCCGCGTTCAGCTTCTGTTGCGAGCTCTTTTGCAAATGGGCGGGCTGCGTATCGATGAACAGCTCATCAATCGGCAAGCGCCGATCTTCCGGGAACGCGCCGAGATCCACGCCGAGCTTGATGATCGAGAGAAGGTTAAGCGCTTCCTTTGAAGTCATCGCATGCGCGAAAGTCAGAACACCGTAGGCGCGCCCGATCTGGTCCCAGAGCGTGTTGGATTTTTTCTGGATCAACATCTGCCGCGCGTCGTGTTCCTTCTCGATGATCGTCTCGATCACTTTGCTGAGCCGACTCACAATCTCGTCTTCTTTTTCGCCCAGCGTCGTCTGGTTCGAGATCTGGAAAAGATTTCCCATCGCCTCGGTCCCTTCGCCATAGAGACCGCGGACGGCTAGACCGATCTTGTTCACGGCCTGGATGACCTGGTTGATCATCTCGCTCAAAACCAGACCGGGAAGATGCAACATCGCGGAAGCGCGCATGCCGGTGCCGACGTTCGTCGGGCACGCGGTCAGATAGCCGAGGTGCGCGTCATACGCGAAGTCGAGTTTCGATTCGAGCGTGCTGTCGACCTTGTCGACCAGCTTGAAGGCGCTCTTCAATTGCAGGCCGGAACGAATGGATTGCATCCGCAGGTGATCTTCTTCATTCACCATGATGCTCAGCGTTTGCCGCCGATTCATGATGACCGCGCTCCCGACGCTTTTCGCCGCGTGCTCACGGCTGATCAGGTGGCGCTCGACCAGCACCTGTTTTTCGAGCGCGGAAAGATCCTGCAACAATTCCGAGAACGAGTCCTGCATTTCCGGCAGCTCTTCCACGCGCGGCTTGATCAACTCGAGAATCTGCGTGCGCTCCGCTTTCTTGGCCCAACCCGGGAAAGCGCGCTGCTTCAGATTGCGCGCGAGCCGAACGCGGCTGCTGATCACGATCTGGTGATGAGGCCCTTCGCCGCGCAGCCATTCGCCGCCGGTCGACATGACATTGGAAAATTTCATCCGTTAGATGGCCTTCTCGTGTTCGAGCTGTTTTATCTGGTCGCGCAACGCCGCGGCGTTTTCGTAATTCTCTTCCGCCACCGCCTTCTCGAGATCTTGGGTTAACACGCGCATCCGATCTCCCAGCTCGATTTCGCGGTGAGCGCGCTGCGGGAGTTTCCCCACATGCTCGGTCCCTTTGTGCATCGCCTTGAGCAAGCTGCCCAAACCTTCCGCGAAAGTTACATAACACGCGCTGCAACCGAGCCGGCCCGTCTTCTTGAAATCCGCCTGGGTAAACCCGCAGACCGGGCATTTTTGCGACGGCGCGCCCTTTTCAATTTCCTCCGCGGCGCCGATCCCGAGAAGCAAATCCGCCAACGCGAAGCCGGTGGGATCCTGCACGCCTTTTTCCTTCGAGCAGGCATCGCAGAGGTTCACCTTCTGCATTTTGCCTTCCAGAATTTGCGTCAGGAAAACTGTCGCATCGTTACATTTGCAAACGTCGCACAACATCTCTGTAGATTAGACCTCGAAACGCCGGAAACATTCAACGCCGGACATTGCCAAGCACCTTCCGCGCCGAGTGCGCATTTGACCAGGGTCAGACAAAAATCGGGGTGCCGGTTTCGCGAGTCATCTCACGGAAGCGGCCAATCATTCTCGCCGTGATCGAACCTGGTTTTCCGGTTCCAATTATTCGTCCGTCCGCCTTGACTACGGGAATCACTTCCGCCGCGGTTCCGGTGAGGAAGCATTCGTCCGCCACAAAGACATCGTGACGCGTGATGTCCGTCTCGGTGATCTTGAGTCCCAATTCCGCCGCGATATCGAAAACCACCGAGCGCGTAATGCCGCGTAGCGCGCCCGCAGCGATGGGTGGCGTGAAGATCTGGCCCCGCTTGATGATAAAAACGTTGTCGGCGGTGCACTCGGCTACATTGCCCGCGTCGTTCAACATCAACGCTTCATCCGCGCCGGCGAGGTTCGCTTCGATTCGGGCCATCACATTGTTGAGATAATTGAGCGACTTCACCGCCGGATTCAGTGCGGCCGCACTCGTGCGACGTGTCGCACAAGTCACAACCGTGAGGCCGGCCTCGCAGACTTCTTTCGGGTAAAGCGCGATGGTCGTCGCGATAATGAAAATGCTCGGGCTCTTACACTGGGTCGGATTCAAACCAAGGTTGCCGACGCCACGGGTGACGACGAGACGGATGTAGCCTTCGCGCAATCCATTTCGCCGGATCGTTTCGAGCAGCGCTTCCGTCATCTCCGCCCGCCCGATCGGGATCTCCAGGCAGATCGAGCGCGCGGAATCCCACAGCCGTTCCAAGTGCTCCTCCAACCGGAAAACGCGACCGTTGTAAAAGCGGATACCTTCAAAAACTCCGTCGCCGTAGAGCAGGCCATGATCGAAGACCGAGACTTTCGCGTCGGCTTCCGGAACAAATTTTCCATCGAGGTAGATGGTTAATTCCTTCGGCGTCGTCGCCTTCGAGGAATTCGAGTTCGCATCAATCGCGGGCTTCACCGCGGCCGTCGAAGCGGCCTCACTCCGCTTCGGTTTGTCCATCACCGCGGCCCCAGCTGTCGAAGATTTTGTTAACACGCGAAAACGTTCGGTGGTTCATGCGGCCAATTCAAGGGCAAGTTGATGGCGCCACTCTCCGACCCCAACAACTCCACTTACGCCAGCAATCCATCCACGATCCGCAATTGCCTGTCGCCCATCCCGGCCAGGTGGGTGTCGTGCGTCACCACCAGGAGCGTTTTCTTTCGGCCGCGCGCCAGCTCGAGCAACAAATTCATGATGCCGTCGCCCGTTTTCGAATCCAGGTTGCCGGTCGGCTCGTCCGCAAAAATGATGTCGGGATCGTTCGTGAGAGCGCGAGCGATTGCCACGCGCTGTTGCTCGCCCCCGGAAAGCTCGGCCGGCAAATGATGGAAGCGCTCGGCCAGACCGACGTCACTCAAGCTTGCTTCGGCCGCCGCTCGTTTTCTCTTTCCTCCAATCATCGCCGGCAGCATCACGTTTTCGAGCGCCGTTAGCTCCGGTAACAGGAAGTATCCCTGGAAGACAAAGCCCATCTTCCGGTTCCGCAACTGAGCCTGGGAGGAGGCGCTGCCGCTATAAAGACGCCGTCCTTCGAATTCAACGGTTCCAGCTTCCGGCCGCTCTAATCCGGCCAGCGTGTAAAGCAGCGTTGTCTTGCCTGCACCGGATGCGCCGCAAAGAAACACGGCCTCGCCCTGCTCTACCGTCAGAGAAATGCCGCGCAGCACCTCGATTCGGCGCGGCCCGATCCGAAAGGATCGGCGCAGATCGGTGGCCACGAGTTGCGGTTGAGTCATCGGCCACCAGCATTCGCTGGATCGACCATGCGCGCAATCAAGCGTGAAAGAAAAAAGCCGCGCGACGGTTTCCCATCGCGCGGCTTCAAGAACGAATCTGTTTTCTTAGCCCAACCCGAGGGTCTGGAGCGTCGGCCGGTCAATCGCCGAGGTCATCGGAAGGCCGTTGTCGCGTTGGAAGTTGGCGATGGCCGCGCGGGTCGCGGGTCCCATCAATCCATCCACCGCGTAACGGTAGTAGCCGAGACGCTGGAGTTCCGTTTGAACATTCGCGATCAACTGGCCGGGATCGATGTCCTGAGCACCATAGATCGGCTCGTCGTAGGAATAGGAGTTGTAATAGGGATCGTAGCCGTAGGCGGGGTACCAATAATAGTTATCCCAGTAGTAGTAGCCGCCGCCAAAGAGAACGAACCGGTTATAGCGGCTGTTCCACCAGCTCCGGCTGTGGTGCTGGCGATGGTTCCGCTGCCGCGCGTCCGACCAGCTCAGGCTGTTGGAGCTCGAGTAGTTGGCGGTTGTCCGGTTTTGCAGGGTGGTGTTATTGCGGTTCTGCCAGTTCGTGTTGTTCTCGTTCTGCACGTTCGCGCTGGTGCGATTCTGCCAATTGGTGTTGTTCTGGTTCTGCACATTCGCGCTGGTGCGATTTTGCCAATTGGTGTTGTTCGGATTATGCCGGTGCCGCGGAGTGACGTTGGACTGAGCCAGAACGTTGGTTTGTGGAATCGTCGTCTGCGGTGTGGTCACAACACCGTTTGGCCTCCAGACCGGAGACCTGTACTGGTTCGACTTGTAAACGCCGGATGCATCGTATGTCCGAGCTTTTGGCGCGTGATATGTGTTATACGCGTTATAGGCATTCGAGCGCGGCGCCTGCTGCCGTTGCACGGTGTTGCTGCGTTGGACCCTCGGCGGTGCCTGGGTTACCGCAGTCTGCTTCGCGGGCGGCGCCTGGTGATGTTTAGTCGCTTTGACCTGCTCGAGGTCCTCGCCGTTGACGGCTTGCGCCAAGGCGGTGGTTAGGGAAAAAGCTAACAGAAGGAATGTTTTCATAATTGGTGGTCGAGAAGGTTAGACATTCGCCTCGCCGCTTTATTCAACCTCTCTAATAATAAACGCCGCCCGTGAACGCGTTGTGCGCCCTCCCCAGCCTGCGCCTGCGGTTAACGCTGCTGGCGCACCGCTTCAAACAAGACGATCGCGACGGCCGTCGCCAGGTTCAGGCTGCGCGTGCCCTGCATGGGGATCGTGAGCAAATGTTCCGCCTGCTCGGCGAGCAAACGCTCGGACAATCCTCTGGTTTCCCTTCCGAATACGAGGAAATCGCCGGACTGGAACCGGATGTCGTAATAAGCGCGATCCGACTTGGTCGTCAGGAAAAAAAGTCGCGCGCCTGACTCGAGCGCTCGCTGGAAGTCCGCGAAGGAATCCCAAAGCCGGACGGAAACTTCCTTCCAGTAATCCAGCCCGGCGCGCTTCAGCTCGCGGTCGTCGATCGAAAAGCCCAGCGGCTTTATCAGGTGCAGCGTGGAACCAGTCGCCAGGCAAAGGCGGCCGATGTTGCCCGTATTCGGAGGAATTTCGGGCTCGATCAGGACAACGTTGAACATAGGTGGATCGCGCCGCGCGATGTCATCAATGCATCTTCGCCGGCAATTCTCATCGAGCGCGGAGCGCTCGATTCACCTAACCCAATTTGCTCGCGACGAATTTCTCCAGCTTCACGATGTCGGCGGAGAACTTACGGATCCCCTCCGACGTCTTCTCGGTCGCCATCGCGTTGTCGTTGAACAAATATCGGAATTTCTTCTCGTCGAGTTCGAGCCGTTCCACTTTAGCGCTCTTTGCCTTCGCGGGATCGAGCTTCCGTTCCACCGGCCCGTCAGCCTGCGCCAATTTCTCCAGCAAGTCGGGACTGATCGTGAGCAAATCGCACCCGGCCAGCTCGAGGATCTGGCCGATGTTGCGAAAGCTCGCTCCCATTACCTCGGTCTTGTGGCCGAAGTGCTTGTAATAAGTGTAAATCTCCTGGACCGATTGCACGCCCGGATCTTCCGCGCCGGTGTATTCCTTTTTATTCCTGGCCTTGAACCAATCGTAAATGCGCCCGACAAACGGGGAGATGAGTTCGATCCCGGCTTCGGCGCAAAGAACCGCCTGCGGCAGCGAGAACATCAGCGTGAGGTTGCAATTGATTCCTTCCTTTTCGAGGACCTCGCCCGCTTTGATCCCTTCCCACGTCGCCGCGATTTTTATCAGCACCCGCTGCCGATCGATCCCTTTCTCTTCGTAGAGCTTGATCAGTTGGCGCCCTTTGGCGATCGAGCCTTCCGTATCGAACGAGAGGCGCGCGTCCGTTTCGGTCGAAACGCGGCCGGGCACGATCTCCAAAATCTCGCAGCCAAACTTGACCAGAAGGTGATCGATCACGTCCTCAATTTGAGCCGCACCCGATAGGCCGGAGCTCTTCCGATCCACCACCACTTCATCCAGGAGATGGAAATATTGTTCCTTCTGCGTGGCTGAATAGATCAGGCTTGGGTTTGTCGTCGCATCGCGCGGCTTGAATTCCTTGATGCTCTGAAAGTCGCCCGTGTCGGCGACGACGATGGTGAAGTTCCTGAGCTGATCGAGCTGGCTCAGTTTCGTTTCGGTTTCCTGATCGGCGGTGGCAGTAGTCATGGCAGTAGCTCCTCGAATTGACCGAAGCAAAACCGCGTCGGTTCAGTTAAGCGTAAGGGCTCGCCGAAATCTTCACAACGCCAAACTGGCTTCCGGATGCTTCCGCGAAATGAAATTCCCCTGCCGTCAACGCTGGCTGTTACTTAATATTATAAACTTCCACCAAAGCGTTGCCGACATTGCCATTTTTATCGCGAACGATTGCGGTAAAGCCGCCAGGCGGCAGAGTCGTCAGAATCGCCGATTCGAGAGGCTTCGATGGCGCCAAATCGGTCGCTTCAATATCGGTTTCCTGGGAATCCTTCCAGTCGTTGTTGAAAGCGAGAACTCCGCCGTTGCTGTCGTGGAGCTCAAGAGTGGGATCGGCCATGACATTCGGTACGCCGGCCCCTGCCAGCGAAGGCCCCAGTGCCCGAACTACGACCGCCCCACCTGAACCAACCGTTCCTCCCATGATGAACCCGCCGATCATGACATTGTCGCCACCTTCGACAAAGCCGCGCGAGCTGATGTTAGCGAGCTTCGCGTTCGCATCGGAGGACAAGTCGTAAACTTCAACCAGACCTATGCCAGTGGCGGTTCCGAACCCACGGACGATCGCGGTATAGGACCCAGGCGCCAGGGTGACGAGGATGGCTGATTCAACGTCCTGAGTCGGCGCCAATCCCGTCCCTTGGATATCCGCTCGTTGATTTGCTGTGATGAGTCCCCCAAGTTGGGTGGTGCGCCAATCGTCATTCATCGCGAGGGTCGTCCCAGCTTGGTTGTGTAACTGCAAGTTAGGATCCGTTAGCGCCCCCGGAACACCAAATCCAGTCAGCGACGGGCCAATTGCGCGAATGATCACCTTTTTCGGTTCCGGCCCGCTGATAATGAATCCACCGATGAGAACGTTGTCACTCGTGCCGACCTTGAGTCGCGTCGAAATGTTGGCGAGCGATTGGCTCGGATTAATGGTCAACGTCAACGTATCGGAAGCAGTGGAAGCACTTCCCACAGCTTGAATGGCGACGTTAAAGACACCTGCCTGGGTCGGCGTGCCGGAGATTACCCCCGATTGCGGGTCGAGGGTAATGCCAGCCGGCAGACCAGTCGCGCTAAAGGAAGAGGGCTGATTATTAGCAATGATCTGATAGCTAAACTGCCGTTTGTCCCTGCCAAAGACGTTCAAGCTACTCGTAATCGCTTTCCCGGATTGGTACCAGACTGAACCAGTCAAGGCAGGTGCGGCACCCTCCGAGTGCTGGATGAACGAGGCATGGAAACCTTGCAGTTGACCGTTATTGTCGAACGAAATCTCCCGAATAACGAAACTGCCGGTGAGGGTATTGCTGCCGCGCCCATCCCCGAAGACGTCGAGGCCAGGTTGGGCACTCGACGCTGAACGCGCGGCATTTTGATAAACGCCGACGCCAAGGTTTGAGCCGGTCGGTGCGGTGAAAATCAGGGTCCAGTTCTCGCTGTAACTAGCGTTGTGAAATGACACCGTGACGCGGTTGGTCTGCGCCGAGGCGGAAAAAATCCCGTCCGCCGGCAAGAAGGAATAGCTCTTGCCTTGACCAACGAAATCCCCCGTGTCGCTCTGCATCTGCAAGCTGGTAAACGCACCGGTCGATTGCGAGGGCGGAGTGATGGTGAGGTTGAGCGTCGCGGCCGCGTTATTGGTATTGGAACCCGTAGTGGAAAGCGCGACCGGGAAGGTTCCCTGCTGCGTGGGCGTCCCGGAGATCAGGCCGGTCGTGGAATTGAGGGATAAGCCCGTAGGCAGGTTTGAGGCAAAATAGGCACTGTTCGGCTTTGTCGTCTTCATTTGATAGGTGAACGATTGACCCGCGGTCGCGTAAACATTCAGCTCGCTCGTGAAGTGGTTAGCGGGCGGCAGTGGCCCACTAGCATTAAATAAGACTTCGCCGGTTAAGGGCGGCCCAGACCCTTCCGATCTCTGCGAGAACGTGGCATCGAAAGCGACAATCGTGTTGCCACTACCGTATACGATTTCCTTCACGGTGAAGAAGCCGGTCAGGGTATTCGACCCGCGCCCATCACCCGAGACGCTCAACCCCGGCTGGTTCGAGGATTGGAAAGGATACCTGGCTGCGCCCGGATAATCGCCCGGCGTAAGCAAAGCCTTGCCGGGGGCAGAGAAATCAAGGCTCCAGTTATGCCCGGAACCATTAAAACTGATGGACACCCCGTTGTTGAAGTTCTTGCTGGCCGAGAAAGTACCGTCCGTCGCCGTGAAATAATAATTTTGGCCGCCGCCAACATAATCACCTTGGGGACTGTCCATGATTAGCCCTGTGTTCTGGGCCATTGCGTTCGCTGCCAAGAGCAAGACGCAGACATTCGCAAGTAATAGGGAAACGGAAATTTTGGCCTTTGCTGGTCGCATTTTCATCGGGGAGTTTTCGTGGGATTAGAGGACAGTTAGGAGGTTCAGCTTGGGAAGATATCAGCGCGGATTCTAACGCAGTTAGCGTAGGAATCCAGTGCTTTTTTGTGCGCTTACTCGGGGACCTTCCCCGGATCGTTCCTCTACGCCGAAACCGGCCGGCGATCGTCCGCCGCGCGTTTCGAACCCAGCGCGTGCCGGACGAAATTCTGGCCGATCTCCCACATCGGGCCTGGAAACTTCCGGCATTCCGTCAGGACATCGTCCAGCGCGTTGACGAATAGATCGACTTCGCGCTCACCGATGATGAGCGGCGGCAGGATCTTTACCACGTCCATGGCATGGCCCGCCACTTGAGTGAGAATGCGATGCTTGCTCAACATCTGGGTCACCACCATTTGCGCGAAGAGAACCTTGTCCACCTTGTGCAAGAGCTTCCAACCCATCTTCAATTTGAATTCAGTCGGTTCGTGGAATTCGATCGCGATGATGAGCCCTTTGCCGCGGACTTCCTTGATAAAGGAATGCTTCGACCGGAGCGCGTCGATCCGTTCCATCAGGAGGGCGCCGATCCGCGCTGAATTCTCCAACAGCTCCTCGTCGTCGATCACCTCGAGTGACGCGAGGCCGCAGGCCATGGCCAGGTTATTGCGGCCGAACGTGGTCGAATGGACCACGCACCGGTCCATTCGGCTGAACGTCTTTTGGTAAATATCGCGCCGGGTCACGATCGCGCCGCACGGGACGTATCCGCCACTCAAGCTCTTTGCGAGCGTGATGATGTCTGGCTCGAGATTCCAGTGTTCGAAGCCGAACATCTTTCCGGTGCGGCCGAGGCCGGTTTGGATTTCGTCGCAAAGCAACAGCGTTCCGTGTTTCCGGCAGAGGGCTTGCGCGCGCTGGAAAAAATCGGTCTTAGGCGACTTGCAGCCCTTGCCCTGCACGGGCTCGATCACGAACGCAGCGACGTCGCGTTTCGAGAGCTCTCGTTCCAGCGCTTCGATATCGTCCAGCGCCACCCGGGTCTCAAATCCTCCCATGAGCGGACCGAAGCCTTCGGTAAAACTTTCGCAGCCCATTAACGAAAGCGACCCGAGACTCAACCCATGGAACGCGCTCTCGAGTGAAATCACGCGCGTGCGCTGCGTGGCGGCGCGCGCAAATTTTAAGGCGCCTTCCATCGCTTCCGTGCCGGAGTTGCAGAAGAAAACCGCGTCGAGGTGCGGTGGCGTGCGTTTCGTGATTGCTTCGGCCAGCAGTCCGCTCAGGAGCGAACAATCCATCTGCACCATGTTCGGCAGATCGAGGTCGAGCACATCGCGGATCGCCTGCTTCACCGCCGGATGATTGCGGCCAATGTTGAAGACGCTGTAGCCGCTCAGGAAGTCGAGATACGGCGCGTCGTCCATATCATAGAGGTACGCGCCCTCAGCCCGGGCATAGACCTTGTCGAAACCGATCACGCGCTGCGCGGCTACGAGCGTGCGGTTGAGGTGACGCTCGTGCAGCTGGTAATTTTCCCCGAGCCGCGCGGCCACCATCTCTTTCAGGTCAAATGCCATGGAAATTGTGTAGCCGATGTAACTGCAAAACGCAACGCGCAGGGCCGGTGTCATGCCGAGCCGCGCAGACGGCGAGGGACCTCACAGTCGGTCTCATGTCACACACACCGGAAGAGAAGAAGCCGGCACGCAGTGCTGCTGGATCGCGAAGCGGTTCTCCAGTGATTTTCCCTGCGACTGTGGGATCCCTCGCCGTCTGCGCGGCTCGGGATGACAGTACCGTCGCGTTTTTTTTATTCCTCCCGGCACACAAAAAAACCGCGGACCCTACACGAGGATCCGCGGCTTCTTGTTCTTAACTAACGTGGTCGCTTATTCGTCAACCACGACCCGATTCACGGTCCGCGTTTCGCCTGCCGTGTCGTAATAGACATGCACGCGTGCGCCCGGCTTGATCATGGCGGCTTCGATTTCCTTGCCGGCCTTGTTCACGTAATGGACGGTTTTGCCCAGAACGTAACTGATTGGATCAGTGGCCGTCGTTTTCACGACGATCGTTTTTCCAGGCGTGAAGGTTGTGACCGTGCCATCCGAGGTGGTGGTGGTCGTTTCCGTTGTCGTGGTGGCCGTGGTCGGCTTGGTCGTAGTCGTGGACGATTCGGTCGTGGTCGTGCTGGTCTGCGCGAAAGCCAGCGGGGCGATCAGAGCGCAGGTGAGACTTAGGATTGTTCTTTTCATGGTGTTCCCTTCGTTTGTGTTTCGATTAACGCCGCCTGGCGACCCTGTCCGCCAGCAGCTCCCGGGCGGCTCGTCACGAGTGCCCGCCGTTCTCAATTAGACCGAGTTCGCTGCTCCCGTATTCAAAAACGAGAGCAAAAAATCTGGCGACTTCATTCCGAAAACTTTCGTAAGTTGAGGCACCGTTCACATCGGCTAACGTGCGCAACAGATGCCTGCCACCGCCGATCCTGAAGTCACTCCGGAGCTTGTCGCCAAACACGGTCTGCTCCCGGACGAATTCGAGCGCATCAAGAAAATCCTCGGGCGCGAACCGAACTTCACTGAGCTCGGGATCTTCTCGGTCATGTGGAGCGAGCATTGCTCGTATAAAAATTCGCGGCGCGAGCTGAAGAAATTTCCGACGTCCGGACCGAATATCCTGGTCAAGGCGGGCGAGGAAAATGCCGGCGTTGTCGATATCGGCGATGGCTGGGCCGTCTGCTTCAAGATCGAAAGCCATAATCATCCGAGCGCGATAGAACCGTTCCAAGGCGCGGCTACTGGCGTTGGCGGGATCATTCGCGATATCTTCACCATGGGTGCGCGGCCGGAATTTTTGATGAATTCATTGCGCTTCGGGCCGATCACAGATTCGCCTGGAGAAGATCGGAAATCCGAAATCAAAAAGAACCGGCGACTCTTCACCGGAGTGGTCGCCGGAATCGCGCACTACGGGAACTGCATCGGAGTGCCCACGATCGGCGGTGAAATTTATTTCGATGAAACCTTCGAGGGAAATCCGCTCATCAATGTGTTTTGTCTCGGTGTCCTCCGACACGAGCAGCTAGCGCGCGGCGCGGCGAGCGGTGTGGGCAATCCGGTGTTTTATGTAGGCGCAGAAACAGGGCGCGATGGTTTGGCCGGCGCTGCGTTTGCTTCCCGCGAGTTGACCGACGAATCTCGCGAAGACCGCCCCGCGGTGCAGGTCGGCGACCCGTTCAAGGAAAAGCTTCTGCTCGAAGCTTGTCTCGAATTGCTAGCGACCGATGCCGTCGCCGGGATCCAGGATATGGGCGCGGCGGGACTCACCTGCTCTACTTGCGAGACAGCAAGCCGGGGCGGAACTGGCGTTGAGATCGATCTGGCCAAAGTGCCCAAGCGCGAGCCGGGTATGACACCATACGAAATCCTGCTCAGCGAATCGCAGGAGCGGATGCTGATTATCGCAAAGCGCGGGCAAGAAAAAGTCGTGCGCGATGTCTTCGAAAAATGGGACGTGCCCTGCGCCGAGATCGGCCGCGTGACCGATGATGGCATGATGCGTGTGCGCAGCGACGGCACTCTCGCAGCTGAAATTCCGGCCAAGCCACTAGCGGATGAGGCGCCGCTTTATTCACGCGAAGCGAAAGCGCCTGTCGCAGGTATCGGTGATGCAGGCGCCGGGATCGCCGATTTCGGCTACGACGAAATCGACAGCCATTCCGCGCTTCGTCAATTGCTGCGCGATCCGACCATCGCTTCCAAGAATTGGGTCTACCGCCAATACGACCACATGGTCCGCACGGGCACTGTTGTTCCGCCCGGATCCGATGCCGCGGTCTTCCGCGTGCGCGAAGCAAACAAGATCCTGGCCGCCACGACCGATTGCAATTCGCTCTATTGCCGCCTCGATCCACGCGAAGGTGGCCGGATCGCCGTGGCGGAAGCTGCCCGCAATCTGACCTGCTCTGGCGCCACGCCTCTCGCGGTGACGGACAATTTGAATTTCGGCAATCCCTACAAACCGGAAAACTTCTGGCAGTTACGCGAGGCCGTGGAAGGCGTCGCGGAGACGTGCCGCGCCTTCGGGACTCCGGTCGTCGGCGGAAATGTCTCTCTCTATAATGAGAGTCCCGCCGGAGTCGTCGATCCGACGCCGACGGTCGCGATGGTGGGCCTGATCGAAAAGGAAGACCACATCACGACCCAATTCTTCAAAAGCGCGGGCGACGCGATCATAATCGTCGGCGAGCTCGGAAATGAAATGGGTGGCAGTCGTTATCTGAAGGTATGTCACGGCCGCAAAGAAGGCGTGCCGCCGCGACTGGATATCGCGCGCGAACTCGCTGTGCAAAACTCGGTCCGCGAGCTTATCCGCGCCGGATTAGTTAAAAGCGCCCACGATTGTTCCGAAGGCGGCCTTGGGGTTGCGCTCGCGGAGTGCTGTTTCAATCCGGCGGGTCGGCTGGGTGCCGAGCTACGATTCGAAAACACGACTTTGCCGCCGGGCCAGATTCTCTTCAACGAAACGCAGTCGCGCATCGTAATTTCCGTCGAAGAAGGCACGGCGTCGACTGTATTGTCACAACTCGAGAAATCCGGCGTTCAGGCCCTCCGGCTCGGCTCGGTCGGCGGCGAACTTCTTTCTGTCGTGGTGGGCCAGCAAACGCTGAGCTGGCGTGTAGACGAACTCTTCGACGATTGGTACTACTCTATTGAACGCTCCCTGACCACCGAATGAAGCCAGATAAAAACGCCGCCTTCGGGGGCTCGATCCCGGAAAATTACGATCGCTACCTCGGCCCTTCGTTTTTCGAGCCGTATGCGAACGATATGGCTGCGCGACTGGATCCCGCGCGTCATCGCCGCGTGCTCGAGATCGCTTGCGGCACCGGGATTGTGACCCGCCGCTTGCGCGAACGGCTGACCGACGACGCCAGCCTCGTCGCCACGGACTTGAACCCGGCGATGTTAACTCTCGCGCAAAATACAGCCGTGGAAAATGTGACCTGGCGCGAAGCGGACGCCACTGCGCTGCCTTTCGATGACGGCTCGTTCGATGCCGTTGTTTGCCAGTTCGGCGTGATGTTTTTTCCCGATAAAGAGAAAGCCTTCCGCGAGGCTCATCGCGTTCTGAGTCCGGGCGGCGTGTTTCTCTTCAACGTCTGGGATTCCCTCGAACACAATCCCGCCGCAAGCGCGGCCCACGAAACGATCGGCTCATTTTTCGATCATGATCCGCCGAATTTTTATGAGGTGCCTTTCGGATTTTCCGACCCGGAAGAGATTCGCCGGCTTCTGCAAACCGCCGAATTCGAGACGATAGAAATATCCGCGGTGACGTTACCGTGCCGGAACCATTCCGCCGCGGAATTTGCCATCGGCCTCGTTCGGGGAAATCCCGTCGCCAATGCCATCGAAGAACGTGGAGTCAGCGTGGATACAGTGCTGCGCGCCGTGGAAAAAACGATCGGCGAGCGCTTCGGCGTGGCGCCGGTGGAAACCACGATGCAGGCGCTGGTCTGCCGCGCGGTGCGCTGATTTTCGAGTCGAACGATTGATTGAACGTGCGCTCGCTTGATGGATGGTACCGCCACGATGTCCGCTGATTGTCCGACGCAAATCCGAACAGCGGAAACAGACCCGTATCCTCAGCACGAGTGCGGCATTTTCGCGGTCTTTGGTCACCCCAATGCCGCGGTCCTGACCTACTACGGCCTTTTTGCGTTGCAACATCGCGGGCAGGAAAGCGCCGGCATCGTCACGACTCAGGGGCCCGGTTCCACGTTCCAGCTTCATCGCGACATGGGGTTGGTCTCACAGGTCTTCGGCGCAGACGAGCTGGAGCGCTTAAAGGGGACGCGCGCGGTGGGCCACGCCCGTTATTCGACCACGGGCTCGAGCACGCTGAAAAACGCGCAGCCTTTCGTGGTCGATTGCTTCCGCGGCCAGATCGCGGTCGCGCACAACGGCAACCTGATCAATGCCTCCATCCTGCGCGACGAACTCGAGCGCAAAGGTTCTATTTTCCAAACGACCGCGGACAGCGAGATCATTCCGCACCTGCTGGCGCAGCCTTCGAAAAACGGCGGAACGCCGCTCAGTGTCTTACGCCGCCTCGAAGGCGCCTTCAGTCTCGTCATCATGAGTGAAAGCGAGATCATCGGGGTGCGCGATCCGTTCGGTTTCCGCCCCTTGGTTCTGGGCAAACTGGATGGCGCTTACATCCTTGCTTCCGAGACCTGCGCCTTCGATCTCGTGCATGCCGAGTTTGTCCGCGAAGTGGAACCAGGCGAGGTCGTCATCATCAGTGAAGATGGCGTTCGATCGGAGCGACCGTTCCCGCCGGAGGACCAGGCCTTTTGCATGTTCGAGTATGTCTACTTCTCCCGGCCGGACAGCATCATGGGCGGAGTGAATGTCGCAAAGGTTCGCACGGAAATGGGTCGCGAACTGGCGCGCCGATTTCCCGTCGATGCGGACATCGTCGTGCCGGTGCCAGACTCCGGGAACTACGCCGCTCTCGGCTTTGCTCATGAGCTGAAGCTCCCCTACGAACACGCTTTCGTTCGCAACCATTACATCGGCCGGACCTTTCTCCAGCCTAGCCAACTCATCCGCGATTTCGATGTGCGGGTGAAACTGAACTTGATCAAGGAAGCGGTGGAAGGAAAACGGGTCGTGGTGGTGGACGATTCGATCGTGCGCGGAACGACGGCGCGCGCGCGCGTGGTGAACCTGCGCGAAGCCGGGGCCGCGGAAGTGCATATGCGGGTCAGCTGCCCGCCGCACCGGTTCGCCTGTCATTACGGCATCGATTTTCCCGATCCGGAAAAGCTCATTGCCAACCAAATGCCGATGGACGAAATCTGCCGCTACCTTGGAGTCGATAGCCTTGGTTACCTGGACGTGGAAGGAATGGTAAGGGCCACCGGAAAACCCGAGAACCAATTCTGCCTCGCTTGTTTCACGGGTAACTATCCGCTTCCCGTGGATCCCGAGCTCGACAAGTACATCATGGAACGGCGCGAAGGCCGTTCCAAGGCGCTCGCCGCTGAGGAAGCGCATCCGACATTGTTCGCTGATTTGAAATAAGGTTCAGTCCGCAGACTGACACGGATGTTCTTCCCAAATTAATCTGCGCAAATTTGTGAAATCGGCGGACAAAAAAAAGAAGGCTTATGCCCGCGCGGGAGTTGATGTCGATCTGGGTAACCTGGTGAAGCGGCGGATTCAGAGCCGCGTTAGGAGCACGCATGGGCCCGAGGTCCTGGGTAAGATCGGCGGTTTCGGCGGTCTCTTCGCGCCTAATTTTTCGCGAATGCGCGAGCCGGTGCTGGTCGCAAGCGTGGATGGTGTCGGCACCAAGCTTAAGATTGCGTTCGCACTTAACCGGCATGACACCGTCGGCGCCGATCTGGTGAACCATTGCGTGAATGACATCGCGGTGCTGGGCGCGCGTCCCCTTTTCTTTCTCGATTACATCGGCGCGGAGAAGCTGGAGACCAGGGTCTTCGATCAACTGCTTTCCGGTTTCACCAGGGCCTGTCGCGCGGCCGGTTGCGCGTTGATTGGTGGTGAGACGGCGCAGATGCCCGGGATGTATCAAAAAGGCGAATACGATCTCGCCGGCTGCATCGTCGGTGTCGTGGATCGCCAAGCGATGATCGATGGCAGCGAGATTAGGACTGGCGACATCATTCTCGGGCTTCCCTCCAACGGCCTGCATACCAATGGCTACTCGCTCGCGCGCAAAATCCTGTTCGAGAAGATGCGACTCAAGCCGTCAGCCAGGATCAAGGGATTGAAGCATTCGTTAGGCACTGAGCTTTTGCGGGTGCACCGAAACTATCAGCCGTTGCTCGCGAAACTGCCGGCCGGAACGATTCGTGGCCTCGCTCACATTACCGGAGGAGGCCTGGTCGATAACCTTCCGCGCGTCTTGCCCAAAAATTGTGACGCGATGATTGAGACCAGGAGCTGGCGCGTCCCTCCTATTTTTCAACTCCTTCAGGAGCACGGCAAGGTGGACCGCGCCGAAATGTATCAGGTCTTCAACATGGGAATCGGCATGGCCGCGATCGTTTCGGAGAAGGATGCGGACCAAGTGAGCCGACAATTGAAAGCAAAACGCATCGGCCGGATCACGCGCGGCAGCGGGAAAACGCAGCTCGTTTTTTAACAGCGGCGATGGCCTACAAGCCATCTCATAATCCAAAAGGATTGTCATCCTGAGCGGATGCGAAGGATCTCTGACTATTTCCCGCTCTCATCCCGAGCGAAACCAGAAATAATCAGAGATTCTTCGCTTCGCTCAGAATGACAGCGCGATTTGGGAGATGGCTTGCCATCTAAAAATCCAAAAACGTTGTCATCCTGAGCTAATGCGAAGGATCTCTGACTATTTCTCCGCTCCTCCCCGAACAAAACCGGAAATGATCAGAGATTCTTCGCTTCGCTCATAATGACAGCGCGATTTATGAGATGGCTTCTACTTCCAGGATTGGCGTTTCGCCGAAACGTCCTACTATTCAAAGATGGAAAAGCGGCAGCTGGGCAAAACGGACATGCACGTTTCGGTGCTTGGGTTCGGTGGCTCCGAGATCGGTTATGAAGGCGCCTCGGAAGAAACCGTCGAGCGCTTGCTCAACAGCGCGCTCGATGCCGGGCTCAATGTTATCGACACCGCCGAGTGTTATGAGAGCAGCGAGGAACTCATCGGCAAAACGGCCGGCTCTCGCCGCGATCAGTTCTACCTCTTCACTAAATGCGGCCATCCCCGCGGCATCGGCAGTGAAGACTGGTCCGCGCCTTCCCTGCTCGAAAGCATTGAGCGCAGTTTGCAGCGACTTAGAACCGATTGCCTCGATTTAATCCAGCTCCATAGCTGCTCGGAATCAGTCCTGCGCAAAGGGGAAGCTATCTCGGCCCTGCAAACGGCGCGGGAGAAGGGTTACGCGCGTTATCTAGGCTACAGTGGCGATAGTCTGGCGGCGCGGTACGCCGTGGAATGCGGAGCGTTCGATGTCCTGCAAACTTCCATCAACATCGCGGACCAGGAAGCACTCGAATTGACTCTGCCGCTTACCCGCGAACGCGGCATAGGTGTTATCGCGAAGCGACCCATCGCCAACGCGGCCTGGAAGGAATCGCACAAGCCGATTGACTCTTATCACCATGTTTATTGGGATCGGCTCCGCAAACTTCATTACGAATTTATTCGGCAACGTCCGTTGGAACAATCGATCGCGCATGCCCTGCGCTTTACCTTGAGTGCGCCCGGAGTTCATACCGCTATTGTCGGCACGACCAAGCCCGAGCGCTGGCTTCAGAATGCGAAAATGATCGAAGGCGGCCTGTTGAATGAAGCCGAATTCGAAGCGATCCGCGAGCGTTGGGATGACGTCGGCGCGGCGACCTGGATCGGCCAGACTTGAACTAGGGCGCGGCCGCACTCCAGCTCGATTCAGAGCGCGAGAGGGGTAGAAATGATCAACGCGAGCCTCCGTGAGAAGGCTCGCGTTGATGCTAAAACTTAAGCTCGATTATTTCTTGCCGGCGGCTTTGCGACGAGCAGCCCAGCGGGCTTTCATTGCTTCCGAGAGTTTCCTTCTGCCCGCGGCAGTTAGGCCACCTCGCTTCTTTCCTGGCGCCTTGGCTTTGGCTGCGGGCGCACTGGCCGTAGTGGTTCCGCCCTTGCGTCTAGCCCAACGAGCTTTCGCGGCGGCGGCGAGTTTGGCGCGAGTGGCAGGCGACATTGGCTTGCGCTTGCGTGAGCGCCGGCCCCTAGTCTTAGGCGCGGCACCGCTGCTGCTCGAGCTACCGCCAGTTGAGAACAGGGTAGATAACCGCCGCTCCAGCGAGTTGATCTGATTTCTTATTGAAAGAGCTTCCGTTAATTTGTTAAGAGACAAGTCCATAAGGCCCCTAGATAGCTCAGTGACGAACAACTGCAAGAGAAATACTACAATAACTTAGAGCAACGGAAGTAAAGTTACTAAATCAACGTAGAAGAAACCTCGAAATAAAAATAGGCGCGGCTCCTTTGGCTTAGGTATAGTGCATCACTTTGGAGGGCGGTTAGCTCAGTGGTAGAGCGGCTGGTTTACACCCAGTAGGTCGGGGGTTCGAAACCCTCACCGCCCATTCTTTTCCGAACCGTTGCGGAGCAGCTCCCACTTTCCTTACTCTCATGCCACAGATCGATGAGTTCATGCAGGCCGCGATCGGGCAGGCCAGAAAGAGTCTGGCGGAAGGTGGGATTCCGATAGGTTCCGCGCTGGTGTTGGATAAGAAACTGGTCGCGGTGGGTCACAACAAGCGGGTCCAAGAGAACGACCCTGTAACCCATGCGGAGATCGACTGTCTCCGTCAAGCCGGGCGCATCGGTAGTTTCCACGGCACGGTCCTGTATTCGACTCTGATGCCTTGCTACCTTTGCGCGGGCGCGGTGGTGCAATTCGGGATCAAGCGAGTCGTGGTAGGAGAAAGCCGAACCTTTCCCGGCGCATCAGAGTTCATGCGCTCTCATGGCGTGGAAGTAACCGATCTGGACCTGCCGGAATGCGTCGAGATGATGCGAACTTTTATCGCGGAGCACCCGGCGCTCTGGAACGAAGATATCGGACGGTAAAGCGTGTTGTGGCGTGGCCCGCCCTAAGATGCGGCCTGAACTTCGGGAGGCTCCCAAAGCTCGATGCGGTTGCCTCCCGGATCCATGGCCCACCCGAAGTAACCAAACTCCGACTTCTCGGTCCGCTCATCTACGGTGACGCCCTCGCGTCGGAGCTGCGCGAGTAAGGCGTCAAGGTCCGTGACCCGAAAATTTATCATGAATGGCTTCTGGCTCGGCGCGAAGTAATCGGTGTCGGCGGCAAAGGGTGACCAGACGGTATAAGCCTCGCGTTTGGGTTCGGCCACGGATTGGCCTTCCCGAAATGTGACGCCGCCGTACTCCTCCACCTCCAGCCCAAGGTGCTTGCGATACCATTCTCCAAGCTTTTCCGGGTCCTCTGCCTTGAAAAAGATTCCGCCGATGCCGGTGACGTATTTCATGATTTAGACTCCGCCTCTTTCTGGCCCATGGAAGGCCTCGACCGAGCCCATGTCAATCAATCAACGCGAGGAAGTTTGCGCTTCGCGCTCGCGCGCCAAAGCCGCTTGTTTGCGACCCAGCCAGATGCTGAGCCCGTACCAAAATGCCGCGATCGGGACAGCCACAAACGAAATACCAGTCAGGCCCAACCCCATCCAGGTTAGCAATGGGTAGGACCACGCGCCGATCTGATCGCCGGTCCGGTAAACAAAGGTGTCGATGAAACTCTTGGCTTTGTATTTGTCCTCGCGTCGCAGAACCGTAAAGAGCACTTCGCGGGCGGGACGGGAGACGGCGAAGTTAGTGGCGCGGCGCAAGGTCTGGAAAACCACCAGGAGCGAAAGTAAGGGCATCCAACCCATGGCCAGGAATCCAATGACGTTGACCGCCGGGAGCAGGGCGAGTGTTATGCCGACTCCCAGCCACTTCAGGAGCCGGCCGGTAAGGAATATCTGCACCAAAATCGTAAGCACGTTCACGGAAAGATCCACCTGGGCGAAGAAGGCCGTCCGGTTTGCCCGGTCGTGAAATTGATGGGCTGCAATATCGGCCTGTTGAAAGTAGGCCAGAGTGGATGTGATGCCGTAAAGCAACAGGAAGGCGCAAATGCCGAGCAAGTAGGGCGAACGCGCGACATGCGTCACGCCAGACCAGACCTTGCCGCCAACCGGCTTTTCTTCGCCGGCCTCCACCTGGACCGATGCAGCCTCGGACCTGGCGAACTGAGTCGGGAATAAGCGCACGCAACGCGCGGCCAATTCCAGCAGGATCATGGAAATGAAGAGCAGGTTGAGGGGCCCGACTTTCTTTACCAGCAACGCGGTGGCCGTCCCGCCCACGATCCCGCCGAGCGTGCCACCCACACTGATGAAGGCAAAGAGCCGCTTACCCTGGTCTGTGTTGAAGATGTCGGTCATGAAAGCCCAGAAGACCGTGACGACAAACAGATTGAAGACGCTTACCCAAACGAAGAAGCAACGGCCCACCCAGACTTGTTGCGCGGCCGGCGCGAGCTTCATCAGGAAATAGAAGAGGACAAGGTTGGCGATGAAGAAGCGGTAGGCGATGGGAATGAAGCGCCGGCGCGACGACCTGGAGACGAGGGCGGAAAAGAGCGCGTTGGCCAGCAGCATCACGACCATCGTCCCGGTATACATCCAGGAGAGGTTTTCGAGCCCGCCGGCCGCGCCGATATCGTCACGAATCGGCCGGACCACGTAGTAGCTGGCCAGAACAAGAAAGTTGAAGACGAACCCGAACCCGAGTGCGCGCAGCTCGTCCGGCCGGACATCGACCACCTTCTTTAATATAGAGGCAATAGGATTTCGCATCGTCACCCGCTGCTCGATCGGCGTGCCATTAGCCAAGGCATCCCATCAATCCTAATAAAGAAAGCTTGTCATCCTGAGCGGGGCGAACGATCTCCGGCCATTTCTCCAACGGCGTTACCACGGGCACCAGAAATGATGAGAGATTCTTCGCTCCGCTCAGAATGACATCGCTATTTATAGCCAGCCTACGTTCCTTGCTTATGCCATGCGGCCAGCACTTCAGCTTCTCGTTCCGGTGACAGCCCGGCCTTAACCTTCGCCTGCCGTTCCGCTGGTTGTGCTTTGAACCACGCGAGCGTATCGCGCGCGGTGTCTGCCAGGGGTCGGAAAGTAAGACCTTTTGCCAGCGCCTTCTGAATACTGATGCGTCCCATTCCGCCTTCTTCGCCGCGGGGTGGAACCCATACCGGCATGTCAGACCAGGGCGCCACCTTCTGTGCTTCCAGGAAATCGGTCTTTACCCAGGTGAAGTTAGCGTTGGATTTGTTGGCTGCTTTTATTCCTTCGAGCATCGCCCCCACCCCGAGCGTCTTATCCGGTCCCGTCGCGTTGTAGATACCAGTCTCACGTGTCTCGACCATGCGGATAACCCATTCCGCCAGGTCGCGTCCGTCGATGAATTGCACGGGATCGCTCGGCTCTCCCGGCGCCAGCACCTCGCCCCCGCGATCGATCCGGACCGGCCAGTAGGTGAAACGATCGGTCTCATCGCGCGGTCCGACGATCAGGCCAGGGCGCACGATTAGCGTTTGTTTGGGAAACCATTTCTCGGCTTCCTGTTCCGCCAGCGCCTTCAGTGGACCATAGAGCTCGAATTTCGAAGCGATAATGCTCTCGCGCGATTCCTTCATGGCATCCGCCCCCTTGTATTGAGCAAGCGGCGCGCTCTCCTCCGTGCCAGCCTTGCTGGTATCCGCGTAAACGGAAATGGTGGAGATGAAAACGTAACGCTCGACGTTACCTTTCAGGACCTGCGCCACGTCGCGCACCCAGACCGGCACCGAAGTTGGGTTGTCGATTACGACATCCCATTTTCGATTTTTCAGGGCGTCGAGTTGGCCGTTGCGATCGCCAGTCAGTTGTTCCACCTCCTTGGGCGTTTCGCCAGGATGAGTCTTGCCGCGATTGAAGACCGTGACCTTATGTCCGCGCTCGAGCGCGTACTTCACTTGAAACGGCCCGGTAAATCCCGTGCCGCCGAGAATCAGAATTCGTAAAGGCTTCGCTGATTTTTCCGGCGCGCCTGCGCTCGGCCGAAGTCCCAAACCTAGCGCTCCTCCGGCGACGGCCGAGAGCTTGATAAATTTTCTTCGCGTAGTGGATATCATGGAGAACCGAAGCATGATCCGGTTCAGGCCAAGCGCAACTGGAGGATAGGGCTTGGAGACGGCCCGTGGAGTGTGACGCGATCACAAACCCATCCGGCCCGAGGGCGGGCCGGCTCCATTTCGCATTGACGCGACACCGCCTCGCGCAGTGAAATCACGATCATGGGAAATCTAACTGGTGGCTTAATTAGCGGTTTGATCTTCGGCTCAGTCGTCGTTGGGATGATGCTCCCCATGCAATTTCCAGACAAGACGACCGCCTTGATCGCGGCCTTTATCAGCCGCTTTGGGGTGGGCCTCGTTATCGGCTGCGTCCAATTGCCGTGGCCGGGCTGGCTCATCGGCCTCGTCTTTGGGCTTCTCCTTAGCATCCCGGACGCACTGATTACCAAGGCTTACGCTCCGATTCTTATTATAGGAACGGTCGGCGGAGCAATCATTGGCGGAATTCTGCACGGATGGAAGTAAGGTCGCATGATGCGCGCAATTGGATTCGTCGGCAGCTTCTTCGTGGCCTTGCTTCTCAGCGCCTGCGGGGGCAATCAACACTTTCGAGCAACGACCGCCGGGGAGACAACGTCCGCGCCGCCCTACCTTGAGCTGCGGGCCGCGCGTTCCGCCGGCACGCTTCATTTTCCGCCAGGTATCTATGTGCTCAATGCGGTGGACGACAAGGGCTACTACTACCGTTCGCCGCAAAGGATAGCTGAGCACTCCTTCTCGCGCGGGATTTCCTACGACGGCGGCATCTTCGCCGAAAAACGTAACCGCCGAAAACTGCGCGGCTACGTCATCGCGCCCTACGGCCTGACTCATGTCGGCAACTTATCCGGGGCCGACTACGAATTTCGTTACTGAGCTGTTAGTTTCTCTGGGCGCCTCGAGCCGGGTTATTGCGAGACAGGTTTTATTCTTATGTCGCGGACCCCTCGCCAAACCCCGTCGCTGCCGCGCTTGAGTGCGACCACGACTGGCTGACCACCTTCTTTACGGGCATTGGCCAGTTCTTGCGGATTGATGCGCGGGTCGTCGTCGAACCAGTAATCGTCGATCGAACGTTCGGAATAATCCGGACCATAGAGATGCGCATGAATATGGGCCGGAGTTTTCCGATGCGGGTAAGCGCCCGGTCGGATCGTGCGGAACTCGTACTTACCGTCCGCTCCCGTTTTCATCCAACCTTTAAGGCGGGGATGGCTGGCGTCATCCTGCTCATTGTAAAACCCGGTGACATCAGTCTGATAAACAAAAAGGACGATGCCTGCGGCCGGCGTTATGCCATCCGCCTGGTAGATTATTCCTGAAATTTCCAGTGCTTCGCCCGGCTCTTTCTCGGGAGGAATAACGGTTTTCCAGGATAGTCTGGCCGGCGCGATACAAGATCCGCATGGCGCACCTCCGCTCAGGGTAGAAGGATAACCTGGGTTGTCCGCGCTTTTGTCCCCCCCACGCACTCGCGAACAACCGGCAAGGGGCATAACCAAAAACGCCAGAGCAGCGAGGCTCGCAAAGGGCAGTTTCATTTCACCAAGGTAAAACAGCTTCCCTCTTTGCTTCAAGTTCGGCCACGTTGCCTTTACTCTGGCCTTCATGCTGCCGGTAACCTCCAAGAAGATGTCGCGTCGCGAGGCCGCGCGCTTGATGACGGCGAGCGCTGCTGGCTTGCTGCTAACCCAGGCTGCGCCAGGTGCAGAAGACATGAACCAAAAAAACAAGCTTACACTCGCCCACCGCGCGATCCCCTCCTCGGGCGAATCGCTTCCTGTGATCGGGCTGGGCACCTGGCAGGTTTTCGACGTTGGTCAAAGCGCAGAACAACGCGCGCCGCTCGAACAAGTGCTCGATCTCTTTGTTAAGCTCGGGGGCCGGCTGGTGGATTCATCGCCCATGTATGGACGCGCGGAGCAAGTGGTCGGAGAAATCGCGACAAAACTCGCTCTGCACCAGGCGCTCTTCCTCGCGACCAAAGTCTGGACGACCGGCAAGCAGGCAGGTCTCGACTCGATGGAACGATCGTTCGCGAAACTCCAAACCAAACGCGTCGACCTGATGCAGGTCCACAACCTCGTCGATGCCAAGACTCATCTGGCCACGCTGCGCGACTGGAAGGAACAAGGCCGGGTGCGTTACCTTGGGATCACTCATTACGTTTCCGGCGCTTTCAGTGAGGTGGCGAAACTGCTTCGCACCGAGAAACTCGATTTCCTCCAGATCAATTACTCACTGCTCGAACGCGAGGCCGAGAAGGAGATTTTACCGCTGGCGCAAGATCGTGGAGTCGCCGTTATCGTGAACCGCCCTTTCGGCGGAGGCGACCTCTTCTCGCGCGTGCGGCAGAAACCGTTGCCAGATTGGGCTGCGGAATTCGATTGTAATTCCTGGGCGGAATTCCTTTTGAAATGGATCGTCGCTCATCCCGCGGTGACCTGCGCGATCCCAGCGACCAGCAATGTCCGTCACTTGGAAGATAATATGCAGGGCGGCGTCGGACGTTTGCCCGACGCGATCCTAAGACAGCGAATGGTGGATACTGTCGTGAAGCTATGATGCGTGTCATCCCGAGCCGCGGAGACGGCGAGGGATCCCACAGGCGCTCTAAACTCACACGTACGAGCGTGGTTACGTTCGTCAGTCGCAGCTTCGGGGAGCGCGAGAGCGAGCTTGTGTGAATTTTCTTACGACTGCGGATCCCTGGCCGTCTCCGCGGCTCGGGATGACACGCAGTTAAGACGCGGGCAGAATGCGGCCGGCGACCTCGCCGAACCCGACGCGGTAACGGTCGCCCTGGGCCCAACCCGTGATCGTTAGGCCATCGCCGTCCTCGAGCCACTTCCGAGTTTCACCGTTAGGCAAACTCAACGGATTGGCGCCGCGCCACGTGAGCTCGAGCATGCAGCCGCGCGAGTCTTCCGTCGGCCCGCTGATCGTTCCACTGGCGAGCAAATCCCCCGGCTGAAGATTGCAACCGTTCACGGTGTGGTGCGCCAGCTGTTGCGCGATGCTCCAATAAAGATTCTGGAGGTTAGTCCGCGTGATGACGTGCGGCTCGGTCATGGCCGCGGTTTGCAGGCGCGCTTCGAGTTGGATGTCGTAGGTAAAGTCTGCTGTCGCCCGCAAGTACGGAAGCGGCTCGGGATCCTGCAGCGGAAGCGGTTTCCGGAAGGCCTCCAGCGCATCCAGGGTCACGACCCAGGGGGAAATACTCGTGCAAAAATTTTTCGCGAGAAACGGGCCGAGCGGCCGGTATTCCCACCCCTGCACGTCGCGAGCGCTCCAGTCATTCATCAAAACCAGGCCGAAAATGTGATCGTTGGCGCGATCGATCGGGACTGGTTCGCCCTGTGGATTTCCCGGCCCGATCAGGAAGGCCGTTTCGAGTTCGTAATCGAGGCTGCGGCTGGGGCCGAAGGCCGGGGCGGCGGAGTCCGGCGGTTTGGTCTGGCCGTGCGGACGCCTCACATCGGTCCCGCTGACCACGATGGAACTGGCGCGCCCGTGATAAGCGACCGGGAGCCATTTCCAATTCGGCATGAGCGCGTTTTCCGGGCCGCGCAACATCGTGCCGACATTATGCGCGTGATGATACGAGGAATAGAAATCCGTGTAATCGCCGATGCGTGCCGGCAGCTGCATCGCCACGTCTTTCTGCGCAAAAAAAGCCCGTGCGCGCAACTTTGAGTCGTCGCGCAGCATCGCTGTGTCGGCCGCGAGCAAATGCTGAACAACTTCGCGCGCCTTGCGCCAGGCAGGCCGGCCGAGCGCGAGGAAAGCATTCAGCGCGCTTTCGGAAAATACCCGTTGGTCCTGGAACTCAGGCGATTTGAAATGTCCCGCTTCCTCGATCGCCGACAGATCGAGCACGAACTCACCGATCGCCACGCCGACCCGCGCGGCCCCCTGCGCCGGCTTGAAGATGCCGAACGGAAGATTCTGGATCGGAAAATGTGAGTCGGGCGCGACGTCGATGAAAGATTTTAGTGGATCAGACATGCTAAAGGAGTTTCAACGCGCGCAAATCTTCGCGCGGTTCGTCGAAGCTACAACTTCCCAGCGAAGTCACCAGTTTGCGGTGCTTTCTAATGCGTTCCGTCCCGACCTTCCATTCTCGCCACGCGAAAAAATTATCATCGAAGGAAAAGGCAGCCGGATCTTCGTCGTCGAGCATTCGCGCGGTTTGCTCTGCGTCCCATTGATGCTCGACGGCGAGTACACTCCCGCCGAGGACGTTGAGAAAGCCATGCATTTTCGTTTCCACGCTCGCGTGAAATCGGCGGACGGGATGGTGAAGTCCTGCGGTGAACTTTATTGGCACGCGATTCTTAGCCGCCGCGACGAGCGCCTTCGCAATCTGCCCAGAGGAAGGAAACGCCTCCGCGGTCACGCCCCCAGTCCGCAGTTTGAAACCGATGGCGCCAGCGTCAGAATTGTTTTTCGCCAGCAATCCGATGGTGCGCTCAGCGGCATCCGCAGGCGTTTCCAGAAACGCGTTTAACTTCAGTTCATCCACCGCGGAGCGAGCCTGTCTCAGCGTCTCCTCGTCCAAATCCACCGGCAGCGGGAGCTCAACCTGATTGATCGAAACTATGCCGCCGTTTCGGTCTCGAAAGGAACGGATCGGATCTCGCATCTCGGCGAGAGATTCAAGGAAGGCGGCAGTGTTTTCCGTTTTTTTCCCGAGGGCGGAGATGCGCAGTGGATTTTCCTGGTCGAATTGCGAAAGGCTTTCTGCCGCAGCGGCGAACTGACCTGTCGGCAAAATGAATGCGCCGAGCATCCAGGCGTCGGGGTCGCGAACGTAGGCCGCGTGATTTCGCAGGGCAGGTTTAAGCGCGAGACTTGCCGGCGGGAAAAGCCCGGCATAATCGATCGAGTGTTCGAGCAAAGCCCGAAGAGAAGCGGAGGCCATGACTTGAATTCAACGGTGCGATAGCGGCCTTCGTCAACCGCTCTTCGCGCCGCTTGCAATCGACCTCCTCTGAACTTGAAGATCGACAAAGTTTATTCAGTCGTTACCATCCGCCCGAATGCCCTCCCCGACCCCGCCAATCCCGACCGATTCCCTTTTTCAAAACGCCTTCGAACACGCCGCCATCGGCATGGCGCTCGTCGCGCCCGACGGGGCCTGGCTCCGGGTGAACCGTTCCGTCTGCGATATCACCGGCTACACCGAAGCCGAACTGCTCCAACGCACTTTTCAAGACATTACCCATCCGGAGGACCTCGATCTGGACTTGGAATTCGTGAACAAGATGCTGGCCGGGGTTCTTGACGATTACCGGATGGAGAAACGATACCTGGCCAAAAACGGCGCCATCGTCTGGGTTCTGTTGAGCGTTTCGCTCGTCCGGGATGAAGAAGGGAAGCCGCGTTTCTTTATCTCGCAAATTCAGGACATTTCCGAACGTAAGGAGAACGAACGTCAATTGAGCGAAGCCGCCACCGAAATCGAGAAACTGCGGACGGGCCTGCTAAAGATTTGCGCCTGGACCAAGCGAATTGAAATTGATGGCCGCTGGATTCCGGTAGACGAATTCCTGAGCGATCACCTCCACCTCAAGCTCAGTCATGGAATGTCGGTCGAAGGCGCGCGTTTGTTCCGGAAGGAATAGCCGCTTTTTCGTCTCCTGCTCTTGATCTTGATCCTGATCCTGATCGGTCCGGCTTCCTTACGCCACCAGAGGATCATGAGCATGATCATGATCAAGAGCAGGAGATTTGGCTTGTCCTCCGCGTGGCCGTGCCGCTAACTCGCCGAACGGCGCAGGCGCCCGCAATGACGCGGAGCCGTTTCGCTGCCAGCATCGAAAGACTTCACCTATGAAAACCAAACTTCTCACTCTCCTTCTCGCGCCGTTGTGCGCCCTCTCTCTCCAGGCGGGAACGCCGGCGCAGGACAAGGAGTTTTGCGATAAGTACAAGGCGGCTTTTGAAAAGGGCGACAAAGCCACGCTCGAATCCTTTCTCTACACCAAGGATGCGAACCCGATGGCCCTCGAATTTTACAAGATGATGATGACGTCCGATGCGGGCGGCAAGATCTCCGAGATCGAACTGGTCGATCTAACTCCGGAGGACGCCAAGAAAGCGATGGAAGTTCAAACCGGACCGGACGGATCCAAGGCTCAGCTTCCGCTCAAGGCGACCAAGAAGTTGAAAATTACGGTCGAAACGAAGGACGCTAATGGAAGCTCGTCCAGCTCGACCGAAAACTTCGTCGCGGAGAACGACGGGAAATACGTCATTCCCGTTCCCGCCAAGGTAAAGTAGTTCAGTTTCCTACGCCCTGGCGCGGAGAAATAGTCAGAGATCCTTCGCGTTTGCTCAGGATGACAAGGTTGTAAAAGCGATTTTTTCATCCCCCCGTGGCGAGCTGCTCCTAAATAACACTGTCATCCTGAGCGGAGCGAAGGATCTCTGATTATTTCCCTTTTCGAGCAGGCTGAACAAACAGTCAGAGATTTCTTCGAAGACTCAGGACAGCTCTCTCGCTCCTGCTCGAGCATGACAGGCTTTTTGATTTAAGTGGCTTGTAAAGCGTCAGAAGGTTAGGTCGCCTGGATAGGCGGTGGCACGCCGCGCAACGCTGGCTTCGACGTGAACTTCTCCGCCCAGTTCACTTTCGCGGTCGTGATCATGAGCAGGGCCAGCGTAACGATGGCACCAATGGTGATCGTTAGGCCCGTCAGTCCTTCGAAAAAGAAGCTGTAGCTGAAGAGAACCATGTAGGCGAACTGCGCGACGACGGCCAACTGGGCAAAGCGCCGGCCCACCGCGGCAAACAGGTAGCCTGAGACCAGCGCGAGCGACACCACCGCCGAGATCGCGAACGCGAGCGGAAGCGGAATCAGATCGACGAGATAGGCGAACAGTAACTGGAAGGCGAAGCAGCCGGCTGCGAGGAAAAAATAGTTCATGGGATGCAGGCTTACGCCCCAGACCATTCCCATCAGCACCAGCACCGCGAAGAAGAAAAGGAGCGAGACCGGCGCGAAGAACGACATCCGCGATGCCACCGGTCCTGGATTCGCTACCGATGGCATACCCATCGCGATGGCCTGGGCGTTGATCACGTCCGGATAGGACCAGACAAAGTTCCAGCCCTTCGCGGTCCGCTCACGTTCCGTGGCCGATCCGGTGCCGGCCGGAAAATCGAACTCGGAAAAGTCTGTCGTCATGGCGAGGCGAAAATTCCGGATGCGCGTCGTGTCGCCGAAGGAATAACCCCAGTGATCCGTGCCGCGCGATTTGTAGGCGAAGGTGAACTTCGCACTTTGCCCCGGCGCAATCGTGACTGCTTCGGTGATGCCTTCAGCCGTTTTGTTATTCGCGGTGGAAGGGGCGCCGTCGATCACGAACGAGAAGTCACTGTAGCTCGCATCCACCGCGGGGAACTCAAACCGGACGTAAATCGTCTGCGTAATCGGCGTGGGATTTTGCAGGCTGTAGTCGCCGCGGAAATCAACCAGGTAAGTCCGATACCAGAGCAGTCCTTTCTTCTTCGGCTCGTAGCGCAAAGCGACAGAGACTTCGCTTTGCGAAGGCTGGATCAGGTGCCGGCCGTTCGCGCTGCCCGGTGAGTTATAATAAATCACCGGATGCGGTTGGGTCATGACCGGTCCCCAGCCGCCGCTCACTTCCGGAGCGCAGCGGTTCAAGGAGACTCCGGACCGGACCAGCACACTCGCGCCGAGGATAAACCAGCCGACGGCGGTGCAAACAATGATGCCACCAATGGCGATAAGTCTTTTCAGAGTCATAAACGGGAAGTTTTTCTTTTGCGGAGCTTGTGTTTTTTTGTGGGTAAAGGACGGGTGCGTTTGGAAGGCCGGGCCAAAAGGCGCTCGAGCCTTTTTTCAATGTGAGTAAGTCTCATGGCGGTCATTTGTCCGGTTGGGGTTTCTGGTAAAAGAACTCGGCGTGCGGGCGCTCTTTCTGACAGAGCTCCTTGTGCAACTGGATGGTGCGCGAAGTGGTGTCGGTCTTGGTGCACGGCGCCGATTCGACATTGCCTTCGAAGGCCGCGATTTCGTAAGCGAGCGGAATGCGCAGCTCCCAATCGATCCAGTGCACGAGCAGATCGGTTTGCGGAAGCTCGACCGAGATCTGTCCCGAGACTGGCTTGAATGGCGGCTTCTTCGCGGTGAAGGAAAGTGATACCGCGGTGACTGCTTTTCCGCTGGGGAGCGAGAACTCGATCACATGCGCGCCGCGATCGATCGGTTTTACCGGCTGGGCGTCAACGCTCGAGGCCAGCAGTTCGCAGCCTTCCGGGAGATCGACGCTCCAACTCAACGCGCGCTCATGCCGGACGGCGTAATCCACTTCGGTTAGGAGCGCACCGTCGGAAACGATTCTTGTCTTGGCCGTCACCGTTTCGACCACGGCCTGCGCGGTCTCGACCAACGGCAACCACTTTGCACTCAGCGGCGCATCGCCGAGAAAGACGACGTAGCTTTTTCCGTTCGCCTTCTCCAGCAGCCACGGAGGTAACTGGCGCGGGGCGGCTGCCGGTGTCGCGACGGTCAGCTCGAGTCCCGGCGTGGGCACGACCACGTAAAGGACCGGATTGTTTTCGCCCTCGAGCAACCGCGGCGATTTCAGATTCCATTCACCGCCGGTGAGCGGCTGCGCGAAATTGTATTCGACCTCGATTTCACGCCGAAGAACGTCACGCGTTTGCCAGCGCAATTGCACTCGCCGGCTTTGGTTCTCGGTTGTGGTGCCCTGCCAATATCCAAGATCGGGGCCGGTTATTTTGGTGACGTCGACACCTGCGGGAAATTCGAGTTCCATGGTGAGACCCGAGCCGTGATCGGTGTTCGCGGCGATATGCGCCGTGTAGTTGAGTTTGCCGTCGCCGAATTGCACGAACGCCTGGGTATCGAGCTTCCATCGGCTCGGCACCGGCGGCACGATCGCCTTCTCTGGAATCACGTCGAAATCCAGTTGGTTCTGCGCAGGCAGCCGAAAGCTGGCGCGATCTTTCTCGGCGGAGAGCTGGGTCGCGTCCGCGAGGCGGAGCATCTTCTTGTCTGGGATGCCGAGGACGGAGAGCGTATTGATCGACGCGGGTGAAATCGCCAGGCGGAAATGCGCGCCGTCGCTGGTCCCGCTCAGCCTGGCCGCGAACTTAATGCGCAGCTTCTGTTTGCCGATCCGATTCGTGACCAGCGCGTAATGGCCTTCCTGCGTGATCAACTGCACATCGGCCGGCTCGACTTCATCGATCTGGGTCTGCGCGCCAAGGAGCGGAATGACGGTCCACTCATCGGTAAAACTTTGCGTCTCGTATTCGACCACGCCGATCGCCTGATCATCCTTGAGTGTGAGCTGATAACGCGCTGAGAGAAGGGTGGACTCGACCGGCGGTTTGCGTTTCTCTGGCGTCTGGCGTTGCGCGGCCTGCCAGAGCGTCTTCAGCTCAGGGTAAGGCAACGTGACCCGAGCTCCGCTCAAATCGGGAGCCGAACCTGGCTCGGCCGCGAACGCGGACGCTCCTAACGCAAGGGCCGCGATCTGCCCACAAATGTATTTAACCATGCCCTTGTATCGGGCCTGGTTGTTAAGCCTTGATGAAGCTCGTGTGAAACTTCAGTGAAGTTTAAAATCGCTTCGTTAGGCCTCTGGAAACGTCACGGTGAAGGTGCTGCCCTTGCCCAGCTCGCTCCGGACGGAAATCCTACCGCCATTGGCATTCGCGATGGATTGCGCGATCGCCAAGCCGAGCCCGGTCCCGCGATTCCCCGTGCGAGGACTCTCTGTGGTAAAGAAACGATCGAATATCTTCGGCAATAACTCGGGCTCGATGCCCGCTCCGTCATCGCTGACTTCACACGCGATCGACCTTTCGTGACGATGGACGCGAAGCCGTACCTCGCGGCCCGCCGCCGTGAATTGCAGAGCGTTATCCAACAAATTCGTCAGCACCTGCTTCAGTTGCAGCTCCGCAATCCGAATCGGCAAGGGCTCGTCCGCGATCTCCACGCGCAAAACGATCCCGGCATCCGCGGCCCGGCTACGGTAGACCTCGGCTATCTCGCGCGCGGCGACTGCGGCATCGATCGCCGTCCCATCTACCGCCGCTGGTTGTGCTTCGATCCGCGAGAGTTTCAGCAACTCGCTCACGATTCGATCGAGCCGCTGGACCTCGCTCTGGATGTTGGCCAGAAACTTGGCGCGCGCGGCCGGATCGTCCCTAGCGGGCCCTTCCAGGAGTTCAGCGGAACCGCGGATCGCCGCCAGCGGCGTTTTCAGCTCATGCGAAAGATTCGTCGCCATCTCTTCGACATAAGCTTTGCCCTCCAATTTCTCGCGCATCCGGCCGACGGCGCGCGCGAGCGTGCCCAGCTCGCTCCGTGTCCACGTTTCCAAACGCACGTTGCTTTCCCCCGCCGCGATTCTTTCGGCCTGCGAAGCGAGCGCCCAGATGATGCGCGTGATGTACGCTGAGAGCGCGTAGGCCATCACGGTCGCCAGAACCAGCGCGATCACTCCGGGCAAAAGAAGATTCTCGAGCGACCGCGAGATGAAGTTCCGAATGCGATTGGTCGATTTTGAAACGCTGACCGCGCCGACAATTTTCCCGCCGACGAAGACCGGCAGCGTGCTGTAAATGTTGACTCGTTGATGCGGCTTATCGAGCTCCCAGCGCGAACCGTATTGGCCACTGAGCGCCTGCCGGACATCCCGCCATTGCGAAAAATCCTGGTTCGTCGCCGCGCCTCTCGTGTCGAAGATGACGCGGCCGCCCGGATCGTAAACGAGCAGCCGCGTGTCGACCTCCGCCTTGGTGAAACCGAACAGGCGCGCCTTGATTTCGTAGGTCTCGTTCAGGTTCGAATAGACGCGTGACAGCTCGGCCGCCACCTTCCCCGAGTCCGCGCCGAATTGTCCGTAAAGTCCCGCGTAGAATTCGCTGACCACCGCGGCGGTATCGATCATCCCCTCCTCCGTGGAGTGGAGGTAACTCGTCTCGATGCTGGTGCGCACCTTCCAAGAAATGTAGGTTAGCGGCAGGATGAGCACCGCCAGGTGAAAGACAAACACCTTCCAGTGGATGCTGTGCAATCCTGGAAGTCGCATCTATAACTCCCGCGCCCGATACCCCACGCCGCGCACGGTTTCGATGAACTCGAACTCACCGAATTTCTTGCGCAGACTCTTCACGTGCACGTCGATCGTGCGATCGGTCACGAGGCCGCCATCGCCCCAGGCGCGATTGAGCACCTGCGCGCGAGTGAAGACGCGGCCGGGCGACCTAACGAGCAGTTCCAGGAGCTTGAACTCCTGAGCGGTCAGGACGATTTCGCGGCCCTGGCAATTAATCCGAAACTTCTCCGGATCGATCGTGATCGGTCCGTAACAAAGATACTTCGTCGCGCGTTCTCCAGCCGGCGACCCATCCGCGGGTCGATGGTTGCGCCGCAGGATCGCTTTGATCCGGGCCAGCAGTTCGCGCGGACTGAATGGCTTCACAACGTAATCGTCTCCGCCGATCTCGAGACCCACAACGCGATCAATCTCGTCACTGCGCGATGTGAGAAAAATGACCGGCACATCCGAGAACGTGCGCACCATCCGGCAAACCTCGAAGCCATCTAGATCCGGCAAACCGACGTCAAGCACGATCAGTCCCGGTGACGAACGCCGCGCCATCTCGATCGCTTCGCGTCCGCGCTGCGCCGTTTCCACCTCGTAGCCCTCCGCCTTCAGCGCGTAGACCAGCACATCGGAAATCCGCGGGTCATCTTCGACTACGAGAACTTTCATGAGCGCCGGCCATCGTAAGTGATTTTCCCGAAGCACGCACGCGAAACGGTCCCCGGTGGAAAGACTGACCCCGGGAGCCTGCACCGCTGTCGCGCGGGTGCCTGCCGCTGAGCTTGATTGCAAAATGGATCAAGCCCCATCGTTACCGCTCATGCGCCGCGCCTTTTTTCGAATCGCCTTACTCGTTGTTGGCCTGGTCGCGATAAGTCTGTTCTGGATTTTGGGTGGGCGGCAACTGGCGCTGTTCGTGGACAGATTCGGAACGGCGGAGATCGCCAGAATACCAGTGACTGGACTGAACTATCATGGCGCAGGTTCCGGGGGCACTCTCTTTATTGAAGAGAAAATTCTCACCGCTAACGGCGTGGACGATCGGCCGTTCCCGTTGCGAATCGCGCGGGACAACGGAAAACTCGTGCTCAGCATTTCCGGCAGGTCATTCGCCCTGGGCAGCCTCTCCTTTACCTCGAAAGGAGAAGGAGAAACCGACGGGTACGGGGTGCTCATGGATTCGCAGGACTCTGCCGTTCTCTCGGAGCGGCGAAGCTATTTGAGCTGGCCTACTCCGTTCAACTTCAACTTTATGACCGGCCACGCATCCTCCTGGAGAAGGCTTCGCTACTACGAATTGAATTGGAAGAAGCCGGATGGATCGCGGCTGCGAATGCTCTGGCGCTACGAACAATACTTTTATCCCAGCTTCGGCTGGACGGAGGGGAGTATAACCAGCCCGGGAACTACTGGCTTGCTCACGGCCGAAATAAATCCGTAGAATCGTGGCGTCGCTGCCGACAACCGGCAAGGGACTGTAACAACCAGAACATCAAACTGGTAAAACAGGGAGGGCAAATGAGGTTATTCTTCGAGAAATCGCCGCGCCGGAGGGTGAGCGCCGTGATCATGATTTTGCTCACTCTTACCATCAGCCTTTCGCTCTTCGTTAGGTTGACGAGTCGATTTACCGAGTCGCGTGCTGCCTATCAAAAGGTCGTAGGCGGCAGCGCGGGTACCTCCGCGGTCTCCGCCCCAGCGATCGGAGTGCACGCCAACTATGCCCAGTTACCCTTAAGCTTCGAAGCGAACGGAGGGAGAACCAACGAGGAGGTGAAGTTCCTCACGCGCGGTCGCGGTTACACGATTTTTTTGGCTGCCACCGAAGCAGTTTTTGTCCTCGATGATAAAGCCGGCAGCCAGTCGAAATCCGCCCCTGGGAAGCGAGCGATTGACGCGACAGTCCTCGACCAACCAGCCGGAGACTCAACCCCAGCGGCGCCGCTGGTTCTGCGCCTGCAATTCGAAGGGGCCAACTCTTCTCCCTTGATCTCAGGCAAGGATGAGCTGCCGGGACGGGTCAACTCTTTTATCGGCAACGATCCCAGCCACTGGCAGAGCAACATCCCGACCTTCGGCCGCGTCCAGTACGACACTCTCTATCGCGGAGTGGACCTGGTGTATCACGGGAATCAACAGCGCCTGGAATACGATTTCGTGGTCCAGCCCGGCGCCGACTACAGACAAATCGCGCTACGTTATGAAGGGGCTGACAAGGTGCAGGTCGACCCAGCCACGGGCGACTTGCTGCTTCTGGCCGGTGAGGCCATGCTCCGACAACACAAACCCGTGGCCTACCAGGAGGTAAATGGCCGGCGTAAAGAGATCGAAACCAGCTACGCGGTGGTGGACGCTCAACGCGTCCGGTTTGAAGTGGGCGCCTACGATCCGCACCAGCTGCTCGTGATCGATCCCATCCTCAGCTACGCCAGCTATCTGGGCGGCAACGACATCGACACCGGCGGCAGTCTCGCGGTGGATGCCGCCGGAAACGTTTACCTCGCCGGGACTACTCGCTCGATAAATTTTCCCACGGCGAACGCATTTCAGGGGAGCTTCAGCGGCGGGACCTGCTCCGGGGCGCCTTGCAATGATGTTTTCGTGACGAAGATAAATGCGAGCGGGACCGCGTTGGTCTACTCAAGCTACCTCGGCGGCAATAATGCGGACATTGGGCGAGGCATTGCGGTGGATCCTTTAGGAAGCGTTTATGTCACGGGCAACACCTCGTCATCGGACTTTCCCACGGTCAATCCCATCCAGGCGGGTTTAAGCGGCACCTCCGATGCATTCGTGACCAAGCTGAATGCTGCTGGCTCGGCGCTGGTTTACTCGACCTACCTGGGGGGCTCCGGCGCCGAGAATACTTTTGTTTGCGGCATCGCCCTCGACTCCTCTCGAAACGCCTATCTTACAGGTCAGACGAGTTCAACGAACTTCCCCACAGCGAATGCCGTCCAGGCGACATTCGCCGGAGTACGCGATGCGTTCCTGACTAAAATTAACGCTGCTGGAACGGCGTTCATCTACTCGACCTATCTCGGCGGATCCGGCGCGGATGACGGACTGGACCTCGTGGTCGACGCTGCCGGGAGCGCTTATGTGACCGGACGCACTGGCTCCTCGAATTTTCCGACTGCGAACGCTTTTCAACCAGCCTTCGCACCGGGAGTCGCCGGGGCGGTGCAGACATTCGTCACGAAATTCAACGCTGCCGGCACGGCGCTCATTTACTCAACTTATCTCGGGGGAGCGGGCGGAAGCACGAGCGAGGCCGGCCTCGACATCACTGTCGATTCGGCCGGGAACGCCTATGTAACCGGGCAAACGGCAGCGTCAAATTTTCCGGTTTCGGCCAATGCCATGCAACCGAACTTCGGGGGTAGTCAGGACGCATTTGTGACCAAACTGAATGCCAGTGGCTCCGCGCTGCTCTATTCCACCTATCTGGGCGGCAGCGGCTTCGATTTCGGTAGCGGCATCGCGGTGGATTCTTCCGGCGCCGCCTATGTGGTGGGGGACGCGGGTTCCACGAATTTTCCCACGGCGTCGGCCCTCCAAACCACCCTGAGCGGAACGGAGGACGCCTTCGTCGCCAAGCTAAACCCGAGCGGTTCTGCTCTCGTTTTTTCCACTCTACTTGGCGGCACCGGGGTCGACGTTGGCAATGAAATCGCGCTGGACGCAGCCGGCAATATCTACATAACCGGATTCACCGCCTCGACCAATTTTCCGATCCTGGGGGCGCTCCAGGCGACCAACGGCGGCGGCCAGGACGCATTCGTGGCCAAGCTGCGCAATCTCACTTCGCTCGCAAACATTTCCACCCGCCTGCGGGTCGAACCTGGCGATCGCACCTTATTCGCCGGTTTGATCGCCACCGGTCCGCAACCCAAGAGAGTCATCATCCGGGCGATTGGTCCGACGCTGACCGACTTCAATGTGCCCGGAGCGTTGACCAATCCATTCCTCGAGCTTTTCCAAGGCGACACCTCCATCGCCACCAATGACGACTGGAAGTCGTCTTCTCAACAAGCCGAGATCGCGAGCAGTGGGTTTGCGCCCGGGAAAGACGCCGAATGCGCAATCATTGCTATACTTACACCGGGCGTGAACTACAGCGCCCAGGTCCGCGGACAAGCTCTCGAAAGCGGCATTGCAGTGGTGGAGGTCTTCGATCTTCAGCAGGGTGGTCCCTCGATTCTCGCAAACATCAGCAGCCGTGGCATCGTGGGCGTGGATGACAACGTCATGATCGCGGGCGTGATCATTGGCCCGAGCGCCGGCCAAAGTCTCAAAGTTCTCGTTCGGGCTCTTGGCCCCACGCTCGGCGACTTCGATGTCAAAGGTTTCCTGGCCGATCCGACCCTCGATCTCGTGAATAGCAACGGCGTGGTCATCCGCTCGAACGACAGTTGGCAAAGCACGCAAGGCCCGCAAATCGCGGCCGCTGCCCTCGCGCCGAAGTATGACCAGGAAGCGGCGTTGGTCGAGACTCTCACACCCGGTTCCTACAGCGCCATCGTAAAGGGCAGCGGGCGCACCACCGGCATCGGGTTGGTGGAGGTCTACAACATTCCGTAACCCGGGCGGCACTGAGGCTTGCGCCGCAGCGTGACTGCGGCCATGGGTGCTGACGAGGCCAGCGCCATGGAAACAAAACGAAAAAGAATTGTCGTCGTCGGAGCAGGCGGAAGGCTCGGCGCAGCCCTGGTGCGGGAATATGCGGACGAGTTCGACGTCGTCGGATTCAATCACGCGCAGCTGGATCTTGGCCGTCCGGATGAGCTGCGTTCGAAACTGGGCGATCTGGATTTCGATACGCTGATCAACACGGCGGCGCAGACGAATGTCGATCGTTGCGAGACCGAGAAGGAGGAAGCGTTCGCGCTGAATGCGGAAGCCCCGCGCGTGCTGGCGGAAATTTGCCGCGCAAGAAACACGCGGTTCATTCACATCAGCACTGATTACGTTTTCGATGGCGAGAAGCGCGAGCCTTACACCGAACAGGACGAAGCGATACCGGTCAGTGTTTACGGCGAATCGAAACGGGAGGGAGAGCGGCGCGCGCTGGAGGCAAACGATCGCGCGTTGATCGTGCGCGTCTCGTGGGTCTTCGGTCCGGACCGGCCCAGCTTTATCGACGCGATTCTAAAAAAAGCGCGCACCGAAGAAGTTTCCGCGGTCGCGGACAAATGGGCCACACCGACCTACACGCTCGACCTCGCACAGTTGCTGAAGCCTTTTCTCTGGAGCCGGCGCGCCCTCGCGCCGGAGGGACAGACAGAAGCGACGTCCTCTCAGACTGGCCCGGGGGCGGGCCGGCTCCAAACGGAGTCGCTCCATTCTGGGATCCTGCACCTGGCCAACGACGGCGAATGCAGTTGGCAGGAATATGCGCAGTGGGCGCTCGATTGTTGCCACGCGAAAGGACTCGACATGAAAGCGACCAGGGTGGGCGCTGCTTGTCTGGCTGATATGAAAAACTTCGTCGCCAAGCGGCCGGTCTATAGCGTGCTCGCGACGACAGGTTATCAGCAGGCTACGGGCGGAAAGCCTCGCTCCTGGCGGGACGCGGTGGCGGAATACGTGCGCGAGCATGTGAGTTAAAAGCCCCCCGTCCAAGCGCCTCATCCATTTCGGCGGTTTGGAAACCGCCTCTCCTTGCTGTAAAGATTCAGCCCGTGGAGACCAGCCCAGTTATGACCGCTACCCGGCCCGCGCCTTCCACGCCGAACGCCACCGCTCCCATGATCGCCGTGCGCGGTCTCGAAAAAAAACTCGGGCGCCAGGAAATTCTTCGCGGCATCGATCTCACCGTGGCGAAGGGCGAGACGCTCGTCATTATCGGGCGCAGTGGCGGCGGCAAGAGCGTCCTGTTGAAACATCTCATCGGCCTGATGCAACCCGATGCGGGCGAGATTTGGATCGACGGTCAGAACATCATTGGCCTGAGCGAACGCAAGCTGGCCGCGATCCGCCGCAAAGTCGGCATCCTCTTCCAGGGCGGCGCGCTCTTCGATTCCATGACGGTCGAGGAAAATATTTCCTTCCCCTTGCGCGAAGCAGGCGAGCGCGATCCGAAAGTGATCCGCGAGAAAGTGAACGAGATGCTCGAAGTGATCGAGCTGGAAGGGCAGCAGAAAAAAATGCCGGTAAACCTGAGCGGCGGAATGAAGAAGCGCGTCGGCCTCGCGCGTTCCATCATTCGCCGGCCTTCGTGTGTCCTATATGACGAACCGACGGCCGGGCTGGATCCGGTTGTCTCAGATAGCATCAACAAGTTGATCCGCCGGTTACAGGAACGCTATCACGTCACCAGCATTGTCGTGACTCATGATATGAAGAGTGCGTTTCACATCGCCGACCACATTTCGTATTTGCACGAGGGCCGAATGTATTTCCACGGCACCGCGCAGGAGCTCCAGGTCTCACCCGATCCTTTGCTCCAGGATTTCCTGCTCGGGCGTTCGGACACACAACTCTAGAGCTGTGGCGCACTTTGGCGCGTTTCAGTTGCGATCTGCAACGGTAGGGACGCCGCGCTGCGGCGTCCGATGCGTGGTGGTGGGCCTGGAACCTTCGACTCCTAACGGACTCAGCTACGAGTGTCGGACAGCGCAGCGCGCTGTCCCTACCGCGTTTTGCGGGCGATAGTCAAAGTGCATGACACGCTCTGGAGCTGCTTCCGGCAACGCCCACCCAGTTCGTTAGGCCTCGGAAGCACAGACCTGCGCCAGTCGAATCGAATCTGCCTTACGACCCGGCTAAACCAGTGCTAATGTCCATCGCGTCATGGCCACGACTCAAAGCGAAAAAACCCTTGAGCTAAAGGTGGGGGCGTTCGTGATCGTGGGCCTGGCCGTGCTGGCGGGATTGGTCGTGCAATTCGGCCGGGTCGGCGAAGGCTTCAAAACCTATTATGCCCTCACCATCCGCTTCCCGGATGCGAGCGGGCTGCTCAAAGGTTCCGACGTTTTGCTGGCCGGGGCGAAGATTGGACGCGTCTCGGGTGGCCCGCGCCTGGCGCAGACGGGGCAGGGTGTGGAGGTGCCCTTGCGCATTTACGATTACGTCAAGATTCCCACCGGCAGCAAATTCACCGTCGGCAGTTCCGGTCTGCTCGGCGACCGCTTCGTGGCCGTGACCATGCCTCCGGGCCAGGCCACGGAGTTCCTCGAGAAAAACATCATGATCGAGGGGACGCGTGAAACCGGTCTGGATGATCTCACGCGCGAAGGCGGATTTCTGGTCACCGATTTGCGGGGCACCGTGCAAAATGTAAACAACACGGTGACTCGCTTGAACGAGCAGGCGCTCTCGCCCGAGAACATGCAAAGCCTCAAGGCGAGCATGGAACATCTGAGCGAGGCCACGACGGCGCTGGCCGAATCGTCCAAGAAAATCGACGGCGTGATCGAGAAGGCGGACGGAACAATGGGGTCCGCCAAGAAAGCCGCGGATGATGTGCAGGTGGCAATCGGCGATGCGCGCAAAACGATTCAGGCCGCTACGCAGGTCTTCCAGGAAGCAACCAATGGAAAGGGATTGCTCCCCGCCTTGCTTTCGAACCAGGAACTCGCGAAAGATCTGCGCGCGCTCATCAGTAATCTGCGTGCCCATGGAATTCTTTTCTACCGGGATAGCGCCGCCAAGGCGGAAACGCGCGCCGCGGCGGAGCGCGATCAGAATCCCCCGCCTCGGAAAAAGGGAGCACGCTGATGACACCGATTCTGACGGTCAATCTTCTCCGGGTCCTCTTCGTCACTTTCTGCGCTGCGATCGGCGGCATCGTGACGCAGGAAATTCAGGGCAAGATCATGCCGGGAATCATGATTGGCGCCGTCTGCGCTCTCGCCATTGTACTGGTGGATCGCGTGCTGAAGGGTTTTTCCCTTCGCGCTTTTTCGTCCGCGACGTTCGGCCTGCTCCTCGGCCTGCTCTTCGCGAACCTGCTCATCGCCTCTGACATCCTGCGCTACCAAAGCGACACCACCCAGTGGGCCGCGCGGCTGATCGTCTATTGCGGGTTCGCTTATCTGGGGATGATGCTGGCCATGCGCAGCAACCGCGATGAATTCTCGCTCATCATCCCGTACGTCCGTTTCGCGCGCGAGACGACGCAACACGAACCGCTCGTCGTGGACACGAACGTCATCATCGACGGCCGCATCGCCGATCTCTGCGCCACGGGGTTTTTGAGCAGGTCCCTCATCGTGCCGCGATTTATCCTGGGCGAGTTGCAAACGCTGGCCGACTCGCGCGACCCGCTGAAACGCGAGCGCGGCCGCCGCGGCCTGGAGATTTTGCACAAGCTGCAAAGCTCTCACGAAATGGAGCTGACGATCCACGAAACGACCGGCGACGCCGACCTCGAGATCGATGCGCGGCTCGTGCGCACGGCGAAGATGTTGCAGGCGCGCCTGCTCACGAACGACACCGCGCTCGGGCAGGTGGCGCGGTTGCAACAGGTGCCGGTGCTGAACCTGGCCGATCTCGCCCGGGCCCTGCGACCGGCCGCGGCCGCCGGGGACCAGCTGGAATTGCATCTTGTCAAAGAAGGTCGCGAAAGTCATCAGGCCGTCGGTTACCTGCCGGATGGAACGATGATCGTGGTGAACCATGCGCGGCCGCATCTCGGAAAAACCGCGACGGTCGTCGTGTCGAGCGCGCTGCAAACCGGCGCGGGGCGGTTGATCTTTGCCGAGCTGAAAGAGAGCGGCACTTCACGCCAGCCTCAAGAGACACATCCGGGTAAGTAACCGATCGCGGAATTGTTTGCGTTTCACTGCTTTTTCCTCGACGGGCGGCGTTTCGCGCCGATAGGAACAGCCCGCTGCGACTTCACTTGGGGAAAACGAGGGACGAAAATGAAAAGACAAACGAAACGACAGCTCAAGCAGACGGGAGTTCTTTACTGCGCTCTGCTCGCGATCGCCTGGCAGAATTTATGGGCGGCGTCTTACCCGCCCTCACCGGGCTTCGAGAAATTATCTCCGGTCAATACCAGCAAATTCCATCAAACAAATGCCTTCAGTGTTTTCGACGCGAGCGTCGGGTATTTAAAAACCATCCACCTCAATTACGCCTACAGCGACGGCCGGTACGAAAAAATCCACAGCTACAACTGCGACGTGGGCATGGATATTTCCGAGTTTGCCACGGCGGAACAAGCGCAGACGTATCTCAAGAAAAGAATTGGGAAAACCATTCCTGAAGAGAAAGCCAGCACCGTAAAGTTGCCTCCCTGCAAAGGGGAAAAGAGGAACAACGATGAATTCACCGGGCCGCAAAAGCTTCAGAAAAAGTTCCGCCACCCAAACGGGAGCGAAATTTTCGTCACGCACGGTGGCGATTTTAACATGTATGACTGCAAACGCGGCAGTAATAGGGACGAACAGGTTCGGTGGACTGATGGCGTTTACTTTTTCGAGATCAGCGCCCTGCCTATGAGCAAGGGCGGCCTAGAGGACACCGGCTATGGCAGGGCCGAGGAGTTCGCCTTGGATTACCTGACCGCCCTTGGTCAGCCGCCGACGCCGGCAAAATAACCGCTTCCTGATTCGCGCGCTCGGCGCCTCGCGCGAGCACCGAATCGATGTAGCCAACACGGAATTGTTTGCGCTTCACTGCTTTTGCCTCGACGGGCGGCACTTCGCGCAGATAGGAACAGCCCGCTGCGAGTTCACTTGGGGAAAAACGAAGGACGAAAATGAAAATAGAATCGAAACAACATCTCAAGAGGCCTGGGTTTCTTTCCCTCTCTCTTGGCTTCGCTGTGCTGGCAACCGCCCTGAAGAGTTTATGGGCGACTTCCCCGCCCTCACCAGGCTTCGAGAAATTCTCCCTCAAGGACACGAGTAAGTTTCATCTCACGACCTCATTTAGCGTTTTCGACCAGAGCAAGGGATACGTCAGGAACATTAGTTTAAGATATGTTTACCTGGATGGGCGGTACGCAAAAGTGCACAGCTACGACACCGATATCGTGGTGGAGATCGAGGAGTTCGCAACGGCCGAACTGGCCCAGGCCGGTCTCAAAAAACGAATGGGAAAAACCATTCCCGAAGAGAAAGCCAACACCGTAAAACTGCCTCCCTGCAAAGGGGAAAAAAGCGGTAAGGATGACTTCGTTGGGCCGGAAAAGCTTCAGAAGAAGTTCCGCCACCCAAACGGAAGCGAGATAATCGTCACCCACAGCGGCGATTTTAACATGTACGACTGCCAACGCGGCAGCAACCGGAGCGAATACGTCCGGTGGACCGATGGCGTTTATTTTTTCTCTATCTACACTCAGCCGATGGGCAAGGGTGGTCCTGAAACGGGCTATGGCCAAGCGGAAGAGTTCGCCTTGGATTACCTGGCCGCCCTTGGTCAGCCGGCGACGCCGGCAAAGTAACTAAAGTCCGACGGCCGCGCGCACCCGCGCCATCACCTTGCCCGCTTCCTGGTTCGCGCGCTCGGCGCCTCGCGCGAGCACCGAATCGATATAGGTGGCATCGCCGAGGATTTCTTCGCGACGCTTTCGCATCGGTTCGAAATATTCCCATAGCTTTGCGAAGAGCTGTTTTTTGAATTCACCGTAACCGGTGCCGCCGCGCTGAAAGCTCTCACGCATCGCCGCGGTTTCCTCGCTGGTCGCGAAAAGAGAATAGAGCTGGACGATGGTGGAGTTGTCGGGATTCTTCGGCGCTTCGACCGGGCTGGAATCGGTCACGATGCTCATGATCCGCTTCCGCGTCTCTTTTTCGTCACCGAAAATGTCGATCGTGTTTCCGTAGCTCTTACTCATCTTCTGGCTATCGATTCCGGGAACCGTTTCGGTGGCTTGCTGAATGTGCGGCTCGGGCAATCTCAAAACATCGCCGAACGTTTCGTTAAGTTTCTGCGCCATGTCGCGCGTCATTTCGAGGTGCTGCTTCTGGTCCTTGCCCACGGGAACGAGATCGCTGTCGTAAATCAAAATGTCGGCTGCCATCAGGACCGGGTAATTGAAAAGCCCGGCCGAGGCAGGCAAACCGCGGGCCACTTTGTCTTTGTAGGAAGTCGCGCGCTCGAGCAAAGCCTTGGGTGTGACCGTCGACAAGATCCAGGCCAGCTCAGTGACCTGCGGCACATCACTCTGGCGGAAGAGCGCGCCACGATCCGGATCGAGCCCACAGGCCAGGAAATCCAGCGCGACGCGGCGACTGTTGGCGCGGAGCGTTTCGGGATTATCGATCGTCGTGAGCGCGTGATAATCCGCGATGAAATAAAGTGCTTCGCCCTTCGTCTGGAGCGCGATCGCCGGGCGCATCATGCCGAAATAATTCCCCACGTGGAGTATGCCCGTAGGCTGAATGCCGGAAAGAATGCGCATAGAATTTCGGAAGATAGGGTGGTCGAAAGAACGAGTCCGATAGGTTGCGCCTCCGCGCAATTCGGTTTCAGAGCGAATCGTACCAGCCGGCGATTATCGACTTTGGCCGCCGTTTGCGGCAAACGGGATTCGGGCGAGCTTTGCCGAGGTTGAAATTTTCCTTCGCGCAATATTTCAACGCCTTTCGGTCTGCGCCGTCCGGCCATCGTCTCGAAGCTCTCCGAAAACTGCACCATCTGCCGGCGAGTTCGCCGCCGACCGTGGCCGCCAGGTATTTCGATGTGGGCGAGTTCAAGTCCTTCGAACAATTTGAAATAAAATACCGGGAACTCGCGACCGAATTAGGATGCCCGGGAAAAATCCCGGCGCCGGGCGAGATGGATTTTCTCCATGCCATGGTGGACCTCGACGACGTCCGGTATCCGGGGGGAATTGGTTCGCGCGATTATTTTTTCATAACGGCGCTGGTCAGCATTCTCGCGCCCCGCCGGGTTATCGAGATCGGCACCCTGACCGGGTTTTCCACGGCCATCATCGCCGCCGCCATTCATCGCCAGCATGGAGCCGGCCTGCCCTCGGGCCGGCCTGTGATCACCGTGGAAACCATCGACGTCCACACCCATTGCAGCATCGATGAAACGAAGAAAATCGGCTTTGAAATTCCGGCGCTCATTCCGGATCTGGCCTCGACCGTCCGTGTCCACACCCAGCGCGAATCCGATTACGCCCGTGAACTGGCAGCGCGCGAAAAGTTCGGTCTCGCGTTCATCGATGCCGATCACCGTCAGCCCTGGCCGTTACTCGACGTGCTGCGGCTCGCGCCCTATGTCCAGGATGGCGGTTGGATTTTGCTGCACGACATTCAACTGGGGACACACGGAGTGAAGCTGAGAGACGCGGGCGAACCATTGGAAGGTGGAACGCCCTACGGCGCTGAATGGCTCTTCGATCAATGGCCGTTCCGGAAGATCAGATCGTTCCACATCGGCGCTATCGAGCTGCCGTCACGAAAAGCGGATCTGGTGCCGTTCGCCCTGCGCCTGATGGAAGAGCCGTTCGAGGTCACGGGCAAGGCCGCGAAACGAATTCGGCGCGCGCTTTATCGCAGCTTCAGCGATTTGATGTAGAAACATCTTATGATGCGCTGTCATTCTGAGCGAAGCGAAGGATCTCTGATTATTTCACGGTCGCGCGCTATGGAGCAGAAATAGTCAGAGATCCTTCGCCTGCGCTCAGGATGACAAGATTGGCTTGTTACTTCGGCGGCAGGATCGACTTTTTCAGGAAGTCCTTGTTGGTGGTCGAATCGGCACTGCGGCCAAACGCAACCATCAGGTAATATTGGTCGCCGTCCGGAGAAAATGCGATCGCCGTGAAAGCGATCGCCTGAGGCAGGTCGCCCGGTTTCGATTTCATGAAGGCATTCGCTTCCGCGGCCCAACCTTTAAGACCGTTCGGAAGCGACTCCTCCATCACCGGCCATATGTTCGCCTTCTCCTCCACGTTCAGGTTTTTCAATTCAGTGGTGCGATAAGTTTCGACATATTTTTTCGCTGAAGTCGCGTCGCTCACCTCGCTTGGTGGAAGCTCGATGAAGGCAAAGAAATGGCCGGGAACGCCTGCCGCTGTGGGACGGACATATAACGAGGTCTCCGTCTCGGTCGCCACCCAACCCGACGGCATTTCCACTTTGAAAGCAGGTTGGTCTTTCGGAAAACTGGCGGTCTCGGCGCGCAGTCGCTCGGTGGCGGAAAGACAGAGCAACGTCCCAATAGCGAAGTAGACCGATTTGGAGATCATCTTCTGGATCTTGTTGAACCTTCGCCGCCCTGTCCAGACTTGAGACGAGCGTTACGGCTCATGCGACTACAGCTTTAATCCGCGCAGGCGTAGCGCGTTCGCGATCACTGAAACAGAACTGAAACTCATTGCGACCCCGGCGATGATCGGACTGAGGAGCAAACCGAAGAATGGATAGAGCACGCCGGCGGCAACCGGGATTCCCAGCGCGTTGTAGATGAAGGCGAAGAAAAGGTTCTGCCGAATATTGCTCATCATCGCACGGCTGAGCCGGATGGCTTTTTCGATCCCGCGCAGGTCACCTTTCATGAGGGTAAGGCCGGCGCTTTCCATTGCGACGTCCGTCCCGGTTCCCATCGCGATGCCCACATCAGCCGCGGCCAGCGCGGGCGCGTCGTTGATCCCATCGCCCGCCATCGCTACGACCGAACCATTGCGCCGCAGTTGCGTGACGTGCTCGTGCTTGTCCCTGGGCGCGACGCCGCCCTGGACCTCGTCGATTCCTAATTTATGCGCGACAGCCTCCGCGGTTCTCTGGTTATCGCCGGTGAGCATGATCACTTTCAATCCGAGCCGTTGGAGCTCACGCACTGCCTCGGGAGTGGATTCTTTTATTGGATCAGCGATCGCGAGAAGGCCTGCGGCGCGGCCCCCGATCGCGACGAATACCACCGTCTCGCCCTCTGCCTGTAGCGATACCGCCTGCTCCTCTAAATCTTCCAGGCCTGAAACGCCTTCATCTCGCAGAAATGCTGGTTTCCCGACGAGAATACGATCATTCCCAGCCGTCACCGTCACCCCGCCACCAGTGCTCGAGCTAAAACTGCTGACTTTCCGCAAAGGAATGTTCCGAGCCTTTCCTTCCGCGACAATCGCTGACGCGAGCGGATGTTCGCTTTGCTCTTCGGCCGTCGCCGCAAACGAGAGAAGATCGTTTTCGCTCATCCAACCGGAGGTGATGATCTTCGTCACTCGCGGCTTCCCCTCGGTCAGCGTGCCCGTTTTATCGACCACGAGCGTGTCGACCTTTTCCATCCGTTCGATGGCTTCCGCGTGTTTGACCAGGACTCCCGCCTGCGCACCGCGTCCCACCCCCACCATGATTGACATCGGCGTCGCCAGGCCCAATGCGCACGGGCATGCGATAATCAACACGGCGACCGCGTTGACGATGGCGTGAGCGAAGCGCGGCTCGGGGCCGAACAGGGCCCAGACCAGAAAAGTGATGACGGAAATCCCGATCACCGCCGGGACAAACCAGCCTGCGACCTTATCCGCCAGGCCTTGAATGGGAGCACGACTGCGTTGCGCCTGGGCGACCATCTCCACGATTTGCGCCAGGACCGTCTCAGCGCCGACGTGCTCAGCTTCCACCAATATGCTGCCAGTCTGATTCACGGTCCCGCCCGTGACCGGGTCGCCCGCGCTTTTCTCGACCGCCATCGGCTCACCGGTAATCATCGATTCGTCGATGTTCGTTCTTCCCTCGATGACGCGGCCATCTACCGGCAGTTTTTCTCCAGGGCGAACCCGGATCCGATCGCCTCGCCGAATATCTTCGACCGGAATTTCCTGTTCCGCGCCATCGCGGAGAACGTGAGCGGTGCGCGGAGCCAGGTCGAGTAGAGCGCGAATCGCACTGCCTGTTCGGCCGCGCGCCCGCCCCTCCAGGACCTGGCCTAACAAGACCAGGACCGTGATGACGGCCGCCGCTTCAAAATAAATCCCGATCCGGCCATGTCCCGCGAAGGAAGGCGGAAAGATTTGTGGCGCCAGCATCACGACGGCGCTGAAGAAATAAGCCGCGCCGACGCCGATCGCGATGAGGGTAAACATGTTGAGCGCGCGGTGGATGATCGATTGCCAGCCGCGCACGAAGAAAGGCGCGCCGGCCCACAAGACCACGGGCGTGCTAAGCGCGAATTGCAGCCAGCGCGACGCCGGGCCAGCCACCCATTCCGGCGCGCGCGGAAGCAAATGCGCCATCGCAAGGAGGAAAACGGGCAACGCGAGCGCGAGACCGATCCAGAACCGGCGGGTCAGGTCGAGCAACTCGGCGTTTTCTTCCTCGTCGCCGGCGCTCGCGTTCTTCGGCTCGAGCGCCATCCCGCAGATCGGGCAATGGCCGGGCCCATCCTGCTCGATCTCCGGATGCATCGGGCAGGTGTAAATCGATTTCGTGGGTTCGCGGACGGTTGGGTTCCGCTCCAACGCCATTCCACATTTCGGGCAACTTCCCGGCGTATCGCTTTCCACGCCATCGCACATCGGACAGAAGTATTTCTTCGGCATCGCCCGCACGCGCGATGTTCCTTTCGTGCCCCTTCCCGGAGTATCTTCTTCGTGGCAACAGGAGTGCGCGTTCTGCGCTGCCGCACCATCCCGCTGACCAGCCTCCTCGTTCAGAAATTTTTGCCGGCAATGCTCGGAGCAGAAATAGAACGTCTCGCCCTCGCGTTCCGCGGAAAAGGCGGCGTTCGCCGGATCGACTTCCATTCCGCAAATTGGATCCCGTGTCACGAGGTTTACCTACGGCGCAGAAGCCGGCTGTAATGGGCAGGCACAGTGTTGTCATCGCCGAAACGCTGGAATGTTCAAATCATCTCGGCCTTCGCACCGCCTTGAACGCCACCGCTCGACATAATGCTCGCCAAGGTTTTCCGCGAGAACTAGAACCGCCCTATGCCGCTCCAATTAGTCAGCGCGCTCGGCCTGGTGGCGATGCTGGCGTGCGCCTGGCTTCTCTCCAATAACCGCAAACGCTTCCCGTGGCGCACCGTGATTTGGGGCATGGTCCTGCAATTTGCTTTCGCGATTTTCATCCTGAAAACGCCGATCGGACTGCGGCTCTTTCAAGGCGCGCAGGTGATGATGGATCAACTCAACGCCTGCGCCTACGAGGGCGCCAGAATGGTCTTCGGACCTTTGGGCGATGGCGACATGTTGCGCAAGGCTTTCGGCCCGGGCGGCGCTTACGTCTTTGCGATCTCAGTCACCGCCACCATCATCCTGATCTCGTCGCTCTCGTCCCTCCTCTATTATTGGGGCGTTCTGCAAAAAGTTGTCGCAGGCATGGCCTGGGTCATGATGAAAATGATGCGCACCAGTGGCAGCGAAAGCCTGGCCGGCGCGAGCAATATTTTCCTCGGGCAAACCGAAGCTGCTCTCGTGATCAAGCCGTATCTGCCCAGGATGACGCAGAGCGAGATCATGGCCCTGATGACTACCGGCATGTCCACCATCGCCACGGGCGTGATGGCGGTTTACGCGGGCATGGAAGGCCTGAGCGCCGGCCATATTCTCACCGCCTCCGTGCTGGGCGCGCCCGCTGGTTTGCTCATCGCCAAAGTCATGTTTCCGGAAACCGAACCGAGCGAAACGGGCGAGCGCTGTCATTTCGAAACGAAACGCACCGCGACTAATAGCATCGACGCGCTCTGCACCGGCGCGAGCGAAGGCGTCATGCTTTCGATCAATGTGATGGGGATGCTCATCGCGTTTGTCGCGGTCGTCGCAGTTCTCAATGGCCTGATCGTCTGGCCGCAGCGCGCGCTGAATGTAGCTAACCCGCTCACGATCCAGCAGACGCTTGGGTGGGCGAATGCGCCGTTCGCCTGGCTCATGGGCGTGCCGTGGGCCGATTGTCCGTTCATCGGCGGAATCCTGGGTGAGCGCATCGTGCTCAACGAATTCGTGGGCTATCTCGATTTGTCCGCTTACATCAAAGCCCATCCGGGCGCGGTTGATCCGCGATCGGTCACGCTCGCGAGTTACGCGCTCTGCGGTTTCGCGAATTTTTCCAGCATCGCGATTCAGATCGGAGGAATCGGGGCCCTCGCGCCGGAACGCCGCCACGACCTGGCCCGGCTCGGGATGAAATCGATGATCGCAGGCATCCTGGCCTGTTATTTATTCGCGGCCGTAGTTGGCGTCATCATCTAGAGCCGACGCTGTCATTCTGAGCGCAGCGAAGAATCGCTGACCATTTTCCCCACTGCGGCGCTATGAAGGGCAGAAATAGTCAGAGATCCTTCGCGTTCGCTCAGGATGACACGCTTTTGAATTGTGTTTCGGCCCGTAACGGAGGCTCTTTCGGCCCCGTTCGCTGAAATTTTTGGGCACCTTTCCCGGCGTTCAAAAATAATTTCGGAAAACTGCATTTTTTTCTCGTGGGCCGGGAGTTGACCACGTAAAACCAAGCCTTCATGAGAAAATTCACCTTAGCCTCGTTCTCCATCTTCCTTCTCGGGTTGCTCGCGCTTCCCACGCAACTCGGCGCCCAGGGAGTTACTTCATCAGCTCTCGGCGGTCTCGTGACCGACGCAGGCGGGAAACCGGTTGTCGGCGCGCAAATTACCGCGGTCGATACAGCGTCCGGCACCCGCTACACCTCCGTCACGCGTGCGGGTGGCCGGTGGGATATTCCCAACGTCAAGACAGGCGGACCGTATCGGATCACCGCCTCGGCTGATGGCGCGACCAAATCGACATCCGGAGTATTCACCACCCTTTCGCAGACGGCCGAAGTAAATCTGCAATTGAGCGCCGCCGGACCAGCGGCGACCACGACCACGACCGAGACCGGCGACACCTCGGGTGCTACAACGGAGCGCGTCGTGGTATCGGCCAATACCGTGGACGATCTTTACAGCTCCGATCGGAGTGGCACCAGCACCTACGTGGACCGCCAGGAGATTAATAATCTGCCGACCATCACGCGCAGTCTCAATGATTACATCCGGTTGACGCCCCAGATCAGCACGCTGGGCCGCCAGGGCGCATCGGCCGCCGGACAGAACAATCGTTCGAACAACATTCAGGTGGATGGCGCATCGATCAGCGACGCGTTCGGCCTGGCCACGGCGGGAGGCGGCACCGGCGCCCCGACGGAAAGCGCGGAGCCGATCAGCCTCGACGCGATTGATCAATTTCGCGTCAACATCGCGCCGTTCGACGTGCGCGAGAGCAATTTCGCCGGCGCCTCCATCAACGGCATTACCCGCAGCGGCGACAACACCTTCCACGGATCGGCTTATGGCTACGGCCGCAACCAGGACCTGGTCGGCGAAGGCTCGCGCATCCGGACGCCCGTGGCGGATTTCCACGAATACACCTACGGCGCGCGCCTCTCCGGCCCGATCTTCAAAGATAATCTCTTTTTCTTCGCCAGCTACGAGGCCAAGCGCGCCCTTATTCCTATTATCGGTGACACCTCAAAATTTCCGCTCGCCAGCGTGCAGAGAATTATTGACGACACGAACACTCTCTACGGCTTTAATCCGGGCGGCACTGGCACGGAGTCGACCATCATCGAAGACGATAAGTTCCTGATTAAACTCGACTGGAACATTATGCAGGGGCACCACGCCACGGTGACCTACAACCACGTTGAAGGCACCAACCAGTTCGGCCTCTTCCGGGGCTCGACATTTGACCTCAAGAGCCGCCAATACACCAAACCGATCGAGTTCGACTCCACCACGTTCCAACTTTTTGATACCTGGACTCCGAGCTTTTCCACGGAAACGCGTTTTGTCTTTAACAACACCAACGCCACCCGCGTGCCGAACAACTCATTCCCCTCGGTGAGCGTGGTCGAGACCTTCGGGACCGTTAATTTGGGTTCGGAGCCATTCAGCCAGGAAAACGCGCTGAAACAGGAGCAAATCGAAGCGACCTTCAATGCCACCTATACTCTCGGCAATCACGAGTTTCTGATCGGGACGCAAAACGAATCCCTCGCCTTCGAGAACAAGTTTCTCCGGGATTTCTTCGGGACGTATACTTTCCGCTCCAGCGCAGCCGTCCCCGCGCAAGGCGGTAACCCGGCTGTTCCTGCTATGACCGCTACTCAGAATTACGAGCGCGGCGCCCCGACCAACTATGCGGTCACCTTCCCCACGGTCCCGGGCACCATTCCGATCACGGAAGTGCGGCTGTTCGATTTCAGCGCTTACCTTCAGGATAAATGGAAGATCCGCCCAAACCTTCTGCTGACGGCCGGCTTCCGCATCGATACCCACGTTTATCCCGACGATCCGCTTTACAATCCGAAGTTCGCCGCCGACTTTCCCGGCCGCAGCACGTCCGAGATCGAGGGCGACGTCATTTACTCGCCCCGGATCGGGTTCAACTGGGACGTCTTCGATAACAAAAAGACGCAGGTCCGTGGTGGGACCGGAATTTTCGGAACTCGCACTCTCGGCGTCTTGTACACCAACCAATACGGCGGCACTGGCGTTGATTTCCAACGGCTCTCTCAAACCTTCGGTGGCACTGGCCAAACCCCACTCACCCCGGGGTTCTTCACGGGCAACAACTCCGCCAATCCGCCCCACCCAATTCCGCTACCAGGCCAAGTGATTAATCCTCTGGTGGCCGAGATCGATCTCACCGACAAGGACTTCGAGACGCCTTATAGCTGGCGGAACAGTCTGGCAGTCGATCAAAAGTTGCCTTGGAACCTGATTGCAACGGTCGAGGGCCTCTACACCAAGACCTTACAGGCCGTGACCGAGGAAAATCTCAATCTGGGCCTCCAGACCGGCGTCCGCCCCGAAGATGGCCGCCCAATCTTTGCGGGATTCAACCAGGACAAGAACTTCGATCGCGTTATCCTGCTCACCAATACGCACAGCGGGTATTCCTATAACCTGACGGCGCAACTCGAGCGGACTGACCCGGGTGACGGTTGGTACAGCAAGGTCGCTTACACCTATGGACGTGCTTTTGACGTGAACAGCACCACCTCGAGCCAGGCTGTGTCGAATTACAGTTTCAATGTCACGCCAGGCAATCCCAACGTCGATACCTTGGGCATCTCGGATTTCGAATTACGCCACAGATTCCTGGCCGTCTTGACTTACACCCACGCCTTTTGGAAGGGTTGGGACAGCACCATCGGCGCCATCTACGAAGGCGCGTCGGGACATCCTTACAGCGTGGTCTACAACGGCGATGCCAATGGCGACGGCCAGTTCAGCAACGATCTCGTCTACGTCCCGACCGGTCTGAGCGACCCGATGGGCGCGAAATTCTCCGGGGGTATAAACGGCACGCAGTGGTATGCCTACAATGATTACATCACTCACAATAACTTCCTGCGAAACTATCGCGGGCAGATTGCCCCGCGTAACGAGGGACGCGATCCCTGGATCAATCGTCTCGACCTGCACTTCTCGCAGAAGATCCCGGTGAAATGGGGGATCAACGCGGAGTTCACCGCCGACATTCTGAACTTCACCAACATGCTCGATGACAACTGGGGGCAGATCAAACGCTTCAGCAACTTCGGCACGCCCCAGCCCATTAGTATCAGCACTGCCGGCGTCTATACCTACACCGGCACAGGAGCGAAGGCGACCATCCAATCCTCCGAGGATCTCGATTCGCGCTGGAAAATTCAGCTCGGCATCCGGCTCAGCTTCTAAGGCTCACCGGTCGATCGAAACAACTTGCGGGCGGGGCGAAAGTCCCGCCCGCTTTGTTTTTGGGCAGTTAAGAGATAACCCCTCTCCAGACACTTATTCCTTCACTAAGCTATCCCACAGCTTCGAATACTGGCGCGTCTTTGGGTGATCTGGTCCCAATACCAATGTGGCGTTTTCGGCGGCGCGTTTCGCGAAGTTGCGGGCTTCGTCCTTCTCGCCATGACCTTGCAAGCAGAGTGCGAGCTTGAAACACGTTTCTAGCACCGAGGGATGGTTCGGGCTCAATAGTTTTTCCTGCGCGATAAGCGCCGCACGCAGGATCTCAACAGCTTCGGCATGCTTTGCCTGGCTGCAAAGGACAGCCCCAAGTTCGCGCTTCGTTTCATTAGTATAGGAAGCAGCTCCCCCCAGGGCGCGTTCCCTGGCCGCGAGGACAACGCGGAACTCAGCCTCCGCTGCGTGGTATTTTCGTTGTCCCGCCAGGACCCTGGCTAATTGGTCGTGCGAAGAAAGAGTATCGAGATGTTCGGGTCCGAGCACCTTCTCTCTGAGCGGTATCAACTCTTTGAGTTCGGCTTGGGCCTCTTCGTATCGTCCCAAATCAGTCAAATCGCCTGCCAAACTGTTACGCGACGCTAGTGTTTGAGGGTGGGTTGGTCCCAGAAGTTTCTGCCTCATAGCGAGGATCTCCCGGTCCGCAGCTTCCGCCTCGGCGTACCTGCCTTGGTCAGTCCAATCGGAGGCGAGGCTCTCCCGCGCCTCAATGGTATCGGGATGCTCAGGCCCAAGCACCTTCAGTCTAAGATCGAGGACGCGCTGATCTTCCGCTTCGGCATCCTTATATTTACCGATAGCGCTCAGGACCAGCGCGAGATTGTACCGGGCGCTGATCGTGTCAGGATGCTCCGGACCGAGGACATCGCTTCTTAAACGCAGCACTTCGCGGATCTCGCGTTCGGCCTCCTCATGTTTGCTCTGCAACCTCAGGTCGATGGCGAGGTTGTTTCGTGAATCGAGCGTATCTGGATGATTCAGTCCGAGGAGTTTTTCCCGGAGTGCCAGAATCACTCTATCTTCTGCTTCCGCTTCCGCGTAATTCCCCAGGTCTCCCAGCACCGTAGCGAGATTGCTCCGCACGGTAAGAGTAGCGGGAGCTTCGGGTCCCGAGAGTTTCTCACGCAAACGGAGAATGCTCTTGAGCTCTTCCGCGGCCTCGGTCAAACGGCCCAAGGTAATAAGCGCGTTCGCCCGATTTGTTCGGGCGGAGAGCGTATCCCAGTGTTCCGGGCCTTTGATGCTTTCTTCGACCTTGATCACTTCGGCCAGCAGCGCCTCCGCTTCCGCGTCCCGCCCAAGATCCACCAGGACAAGTCCCAGCGAAAATTGCACGCTGACCCATTCCGCGGTACCTCGCTTTCGGTCTGTCAAAGCTGCGGCCGCACCCAGATAGTCGAATGCCTTCTGGTAACTGCCTGCCGCTTCCGCTGCCCAGGCAGCGAGTGTGAAAGCCATCACAGCGTCCGCCGCGCGGGGCGGCGAGTCATTCTTCGCCTTGTCGGCAGCGGCGAGGGCCAGGCGCTCAGTAGCCGCATAATCTTTTGTCACGTACGCAGCCGTCGCGCGCTCGTAGCTCGACAACTCCGGCGCCACCTTTAGTTGCTCCGCCAACTGCGGCAATTTTTGCCGGAGGATACTTGGTTCTATGTTTTGTTGTTTCGCCAGCTCCGAGTAAACCCGCTCCTGAAGGGCGACGGGATTTTTCTCCGTGCTCGATTCGCGCACCTTCGCCTCCGTTTGCGGATATTGGAGAATGCTTTCGCGTAACTTTTTCATTTCCGCGCTGATCTCCAACAGGGCCTGCTTCGATTCAGCTACCTCTCGCTTGGTTTGATGCTGACCCCGCAGGAGCCAGAAGACCGATGTGGCCAGGACCAGTAGGAGGACCAGCACTGCTGCCGCCCATTGCTTCACGCCGCGCCGGAGCCGAGTGAGATCATCGCGAAGTTTGAGCACGCTTGCTTCCAAACCCTCCGTACTGCTGAGCGGATAGAAAATCTGTGTGTCGCCTTGCAACCGCGCGCGGTAAGCGGCTTGCAGTTTTTTTAGCTCCTCTGGCTCGGCCTTATCCGTATCGACCGGGAAACGTTCGTCGATGAAAAGGTACCAGACCGGTCGTCCTCGCTTCTTCGCGTAAAGTGCTTCGAACTGCGTATAGCTCACGCGGCCGAATTCCCCCTCCACGACCGGCGGCTCGCTTCCATACATGTGTCCAACCAGTTGGACCACGCCTTTACTTTGATCGATCTGGTGACGGAGCATCCCGCGTAAATCCCCGCTTTCCGTTCCGAAAATGTCCTGCCATACCGGCTGATAGCCGAGAAATGTCAGAGTATTGGCGACTAGCTGCCGGGCGCTGCGCAGTTCGAGACTGACGGCGGAGATGAAGATGGGTGGACGAGACGTCACCGCGGACAGGCTCTATCAACTCTGCTTTTTTGTGTCAACCGCCGGGAAATCGCTGGCCAACTTTGGCGTGACGAATTAGAAACACCGGAGCATGGCTTCGCAGAAAATTTCGGTAGTCACCGGGGGCGCAGGTTTCCTCGGATCGCACCTGACCGACCGGCTTCTGGCCGAGGGGCACCGCGTGATCGCCATCGATAATCTCGTCACCGGCAATCTCAAGAACGTCGAGCATCTCGCGGGGAACGAAAATTACCGGTTCATCAAACACAACGTCTCGAGCTACATTTTTCTGCCGGAAGAGAAACTCGATTACGTCTTTCATTTCGCGTCGCCCGCCAGCCCGATCGATTATCTCGAGCTCCCGATCCCGACGCTCAAAGTCGGCGCGCTCGGCACCCACAATGCACTCGGCCTGGCCAAGGCGAAGAGCGCCGCTTTTCTGCTCGCTTCCACTTCGGAGTGCTACGGCGATCCGCTCGTCCATCCGCAGAAGGAAGACTATTGGGGCAACGTGAATCCGATCGGCCCGCGCGGGGTTTACGATGAAGCGAAGCGTTTCGCCGAGGCGATGACGATGGCCTACCACCGCTATCACGGCATGGATACCAAGATCGTCCGGATCTTCAACACCTACGGCCCGCGGATGCGTTTGCGCGACGGGCGGGTCGTCCCGGCTTTCATCGGGCAGGCGCTCAGCGAGACGCCGCTTACGATTTTCGGCGATGGCTCACAGACGCGCTCCTTCTGTTACGTTTCCGATTTGATCGACGGGATATTCAAACTCGCCATGAGCGATTTCCACGAGCCGGTCAATATCGGGAACCCGCGCGAGATGACGATCAAGCAGTTTGCCGAGGAGATCATCCGGATCACGGGCACGAAATCGGAGATCGAGTACAAACCGCTGCCGGTGGACGATCCGAAGGTCCGCCAGCCAGACATTGGTCGCGCGCGCAAAGTGCTGAGCTGGGAACCGCGGGTGCAGTTCGAGGAAGGAATCGTGCAGACGATCGAATATTTCCGCGGCTGTCTCGAACGCGGCGAGCTGGGCGAAAGAATCCCCTAAGCGAAAGCTTCTTCCCGGCGCTCCGGCTGGCGCGGAAACTCCCGATCGCGCGCTCCCAGCCAGACGGATTCAAAACCGCGCGGCTGACGATATTTCCGATTTGAAGTTTTGGGAGTTGTTTGCCGCGTGGTTTTTGGGATTTACTTGGGTTTGAATCCCAGGATTTGAATTTTAATCCGTGACGACCACTCGCATCCTTAGCCTGAACCTCGGTTCGCAAACCGTGGGGCTGGCTGAATTCCACGCGCAAGCCAACGGCGGCTTGATTCTCGACGGCTATCGCCTGCGCGAAATCCTGGCCGATTCCACCAACGAGAGCGCGCGCAACGCGCAAATCGCCGGCTCGTTGCGCGAGATGATGGCCGAGCTCCGGATCAAGGGCGGCCCCGTCAATTACGCCACCGCCGCGCAATCGGTCTTCGCGCGTTTCGTCAAATTGCCCGCGGTCGAAGAGGAAAAAATCGAGCGGATCATTTCGTTTGAAGCGCAGCAGAACGTCCCGTTCCCCATCGACGAAGTCGTCTGGGATTATCAGCTCGTCGGCGGCGGCACGGACGAACAAATCCAGGTCGTCCTGGTGGCGATCAAGGAGGATCTGCTCGACGGAATAAACACCGCGGTCGAAAGCGTTGGGTTGCAGACCTCGATTGTTTGCGTGGCGACGATGGCCCTCTACAACGCCTTTCGTTACAACTATAGCGATCTGCCCGGATGTTCGTTGTTGGTCGATATCGGCGCGCGCACGACCAATCTGCTTTTCATCGAGCCGGGAAAAATATTTTCGCGCAGCATTGCCATCGGCGGCGCGTCGATCTCCTCGGCCATTGCCAAGGAATTCGGAGAACCCATCGGCGCCGCGGAATTTCGGAAAAAGCGGGACGGTTTCGTCAGCCTTGGAGGCGCCTACGCGGAACCGGCGGATCCCGACGTGGCCCGCGTTTCGAAGATCGTCCGCAGCACGATGACGCGGCTGCATGCGGAACTGATGCGTTCCATCAGCCATTACCGGGCGCAACAGCAAGGCAACGCGCCGGAGCGTTTGTATTTGTGCGGCGGCAGTACCAGCACGCCGTACATGCGCGAGTTTTTCCAGGAGAAACTCCAGGTGCCCATCGAGTTTTTCAATCCGCTGCGCAACGTCGCGGTTTCCGTCGCGGTCGATACCGCGGAAGTGGCCCGGTCCGCGCATCTCCTCGGGGAGTTGACCGGGCTGGCGCTGCGGAGCGCAACGACCTGTCCGATGGAGTTGAATCTCCGGCCCCAAAGTGTGGTCCGCCGGCAGGAGCTGGAACGGCGGCGGCCCTACTTCGTTTTGGCGGCCGCATGTTTCGTTCTCGGGTTGGTGGGCTGGGGCGCTTCCTATTGGCGCGCCGCGCAAATCGAGGAACGCACCACGGCTCGACTTGAAGAAAAAGTGGATGCGATGCGAGGAATCGAAACGCAAATGACCCAGGTCCGCAAGCAGACCAAATCGCTCGACGATCTCTCGGCGCCCCTCGTGACGGCAATCAACGATCGCAGTTTCTGGCCCGAGATCATCGAAGACCTCAATACGCGCCTGCCTAAGGAAGACATCTGGATCACCGAGCTGATCCCCACCTCCGCCGGAAAACCGCTCGGCGCGCCCGACGCACGCACGACTCGCGCTGAAGTGACGCCCGTTCCCTCAGCGACTCCTGCGCGCCCTGGACCGCCCCCGGGTCCGCCAGCAATCGATGGGCTTCTGGTGCGCGGGCTCTATCTGTTTAATCCGAAGCAGCAGGAAGTGGTCGTCGATTATTTTCGAAACCTGGTCGGATCACCCTGGTTTGCGATCGACCCAAAGAACCAGGCGAAAGTGATCAAGCCCACGACGCCGAATAACACGGAGTGGGCCTTTCCTTACGAGCTTCGCCTGGAGTTAAAGAAGCCCGTCCTGCTCCCATGAACTGGTTTCGCGAAAATCGCTTTCTCGGCACATTCCTGATCTTGTTCGGGATCGCCACGATCGGGGCGCTCTGGTTTTTGTTCAGCGCGAAAAGCAATTGGGATGAGGCCTTGGCCCGTTTCAATCAGACCGCTGCGGCGTTGAATGACCTCGAGCAACGCGCGCCTTATCCGAGCCCGGAGAACCTGCGCAAGATGAAGGCGCACGCCGATAATTACGCCACCGCGCTCGCCCGCCTTAAAGACGAATTGAAACTGCGCGTCCCGCCGGTCACCCCGATGGCGCCGAACGAATTCCAATCGCATCTCCGGCTCGCCATGACCGCGATCGCGGACAAGGCGCGCACCAACAAGGTAAAGCTGCCCGAGAAATTTTATCTCGGCTTCGATGAGTTTGCCTCAGCCCTGCCCAGCGAAGCTGCCGCGCCGTTGCTGGGACAAGAGCTCGGGCAGGTGGAATGGCTCCTGGGCAGTTTGATCGACGCGCGCGTGGACTCAGTGAATTCATTCCGCCGGACACCGTTGCCGGAGGAACATGGAACGACGCCGGTCGCGCCGAGTCCCGCGCCGGCGGCGGGAGGCCGGCCCGCGGCCCAGCTTCCGGGGCCGGTCTCATTCGAACGCAACATCGTGGAAGTTTCATTCACCTCCACGCCCGGGGCCGCCCGAAAAATCATCAATCAAATCGCGGGAGCGACTCAGAACTTCTGTATCATCCGCCTTCTGCATGTCCGGAACGAGAAGGACAAAGGGCCGCCTCGTGAGACGGTGGCCGAAGCGCCTCCCGTGGTGCCGGCGACGCCTGCCCCGGGAACAAAGCCGGCCTCGGCGCCCGCGCTGAATTTCATCGTCGGCAACGAGCACATCGAAACCACCGCGAAGATTGAGATCGTGAGGTTCACATTTTGAAAGTTCGCCGCGCCAAATCGCCATGAGCTGGATCCGCGCGCATTACGATCGGGTGGTGGTCCTCGCGGCCGCGCTCTTTCTCTTCTGCTCCGCGCTGCTCATCGCGCGCGGCGTTTGGCAATTCAGTGAAAACTTCTCGGCCCGGCAAACGCCGCCGCCGCCCAAACCCGCCGCGCCGCCCCCGAAAGCCGTCGAAATGGAGAAGGCCACTGAAAAACTTCGTCAGGCGGCCCAATGGACTTTCAGCGGCCGCTCCGGCTTGTTCGTGCCCGAAAAACATTTCATCGGCACGACCGGTCTTCCGACGACCCTTCAAACCACCGAAGTCCATCCGCCCGTGCCTAACGAGTGGTTCGAGGAATTTGCCCTGCCCATCGCCGATGCGGATGTGCTCACGCAGGACCAGGACGCGGACGGGTTCAACAATCTGGAGGAATGGCAGAACCACACCAACCCGACCGACAAGAATTCCCACCCGCCCTTCGTCGCCAAATTAAAATTGAAATCGTTTGCGCAAGAGCCGTTCCGGCTCGTTTTCGCCTCGTGGGTCGGCGACACCTTCGCCATCAACACCAGCGACCTGAAAGAGCCGACGCAATTTTTGAAACTGGGCGACCCGATTCGCGGCACGAAATTCAAGTTGGTGAAATTCGAGGCGAAATCGGAGAAGAATCAATACGGGACCACGATCGATGTCTCCGAGCTAACCCTGGAAAATATGGAAACGCACGAGCCGCTGGGTCTGGTGAAGGAGAAGATCATGATCTCGCCGGAGTCGGTCGCGAATTTCGTTTACACCTGGGGCGAGGTCAGGGAATTCGCGGTGAAAAAGGACCAGGAATTTTCATTGAAACCGGAGGAGCAAATCAAATATAAGTTGGTGGACGTTCAACCTGGCGGGGCGGTCATCGTCAACACGCAGAAACCCAACGATCGGATCCAAATTGGTTTGCTCATTCCCTAAACACGTCGCGCCAGGGCACTACGCCCAAATCCCTTTGGAGAGCGGTTGGAAAATTACCCCTCCTTGTTAGAAAAACGCAGCAGACATACGCCTATGAAATCAACATCACGCCGGTCCTGGTGGAAATTTTCGTTGGCGGCTGCGATCGCTCCTCTTTTCTGCGCGGCGGCCCTGGCGCAAAACGTCAATTTCGTCGCCGAGCGTGAGGCGGCCCGGCGGCAGGCGGCACTTCCCCAGGGCGACGCCGCGCTAGCCCGCGCGAAGGTCGCGATGGCCACGGGGAACTTTACCGTCGCCCACGAAGAATTCCGCACCGCGGTCAACCTGCTCCCGGATGCGGTGGTGAGCGGGAAGGCGCACGACGAAGCAGTCAGCGGTTTCTGCGCAAGCGGACTCAAGCTCGCGGAGCAACGGATCGCGGAAGGCAAGTATGCGGAGGCCGAGGCGATCTGCCGGGAAATGATCAGTGATCGCTACGATCCAAATTGCAAGCAGGCCGCGGAGATGCTGGCCCACCTCCAGGTGCCCGGTTACTTCAACAGGACGATGGGGCCGAAGTTCCTCGCGAAAGTCGAAGAGGTGAAAAAGCTCCTGAGCGATGCCGATGGTTATTACAACAGCGGCCGCTACGACCTCGCCTTCAAGAAATACGAGCAGGTCCTTGCGCTCGATCCCTACAACGTGGCGGCGCGGCGCGGCGAAGAGAAAATCAATCTGACCAAAACGCATTACGGCGAAGAGGCCTACAACGAGACGCGCTCGCGGCAGCTTTGGCAGGTGCAGAAGGGTTGGGAAGAACCGGTCAAGCAATACGGGCAAACCACGGGAACGGTGACTGACGCTTTCCGAAAAGATGTCACGGGCACAGCTCGCATCACGAACAAGCTCAACAGCATCATTATTCCCAAGATTGAATTCCGCGATGCGAGCGTTCGGGAAGCGATCGAGTTTCTTCGGCAACAAGCGGCCGCGAACGATCCGGGCACGGACGGCCGCAAAGGCGTGGACATCGTCCTGAGACTCACCACTCTCGGCACTCCCGCGGAAAAGGTATCAACCACGAGCACGACCACCGTGATTTCTCCAGTCACCCCGACGACGAATGGGCTGCCGGACGCCTCGGCCCCGCCGCCGGCCGCAGTTCCACCAGTAGCCACCGTGGCACCCGCCCCAGTCGCGACCGTTCCATCGATTTCCCCATCCGAAGCGCGCATCACCATCACGCTCAACGAAATTCCACTCGCGGAAGCGTTGCGTTACATCGCGAGCCAGGCCGGGTTGAAGGTGAAGGTGGAGCCCTATGCCGTCTCGATCATTCCGATCAGCGAGATGAGCAATGATCTGCTCACCAAAGAATATCGTGTTCCACCCGGCTTCATTAGCGGGACCCTGAATGCGAATGTGTCGACCCTGAATCAGGCTGCGACGACTCAAACCTCGGGCAAGCCGCCGGCGAATGGGACGGCCAAGGATACAGTAGAATCGACGGGGGGAAGGCTGCTGGTAAATCGTGAAGGAGCGAAGGAGTTCCTCGAGAATCAGGGCGTTTCCTTTCCGCCAGGGGCCAGCGCAAATTTTCTCCCGCAAAGCAGCCGGCTGATTGTTCGTAACACTGCGGACAACCTGGAGATGGTGGACGCGATCGTGGAGCAGGCGAACGTGTCCGGCCCGAAGCAAGTCGAGATCGAAGCTAAATTCGTAGAGATCACGCAAAATAATCTCAAGGCCCTGGGCTTCGACTGGCTGCTTGGTCCATTTAATCTGAATGGCAACAGCTTGCAGGGCGCCGGCGGCAGCTCGGGCACAGGCGCCAATGTGAACCCGAGCGATTATCCATTTCCCATCAACGGCCTGAGCCCGGTGACCGCAGGAAACAGAAGTGGGAACCTGGCCATCACCGGGAATGCGGTCGATTCACTTCTTCTTGGAACCTCGACCAGCCAGTTGTTATCGCCCGGCATCTTCGGAGTTGGCGGCCTGCTCACGAACCCTCAATTCCAGGTTGTCATCAGAGCTCTTAATCAGAAGAAGGGCGTGGACTTGCTTTCTGCGCCTCGCGTTACCACGAAAAGCGGCCAGCGAGCGATGATCGAGATCGTGCGCGAATTTCGTTACCCCACCGAATTTACCGCTCCGCAAATCCCGCAGACGGTGGGTGCCGTTCGCAACGACAACACCGGCTTAGTCGGCGATTTGATTCCTATTGGGAGCGGCTCAACGGTCCCCGTCACTCCGACAACCCCAACGAAATTTGAAACCCGCAACACGGGCGTCACCCTGGAAGTGGAGCCAGTCGTCGGTCCGGATGGAGTCACCATCGATCTCAATCTTGTCCCTCAAGTGGTCGAGTTCGAAGGCTTCATCAATTATGGCAGCCCAATTCTCGCACCGTCATCTTCGTTTCTGAACAACCTGACTGGATCGATCTTCAACACGCCGCAAAACGTCATCACGCCCAATGTGATCAATCAGCCGATCTTCAGCACGCGCAAGGTCACGACCAGCGTAAGTGTCTGGGATGGGCAAACGGTGGTGCTGGGAGGGTTGATGCGTGAAGACGTGCAGAAGACCGAAGATAGGACGCCGATCCTGGGTGACATCCCTCTCGTTGGTCGTCTCTTTCGCACCAACGTGGATCAACACATCAAGCGAAACCTGATCATCTTCGTTACCGCCCGCCTGGTGAATCCCGGCGGCCAACCGGTCAATTCGACCGAGGAAGTAGAAGAGACAGAAGACCTGATCGAACCTCCAGTCCTGCCGGAAGTCCCCTTCTACAAAAAGTAGCTGCTCTTAGGAATACCTCAGCGTTTAGTTAAGCTTATGAAGATAATTCGTCGCGTTGCAATCATCGTCACCGCTCTCCTTGCCATCGTTTGCGTCACGCCCTCTTTCGGCGCGAGCAAAAAGAAAACGCCGCCGGTCGTGACTCAGGCGCCTGTCATTGCCAGCGTAACTGCTACGAGCATCACGGTCACGGAAGCCAAGTCCGCCAGAACCTTTGCGATCACCTCGTTCACCGATATCAACGTGAACGGGCAAAAGGCCACCGTGGCCGATCTGAAGCCCGGCATGACCGTTAATGTCAGCCTAGGGACCGACTCTTCCAAGGCCAGCCGGATCGTGGCCACGGGTAAGTAGGGAGACTTGCGAGTGACGTGTGCAGGCGAAGGACGCTCCTGGTTCGCTCGTCCCTCTCTACTGGGCTCTATTCCAGAGCTGTCATTCTGAACGAAGTGAAGCCGTGACGCAGACGCGAAGCGGGGAGGCCGGGCTTTCCATCTCTGGCCATTTCCCAGGGTTGGCGCTCGGGGAAATGATCAGAGATGTTTCGCTTCGCTCGACCTGACAGTTCTCGAAAAGATTGGGGGATAGGTCCTCCTCCCTCCCCTGATTCCAGTTCAGTTCCGCGGTCAGGGGTTCACTGCGTATACTTCCACCACGGCCACGCCGGTCGTGTTGTTCGCGCCGCGGACAATGGCGGTGTAGTTCGCGGGGAATAAAAAGCGGGCAACGGCCGATTCCGAATCGTTGTGCGGAGGTATGCCACTGTCGATGATGAACTGTTTGGCCGTGCTTAGCTGCCAGTCATCGTTTGCTTCCAGGATAGCTCCGTTCACGTCACGCAACTCCAGAGTGGGATTGGCCATCGCGCCCGGCACCCCGGTCGAGGGACCGAGCGCGCGGACAATGACGTTTTGCCCGGCGTTGCCCAGCACGATGAACCCGGCGAAGAGAACGTTGTCATCGGTCTGGACAAAAGAACGGCTGGAAATATTTGCCAGGACGGAGCTCCCCGTGCGGTCGAGATCGTAGGCCTGCACCACGCCGATGCCGGTGGTATTACCAGCTCCCTGCATAATGAAGGTGTAGTTGCCTGGCTGAAGTGTGATCACAATCGCGGATTCGAGGTTGTCGGTCGGCGCCACGCCGCTGTCGATGATCTCCTGTTTGTTGGCCGCGTCCGTCCAGTTGTCATTGAAGACCAGGGAGTGGCCGTCCTCGGCAAACAACTCCAGCGTCGGGTTGGCGATCTTGCCGGGAAGAGTTAACGAAGGACCGATAGCGCGGAGAATGACTTTCTTTGGGTCCGTGCCCGTAATGATGAACCCGCCGAATAAGGCATTATCTCCCGTGCCGACGAAGGCGCGAGACGAGATGTTAGCCAGAGTAACGGGAATGGTGGCATTGTATTCATAGGCGCCGATATCGGCGGTGTCGGGGCGAACATACTCACGCTGGTCAGCAACGGGCGCGACGTTATTGTTGGCGGCATTGATGGCAGGGCTGGCTGGCCCCAGTGCCTTGGTGTTAGTCGGTCCTCCATTGTTTCGGAGCGCTCCCAGGTTCGCATCCATGGGGTTGTTACCCGTGCCGACGAGATCGTGGTTCACCCCGTTGGTAAAGCCGCTGCTGCCGTTACCTATCCGAATTAGGTTGTAGCCATCCGAGACACCGGTGCCTGAGATATCAGGGCCGGCGCCATCAGCGGTATTGCCCGCCACGATGGTGTTTGCCAGGTGGACCGTGCCACCGAGCTGAAGACCTCCGCCTGCACCGCCGTTGGGACTAGTCGCAACATTTCCCGACACGGTGCAGTTAGTCAGGTAAAGGGTGCTGCCATTGTTATTGAAAATGCCACCGGCCCGTCCACCACCCACACCGGCATCGGTCGCGGTGTTGTTCGCAATGGTGCAGTTGGTCAGCATGGTAGTCCCATCGTTATAGATGCCGGCGCCTATAATGGAGGAGTTCCCGGAGACCGTGCAATTGGTCAGAGTTAGGAAGGAGGATTGATCGACAAAGAAGCCGCCATGCTGGTTGTTGACGATCGAACATTCATTCATGATCAAATTTCCGTGGTCGGTGACAGCTTGGCCGTTGCTATTGCCGATGGTGAGATTGTCAATGACGACAGGAGCCCCGCCCGAAATGTCGAAGACGCTTCCCGTGCTGGCTATCGTAAGCTTGCGCGCTCCCGGCCCAAGAATCGTCATCGATCGATCGATAACAAGAGATCCACTCGTTAGGTTGATTATGCCCGAGAGTGGGGATTGGAGAAAAACGAAATCTCCCGGACCGGCCTGGATGATCGCCTCCCGCAAGGAGCCCCTGCCAAAATCATTGGTGTTGGTAACCAGGAAGGTTTGCGTGGCGCCTACTAGCTCGACCGCGCCGATATCCGACCCGTCCCCACCGGCCGCATTTGGAATGCTGGGATTGTCATAAGGCGCCTGCCGTAGTCTCTGATCGAGGTGGAAGCTGCTCTTTCCCTTGTCGACCGCAGGGCTAACCGCAGCGGGAGCTTTGGTATCGGTGTGCCCGCCATTGTTTTGGAGCGCGCCCAGAACAGCATTTAGCGGGGAAGCCGCGGTTCCGGTTTGATCCGTCGCCTTGTTAAAGCCGGTGCTCCCATTCGTAATGCGGATAAGGTTGAACCCGTTGGAAGTAAACGCACCGTTTACATCGGCGCCCACCTGGCTGGTCGTGTTACCGGCGATCAACGTGTTGACAACGGTGGCGGCGCTTCCCGAAACATTTTGGACTCCGCCGCCACCCAAGGAGGGGTTCCCGGTATCGCTGCTGTTCCCGGAGATGGTGCAGCTATCCAACGTGATAGTGCCATGATTATTGTCGATCCCCCCGCCGCCGCCGTTGACCGTGGAGGTCGTGCTGGCCGTGTTGTTGGCGATGGTGGACTCGACCACAGACGTAAAAGCAGGGCCGGCCTGACCATTGTTTTCGATCGCGCCGCCCACGCTCGCCTGGTTTGCGGAGATGGTGTCAAACCTGACCGTGACCGACCCACCGTTATTCAGGATTGCGCCGCCCGGCATGTTGCCGGCGGTGTTATTCGTGACCGCGCTGTAATCAAGGGTGAGGCTCGAACCGGCGTCGACGAGGAAAGCGCCGCCTCCTAGAGCGTTTGTAGACGCATCGCCATTGGTGATGGTGACGTTAGCGACGTAAACCGCGCCGCCCGTAACATGCATGATGCGAAACTTCGTCGACCCGCTGCGAGCGACGGTAAGTGTTCGCGCGCCCGGCCCCTCGATTAAGAGGTCCTTCCCGACCACCAGCGCTCCGCTGGTGAGATTGAGCGTCCCCGTAAGATTTATGGAGACGAGATCGCCGGCGGCGGCGTCTTGAATCGCCTGGCGCAGGCTGCCGGGCCCACTGTCATTCAAATTGGTGACGTTAATGGTACCGGCCTGGGCGCCGGTCAAGGCGCCTAGCAGGCCGATCGCGGCCAGGGCTGCACAAAATGCGCGAGTCTTCAATGAACTACCCACATGTCTTTCGGATTTGCTCCCTGGCTTGGCCGCGTCCTCCTCACATCCCTTACTTTGGCTTGCCGGGGTATTCGACGTTCATGGAGCGGGCCGATTTGGCGGCTTCCTCCAATGCGCCCTTATGTTTCTCGAAGTCCAGATTCGCGTCGCCGGTGTAAACGATGTAAGCCACGGCCTTCGGTAGCTGGATGTAGGCGACCCGCTCAAAGCGCTTATACACTTTCGTCGGCGGGTACTCATTGATGAAGTAGGGCAACCCACCCGCCGTGGTCCCCGAGGTTATTCGTTTCGGCTTGAACCCGGGTCGCTTCGATTTCATGTCCTTGATTGCGAGCTTCGCGAAAGCCTCGCCATCCTCATACTTTGTGCTGGCGATCTTCGCGTACATCAACGGGTCGGCATTCTCCCAGGTCGCGCCTAACAGATAGAGGACGCAGGGGAGGCCTTGCTCCTTCCCCGCGGTCGGATCGAGCGTCCAACCCTTGGGAGCGTTGATACTGAACGCGCCTTTCGGGCCGTAAACGATTCCGCCCGCCGATGGCTGCGCGATCGCGCTTGTGCCTGTGGCCAGGAGAACAAGGACAACGGAAATGAGTCGATTACTCAGGATTCGCATTTTTGCTTTCTGCCGGACACATCACGAACGTGGAGCCGGATCCTCTGATTGGACGGAGTAAGCGCGGGCTCATCCCAGGACCCTTCCCAAAGCCGGTCAGGCCGATTTGGAAACCCCCACCACTGGAGCGAGTGGCTGTGATTTTGCCGTCTTTACGCTGCCATTCGACCTGGCCATTGTTGCTGCGTTTGACCGTGAACTCGGCTTTCCCGCCGTTCTCATCCAGCACCGCATGGAAGAATGCGTCCGGCACGGCGCCCCCCTGCTGCATTTCATACGCCTCCCACGCGGACAAGCCATCCCGGAAAACGACGTTCACGTTGTAGGTCTTGAAGTGATAGGCCAGATGTTGCCGTCCCTCTTTCATTGGTGCGACCTCGTGATCCGGTTTCCCGAAACGCGCTTCGATCTGCGTGACCGTATCGCCGATTCGAGCGCCAGCCGAAGGTGCGATAATGGCGCAGAGAATAATAACTACGAACAGACGGCATGTGATCATGGTGGATCTAGAAATTAGGCTACTGGTTAGTGGCATGAAAGGGTGCACATCAGGAAACGCCATTCCAGTTAGTCCTCCCCGACTTTAAGCGAATCTTTCCATTTCCGATAAGCCGCCGCGTAATGTTTCCGTGAAGAATCATCCGCGGCGCGGAACTCCCAGAAGTCAGAGGTCGCGCCGGGAAGCGAGCTGGTGGAGAAAGAGTTGAGCAGGTAACGCGTGTAGCCCTTGCCGCTCACCGTTGTCTCCTCATCGTAAATCCAGTAATCGGCGCCGCCGTCCTGTCCCGCGATCTTCCGGCGGTTACTTTTGTGGTCGTTAATTTTTTCCCCGGCCCCGGGCACCACCGCGATGCGTCTCGCCTCGGGCTCGGCGGAAATGTGGCGCACATAGTAAATCGCCGTCGCAAACTCCGCTTTCCGGTCCGCCGAACGAAAGCGCGCCTCTAACATCAACGGAGCTTTGTTGCCCGCCACGTTGATCGCCGGCGCTTCCCACTTCAACGCGCGGAACCCTGCTGGGACACTAATGGTGGTCGCAAACTCATCGGCGCCCGCGGGCCAGCGCTTTTCTTTTTCGGCCGACGCGATCGAGCATACGAAAATTCCTGCGACGAACAACCGGCGGATGGAAATCATCGTTCCAGCAGATCGTCTACGGCCGCGGATTGCAAGCCTCTCCGGCTAGTGGCGGAGATCTTGCCCACGTTGCACGTTGCACGTCATATGTCACTCGTCACTTGTCACGTGCTCCAACTCTTGCTACTTCAACGCGAAAACCTCGACTACGGCGACGCCGGTAGCTCCGCCGACTCCACGCACAATGGCGGTGTACTGGGCGTTATTAGACGGTAACGTCGCGATGATGGCCGACTCGGAGTCGTTTGTCGGGGCGACGCCGCTATCCATGATCGCCTGTTTGTTCGGCGATTGGACCCAGTTATCGTTCTCATCCAGGATAGTTCCCTGCTGGTTGACTAACTGCAGAGTTGGATCGGATAGCTTCCCCGGCACAGTTAGCGAAGGACCTATCGCGCGCACGATCACCTTTTGCGATACCTGCCCTACTACGATCGTTCCGGCGAATAAGACGTTATCGCCGGTGGAGACAAAGCCGCGAGTCGAAACATTAGCCAGCTTTGAATCAGCAGTTCGATCAAGATCGTAGACCTGCACCACACCTATGCCGGTGCTATTACCCCCTCCACGGACGATGGCCGTGTACTGCGAGTTATCAGCGGCCAGGGTCCGGATGATCGCGGATTCCAGATTGTTAGATGGGACCGCGCCACTATCCATGATGGCCCGCCGGTTTAGGCTATCTCCCCAATCGTCGTTAGATTCGAGCAGCGTGTTGCCCTGGTAGAGTTCCAGGGTGGGATTAGCCAGCTTGTCCGCCAAAGTAAGGGACGGGCCGATCGCGAGGATGATAACTTTTTTCGGTTGTGTGCCAGTAACAATAAAGCCTCCTATTAGCGCGTTATCGCCGGTCTCAACCCGGAGCCGCGTGGAAATATTAGCCAGGGCGGAAGGAACGAGGCCCCCGAACTCGAATGCGCCGATGTCGCTCGGGCCATCACGCCGGTAGCCCCGTTGATCCGTGGGCGGCGCCAGGGCGTCGTCACCCGCGTTGATCGCTGGGCTGTTGCCCTGCAGGGAATAGGTGTCGGTAGGACCTCCGTTGTTTTTGAACCCGTCGAATTGCGGTTGCTTAGGCGCGGTTGGGGTACCCACCTGATCACCGTTCACGCTGTTAGTGAAGCCTGTGCTGAACCCGGCATCGCCGATAAAGTTATGCCCGTCAGAAGTAACGCTCCCGCGGATGTCCTCGTTGGTAACGGGGACGGCGCCGGATCCGTTGAAGGCAATGATTGTATTGCCCACATGATATTGCTGTCCGCCGCCCTCGGCGTAAAAGCCACCGCCGCCATCGCCGCTGGTAGTTCCAGTGCTGGAGGCGAAGCATTGTGTAATCGTGCAATTGCGGAACGTGGCGCGGCTCGCCCCGTTCGCAAACCTTGAAATAATCCCCCCGCCCCTGAGGGCATTATCGAAGGCAAAAGTGCAGTTGGTCGCGCTGAAGATGCCGTCGTTGTAAACGCCCCCGCCGAATTCTTCGGCCTGGTTAAAGCTTAGCGTGCAGCCGCTCAACGTGAGTGATGCACCTAGCGCGTTGTAGATGCCACCGCCATTCCCTCTCGTGGTAGTATTGCCGGACGCGGCACTGTTAGTAATGGTGCAGTCAGTTAAGGTAAGCCCACCGGTGTTGGAGATGGCGCCACCTTGATCGTTCGTGGCTTTTCCGTTTGCCATCGTTAGCCCGGTAATTGTTACGTTTGGACCAATGACCCGCAAGATGCGGCCGGCATTCCCTCCGGAAAGTGTAAGCACGCGCGCGCCCGGACCATTGATCGTTACGGGGTTACTGATGGTAAGCCCGATCGTCACCACACTGGATGTCCCAATCGTGCCTGTCAGCCCGGGCGTGAAATTGATGATGTTCGCATCCGCGACCGCATTGGCGAGATTGAGCGCTTCAATCAGCGTGCAATCATCCGTCGTGCATTCTCCGTCATCGCGATCAGCCAGGGTGTTAACCGTGAAGGTGGGACCTGTCTGCGGTGCGCCCACTTCGACGGCGCCGATGTCGGTCCCATCGCCAGAAGGCGCATTGTTTTCCGGTCGCTCCACCGGTCGCGGAAATCCGCGTTGATCGATGTTGATCGGCTGGCCGCTCGCATCGGTGCTGCGCTTTCCCTTATCAATTGCCAGACTCCCGGGACGCGGCCGCAGAGTCAAAGTGGTCCCGCCGTAGCCGCCGAGGGGATCGAGATTTACTTGAGCAGCAGTGACGCCTACCTGATCGCCCGTGGAGGTAAAGCCACTGTTACCATTACTGCTGCCGATGAGGTTATTCCCATCGGAAATGACCGTACCACTTACATCCGGAGCTGTGGGGCTGGCGTTGTTCGCGATGATCGTGTTTTGGATGCTCATTGAAGCCTGTATGTTGACCACACCGCCCCCAAAATTGGTGTCTGATCCTACGGGCGGTGCAGTCGCCGAATTGCCGTAGACCGTGCAGCTCTTCAATATCATCGTCGTCTTGACGTTGAACATAGCGCCGCCTTGCACTGCGTTATTGGCGCTAAAGGTGCAGGTCTCGATGGTGGCCGGAACCGCAGAGTAAATCGCGCCGCCGTAAGAAGCAGAGTTCGTCGAAAAAGTGCTGCGACTGACGGTAAGCCCCGAGCCGAAGTTGAAGATCGCGCCGCCATAGGCGGAAGCCGCATTTGAAGTAAACGTGCAGTCTCGAACGGTCAGATTGCCAAAATTTTGAATCCCGCCTCCACCCTGGGCCGCGGAAGCCGTGACGTTACCGTTTGAAACCCAAATGCGCGAGAGTACAGCGGTCGAGGCTGCATTGATGACGAAAACGCAAAAATCGTTTGGCGCCGAGTTACTTCGTCTGATGATAATTTTTTGGGCGCCGCCCTCGATAGTCAGGTTTTTATTGATGACCAATGTCTTGGTCGTCGCGGACGCGCCAGAGAGTGTGATCGTGTAATAGCCGGTGGTAGAGTCATAGCCCGGGTCAGTCGTCGGAATCTGAAAGACGATGGTATCGCCCGCGGCCGCATTCTGGATCGCCTGGCGTAAACACCCGACGGCATTATCCACGGTCGTAGTGACTGGAATGATCGCGGCGGCCGCACCTGCGGCTAGAAATCCCGCGGCGCTGATCACGATAAGAGCCCTCAGTATCCAACATCCTGCGCTCTTTATTGCCATGTTTTACCTCCCAGGTGTGACCACTGACTGGTTCGGCGTAGTTCGATCCTGCCGATTAGAAACCGGAATGTAAACGTGTTTTCACGCATTGGGTATGGCGTGCGAGAGGTTTAGTTCATGACGCATACTTCTATAACTGCTATGCCGGGCGCCCATCAAAGCTGCGCAGCATTCGCAAGAACAGAACCGAACTCACGATCCAACCTTCGCCAACACACTTGTGCTTGATGCTCCAAAATCGGTCGGGTCATCGCCTGGGCGCGGCGCGATGGCGCGCCGGCTCCATCGCTTCCGCCATCACCGCAAATCGGTGGAAGTAATCGGGATCCGCTGGGTGCCGTTCAGGTATTGCACCGTGACCGTTTGGGCATCGCGCGAAACGAGCGGAAGCGTCAGGCCGCGAGGCAGCACAGTTTCACCGTAAGGAATTTTTATCTTCACCGGCTCTGTCAGGCGGATGAATTGCGGCGAGGCCGGCGCGCTTGTCGGTGGTGGAAGTTTTGCAACCTGCGGTGAAGCGGCCGGAGCCGGCGCGTTCTGTGGAAGTTTCGCCGCCTGCGATGGAGCAGCCGGGGCCATCGTGCTTCGCGGGAGCGTCGCGACCTGAGGGCCGGTGGCTGCCGCGACAGTGAAATCGCACGTCACCGGATAGTGGTCGGACGCTTCTGACGGAACGATCTGCGGCCGCGCGGAACTCATGTGGCTGGCGAAAAGATAATCGAAAGTCGCGTCCGGATACCGGCCGCTTCCGGGATGAGTCACCCGCTGGACCTGGGACATTCCTTCCATCACATTCAGGAACCCTGCTTCAGCGAATTTCAGCAGCGTCTTCTCTTCGCGGAAATCGGGTTGATCCAGGTTGGTATTGAAATCGCCTCCGATCACCACGCTTTTTACGGCAGGCAGGGAGGTCGAAATGACATCGCGGACGTGATTGAGAACCTGGGTAACAGCGACCTCGCGTTTCCGGATATTCTTGGCGCCTTCCACTTCCTTGTTGCCGTGCATGATCAGGTTACTCTTGAGATGAAGCGAGTAGACCCCGATGTCGGCTCCCGCGATTTTGAACCAGGCGAAAGCGAAGCCGCGCGGCGGATCGACCCCTTCCATCGATTTCCACGCTTCCGACCAGGCGGCCTGCGCCGGGACCTTCGCCAAAATTGCCACCTGCTGTTTTCCGAATCCCGAGGTAAACGGTTCCTTGAAAGCAGAGCAGATGGCGACCTGATAGGTGTGGGGCCGGATCGCTTCGCCAAGTCGCGCGCAAGCGTCGTAATCGCGCACTTCCTGGAGCAGAATGATATCCGAATTAAGCGGCCGAAGCACCGCGGCGGCGGCTTCGATCCGCTTGGCTTGTTCGGCAGGCGGCAGTTCGTTAGGTTTCCCGTTCGGAAACCACTCCAGGTTCCAGGTCGTGACCCGAACATTGGCTGCCGAGAGGGAAGGCGCCACGAACGCCAAAATGGCGAGAACAAGACAGGCGGTAGTTCTTTGAAATCCTCTCACGGTTCCCCTCTGTTGTTCTGAGGGGGCGCGGCGGGGAACTACTTATTCTGGGTGACCTAACATACCCCAAGCTGCGACCTTGGCTATGGTAGTTCGCAGATTCCATAAACCGGACACTGGCCGGAAATTGTTGTTTCCTTCTGTGCAGACTTGATTCTTGACTGGACGCGTCCGCCAATCACCCTTCCCAAATTCGAGCGCTCCGGAGATGAAGCGAACAATCCTACTTCTTTCGCTGCTTTCCCTGGTCCAGTTCGTTTTCGTTCATTTTGTCCTGATCCAGGGATTTCCGAACTCGGGCGATGAACAGGCATTTCTCTACCAGGCCCGGCTCTACGCCAGCGGCCGGCTTTATGTGGAAGATCCGATCTACGATCGGGCCAATCCGCTCCATAGGTTCGTGGCCGCGGATGCGCTGGACGACACGGCAGGCCGGCGTTTTCCGAAGTACGATCCGGGGTGGCCCGCGCTGCTAGCGCTCGGCACTAGCCTGCATGCGGCGTGGCTGGTCGCCCCCTTATTCGGCGCGCTGACAGTCTACCTGCTGCTCTCTCAAGTTAAAAAACGAATCGGCGATCAGTTCGTCGTCCCGGGATGGTGGCTGATCACGCTTTGCTCTTTCTTTTGCTACAGCGCGGGGACCTTTGGATCGGGCACCGCCACCTTGGCGTTCGTCCTGGCCGCCTTCGCCTTGTACGACACCACGCCGGATCAAGACCAACCGGGACGATCGCGCTGGCAATTGCTCGGGGTGGGACTGCTGCTCGGTTATTGCTCCCTGATCCGGTATCTCGACTGGATCCCGCTCATGGGATGGATCGCGGTCGATCTGCTGCGCCGGCGAAACATCAAAGGACTCATTCTTGTTCTGGGGGGATTCGCGCTGCTCGCGAGCTGTCACCTTTTCTACAACAAGATTCTCACCGGAAATGCATTCATGCCGCCGGCGGTACATGATGCTCGAGGAGATCGCGCCGCACGCCTCGGCGTATCCTGGGGCGGATTCTGGATCACCGGGAAGCGGCTATGGCGCGTGCTCTACACTTTTCCTCCGGTGCTTTTACTTTTGCTCTGCCTGTACCGGCGGTGCCAGAGCAGGAGGCTCAAGACCTACCTGACGCTTTTCGCGCTCCACGTGGCCACCTACTTTATCTACGCCTGGACCGCGGGCGGCCCTGGGCCCCGCTATTTTTTCCCTTACTTTACCTTTTTGATTCTTGCGGTGGTCGAGGTGCACCGACTAACGCGCGACCAGCATCTGGGAAAAACAGGTTGGCGCGTGGCGCTGGCTTCGCTTGTCCTGTGCAGTTTCATCTATGGCGCCGATCAAACCCGGGAAATCTACCGGCGACGCGACCTCGAGCGCGCGGTCGCGACCATTCCTGAAACGAAGCGGATCATCCTGCTTCAGACTGGCACCTACGAGATGGGTATTCCCGATCTGGTTCGAAATCCGCCCGACCTGTGGTCCGCCGACACACTTTATTTCGCTGCGGAGGACGGAGCGGGCGTTGCCGAATTGCTGAAGCGATTTCCCGGGCACCGGGTGTATGTCTATCGCTATCCTGGCTCACTCACAGCGTGGAGTGGTTAGAGCTCCAGACATTTCTAAAGTGCTTCGCGTAACTCACTGTGAGAAACTCGCGTCTTGCGTGAAGAAATAATCGCCGGTTCGGATGGCGTCGTCCTGAGGCTAGCCGTTTCTATCTCGGCCTTGTCGATCGGTTATCGACCACCGGCAGCGGGTGGTGGCCCGCTCACCCTTTTCATCGCCCTCGGGACACATCAGGAAATGGGCGCCGCGGTTCTCCCTTTCGCGCAGCATGCGGAAGGTTCGACCGTTTTCCTGCCGTTTAAAGGCGATCTGCTGTTGATGGCGGAAACGAGAGGCGGACACGCGGTCTGCTTTTTGCGCAGGTGGGAACGCTGGCGCTGGAGCGAGCGTGAGCGGACTTCCGCGTTTGCGCTCGTGGAAGAGAACGGGGAGTTCGTTTTCAGCGTGCCGCGCGCTCTTCTGGGCGAAGCCGGCAAAGTGGATTGCGCGATTTACGCGAAAGATCCCACCGTTAACGACGGCTGGGGCTGGTTCTGGGGCTGCTCCGATCGCAGCGTGGCGAACGGGGTCGGCGACAAATACATTTCTCGTTTCTACCAACTCGACCTCGATTCCACCAGCGGCCTGTCCCGCGGCACTTCGGCGGAGAAGCATCCGCTTTTTATTGAGCAAAGCCGCCAGAGTTCAGACCAGGCGAGAATCCGGATCTATCAACTATTCGTTAGGCTTTTCGGCAACACCAATGAAACGCGCAAACAAAACGGGACCCTGGCCGAGAACGGGGTCGGCCGGTTTGCGGACATCAATGCAGCGGCGATTAGCTCGATCCAGGAAATGGGGTTCACTCACATCTGGCTCACGGGCGTCCTCCAACAAGCCACCGCCACGGATTATTCCGAAGCAGGTCAACGCGCGGACGATATCGATTTGTTGAAAGGCCTCGCCGGCAGCCCCTATGCGATCAAAGATTATTTCGACGTCTGTCCGGATTACGCCCTGGAACCGGCGAATCGCCTGCGGGAATTCGAAGCGCTCATCGGACGGCTGCACGCGCACGATCTGAAAGCGATCATCGATCTCGTGCCGAACCACGTGGCCCGGAGCTGCGACTCTTGTGTGAAACCCGACTCCAATTTCGGGAGCTGCGGTTGTGACGGAGCGGGCGACGACCGGACGAAGTTCTTCGACCCGCGAAACAATTTTTTCTACCTCACGCCGGACGCAAACGGTCCGCCGCTCCGGCTGCCGACCTGCAAAGACGGCGTCCCGGTCAGCCCGACTTGCCAGATTCCTGGCGCAAAGTGCGATGGCCTTTTCGAAGGCGAAAGAACTTTCGGGCGCGTGACAGGGAACAACGTTGTGAGTTGGACACCGGGGCTCAACGATTGGTATGAGACGGTGAAATTGAATTACGGGTTCGATTTCACCGATCCCGCGAAATCAGTCCGCGAATATCCCAATGCCTGGGCGCCGGAAAAACTGGTCCCCGATACCTGGAGGAAAATGGACGAGGTCATCGCCCACTGGCAGGCACTCGGGGTGGATGGATTTCGATGTGACATGTCGCACATGGTTCCGCCGGAATTCTGGTCGTGGGCGATCGCGCAAGCACGCGCGCGCCAGCCCCACGTTTTCTTCATGGGCGAGGCCTACAATGACGACCCGAGCAAAGTGCCCGGAAGCGATCCGGTGATTGCCGGTCTGAACTTTGGCAAGGGCAACGTCCTTTACGATCTGCTCAACGCAGGGTTCGACGCGGTTTACGACGCGCCCGTCTATCGCGCGTTGAAGAGAATCTACGACGGCTCGGGTTGGGCCAACGATATCGATCGGGAAATCAGCGACGCATTCCTTAGTCACAACTCGGTTCGCTACGCGGAGAACCACGATGAAGTCCGACTGGCAGCGCGATCGGAATGGGGCGGAGTCGGAATGGAAGTGGGCCGTCCGGTCTCGGCAATTCTCTACGGGATGTCGCGCGGCGCCATCATGCTCTACAACGGCCAGGAACTGGGCGAGCCGGGCGCGGGCGCGGAAGGATTTGCCGGCGACGATGCGCGCACGACCATCTTTGATTACTGGTCGATGCCCGAAATGGTGAAGTGGGTGAACGGGCATCGCTATGACGGCGCGCATTTGTCCGCCGGACAAAAGGCGTTACGGGGTTTCTATAGCCGGCTGATCAATCTCATCGGCGAACCCGCCTTCAAGGATGGCGAATTTTTTTCTCTGAACACCGCGAACCACGACAATCCAGGTTTCGGACGGCTGCCGGGCGAACCGGCCAGCGGCCACTGGCTTTACGCTTTCCTGCGCTATGATATCGCGACGCAGCAACGCTTTCTCATTGTCGCAAACCTGAATCCGACCGTTCCGCTAAAGGATGTCCGGGTCTGGTTGCCGGCGAGCGCAATAAAATTTCTCGACCTGGACGAATCTCCCGGAGCGAAGCTGAAGTTAATCGATCGACTGTCGGAAGACGCTTTCCAAACTGGCCTAACGACTACAGACGCGAATACCTCCGGGGTCCCGATCTCCGAGATCCCACCGCTCTCCGCGTTCTATCTCGAGTTCGCCGAGCGCCGTCTCTAGCCCAAACAAGCCTGTCATCCTGAGCGAAGTCGAAGGATCTCTGACTATTTTCCAGTTCGCAACGCCCGGAATCCAACACTAATTAGAGATTCTTCGCTGCGCTCAGAATGACAAAGTCAGTCGCGAGAGGGAGCACCCATCATGCGCCCACCGCCAGCAGCACTGCCTTTTGCACATGCAGCCGGTTTTCCGACTGATCGAAAATCGTGTCGGCGTTCGCTTCCAACGTGGTGTCGTCGATCTCCTGTCCGCGGTGCGCCGGGAGACAATGCATGACCAGCGCGTCTGGTTTCGCCAATTTCACCAGCGCTTCATTAATTCGATAGGGACCGAGCTCCGCATTGCGCCGGGCCTCCTCACCTTCCTGCCCCATCGAAACCCAGATATCGGTGTAAAGCACATCTGCCCCGCGAGCGGCTTCCTGCAAGTCGGCCATGCACACCACCTTGCCGCCCGCGCGTTTCAGCCATTTGGCTTTCGGCTGGTACTTCGCGGGTGAAGCCAGCCTCAATTCGAAATCCAAATTCGCCGCAGCGAACATCCACGAACGGGCGGTATTGCTCGCGCCGTCGCCAACAAAAGTGACGACCTTCCCCTGAATGCTCCCGCGTTTTTCCTGGAAGGTAAAAATGTCCGCCAGGATCTGGCAGGGATGTTCGTCGTCCGTCAGCGCGTTGATTGTCGGTATGGCGGAAAATTCCGCGAACTCTTCGATGTCCCGTTGCGCGAAGGTCCGGATGATCGCGCCGTGAATCATCCGGCCGAGGACGCGAGCCGTATCTTTGATGAGCTCGCCACGGCCGAGTTGAATGTCGTTCGGGTTCAGGAAAATCGTCTCTCCACCCAACTCGCGCACGCCGACTTCGAAAGAAACGCGGGTCCGGGTCGATGGCTTCGAAAAAATAAGCCCCCAGGTCTGCCCCTTCAGGGGGAAGTTGGTCTGCTTCCCGCGGTTCTTCTTTTGCTCGGCCGCGTTCCGGAAGATTTCCTCCATCTGGGAGCGGTCGAGCTGTTCGATGCTGAGCAGATTTTTCATGTCGTTAGGCTTCCAGGCTCGCGATGACACTTTCGATCGCGTGCAATCCCTCGACGGCTTCCGCCTGGGTGAGGTTCAAAGCCGGAAGGAGACGAATGACGGCGGTGCCCGCAGGCACCGTCAGGACACCTTCGCCGTGTAACCGATCGACCACCTGCAGGCACGGGACCTTCTCGCTCGGCCCGAAACCCGCGGCATCGCTGTGGAATTCCAAGCCGACCATCAGACCTACGCCGCGCACCTCTTTCAAGACGGATGGAAACTTCCTGATCAACCGCTGCAATTCGGCTTTCATAAAGTCGCCCAGCTGGCGGGCGTGATCTGATAGTTGGTCGCGCTCGATGACTTCGAGAATCTTGAGCGCCACGGCGCATCCGAGCGGCGTCCCGCCGAAGGTGGTGGCATGCGTTCCCGGAGAGAGAAGATCGGCGTAGCGCTCCCGGACCCAGAAAGCGCCGATAGGGAATCCGCCGCCTAACGACTTCGCCATCGAGACTGCATCGGGCGAAAAATCGTGTGCGGCCGGCGTCGCCTCCAGAAGCCGTTGCCAGCTCTGGAACCGGCCGGTGCGGAAGTGGCCGGCCTGCACTTCATCGAGCAGCAGAAGAAGATTGTTCTCGTCGCACAGTTGCCGCAGCCCGAGAAGGTAATCGGCTGTCGCCGGGGTGATCCCGCTTTCGCCCTGGATCGCTTCGACCAGGATCGCAGCCGTCTGCGGAGTGAGAGCCGATCGCATGGCCTCGAGATCATTGAACGGCACCTGGCGAAAACCCGGCGTCATCGGCTCGAACCCTTTTTTGACCTTGTCCTGACCGGTGGCCGCGATGCCGGCCAGGGTCCGGCCATGAAACGATCCGGTCGCGGTGATCACCTCGTAGCGCCCTTCGTCGTGTCCGAACTTGCGGGCGAGCTTGAAAAGACCTTCGTTGGCTTCGGCCCCGCTGTTGCAAAAAAAACAACGCCCGGGCCCGATCAGCCTAACGAGTGCTTCGGCGAGCTGGGCCTGCGGCTTGGTGTAATAAAGATTGGAAACGTGGAGCAATTTTCTCGATTGCTCGAGCAACGCGTCGGTGATTTCGGGATGGGCATGGCCCAGCGAGCAAACCGCGATCCCGCCGGCTAGATCGAGATAACGTTTGCCCGCCACATCCCAAACGTAGCTCCCCTCCCCTCGGCCCAGCGCCAGATCGAAGCGCGCGTACGACGGCACGACATTCCGTTGATAAAGCTTGCGGATTTCGCTCAACCGATCCTGCTTCTCGGCTCGGAGCCCGCCTGATATTTCCATTTTCACAAGACCACCTCCGTGCCGACACCAGCGTCGGTAAAAATTTCCAGGAGCACGGAATGCGGCACCCGCCCGTCGACAAATTGCACTTTCTCCACTCCGCTCTGGATCGCTGCAATGGCGCTGTCCACTTTCGGAATCATGCCCCTGCCGACAATTCCGTCCGCTTTCAACTGCGGCACTTCGCCGGCGCTGAGATGGCTCATCAACGATTCGGGATCGGCCGGATCCCGCAGCAGGCCGGGCACATCGCTCATGAAGACGAGCCGCCGCGCCTTCAGTGCAATGGCCGTTTGCGCCGCCGCGATGTCGGCGTTGCAATTGTAGATTTGGCCATCGTCACCGCGGGCCGTCGGGCTGATCACCGGTGTAATATGGCGCCGGATGCATTCTCGCAGCGGTTCGACCTTCACATCGTAGACTTCGCCCACGAAACCAAGATCGACCGGTTTCCCGGACTCGTCGTTAGGCGATAATTTCCGGCAGCGAAAAATCTCGGAGCCGGCAAAGCCGCGCGCCTTGCCTCCTAGTTCCTCGATCGCGCTTACGATTTCCGGATTTATCTCACGCGAAAGAACATCGTCGACGAGTTTGACCGTCGCTTCGTCGGTCACGCGCAGGCCCTGCACGAATGTGGTGGTCAGGCCCGCCGCCTCCACCGCGCGGGTCACGGCCTTGCCTCCGCCGTGGACCACCACCGGATTGATGCCCACCGCTTCGAGGAAAACAATTTCTCGGGCCACGCGATGCCGCTCCGCCGGGTCGGGTGAATCCATGAAGCTGCCGCCGTATTTCACCACGAACGTCTCATTCCGAAACCGTTGAATGTAGGGAAGGGCCTCGAGGAGCGTGCCGGCTTTAGTGATGATTTCTTGCATCGATCTTTAACCGCCGAGCGAGGTGGGATCGCTCACGTTGCCTTTGTTGAACTCGACGTATTCCTCAGTCAGATCGCTCGCATAGAGAACGCAGTCGTGCGAGCCGGCGTGCAAGAAAATGTGGAGATCGAACTCCGGTTGGCCGGTGATCTTGGCCAGGGTACGGAGGGTCGCTCTGGTGGGCTGCCCGCCGCGCAAGGCGAAGGTGATCTCGCTCTTTCCGGCCGCGCTGTAGCCTACATCCACTTTCGTTTCGTCGATGGACGCCGACGAATAGCCGAGGGCACAGAGGACGCGGCCCCAGTTCGGATCGCCGCCGAACCAGCTGGTTTTGACCAGCGCGCTGTTCGCCACCGCGCGCGCCGCGGTTTCTGCATCCGCGCTCGTGCGCGCGCCGTGCAGGTGCAAGGTGATGAATCGAGTCACGCCTTCTCCGTCGCGCACAATCATCTTCGCGAGCTCGAGCGTGATGAAATTAAGAGCGCCTTGAAAAACTTGCAGATCCTTAGACGCGGCGCGGATTTTCGGATTGCCTGCGAGTCCGTTCGCAAGAATCAGCACCGTGTCGTTCGTGCTCATGTCGCCATCGACGGTGACGCGATTGAAACTCTGCGCCACCGCGGTTTCGAGCGCCTGTTTCAATAGCGCCGGTTCAATCGCGGCATCGGTCGTGAGGAAGCCCAGCATGGTTGCATGCAGACTGGCCGCAGGCCGGGCGCCGTTGCGGCTCATGCCCGGCTGGATCATGCCCGCGCCTTTGCAAATCCCACCAAGCCGCACGCATGTACCGCCGAGTTCAAACTCCACCGCGATCTCTTTTCGGCGCGTGTCCGATGTCATGATCGCTTCGGCAACATCTTTTGCGCGAGCTGCTCCTCGTGAGAGAGAGCGAGACGCATCAACGATTCCGCGTTTCACGTTGGCCATCGGCATCGGCACACCGATCCGGCCGGTGGAACATACCAGCACTTCGTTCGCGGAGAGGCCGAGATTCTTCGCGGTAATTTCCGTCATCGATTTCGCATCCGCGATGCCGCGCGCGCCGGTGCAGGCATTGGCGTTGCCAGAGTTCACGACGATGGCCCGCGCGCTTTTCCGCGCGGCGTGTTTCGCACTCAGCTTGACCGGCGCTGCGCAAACCTGGTTCGTCGTGAACATTCCGGCGACCACGGCTGGAACGTCGGAAACAATTAATCCAAGATCGCGCTTCGCTCCTTTTTCCGAGCCCTTGCCCGTGCCGATGCGCTTGATGTTGCAAAAAACCGCAGCGGCTTTGAAACCTTTCGGCGCGCAGATCGAGCCCGGGATTTGACGAAAAACACTGGCACGCTTCATCGATGCCTTTCTGGAACAAGGAGCAACGCTCTGCTAATAAAGGCCCTGAGTTTCTTCATATCCGCACAAAATATTGAAGCATTGAATGGCCTGCCCGCTGGCGCCCTTGAGGATGTTATCCTCCGCGCTCATGACGAGAAGACGACCGGTCCGCGGATCGAGCCGCCACGCGATTTCGATGAAGTTTGAGCCGACGACATTCTTGGTATCGGGCAGCGCTTTGCCTTCCTGCAAACGGACAAATGGCTCCCGCGCGTAAGCCGCGCGAAAGGCGGACGCGACTCGCTCCCCAAAAGCGGCCCGATCTTCGTCGCCCGGCAAATCAATCGTCGGCGCCGCGTAGAGCGTAGTCAGGATCCCGCGATTTACCGGGATGAGATGCGGCGTGAATTGAATGGTGACGCCCTGACCCGCGGCGATCGACAACTCCTGCTCGATCTCAGCGAGATGACGATGCTTCGGCACGCCGTAAGGACGCGCGCTCTCATTGCATTCGACAAACAGGTAATCCAACTCGGCCTTCCGCCCCGCCCCGCTCACGCCGCTGAGGCTGTTCGCGATGATCGTGCGTGGTTCGATCAGTTTTTCGCGCAACAACGGAATCATCGGCAGCAGGATACTGGTGGGATAACAACCGGGACAGGCCACCAGCCGTGCCGCGCGGATCTGGTCGCGATATATTTCCGGCAAGCCGTAGACGGCGCTCGATAACAAGACCGGGGCCCGATGCTCGTGGGCGTAGAACTCCTGATAGGTCGCGGCGTCCTTGATCCGAAAATCCGCGCTCACATCGATCACTCTTGCCCCGGCATCCAGGAGCGGCCCGGCGAAATCGACCGCCACTCCGTGGGGAAGCGCGAGGAAAACTACGTCCGCGGACTTGGCAATGTTCGCGGGCGGCTCGTCGATGAAGGCCAATGCCTTCGCCGCCGAATGGTGAGCGACCCGCGAGAAGACCTCACCCAGCAATTTACCCGCCCATTGCCTGGAAGTAACGGCAGCGAGCTCCGCCTGAGGATGGCGCAAGAGAAGGCGGACCAGCTCCTCACCGGTATACCCGGAGGCGCCGACCACAGCCACGCGCGTTCTGTCCGAATTTTTCACCGCGCAATGCGTATTCCGACTCTGTGGGATTGCAACGAAAGATTAATGCACGCTGGAGCCGGCGCTTTGGACCCGGCCCGCCCTCGGGCTGGTTGATCGAGGCCAGCCCACCGGCCCGAGGGCGGGCCGGCTCCAAAGTGGATTAGCTCCAGCAACGATTAGCCTTTCCGCGCCGAACGGCCTTGGCTAACCTACGCTCCATGGATTCGTTTTATCTCGTCGGCGTCGCGGTCATGGCCGTGATCGCGCTCATTCTTTGTATCATCCTTTTCAATTTCTTCGGGCTTTGGATTCGAGCGAAGATCGCGAACGCTCCGGTCTCCCTCGGCAAAATGGTCGGGATGCGTCTCCGCAAAGTGCCGGTCGGCATGATCGTCGATAACCGCATCACCGCCGTCAAAGCCGGCATTGATATCCCGAGCGATCCGCTCGAAGCGCATTACCTCGCCGGCGGCGACGTTAATCACGTGATCCTTTCCCTCATCGCCGCGGACAAGGCCGGCATCTCGCTCGACTTCAACCGCGCCTGCGCGATCGATCTGGCCACGAAAGGCACGGGCAAGACGGTCCTCGAAGCTGTACGCACGAGCATCAACCCGAAAGTGATCGATTGCCCGAATGTGGCGATGGGCCGTACCACCATCGATGGAGTGGCGCAAGACGGGATCGGGGTGAAGGTCAAGGCGCGCGTGACCGTGCGCTCGCACCTCGACCGGTTCGTCGGCGGGGCGACGGAAGAGACAATCATCGCGCGCGTCGGCGAAGGCATCGTCAGCTCGATCGGCACGGCGGCCTCCTATAAAGACGTGCTGGAAAATCCGGACCGGATTTCGAAAACGGTTTTGGCCAAAGGCCTCGATAGCGGCACCGCGTTCGAAATTCTGTCGATCGATATCGCGGATGTGGACGTGGGCGAAAACATCGGCGCGAAACTTCAAACCGAGCAGGCCGAAGCCGACAAACGCGTCGCCCAGGCCAAGGCGGAAGTGCGCCGGGCCGCGGCCGTGGCGGTCGAGCAGGAAATGCGCGCGCGCACCCAGGAGATGCGCGCCAAGGTCGTCGAGGCCGAGGCGCTCGTCCCCCAGGCCATGGCCGACGCCTTTCGCTCCGGGAATCTCGGCATCATGGATTACGTCCGAATGAAAAACGTGCAGGCCGATACTTCTATGCGCGAATCGATCGCCGGCGGGGACAAACCCCGGACCGAAGGAACGACCTAATTTTCGGTCAGCCAGCAAGGCACTAATTCCGCAATCAAGTAGATGCTCGACCATCCCTGGATCATCCTCATTGCGGTCGCTTTTGGATTCTTGCGTTGGCTTTCGCAAAAAGCCGAGGCGGCAAAGCCGACGGACTCGGCCATGCCAGACGACGAAACGCCTCCGAGCACTCGCGGTAGTGAAAGTCAGACGGAGGAGGAACGCATCCGGCGTTTTCTGGAAGCGCTGGGGCAGCCCGGCGGAACCAAACCGCCACCCAAGGTCACGCCAAAGCGGGAAGTCCGGCCACGCATTTTTCCGACCCTGCCGCCGCTGAAAACCGCTCCGCCACCGTTACCTCAGGCAACCACGTTCCGCGAAGAGACACGCGCGCCCGCGCCTGTTATTCCACGGCGAGTCTTCACCCCGGCACCAGTGCAAGAGGCCGGCTTCGAAGTCCGCGACTTCGCATTGCCACTCGCGACCGACCTGCCGGCGGACAGACAAGCGCTTCGATCGAGGCTTGCCACGAGTGAGGGCCTGCGGGACGCGATCGTTCTTCGCGAAATTTTCGGTCCACCGCGCAGCATGCAACCGCTCGATTCGATGAGCGGATTTTAATTCCTGTCTCTAACCCCGGCGGTCACAGACCGCCCCTACAGGGAGCGAATACGAATCCAGGTTTCCGCCTGTCGTCCGCTCGTTAGGTCGGTGACCACGATCCGGTGCTCGCCTTCCGCGGCCACCGCGAACTCGATCCCGCTCTCGGAGCTGAAGGTAAGCGATTCGCTTCGCCAGCTGATCTTTGTCCCGCCGTTTACCACCAGCGGAATGCGCCGCGTAGAAGGCACATCGGGATCGACCACGTAAACGCTGCCGGGCAATGGTGACGTGATCCGCAAATCGCCCTTCATCGCGAGAACGGTGCGATCGCGTAAACCGTTTTCCGCGCTGTTGAACCAGTCCGCGTACTCTGGACCAAGCTGAACATTACCCGAGGCATCGTAGTCGGCCGGCGATTCCGCCGCTGGAAGCCGATCGGCCACGAATTTTTCGCGGATGCCGCGGGGATCCGCTTCGGCGAGGATCTTGCCGGTGAGCGGATGGACGTTGCGCTCCACGATTCCCGGGGGCGTGCGATACCAGCTCGTGCCGCGATTCGCGTGCAGATAGTCGAAGATCGAGTGAAGAATCGGTCCCGCTCCGGTAACGCCGGAAACTTCGCGCATCGGAGCGCCGTCAAAATTGCCGACCCAGACCCCGACGGAAAATTCCGGGGTGAAACCGATGGTCCAGTTGTCGCGGAAGTCGGTGCTCGTTCCGGTTTTGCACGCGACGGGATAATCGAACCGAAGCGCGGAGTTCATCCCGAAGGCGAGAGTACGGGCGGAATTATCGCTCATGATATCGGCGATCTGCCAGACCAGCTCGGGCCTCGAGTAGCGGTGGGCTGCGCTGGGGCTGTGGGTGAGGACGCGCCAGGGCCGATATTCTCCGAGCCGCGCGAGACTCGCATAGGCGTTGGTGATCTCGAGCAGGCGTCCTTCGCAATTTCCGAGCGTGAGGCCGAGGCCGTAAATCTCGGGGGACCGATCGAGTGTCGTTAGGCCGCAAACGCGCAGCCGCTCGTGCAAGGCCTCGGGTCCGCCGGCCGCGAGCAGGACTTTCACCGCCGGGATGTTCAGGGAGCTGGCCAGCGCGGTCCGATAACGAACCGGTCCATAACAACGGCGATTGTAGTTCTCCGGCCGGTAGAATCCATCGGCCGCTGGGAAACTGGTGCGCACGTCCGCCACCATGCTCGCGGGAGTGGCGCCGCGTTCCAGCGCGAGAAGGTAGGTAAACGGCTTGAGAGTCGAACCGGCCGAACGTTGCGCCCACGCGCCGTTGACCTGGCCTGTCCCGGGCGCAAAATAATTTTCGGAGCCGACCAGCGCGAGGACATCGCCCGTGGCGTTGTCGATCACGACCGCCGCGGCGTTGCGCACATTCTGCTCGCGCAATTGCGCCAGGCGCTCGCGCACGATTTTTTCAACTTCCTGGTTGAGGCGGAAATCGAGCGTGGTTTGCAGCTCCGGCCGCGCGGTTTCCTGCGTCTGTTGCAAAACCAGTTCAACGAAATGCGGCGCGCGAAACCGGCGGGCTGGCGGTCGAAGCGCCAGTGCTTCCCCTCGGGCGCGCTCGAACCGGGCCGGATCGATCGAGCCATTCGCGAGCATGCGGCGGAGCACGACCTCCTGGCGCCGCCGCGCCGCCTCCAACGCCACGTGCGGATTGAGTTTCCGCGGATTCTTTGGGAGCCCGGCCAGGAATGCAGCTTCCGCATCACTCAAATCGGAGACCGGTTTGTCGAAATAGTAATCGGCTGCGGCCGCGAGCCCGATGTTCAAATTACCGAAGTCGAGCCGATTGAGATAAGCGGCAAGAATCTGCTTCTTCGACCAGAGTTGCTCCAGACGAAGAGCCGTCGCGCCTTCCAGAAACTTCGACCGAAGGGTGCGCGGTCTGCGTTCGGATATTTTCACCAATTGCTGCGTGATCGTTGATGCGCCGGAAGTGATTCGGCCATGGCCGAGGCCGGTTCCGACGGCGCGCATGGTGGCGAGCCAGTCGATCCCGCGATGGCGAAAGAAACGTTTATCCTCGGCGGCAAGCACCGCATCAATCACGTGAGGCGGGACTTCTTCCAGAGCGAGCTCGTGGCTGAAACGCTCCGCCACGCGCGCTTCGCGCAACGGAATTCCATTTCGGTCGAGCAAGGAAATGCTTTGCACCGCCGGACGCAGCAAGGCCGATGGAACGGGAATGAGCTTCAGCGAGAAATAGCCGGCAAGGAGGAGCGTCCCGGACGTCCCGAGAACCCAGGCTGCTGCGCGTTGGCGTTTCACTTCAGCGACTCGGCGCGGACGTGCACCGTTTCCGTAGTGCCGAAGCGTTCCGGATGGTACATCTCCTCGATCTTCGCGGACGCGGCGATGGTCTCGCCGGCGCTGATCACGCGGGCCAAATACCGCAACGTGTAATGACCGGGATATAGCACGTCCGAGAAAAACACCGCCCGGTCTTCACGCAGCTCGTAATAGTCGCTGACCCATTCCGTCCCGAGCGTTTCGCCCGCAGCGACTTCCTGCGACTTGAACGCGGGGTTGATCGCTTCAAAAACGCTGGGCAACGGATCTTCCACGGCGAGATAGGTCCCGCGCTGGCGCACGTCGACGTCGAGCGTGATCAGGACGCGATCGCCCACCTGCAATTTATCCGCGGCCGCGAGCGTGCCGTCGTCTCCGACTTTGAAATACCGCCGCGTGATCCCGTATCCGCGATCCTGCCGTGGCCGCTCGATCACCTTGGGCAGGGCTTCCACCGTCACGTCGGAGAAAACCTGTCCGCCGCTCTTGGTCAGGCGAATCGGCTCAGCCGCCGTTTGGTTCACGATCGGAAACGTCGTGGTCACAAGCGGCTTGTCCTTGCTCACGGTGAACGGCGCCGTCGCTTTGTCCCAAATGACCTGGCCGGTCGCGTTTTTATCGCCGCTCTCGATCTGGCGCAGGTAGGTGGCAAGCGAGAGGAGCGACCAGGCGTTTCCCTGCGTCGTGTGCCAGTGGCCGTTACTGCGGCGCCGGAAAAGTTCGACCGCAAGCTCATCCACGCGGGGCGACTTCGGCTGGTAGAGCGACCAGGCCAGCAGATGCAGCGCGGTCTCACGCGAAACCGATCCAAAGAATTGATCGAGATACCCGCCGCCCGCGACCGGCGTTTTGAGCAGCTCTTCGATCATCGCCTTTGGTCCCTTGCTTTCGATCACGGCGAGGGCGACCAGTGCCCGATCTTCCGCGCTCAGCCTGGCGCGTTTTTGGAAAAGAATATCGTGATAGGCCGCCTCCGGTTTGCCCGCAACGGCCAGCGTGTAAACCGCAAGACACTGCGCGGAGAGTCCATAGCCGTTAGCGTCCTGCGCCATGCCGCGCAGTTCCTTGCTGAGATACTCGAACAAATCTTTCGCTTCCTGTTTCGGCACGGAAAATCCCTGCTTCTCCGCCAGCGCGAGCGCCAGACCCGCGTAGGCGCTGCCCCAGAAGGTTGGCTCACGGCCGCCCGGCCAGAAGCTGAGACCACCCGAGCTCGTCCGCATCGACATCAGCAGATTGACTCCATGATTCACCGAATGCGCGACCTCGGCGTCGGTCCTCGCCAGCTCCGTTAACGTGTCGCGTAGATCGCGCACCAGGAGCCAGGGCAGAAGACTCGAGGTAGTCTGCTCGACGCAGCCGTAAGGATAATGCAGCAGGTAACGCAGCGATTCGCGCAGCTCAATCACGCGCGTGTTCGCGACGTCGATCGTCGCCTTTCCAGTGCCTTCGATGATTTGCGGATCGGAAATGCGTTTCAATTCCGCTTCGCTGGTTTCGATGCGCTTCGATTCCACTTCGCGCACGAGCGGCGCGGGATAGCCGACGTTCACTTCCGACTGGAGCGCGTCGTGATACTCCGTTTTCTTGTCGGTCGAAACAAAATTGACGCTCCAGCTCCATTCTCCTTTCCCGACGGCAACGATCTCCGCCGGAAAATCGACCGGCACAGATCCGTGCGCGGGCAGAGTGACGTGACGTTTTACTTCGGTCGCCTTCGCCGTCGCATCGAGCTTCAACTCGACGTCGGCTTCGCCCGCGACGTCGGTGCTGTTATGCAAGACGCCGCGCAGAACCAGTTTGTCGCCGAGATTGGCAAAGTGTGGGATGGACGCCTCCACCATGACCGGCTTGTTGATTTCAAACGCTGATTCCGAGGTCCCGAATTGATTTCGCTTCGATGCAGCGACCGCGATGACGCGGTAGCGAGTCAGACTATCCGGCGCCACAAACTCCGCGTGGACGTGTCCTTGCGCATCCGTCCGCAGCGCTGCATTCCAAAAGGCGCAGGCCAGAAAATTCTTGCGGAGTCCGTTGACCAGCGGCGGGCCACCCTTGCCATCGCCGATCAAATATCCTTTGTTCGCGAAATCCGACTCCTCGATGTCCTCCTTCAGGAGCGTAGGCAAAGTCAGGTTCGTTTGCACACCGAGGGTCCGCTTCTGATTGAAGTAGGCAAATGGGTCAGGCGTTTTGTAACCGGTAAGCGAGAGCACACCTTCATCGACCGCGTAGAGAACGACTTCGGTGTCCGCTACGGGTTTGCCAGCCGAGTCGCGGACATCCGCTTCGAGTTCGACTTTGTCGCCCGGTTTCACGGCGGCTTCCTTCGGCTTGACCTGCACGGCGAGTTTGTCGGCTGGTCGGATGACGCGCAGTTCGCAATACCCGATCCGGTATTCGGGCATTTTTATTTTCCGCGTGCTGTCGTTCGCACCGCGCAGCAGCAGGACGGAGACGTAGACATTCGGCGCATCCGTTTCCGCGACCGGCACCTGAATGGAAGGCGAGTTGCCGGTGAGATGCGTCACGAACGTGCGCAGAACACTTTCACGCTCGACGGTCACGAGCGCGTCACCCGCGATCGGAGTCTTGACCAATATCGTCGCGGTCTGGCCGGGTTCGTAGCTGTCTTTATCGGTCGCGAGATCGATCGCGTACGGGTTGCGATAATTCCAAACGTTCTCGCCCCGGCCCGCGACCTCGAAGTTAACCGAGGTCAGGACATCATGTCCTTGCGCATCCTTGCCGGTCGCTTCGAGCAGATATTCCCCCGGCTTTCCTGTGACCACATCGGTCACTGCGGCGGCGATCGGTTTCCGATCGGCCCCGAGGCCGGGCGTGGTGGAAAGTTCGCGTTCCCAGACGACGTCGAGCTGCGCCTTGCTGTCGAATTCCGTCGTATCGCCTGCGGTCGCGAGACGGTTCGTCTGCCAGGTAATGTGTTTCAATCGAACCGTCGATTTCACCGGGGCGGTTAATGGTTTGCCATCAGGCGTGACCGCGATGAGCTGAATGTCCAGCGGCGCGCCTTCCTTGAAGATCGTGTCCATCCGGCGGAACCCGAGATAGAAATCCGAGCTGTGCTGCACAAACGTGCGCGACTCCGAAACGGTCTGCTGGCTGAGATCGGTGACCTCACAAAGCAGCTTGGCCGCGCGGGGCTGGGGCGCTTTGGGATTGACGGGCAGCGACGTGGCGACTTTCGCGATGCCACTGGCATCGACGACGGCTTCCCCCTGCGCATTGAACTGTGAAATGCGGTCGAGAGCGCGGTTCAACCGAAAATCTTCGACGGCATTGCAAAAGGCGTAGTCCTCCAACCCTTCCGGCTTGAAGATATCGTCCCGCGCCACAAGCGACCAGGTGAGCTTCGCTTTCACGAGCGGTTTGCCCATAAAATATTTCGCGGCCACCGCCAGATCGAGTTGCGCCGAACCGGTGCTGGCCGGCGGCGCCGGAATCAAAATCTCAAACGCGTTCGGGCGATATTGCTGAACTTGGAAAGTGTCGAAGCCGGAGAGGCCCTCGCCTTCCTCCCCTTCCGCCGTGACGCGATATCGGCCCAGGGTTTCCCCAGGAAGCTTAACCTCAGCCTCGAACGAACCGAATTCGGAAAGCGTTATCTCTTTCTCGAAAATGTCGCGATCTTTGGGGTCGGTCACCTTGACCTTGAGCTTCTTTCCCGCCGGCAGAGTGGGCTTTTGGTCGCCCAGAATTCGAGCGAAACCCTTGAGATGAACGACGTCCCCCGGTTTATAAACTCCGCGCTCCGAGAAAAGCAAAACTGACTTTATCTCCGCTTCACCTTCGCCGTCACCGCTTTCCGTGACGCCAAGCCGAAAGAGTGGGACTACCGTGTCGTAATCCCGGATCGCGATCAGGTGCGAGTCGCCCTCGAACTCGGCCATCATCCAGCGCGCGCCGTTGGAATCGGGCACGTCCGCGTTGCCATCTTTATCGGTTACGGCCTCGTCGCCCTTCTGCTTTTGTTCCTCGTCCAGGAGACGAAGCTTCACCCCCGCCAGGCTCTGGCCTTTCTCGAGCGAAAAGAGGTGAACCGCGAGGTTGCCTTCCTTATCGCGTTTCCAGACCGCGCCCAAATCGGTGAGTTGGATGATGGCCTGGGTCCCGACGCGGTGGTGGCTCGGAGTCACCGGATCGACCGACTCAGCGGTCAACAACACCACCCCGGTTTTGTGTTCACCGAGAATCTCGCCCCAGTTCAACGGCATCATTTCCGTCTGATCAACCCCCGCCGTGGTTTTGAAATCGCGTTCCCAGATAATTTTCCCCGGCAGCTTCTCAACATCGACGCGCGTATTGTTTTCGTCGTCCGGCATCCCTTCAGTGTGGACTTGGTATTTGTCGTAGGCCTTCACCGCGACGGAAGTGGTGTCGCCCGTGAAGAGCCGCGCGGTTACGTGCAGACGCGGCACGTTGATCGAGAGAAGACGAAACCGATGCGTGCCCGCGAGATGCTGGTGGGTCGCGAAATCTTCGAAGTAAAGCCGCGGTCCGACCTCCTTGAAGGAAACTTCTTTGGTGAAGGCGCGGTCGAGCTTGAAGGGCTGGGCCGCGGGGAGCCCGGCCTTAAGCGCCACGTTATACTTAACTCCAAGCCCAAACTTGCCGCGCAACGTTACGGTCTTGTCGTCGATCGTCGCCTTCAGGTTTTCCGGCGCGGGCGTGATCGAGATCCACTTCAAAATGTCTTCGGGCGCGATCGCCAGGGTCTTCGAAAAATCGATCAGCACACGCCGGCCGGCGGTGCGATTGCTCTCGGCCAGAACAGTGCTGACCGTGAATGGCTTAACCAGCCCGATGAGCGTTTCATTCTTCGCCGGCAGAGCCACTTTCCAATCCGCGCCCGGTAAACCGGGGTCGATCACGAGCTTCCAATCTTTCCCCGGGGAAAGCGGCTTCGCCGGAGTCACGGAGAGAATATTTGCCCGCGGAGCGGCCGGCTTCTTCTTCACGTCCCTGGTGAGGTCCTCTTCGCCGGAGTCCTGCGCGTCAGCCGGCGGCGGCAGCGGTTCTCCCCAAATGGCGAGCGAGCGATCGTCGCTCTGATAAACCAGATCGGGCGGGGCGGTCGTGAGTTGCTCGACGCGAGCCTCGACCTTCGCCCCGGTCGCATTGGTGTAGCGGAAAAATTTCGCGCAGGCCGCAGCCTTAACGTTCGCGTTGAAGACAACGGAGTAGCGCGGCAAAGCCGGTGCATCGTCCTCGCTGAAGCCGGCGACCGGAGCTACGGCCTTCACGCGCATCGGCGGCGTCTCTGCGGTTTCCTTGAGGGTCGCCGTGACCGCGCGACCGGCGTTGTCCTTCAATCCGGACCGAAGCGAAATCTGAAATTTGGTCCCCAGTGGGATCACTCCCTTGGGCGTGAAGGTGCCACTGCGCGAACTGAGCCAGATGAATTGTCCCTCGAGCGCAGGCGTGAAAACCAACGGAGAAACCGCTGCCGCCTTCCCGAGTTGATCCGGCGGGATCATTTCGTTCGCAAAGCGGAGCTCGAACGTGCTCACGGGCTCGAGTTGCCGCGAGGGCATGAGCAACTGCACCCCGCGCTCTTCCGCGGCGGCGATGGAAACGGAAAGAAAAAACAGCGCTGACCAAAATGAACGGATCATCTTGGAAGCGGAGCCTAGCACGCCGGGGTGCCGTTAGTTCAACTCAATTCTCAGATTGAACGCCAATCGCGATTTTCACTTGCGCCCTTCGGATCAAATGCGAAACGAAAACGGTGGCATGACCAGCCGGCGTGGCGGAACTGGCAGACGCGCTGGACTCAAAATCCGAATAAGTGCCTCGGAACCAGAGAACTGTCCAAGTGTAACAGCGACCGATTGCGACCATAGACGACCTATTTCGACTACGCCTTTTGGGCTGCACATTTTTGACCCGCGTTTTCGCGCTTAGCAGGAATTGCCCACGCCAGTCTCAAAAACGACCGTTTGAGAGAAGCTTTCGCCCTCCGTCGATTTGGTCCTTTAAAGGGTCAAGACTGGCCTTTTT